>CAZPXP010000021.1:0-81274 GCA_964590975.1 uncultured Ferruginibacter sp. | reverse complement strand
TAACATATTTGGGTTGCTGACATTTTTTCTGAACTTTTTTTATGGTGGAGGCATATTCTGTCTTATTTGCATCTCCTAAATAACCCAGGTCTTCGTCTTCAACACTTTTTATTAGACAACCTCCGTAGAGAATTTTTTGTTGCTTAAACCAGATGATGATATTGTCCGGAGCATGTCCCTGCCCGGGGTAATATGTTTCAAAAGAATATTTTCCGATATTGAAAACGGTATCCTTTGCGATCAGGAATTCAGCCCTTTTCTTATTGTTCTTTTTACTTAATTCATCTGTAAGAACAGTAGTGTAGGTTTTGATTCCCTGCTGCCTGTAATATTCGAGCCCTGCTGTTTTATCGTCATGAAAATGTGTCGCAATACAAAGTACAACAGATTTATTGTGTCTTAGTTTTATACTGTCAAGCAGGGGTTTGAACTGTGTGGTGTCCCAGGGGGTATCAAATAAAACAACACCTTTTGAGGTAACGAGGTACATCCCATTGGCCGGTATTTTGTCTCCCTTATACAAATTGTATGTTGTAAAAATATAAAAGTCGCCGGTGAGGCGGGTGATTTGCAAATTGCTATCTGTTGTCTGTGCAAAGCTATTTGTCAGAGAAAGAATAAAAGCTATTGTCAATATGATTGTGCGCATGCTGTTTCTGTAAATTTTTTTTATAGTCTGTAAAATTACTGCTAATGATTATGGCTTATAACAGGATCGGCATTTGTATTCCGTCCCCTGCTGTATGACCAATCTGCCTGTTATCGGTTGTCTTTCTTCTCCTCAATAAAGTGGGTAACCGTTTTAATTTTTGTTTTACCAACTTTTTTAAGTTCGAGTAAGTCTTTATCACCTGTGATTAAATAGTCAGCTTTGCCATCTTTGGCAAGAGCGAGTAAAAAATTATCATTGGGGTCTCTGCAAATAGTAACAATGCTTTTTACTTCTATAAGATCGATATATGGTTCAAATGCGGAAAACATTTGCTCAAGCGCATTCGTGCCAAAGTATTTTTTCAGTCTTGGTTTTTTGATGGTTTCCTGGATTTCAGTGATGAGTTCTTTACTGAAAAGAAGTTTTGTGCTGCCAGCAAATAAGATAGAATCCAGAAGGACTAATTTATTGGATATAATAAAACTTATCCAAAGGTTGGTGTCAATAATAAGTCTAAGCGATTTACTTTTTGGCATAACGCTTCACTCTCACTTCTTTAACTATTTTGGCGATTTCATCTGTGCCAGGCGCGGAAGCAGAATTCTGTCTCATTTTTTTGAGGTATGTTTTCACTGCGGATGCAGGTTCATTGCTGACTTTGATAAGCTCTAAATCCTGCATTCCTTTTATAAGTTGCAAAGCCTTAGGGTTTAATATTTCTATTTTCAATGCTTCCATACCCAAATTTAAAAAATAATATTGATTTGATTTGGGAGTGTTTTCAGGGGGTGAATACTAACGCTTTTTAATATATACGATTATTTATAATAACGACCTTCCGTATAACGGCCTTTTTAAGCAAAAATTTGCAAACTTTTGAAGTATTAATGGCTGTCTTTAAATTTATAATACAATACAGCTCATTACGCTATTGTATTGAGAATAATCGCAAAACTGCCGGAGAGGACTCTGCACGTCTTCGTTTTTAATCTCCCCTACTTAATCAGCGTTACAAAACCGGTGATCGGTTTACGGCCGCTGCCCGGCTCGATGATGTAGTAGTAAGTATCGGCAGGTATGGTTTTGCCATTAAGGGTACCATTCCAGGGTTGGGTGTACCGCCTGCTTTCAAATACCAATTGTCCTGTGCGGGTAAAGACCTGTACCTTATTATCGGGATAATCCTGTAAGTACCTGATCTGCCAGAAATCATTTATACCATCATTGTTGGGTGTAAACGTATTGGGTATTTCGGGGGCACGCAGCACTTTTACAAACACTTCATCGCTTGCGGTGCAGCTTCCCCGGCCGGTAACCGTAAGGGTATAGGTAATATCTTGTACGCCCCTGACCATCGGCGTATCTATGGTATTACTGCTTACGAAATAACGGTTGGGTGTCCAGAGGTATTGCAGGTCGTTACCGGTAACGGCAGATTGCAACAGTGCAACGTCTCCTTCGAGTATGAACTTATCGGGCCCGGCATTTACTACGGGATAGGGGTGTACGGTGAAGGTCTGCGGCAGTGTATCGCTGTGGCAGCCGTGGCTGTTGATGATATAAAGGCTGATGTTGTAAGTACCCGCGGCAGGGTAGGTATAAATAACATTTTGCGTTGACCTTGTTGTACCGTTGTCGAGGTTCCAGTGCCAACTGTCAATGGTGCCATCTGCGCCGTTACTCTGATCGGTAAGTGTTACGGGTGCACCGATACATACACCTGTTGTACTGGGTGTGAATGCAGCCCTGGGTTGCGGGTGTATGGTAGTAAGGCTGATGGTGGTATCTTTTACACAACCTGCTCCGCTTGTTACCTGCAGGTTCACATCGAACGGCCCTGTGCTGGTGTACCAGTGTGTGGGGTTCTTCGCTGTTGAAGTATTGGCAGGGCTGCCGGCTTCACCGAAATTCCACACATAGGTGAAGCTGTTTTCAGTACCATCGGCAATGGTGCTTGTATTGGTAAACAGTGCATTGGCATTGGGTAAGCAGAGGCTTGCGGGCAGGGTAAAGTTGGGCCTGGGCAGTGGATTAACCGTAATGTTTTGTGTTTTTACTGTGCTTATGCAGCCATTGCTGGTCATTACAAAAAGGCTCACGGTATAGTTACCCCATGTGTTGTAGGTATGCGTAACCGCAGCGTTGGTATTGTTTACCACTACCGGGCTTCCATCGCCAAAGTTCCAGTGCCTGGTAGACAGGATGCCGGAAGCGGGTGGCAGCGTAGAGTTGTCTGTAAACGTTACCGCGCGTGTTTCGCAAAGCGGTGTGCTTATGCCAAAGCCTGCAACGGGGGGCTCCAGTACGGTAATGGTATTGCTGATGGTATCTGTACAACCACCGGTGGTGGAGGTATAGGTATAAAGAATACGGTAGGTACCCGGCCCAACGGCAGCGGGATTAAATATACCTGCGGTTGACACGCCCGGGCCGGTAAAAGTGCCGGTGCCGGGTACGCCTCCTGTTTCGGAAGCCTGCGTAATAAGGAAGGGCGAGGCATCGAGACATACGGGTGGTACAGTGCTAAATGCTGCAACGGGTGAGGCATTTATATTAATGGTCTTTATCCTGTCGTCTATACAAACTGTACCACTGAATGCCCTGTACCGTATGGTATAGGTGCGCACCAGCGGACTTTGGAAAGTAGGGTACTTATGGCTGTAGATCTTACCGGGGGCAGGTGTTTCGTCTGCTTCAAAAGTATTAGGAGCGCCAGTATTGTCCCAGTAGATATGTACCCTTACGATATTACCAATATTTACGGTAGAGGCATCCTGTATGCGTACTGAATCATTCGCACAGAGCCCGGTGGGGTTGATGGGGTTAAAATCGGCCACGGGCACATCGCCATTGATGGTTATCGGGGAGCTTACTGTTGCAGCGCAACCACTGTTGCTGGTTGCGGTGAGTGTTACTGTATAGTTACCGGCTGTAGCATAGTGATGCTGGCCGTTTTGCAGGGTAGAGGTATTGTTAACGCCGCTTGCGGGATCGCCAAAGTTCCAGAGCCAGCCGGTAATGGTGCCGGGTATGACTTTCGATGTATCTGTAAATATGGCGAAGGGATCTGTTACGCATACTTCGGGTATGATAAAGCCGGGAAGGGGCAGAACGGAAACATTAATGATCTGCTGTGCGGCAATATTTGTACAGCCCTTGCTGGTAGTTACCTGCAGGGTTACGGTGTAAGTGCCTGCGGCAGCATAGGTGTGCGTGGGGTTCTGAGCGTTCGAAGTATTACCATCGCCAAAGTTCCAGAGCCATGTTGTAATGGTGCCTGAGTTGGGTACTGATGCATCTGTAAAGCTGATGGAGCGCGTTGCGCAATAAGGAGCGTTTACTGTAAAGGCCGGTGTGGGCAACTGGTTGATGACCACGGTAGCAGTTGCGGTATCGCTGTAGCAGCCTTTGTCTGTTCTTATCCAGTGCCTTACGGTATAGGTGCCGGGTGCGGGATAGGTATAAGAAGGGCTCTGGGTAACAGCGCTTTGCCCGTTGCCAAAATCCCAATGCCATTCTGCAATGGTATTACCGGTAAGGGGATCGCTGGTACTGGTAAAGCTGGTAGCGGCCTGGAAACAGTTTTCAGGAGCAACAGTAAACCGGGCTTGTGCCTGTGCGTATATATCATTGATGGGCAGGCTGATTTCCTGCTGGCAGCCATCGCTGCTGTTGGCAGTGAGCTTTACGGTGTAGGGACCGGGTGTGCTGAAGAAATGCGTTGGGTTGGTGGCTGTGCTGCTGTTGGCGCCGCCGCTGGCAGGATCGCCAAAATCCCAGGTATAGGTTAATGTTGCTGTATTAGCAATGGTAGAAGTATTGGTAAAGCTAACCGTGCCGTTGGGCAGGCAGGCGGCAGTATGTGTAAAAGAGGGCTGTGGTAATGGCGCAATAACTACGGGCAGCGTAAATGGCAGACTGGTGCACCCGCCGGAATTGGTTACGGTAAGGGTTGGGTTAAAGGTACCTGCTGTGGTATAGGTATAGGTAAAAGGACTGGTTGCAGGGCTGAAGGCGGGGTTGCCATCTCCCGGATTGAAAGTGCTCCCTGTTATGGTACCGGCTATCGGGTTGGATGCATCGGTAAAGGTAATGGTACGGGTTGCACAATAGGGCCCCGCGGTAGTAAAGCCTGCAACTGGCCTGGCAGGTATGGTAACGGGAGTGGAAGTACCTACAGGCGTAGCATTATCGCAGGGATCAAGCAGGGTATTGCCATCGGACCCGGTTAACACTTCTACGGTATAGTTACCCGGCGGCAGGGGAGCGGCAAACTGGAGGGTGATGCTGCCTGTACTGAACGTACCCTGCTGGCAGGTGGATATAACGGCGGAGGGAACATATCCCCCGGGGTTGAGGATAAACTCAGAGCCGGTGGGAGTAAGGGAACTGCATTTGATATCTTTTGTAAGCCTTATGCTGACTTCCTGTTGCGAGCCGCAGTTGGCCTGTGCGCTGGCTAAGAGCGACGTAGTATTATCGGCAATAACGGCAGTGCCGCCCATGAATTCGAGGTTATAACCAATGCCTGAATTGGACCAGTTGGCAATCTGGAGGAGGTAATCGTTACCTGCCACGATATTGGCCATGCGGTTGAAGCGTGAGGTATTGCCTTCGCAGTTGACGTCGGTAGTGCCTGCAGCGGTACAACCGGTTGTGCCGAGGTTACCGCTGAGGTTGAGGGATACGCGCATACCCGGATCGGTATATATATCGTTCAGGTTGCGGCCGGTTACATCCAGCAGTTCCCAGTCAAAGTCGGTATTGGACCCCTGCGGGGTAATGAGAAAGCCAAGCGTACCGGAGGTATAGCAATGGAATTTATACCAGAAAGAATTATCGGTGGTTACTACAATACCGGCGCAGGCATTGTTGGCCAGGTTGGTACCCGTACAGGATACTACTGTGTTCTGCCTGAATATTTGTGTGCCGCAAACGGGTATGGCAGTGGCAGGCGTCATACCCGGCAGGCTGCAGGGTTGGGCTTGCAGGGTGATCCATGTGCTGCCCAGCAGGGCAACAAACAGCAGCAGTTTTTTATTAAAAAGTTTCATTAGCAGGTTCATTTGACATGTCGTAGCCCGGGATTGCGGATGACATATTTGGATATAAAATTAATGCCTTAAGGTCAAAATGCGTGAAATAACCCGAGCCGGACTACCTAAAGAGGCTTCCGGGCATGGGATATGCTGCTTTGACGGGGTGAATAAGTTGAAAGATAGGGTATGAACGGCTATTTCGGCCCGCGGCATATAACTAACCCCGGAGTTTCGCCCGGGGTTAACTGTTTGTACGGTATGGTAAATCCGGGGTAAACCCGGTTACCAAAACTTAATTCAATCTTTTCAGCGTTTCTTCTACCTTTTCGAAGCTGGGCAGATCGCCGGCGCTTTCAAGCACTTCGGCGTACTGTACAATACCGTCTTTATCGATTACAAAAGCGGATCGTTTTGATACACCTTTCATATCGAGAATCCAGTCGTGATAAATGGTATCGTAGGCTTCCGATGCTGTTTTATTGAAATCGCTCAGCAGGGGGAAATTGTACCCTTCGAGTTCTTTAAACTTGGCGAGGGTGAAAACAGAATCTACTGAAATGCCAAATACCTGTGCATTGAGATTGTTGTACACGGCAAGCCCGTCGCGTATGGCGCAGAGCTCTTTTGTACATACTCCCGTAAAGGCCTGGGGGAAAAACAGCAGCACTACGTTCTTGCCCTTATAGTCGCTGAGAGAAACTTTGTTCTTTTCTGTGTCGTGCAGGGTAAAACCAGGTGCCGGCTGCCCAATTGTAATTGCCATAATTATAGTTGTTTAGATTTATTGCGAAGTTAAGTGATTAGGTTGTTCGGTAGTATGTGCATGAATTATGCTGGTACGGGAAAGTTATAAAAAAGGAAAACCCCTGCAATGAGGGGTCTCCTTTTATCCAAACAATCCATAAAAACAAAAGCTCTTGTTTGTTAGCACACGACTTTCGATTTATAGAATTGTACTTATTTATATTTTAAAAACTCGGACATCTTACCGCATCCCTGTCTGAGTTGTCCCTGTCAAGATATTTTTGATAGGTGAGCGCCAGTTCAAAACCCCCTCTTCCGCGACTGGCCTGTTTCAACTGGGAGAGGTTGGCATCATAACTCACACTTACCGCCATGGGTTTGAACTCCAGCTTGGCTACGGGTATGATGGCGTCTTTCCACCTCAGGAAGCCACCGCCGTGTATGATGTATCTCGGGTTCTCCATATCATCGAGCTTTATTGAATAGAGTGCTCCGGCAAGGGTTTCTGAATAAGCGCCCTGTTTGGAAAAATCTCCATATACCGTAAAGAAAGAATATTCCGTCATGTTCATCCTTACCCCGGCGGAAGCTACCCATTTGGGTGTCATTTCATACCGGGGGTCACTGTAAAATGATATCCTTGGCGCTTTATTAAAGTGATGGTATGCAATGCCGAGATAAATATTATTATCGGGATTTTCTCCTACCTGTGTGTTAAAAGTCATACCTACACTACCGTCCAGGTAGGAATAGGAAGATTTGGTAAAGCTTTCACCATCAGCAAGACCGGGGTTGAATACTACACCGTCAAACTGGCTGTTGGTGGTTATCTTGCTGCGATCGATCCGGCGCTGTACCCATCCTCCCATGAACCCGAGTGAGAGGTACATATTACGGTCGGCGCTTAATGATTTGTGGTAATTGATCGCAGGAAGGATATGTGTGGCAGACAGGGCAGCAGATCCGGCTCTGTCGTAAAGCAACTGGCCGCCAACGGTTAAAAAGTCGTTGCCTTTGCCTACAGGCAGCTTGTACTCGCCATTTAAAGAACCTGTCTGGTAAGGAACTGTAACGCTGTTCCATTGTGTGCGGTAAACTGCCTGGAGTCGGATATCGCCGGTGAATATTCCTGCCAGTGCCGGATTTCGGAGAAGCGGCGTTTCGAAAAACTGGGAGAAATGTATGTCCTGCGCTGCAGCAGTCAGGGTACCGAGTGCCAACATTACAGCAAACAGGGTACACTTTATGGTGCGCAGACCTTTTTTCATCATATTGGATTCCGGCGTTTTTTTCTTGTGACCAGGCTCTTTTTGTAAACGTCTTCTTTCCATAAATATTATTGAATGAGTGAAATATTTCCTTTAAAGGGTAAAACTTCGCTGTTATTACATACGATCTCTATGATATAGGTGTACACGTCGGTAATAGCGGGCTTACCGTTTACCCGGCCATTCCAACCTGCATTGGCATCGTTGGGTGCAAAATTGGTACGCTGAAAAATCAGCTCTCCCCAACGATTGAAGATGGACATACGCTGTACCCGGAAGAGCCCTGTTCCCCTTGGATAGAAAACGTCGTTGCTGCCGTCGTTATTGGGCGAAAAGGTATTGGGAATAAATACATTAGCGCCGTTACAGGTTACAAGAATGGTAACCTCATCGCTGTTCCTGCACCCATTGGCGTCGGTTACCTGCACCCTGTAAGTAATGGTATTGCGGGGTGTGGCCACTGGCGTGGGGCAGGTGCTGCAATCCAGGCCGGTGGATGGTGACCAGAGGTAACCCGTTACCGGGCTGCCGGTGGTGGAAAGGGTTACCGGGAAGCCGATATTGACCGTCCGGTCGGGCCCTGCATCTACCACGGGAAGGGCATATACGGTCATTCCCTGATAAGTAGTATCGGCACATCCACTGCTGTTGGTGGCGATCAACCGTACAGTATAATTGCCCGGGGTAGTATAGAGCTGGGCTGCCGGGGTTGGGTTGTTTGCCGTATTGCCATTACCAAAATCCCATTGCCAGTTGAGGGCTGAGGTATCGGCCTGTAATAATACACCGCGCAGCAGGAAGCTGGCAGGTACGCAGGCCGTTGAATCGCCATTGATATCTATATCCGGCGTTGTAGCTACTTTGATGAGCCTGTTCTTTGTGAGTGTATCACTGCACCCGTTGGCCGTATTTACAATCAATTGCACATCGTACAGGCCCGGGGTATTGTACTGGTGTTGCGGATGTTGCTGGGTGGATGATCCGCCATCTCCAAAATTCCAGAGATAACCACTGATGGTACCGTTACTGAAAGTAGAGTCGCTGAAAGTAACGAGACCGCCATTACAGAACAGCGAATCGCTTTGTCCAAACCTGACGATGCTGCGCGTGACCCTGATCGTATCTGCACCTGTAACGGGTATCAGGCAGCCTGTTTCGTCTTCGAGGATCACCTTGGGTAAAAAGTTGCCGGGCAGGAGGTAGTTATATACCAGGTTTGAATCGCTGCTGGCGAGGGTACTGCCATCGCTGAAATCCCACAGATAAGTTACCGGCCCGGGTGTGGACACATGGAAATTGACGGGCAGGGGTGCACATCCTGACAGCGGACTGTAAGTGATAGTGGCTGTTGATGGATAAAGATTTATGGTACGTGTGGCGGAGTCAAGACAACCACCGGGGCCTAATGCATATAGTTTTACTATATAGCTGCCGGGGGTATTGAAATAATGTACAGGATCGGGCAGGGGCGAAGTGGTGCCATCGCCAAAGTCCCAGCTCAGGTTGGTGGCATTGAGCGCCGTATTGGTAAAAGTTACTTCAAAGGGCGCGCAGGAGCTGTTGGAATCGCTGACGTTGAAGGAGGCTACAGCGGTTCTTATTTTAATATAGTTGTTGCGCAGTAAGGTATCGCGGCAACCATTTACGTCGGTTACCACAAGCTGTACAGGATAATCACCGTCGGCGGGGTAAGTAGTACCCGGGTTGGCGGCAGTGGAGCTAAGTGTATTGCCAAAATCCCAGTTATACGTAAGATTTACACCGGCAGAGCTATTGAGAAAGTTAACAGGTCTGCCTATGCAGGTTAAGGTATCAGTTGAGGTAAACCCTGCTTTTGGATCGGTAATAAACAATGGCGCAGGGAGGAAGGCGCTGTCTGAACAGCCATAGCTGTCTGTAACTTTCAGTTTGGGTATAAAGTTTCCGGATGTATCGTAAGTGTGGCTGAAGGGTGGTGTGGTGCTGTTTTCCACGATGCCATCGCCATAGGTCCATTGCCAGTTGGTGATGGGGTGTGTACCGTCGGTGGTGGTGAGATCGGTAAAGTTGACTGTAACACCACGGCACCCTGTTAACGGCGCCGCGTTGATATTAGCCACCGGCCCCCATACCCTTATGACATTAGGTTTTATTATGCTGTCGCGGCATCCGCGAATATCTGTCACCAGAAGTTTGATGGAATAAGTGCCGGGGGTGGTATAAAAATGTCCGGCGGGATTACCCGAGTAGAGAGTTCCATCGCCCATATCCCAGTTATAGGCAGATACATCGGCGGGGTTTAGGCCCGTGGCAAAAACAACAGCCTGTGCATTGACGCATACGGGATTGGTTACCAGTTGAAAGTCGGCCGGTGCATTAACCAGAACGATACTCTGTACCGTGGTATTACTGCAGGTTCCGTTGGTAACGGTAAGGGTTACCGTGTAAATGCCGAAACTGGCATAAGTATGGGTGGGATTCTGCTGATTGGATGTATTGCCGTCTCCAAAATCCCATTGCCAGCTTTGCGGTAATATGGAGAGGTCGGTAAACACCACCTGTCTTTTATTGTTACAGTTAAACGTGGTGGTGTAGCGAGCAACGGGAGGCAGGGTAGTGATAAAATTGTTCTTAGTGATCCTTGTGCTGCAGCCATTGTTCCATACAGTAAGCGATATATTAAATGTTCCTGTGTCGGGATAAGCATATACGGGATTCTGCGCCGTTGCCCCGGTGCCATTACCAAAATCCCAGAGCCACCTGTCGGCTGGTATGGAAAGATCGGTAAACTGTATATCCTGGCCGGCACATTGTGTGGTAGGCGTAGCCGTAAAATCGGCAACGGGCAGGCTACCCACTCTTACCCCGTTAACAACCACGGCTGAATCGATACAGCCATCGACTGTAGTTATAAATAATTTAACTGTATACGTGCCCTGTGTATTATATACATGAGTTGGGTTTTGCAGGGTGGAAGTGGTACCGTCTCCAAAATCCCAGAGATAAGTGGCTACTCCATCAATTGCAGTAACATTGGGTGTGGGTGAAAAGGTAAAGGGTATACAGCCTTCTACCGGGGCGCCGTTGATGCCAACGGTTGGCCGGATGATGCGGACGTAGTTTGTTTTAGTGATCGAATCCCGGCATCCGCTGATATTGGTGATGACGAGTGTGACATTATACTGGCCCTCTGCAGTATAGGTATGTGATGGGTTTTGCAGTGCAGAGGTATTACCGTCGCCAAAATTCCACTGCCAGCCGGTAGCTCCGCCGGATAAATCCCGGAAGTTTACGGTAAAGGGTGCGCTGCAATTGGTAGAATCATTAGCGGTAAAGTTGGCGGTGGGCAGTGCAATCACCCGTACTGTCCTGGTGACGGCGTCGGTACAGGTACCATAATCGTTTACCAGTGAAACGGTATAATTGCCCGGCGTTGTCCAGGTCTTTACCGGGTTGGTTTGTGCTGAGCTGGTGGCATCGCCAAAATCCCAGGCAGAGGTTGCGGGAGCCGGATTAGAGCTGTTGATAAAACTGGCGGGGCTGTTTACGCATACGCTGTCGGGCCCGGTGATCTGCGATTGTACGTCGCGGATCACCACGGCTGCGGGTCTTACAAGCGTGTCTACGCAACCCAGGCTGCTCTGGGTAATGAGGGTAACGGTATAACTTCCTCCTGCTGTATAAGTGTGGTTAGGGCTGGTGGTAGTGCTGCCTCCCCCGTCGCCAAAGAACCACTGGTGGGTAAGGGTACCCGGCCCGGTGGACTGGTTGGTAAAGGCAATGGTTTCCGGCGGGTGACAGTTGAGGGGTGCGGGATTGGTGAAATTGACGGTAACACCATTTGACACGCGGATATAAAGCGGTTTACTGAATACCCTTACACAACCGCTGCTGTTGGTTACCTTAAGCGTAACCGTATAATTGCCTGTGGCAGTGTAAACGTGAAAGGGGGCAGGGCCCGTTCCCAGGCCACCATCGCCAAAGTCCCATTCCTGGCTGGTGATTGATCCTGTGCCGGGTGTGGAAAGATCTGTAAAGCTCACCCTGAGGGGGAAGCACCCTGCAGAATCCGACGCCGTAAAATTAACGGAGGGCCTGTCTGCTACTACAATGTATTGTGTGCGGGTAAGGGTATTGCTGCCTGAAGCATTGGAAACGGTAAGGGTGACGGTGTATACGCCGGGATTGAAGTAGGTAGTGGTGGGGTGCTGCTGGGTAGAAAGCGTGCCATTACCAAGGTCCCATTGCCAGTTGACCGGAGAGCCGGCAGACTGATCCCTGAAGCTGACGGCGAGCGGCGCGCAGCCGGTGAGGGGGGTGGCGCTGAAGTCGGCTACGGGTTGAGCCATAACTGTAAAAGCGGATAACAGGGCGCCGAGGAAGAAAAGTATTCTGTACTTATTATTTTTATAATATGGGGAAGGGGGCATGGGCATGTCTTGGATAGTTGGATGTTACCAAAAACTGTTCCGAAAAAACTACCTTTATTCTATAGAGTACTTTGCGGGGGTAAATGTTTACTGCCGGGCAAAAATAAAGTGCCGGGAACGGCATATAGCTTTTAGGGAAGGGTTGCAGGGGGAGATATCCACATTTTACGGCCTTATTTGGGGCTTTTCTGAAATTTTTCAGGTATTAATTTTTCCATTTCAAAGCGTTCCCTTACCTTTGCCGTCCAAAAAATAAAAGGTTTGTAATGCCTACTATTCAACAATTAGTAAGAAAAGGAAGAGAAATTATCAAAGCGAAAAGCAAGTCAAGGGCGTTGGACCAGTGTCCTCAACGTCGTGGCGTTTGCACCCGTGTATACACTACCACACCTAAAAAACCTAACTCAGCTCTGCGTAAGGTGGCCAAGGTTCGTTTGACCAATAAAATTGAAGTGATCGCTTATATTCCCGGTGAAGGCCATAACCTGCAGGAACACAGTATCGTACTGATTCGTGGCGGCAGGGTAAAAGATTTACCAGGTGTACGTTATCATATTGTACGTGGCAGCCTTGATACTGCGGGTGTAAAAGACCGTAAGCAAAGCCGCAGTAAATACGGTACCAAGAAAGAAAAAGCTAAAAAATAACCAGAACAGTAATTCATAAATATATTTTCCAATGAGGAAAGCTCAAGCCAAGAAACTTCCGTTAGCACCCGATCCGAGGTTCAACGATAAATTAGTTACCCGTTTTGTAAATAACATCATGTGGGAAGGAAAGAAAAGTGGTGCTTTTACCATTTTCTATGATGCGATTGACAGGATAGCTAAACAGACGGGTGAAAACGGATATGAAATCTGGAGGAAAGCACTGGCGAATGTAACGCCTTCTGTAGAAGTGAGGAGCCGCCGTATTGGTGGTGCCACTTTCCAGATTCCTTCTGAGGTTCGTGCAGACAGGAAAATCTCCCTGAGCATCAAATGGCTGGTTCGTTACAGCCGCGAAAGAAATGGTCGCAGTATGGCTGAGAAGCTGGCTAACGAGATCATTGCTGCAAGTAAAGGTGAAGGTGCTGCTTTCAAAAAGAAAGAAGACGTTCACCGTATGGCTGATGCCAACAAGGCATTTGCTCACTTCCGCGTATAACATTACAATAAGTATTTTAATATCAACCACATCTTCCGGGATGTGGTTTTTTATGCTCCTTACTGTCATACCGGGGCATGAGGGAAATCATTTTTCCGGCCCGGTGGCATGTGTAGGTTTACATCCTAAATGGTCAATATGAAAAATGTAATAGTGCCGGTTGACTTTTCGGTTGTGTCGGAAAATGCTGCCCTGTACGCCGCCAACCTGGCCGAATATTGTGGTGCTGATCTTTGGCTTTACCATAGCTTCCAGTTGCCGGTACCCCTGACAGAAAATGTATATCCTCTTGTTTCGCTTGCCGAAATGAAAAATGCAGCAGAGGAGGAACTGGATAGTCTGCGTAAACGCCTGCAGCCCCAACTGCGCAGAAATATCAATATGTATATAAAAACAGAAGAATCGGGGCTGCAAACGGGGCTGGAAGGGTTGTGCAGGGAAACCAATGCCGACCTTGTGGTAATGGGTATTACCGGTAAAGATGCATTGACGCGTTTTATCCTTGGCAGTAATACTCTTAAAGCAATAGAACTGCTGAGTTACCCTGTATTGGTAGTACCAAAGGAAGCTATATTCAAGCCTTTAAAAAAGGTGGGCATGGCAACAGATTACAGAGATGTGAGCGCAGCTACGCCCATAGGAAAGATAAGGAAGCTGATAGAGGACTTTGGCGCTGAATTGCATGTAATTAATGTAGACTGGGAAAACAGGCATTTTAAGCCGGACACCCCTTTTGAAAGTTTTGTGCTTAACGAACTGCTTATAGGGCTCAGGCCGGAATATCACCAGCTCGAAAGCGAGGATCTTACTACGGCGCTTAATGAATTTGCCGGAATACAGAAACTGGATTTAGTCATTGTCGTTCCTAAAAGACATAGCCTGATAGAAAAGATCTTTAAAAAGAGCCATACCCAGGCACTGATTTATCATACGTGGTTACCGGTACTGTGTGTACATGAATAGCAGGACAGTTTAAATACGGGGGTAGTACGAACCTATGAGGTTCCGGGGATCGTGCCGGTATTGGCTTTTAACAATATTATATCATGATCCCCGTTTTTATCGATCACATTGTTTACCAGGGCCAAAGCACAATATCCCACTCATCGCCACCTGGTACTGCATAAGTATGTATGGACCTGAACCCAACGCGCTGGTGGGCATTAAGGGAACAATTTTATCTCCGTCTTTAACGATGAGGCTTGGCTCAATGGCATGGAGCTGCTGAAGTTCGCCGGGGCTATGGTTTACGGTTACAAACCCCTGGCTGTCGATTTCTTCCTGAGGCAGATGTGCGGGCAGGTTCTTTTTTCTGTAATTCCAGGATACCTGTGAGGTCTCTATCTGAACTGGCGGTGGTATAAATGACCATTACTTAGTATTGGCCGAATGCTTGTAAAGATAATGGCCCGGGCTATTAAATAGTTTTTTGCTTCCGCTACGAATGGTAGCGGGTTATCCTTACTGGCTTTTCAATAACCTGGATTGTCATGTCTGCATTGGTGTTTATCGGATCATCGATTGGTACTCCATGATTTGTCAGAGTATTTAAAAGCGACTGGATTGTCACGTTGGATGAAAAGCCTGACATTGCTTCCGGGTTAGTTCCGGTGGGGAAATCTTAAGTAATCGTCTATTGTGCTTTCTGTAGCCCGGTTTTGAAACGTGGTATTATTTTCTAACCGTATAGAATTAAGATTTACCCTGGCTTTATCTAATGCGGCATTAAACCTGCCCGCGGCCTTCCCCTGACTTACTATTATCATACCCGGGCTTTTTGGATTAACTTATTGCTGCGTTTTTAACCTTAGCGCCTGTTATTTTGGATAAAATGGTAATGGAGCCACAAGCAATACCAAAACAGTATATGCGAGTAGAGTGTTATTGAGTAATTATTGCTATTGGGCTATCATGCAGTATAAGCTTTACGGAAAAATAATGAGCGTTTCTAAAAACCTTCTCATCTCTTTTGCCGTAGATGAGGCTGCGAGGGGTTTACTGCACCCTGGTATTCAAAAAAAATAAACATGGTGGCTTATTGCATCTACGGGGAAAGGCCCGTATGCTACTGTATTGCCCTTGCCTAATATTAAAACAAAAAACAAAATGAAACTTTTTTTACTCACCTGCCTGCTTACTGTTTCGGGCATTACATTAACAGCACAAAGTGCATTACGCAGTAAACATTTTAATCTTTCCAAGACAGTTGCCATTGAAGGCTATGATCCTGTAGCTTATTTTACCACAGGTAAGGCGGTGAAGGGGGATAAAGCAATGGCTGCAAGTTATGATGGTGTTGTGTATTACTTTTCTTCTATTGCAAATAAAAACTTGTTTGTTCGTAACCCGAAAGAATATGAACCTCAATACGGGGGATGGTGTGCATATGCTATGGGTGCTTCGGGTGAGAAGGTAAGTGTTGATCCTGAAACTTTTAAGATACTCAATGGGAAGCTGTACCTGTTCTACCACAGTTTCTTTAATAATACACTTACAAAATGGAACAAAGATGAATCAAATCTTAAAGCCAAAGCTGATATTAACTGGGGTACCATCTTCAAATAAATCATTATGAATATAAAGAATATTATTTCCTGGATATTGCGTTTACTCGCTGCTGCTATTATGCTGCAAACGTTATACTTTAAGTTTACCGGGGCGCCGGAGTCTGTCTACATTTTTACTAAAGTGGGTATTGAGCCCTGGGGGCGGATTGCTACGGGTGTGGCGGAACTTATTGCCTCTGTATTGTTGCTTATACCTTCTTTTACAGCGTTTGGCGCCCTTATGGGTATTGGTATTATGGGGGGCGCCCTGGCTACTCATATCGGTATCCTCGGTATAGAAGTACAGGGTGATGGAGGGCAGCTCTTTATATATGCATTGCTTGTTTTTGTATCGTGCTGTATTCTTTTATTCCTGTACCGGCATCAGCTTATTGCCTACCGGAAGCAATTATTAAAAAGGTAATATGATATGCTTAAAAATAAATGCAGTATGATAAAGACGTTATATATTATTTCTATCGCTGTATTAGCGGCGATGGTACCAGGTTATACAAATGCACAGGGTTGCAGCGATGCAGGTTTTTGTACTATCGGCTCACTGGGTACGCATCCTGAACTTCCTGCCAAGAAAATGCATCAGCAGCTTAGCCTGTTGCTGTCTGCGGGTACGGGTGATGATGGCGTTGCAGTATTTACGCCTGGTTTGCAATATGATAATATGCTGTCGGCGCGCTGGTCTGTGCAGGGCCGTCTTACGGGTAATTATGCCAATGGGCCGTTGGGTAATGCCGGGGGTGCGGGCGATGTGTTCTTATCGGGCACTTACCACTTACCGGTGAAAGTATGGTCTGCCTCGTTTACGCTTGGTGCCAAGTTGCCGCTGAATGGGGGTAATCTTAAATCGGATGGCCGCTCTCTGCCCATGCAATACCAAAGCAGCCTTGGTACGGTTGACCTTATTGCGGGTATATCTGTATCGAATATGCACTGGCAGTTTGCGGCAGGATGGCAGCAACCACTGAGCGGCAGTAATGACAACCAATTTCTACCGGGTTCCTGGCCTTCGGCAAAGGCACTGGCATATTCGCCTACCAAGGACTTTGACAGAAGGGGGGATGTATTGCTGCGTGCGGCGTATACCGGAAGTGCAGGCAGGCGTTTTGGTTTCAGCACTGGTTTACTGGGTATCTATCATTTGGGTGAGGACAGGTACACAGATGCTAATATCAGTAACCTTCCTGTATCAATAAAGGGCTCTGATGGACTTACGCTTAATATTACCGGGAATGCGCGGTGGAAACTGAATGAGCGCTTACAGCTTGGGCTGAGCGCGGGTGTGCCGCTGGTGGTAAGAGATATACGCCCCGATGGTCTTACGAGAGAATTTGTGCTTGCGCCTGAGCTGGTGTTCAGCTTCTGAGCTGATGCTCATTTAAACTCTTTTTTATGTGCTTACGTATGTTTTTATTGCGGAGCTCTGTTTACCAATATATTAACCTGTTTACTATAAATAATTTTTCGAAGATGATCAACCAATCGTTACAGGAACAACTTGTTCGGTTACAGATATTGTTAAGCCGGGTTACTGATACGGCATATACGTTCCCTTCTGTTATGCTGGGTGGTTCTACAATAGGACAGCATGTACGGCATATACTCGAACTGATACAGTGCCTGCGCAATGGGTATGATACGGGGGTGGTTAACTATGATGATCGTAAGCGGGACCGGCGTATTGAAACGGAACGTGACTTTGCCCGGGGGGTAATGGATAGTTTATGTGCAGAGATTGTTCGTGACGACAAACCGTTATTGCTGACGGAACCGGGCAGTAACGGCCAATCGTCTTCAATGCTTACGGGGTACTTCCGCGAACTTGTGTATAATGCGGAGCATGCTGTTCACCACATGGCAATGATACGTGTAGCCCTGCGTGAGCTTGGGCTCGATCTTGTTGATGAGAACTTTGGCGTGGCGGCTGCTACGATACAATACAAACAATCACAGGTATGTGTACAGTAATCTTCATACCTCTGCAGGATGGTGTGCTTTTATCGTCTAACCGGGATGAAAGCCCGGCGAGGGAAAAAGCATTAACGCCAATGGTACATAAAGGTATTACCGGTGATGTGCTCTGCCCGGTTGATCCTGCCGGGGGAGGTACATGGATAGGGGCGCATGAAAAAGGGCATATACTTATACTGCTCAATGGTGGGAGGATCAAACATGAGCGGCAGGCTTCTTACCGGTGCAGCAGGGGATTGATCGTAAAGGAATTGCTCAACAGCGCTGATCCGCTTGCGTCTTACCAGTGCATTGACCTGGTGAATACGGAACCTTTTACTCTTGTACTCTGGCAGGAGGGTTTGTTGTATGAACTGCTATGGGATGGCCAGCAGAAATATATCACCACCAGGGATAAAAATGATGCACATATCTGGTCTTCTTCCACTTTATACACCGAAGGGGAAAAATGTTTACGTGAGCAGTGGTTTGCTGCGTGGCTGGCTACGCGACCTGTTGTCGATGCAGCATCCTTGCGTGCTTTTCTTAATTCTCACCAGGATCCTCACATCGGATTTGTAATGAACCGGCACGGGCTGGTAAAGACACTCAGCATTTCTACTATATACCAGGATAATAATGATACGATTTTTGAATATTACGAAACCGGCACCGGCGGATGCACTAAAAGCTGTATGGCAGCAAAGCCTGCAATTAGTTGCGGGAATACGCCTGCATTTGCGAAGGCGGGCAATAAAATTGAGGCATTGGGAGTACTGGAATAGTGCAATTATTTACCTGCCGGTAATGCCTTACCTGCTTTATCTCTGCCTGCGGGCAAAACATTATTTCTTTTTTACAGCGGCAAACCCGGGGATTGAAAATGGTGGCCTGATGATGGAATCGAAGTGGCGTATACACTGCCATGCGCCTGATGGTTTTTTTCCTGAAACGCTGGGTATTGATTTTTCTGCATCTTTTGAAGATGTAAGTGGTGCGGTGCTTGAAAAATTTTCTTTTCCTTTTATTGCTAAACCTGATATTGGCTCAAAGGGTAGTGGGGTATCGGTCATACCTGATGTTGCTTCGTTCAGAAAATACCACGAACAATGCCGGTTTCCTTATATCGTTCAGCGGTTAGTAGACCTTCCTGAAGAGGCGGGTATTTTTTATGTAAAGCTCCCTGGTGCTGAAAAGGGAATGATTACGGGTATTGTGCAAAAGGGGTTTATAACGGTTAAGGGTAACGGGTGTGCAACTGTTCGCGAATTGCTATCCGCTGTGCCGCGTTATTTTTTGCAATTGCCTGCTCTTGAAAAGATACTGGGGCAGGAAGCGCTGTCGGAAGTGTTGCCTATGGGTAAAGAGCATTGTATTATAGCGGTGGGCAATCATGCCAGGGGTGCTTTGTTTACAAATGCTTCTTACCGTATTACACCAGGGCTTACAGCGATGATCGATAGTGTTTGCTCCGGCTTTAAAGGGTTTTACTTTGGAAGAATGGATATCCGTTTCAAAGACTGGGATACACTGGAACGCGGTAAAGATTTTGCGGTCATTGAGCTCAACGGATCGGGTAGTGAGCCTACACATATTTATGATCCTTCACAATCGATCTGGTTTGCCTGGAAAGAAATTATACGGCATTGGCGCCTGCTTTATGAGGTGAGTGTTGACCAGCATAAAAAGGGAGTGGCTTACCCGGGTTTGAAAGAATCGATACAGATGATACGGGGGAATGCGCGTATGGGGCGTCTTGTAAGGCAAATGGACCCGCAGTAAAATGCATGGGGCAAAAAACAACCCTGGTGCCCAAGTACATCACATCCAAAGACAACCAGGGTGTTATATTTATGACTGACTATTGCATCAAAAGTGCACCTGCATACCCACGTTTATAGCATAATCTGAAAAAGCTGCATCGCCTTTTACGTATGTCCCTGTGAGTTGTGAGCGTATCTTATCGGGTACACTCTGGGTACGGTTGCGTTTGAGCGCTACCGGTACCGCGGTGTACAGTGTAATGTTTTTTCCGCTCCAGGCTACACCGGGCTCTGCTGAAAGTATATAGCCGGGCCTGCGGAACCCGTTACTGCCTCCTGCCAGGTCTCGTGCGGGGAGACATTCGTGGCGAAACCCGGCGGAAAAAATAAATTGCTTTACGGTATAGTTTATGCCTATCCGCAGCATATACTGATCGGGTACGCTCATTACATCGCTTCCGTTTGCAACAGCATTGGCTGCGGGTGTGCGGCCGCGTGCTGTGGAAACGCCGTTCTGTTCTCTCGGGCTGAGCAGGTAGTATGCTGCGGTATAGATATCGAAATGTTTATTGACATTGTAGTAGGCATTGATTTCGCCTGTAAAACCGGTACCGCCATCGCCAAGCTGGATGGATTGATCTACCGGGCCAAGGATAGTGGTTGTATCGGTATTGTGGAATTTATCCTGGTAGCGGTAGTCGCCGGTAGGCAGTTTGATACCTAAACCTGCCTGGAGCCGGAAGGGGCTGTTCTTTGCAGGGTTTGTGAGCCAGCGGTAAGCGGCGATGCGTGCATCGCCAATGCCGAAGGAAGAAGTACTGTATCTTTTTTTAGTGGTGTGTTCGTACAGGGATGAACGCTGGTTGGAAATAACGGGGAGATTAAAGGCTACTGACCAGCGGGCATTAAGCGTATGGGCAAGCGTAATATCTGTACTAAAGGTATGGTTGATTACCTGGGTGCCCTGTTCGATACGCTGTTTTTGTTCTTCTGTACCTACAAAATGCCGGAAAGAGC
This sequence comes from uncultured Ferruginibacter sp., assembly GCA_964590975.1. Classification (GTDB taxonomy): domain Bacteria; phylum Bacteroidota; class Bacteroidia; order Chitinophagales; family Chitinophagaceae; genus Ferruginibacter. The sequence continues at coordinate 60,725 of CAZPXP010000021.1, read as the reverse complement.
GGAAGTAACGGTTGTTGATGCTCAGGCTCCAGCTTTTTATATTACTTTTTTCTGTGCCTTCGTGCTGCATCATGGTGCACATATTTCCTCCTCCACGAATGGCTACGCAGCCTTGTCCGTTAATTCTGGCAACGGCGAATAGCAGTATGCCCATAGATATTAAGATCGATTTCATTGTTTATGGTTGAATAGTGAGTATTAGTCGTACAGACTGATTACGGTTGAATGATATACGGGAAATAATTGCTGCTGCCTCTGCCTGTAAAGGGAATTGCCATCCTGTTACCGGAAGGATGCAGCATAGTATGTGTAGTGGCCTGGTAACCTGGTAATACTGAACGGTTGTGTACTACTGGGTTCTAACGTAGTGTACCTGTAAAGGAAATGAATCAGGCCCGGAAAACAGGCTGATCGGGAGGTGGTGTTTGTTGTTCTGCTATGGTATGGTACAGGGCAGTTGCCTGTACAGGATATTGCTGACGTACTGCCAGGTGAAGCAGGTTGCTGCTGTACTGCTGTATATTGTCGTCGTATTCGGAAAGTGTTTTGAAATAATTACTTAAGGGAGAAGCGGGCTTCTTTTCTTTAGCATCTTTGGTATCGCTGAATACGAGGTTATCGATCGCTTTTTTTGCGGTATTGATATGATCGTGTTCGCGGTTGGGTATGCAGCGATAGATCATTTCGTTGTTGGAATATTTACGTGCTACATAGTTATAGGTAGTACCATTGAATTCTACCTGGCCATCGCAGCGTTCGAAATTTTCCCAGTTGATAAAGTAAGGAAGGTTGAGCGGAACTTTGATTTCGATAAGTTCGTGTTCGTTGTATTGATGATTGTCCAGTTTGGCAATCATATTCGTGTTAGCCTTTTGCCCGAAATAGCTCATAATAAAGCGGTAGCCTATGGAGTTGACCATAAAGATGCCCAGCAGCAGTATAATGGCTATTTTTTTCAATACTTAAAATTATGGTTTTTTTCGCATTTTCAAACGTTGTATAATAAGGTTGCCGAGTTTTTGCCCCTGTTCTGTGCTAACAATGCAGGAATTGTGAAAGTGAATACCCCCGTAAAATCTTGCCCAGTTGTTTTCCTGTGCGGCCTGGCGGAAAGAGGTAAATGACCTGTTTTTGATGCCAAACTCCATTTCTGAGCTATCGGTATAGGCAAAGTTATCGCCATATATACCTGTCAGGGCTTCGGCTGCTGCCGAGGATACGGTACTGTGCCCACAGGTATATTCGGGGAAGGGTGGTGTTTGCAGGAAGGGGCGCCAGTTCTCATCTACATATTTATTGATGACGGTTTCGGGCCGTACGGTATTGTATTTGAATTTAACATCCCAGCATTGTATAAAAGCGTCGAATATGGCAATGGCTGTTATTGCATAAGCCGATACTGTAGTGCTGAAACTGGCTTTTGCTTTTTCTGATGCGATGCCTACGATGTTCATCCAGTGACCGGGGGGGGAAAATTTCTTAGTCATAAACTGTACATGGCCTGCTACATTGAGTTTGGTGCTGAGGTCGTCCCAGAACTCGGCTATGTGCTTCTGCTCGTCGGTAAGACTGTCGCCGGCATTTTTGACCGCCATCATTTCCTGGTAATATTTACTGTTCTTATCGGTTACGTTAAAATCGGGAGGTGCCGGAGGCTGAAACTGCCTGGCTGAGTCCATTACAAAGGGACGGATTTCGTTCCAGTGCGGTTCGAGTGCTGATGCATAGGCCGGAGGGGTAGGCATCCAGCGGCCGGGTATATTGATGACAGTATATTTTTCGGCAGAGCGTGTCTGTGCATAATTGTCTTGCTTGCTCCAGCGCATGATAGCGGCTGTAATGGAATCTGAAAAGGTAATGGTATTCTTAAGCACTTCTGAAGGCATGCCTGCACTGTCTGCCATATTCTTTATTTCATCGTAGTACTCCATCATGCTGCCCTCGGGAAAGGTAACGGCATTGCCTATTTTGATAAAAGCAAAAAGCGAGGCAAGATCGAAATTGATCTCTTTGCCTGCCGTGGGTTTGGGCATAGGCGGCAGGTGTTTGATCTGGCCGGCAAGGCTTACAAAATTGCTGTCTCCTGCGGCTACGCACTCATACGCTGCAATACAGGCGTATGCATAATTTCTTGAAGCAATGATGGGGGGAAAATTGTTCTGCATCACCACATCATTCAGCTTTTTTACTGTTTTACAGTAAAGGATGGGGTTGCTGAATATTTTTTTGTAATCGCCTTGTGGCTTACAAGCTGTAAAACCCAATGCCAGTAGTAAAGCAGCGCCCAAAAATTTTCTCATGTCAGTAGTTGTCTATGTTAAAGCCGTTATAATCTTCAATAAAGGTAATAACATTTTGATAAGCCAAAAATTCTTCGGGGCTGTGGGTGCTGGTGATCACGATGGCTTTCATGCCTGCATTGGCAGCAGCTTCCACGCCTTTGGGTACGTCTTCAAAAACGAGGCATTCGCCGGGAACAATACCCATCTGTGCTGCTGCTTTGAGATAGACTTCGGGATCGGGCTTGCCTTTGGCCACATCGTCGGCACTGACGATTGTTTTAAAATAATGCCTTATGCCAAGGGTTTCCATGGTAAAATCGATATTGGGCCTGTTGGAGGCTGTGCCAAGCGCCATTGGTGTGCCGCGCTGGTATTGCTGTTCGAGAAATGCAGCGAGGCCGGGCATAAGCTGTATGTGCGGATGGTAGAGATTGCGGTAGATCTCTTCCTTTCGGTCGGACAGTTGCTGTATGGCTGCGGTATCGAAATGGCCTTCGCCGAATATGCGTTCGATCACCCCCCTGTTGCTGCCATATAGCTGGCTGAAGAGTGGTTTACCTCTCAGCGGGTGATTGAGCTCGTGCATCATTTGTTCCCATGCTGTAAGATGGTAATTCATGTTATCGATCATGGTACCATCCATGTCGAATATGATCGCTTTAGTCATCTGTTGTACTGCTTTGCTTAGTACTGGTGCTATTTAACTGTGAATGTTTTCTTATCGGGTCCTACGCCTGTAATGGTAAGGCTTTTCCAGTTTTTCGGAAGTGCTGTTTTGATCTGTTTAATGCCTTCGGGTGTGATTTCAAGTCCGCCAAAGCCCATTAACAGGCTCTGTACGATACCACCTGCACCTGTAGCAAAGTAGGGATTGGTGCCGCCCCTGGTTTCTGCTATTACACGGAAGGGGGGATTGAGGTTGGGCAGATAGGCTTCCCTGAACCAGTGATATGCTTTTTCCCCGTCGCCAAGGCGTGCATAGAGCAGACTGAAGATGGCCTGTGTCATGGCGGGTGTGCCTTCATCGGGTATACGGGATTCGTAATAAGTTAGATCTTTTTTTACCTGTGCAGGATCGGTAAACTCTCTGAGCGGGTAGCTGAGCAGGTTTACGTCGGCCTGCTTGATGCCTTCGCCTTTATAGGTGGCGTGTTCTTTTGTGGTGCCGTCGGGAAATTTAAGGATGGGAATGTTGTTCGCCACCAGCATCCAGTCGGCGTTGGCAGGTATGCCCAATACTTTTGCTGCTTCGGTAGCGCTCTTTAATACCGATTTAGCTGCTGCATTGGTAAACGCATTGTTGTCTACGTTTTCTGCCCATTCGTCGGCGGCCACTACGTTTTTTATATCATATTGCCCGGGTCCGTTGCGTTCTACCCGTGAGGCCCAGAAGTCTGCCGTAGCAGAAAGGACTGGCCAGCCTTTTTCGCGGAGCCAGTTCTTGTCCTGGGTAACACAATAGTAGTTCCAGGCAGCAATACCTACGCAGGCAGTAATGTGGTGTTCAAACGGACCGCTCAGTGCCCATACGGGTGTTTCTTCCACGCCTGTTTCGGCGCTCTCCCATGGATACATGGCGCCTTTATAGCCTTTGCTGAAGGCATTTCTTTTTGCTGCTGCAAGGCGCTGGAAGCGGTATTCCACCATGCTCTTTGCTATCCCGGGGTGCAGTACGAGTACGGAAGGGAACATCCACAGTTCGGTATCCCAGAATACATGGCCGTTATACCCCAGCCCGCTCAATCCCATGGGGGAGGGGGAGAAGGCGGTACCTTCTCTCGAAAAGGAATAGAGGTGATACAGCATACTGTGTACATCCTGCTGGCTTTGCGGATCGCCTTCAATTATGATATCGCTTTTCCAAAGCTCTTCCCATGCTTTTTTATGAAACTGTAATAAACGGTCGCGGCCTTCGAGACGTGCGAAGATGGTAAGGCGTTCTGCTTCGTTGAGCGGATCATCGTGGTGGGCAGAAGTGATTGATGAGCCGGCCATGGAGAAGCGGTAGGTTTCGCCGGCCTTTACCGTTCCTGAAAACTTCATCAGGTGCATGTTGTTATCCCACATTTCGTGTATGACGCGTGGTTCTTTGCCATGTGGTTCGTTAAATAAGAAGGTATTGGAGGCACACATGAGCAGCTTTCCCGTTGGGCTTTTAGCGGAGGAGGTAAGCAGGCTGAGCACCACGTGCGGCCGGTCGATCTCGTTATAGTAATTCTGTACGTCGCGCAGGGCGTCGGGGGCTTCCATTACACTGGCGCTGCTGATGCTGATGTCTTTTTTTGCCGTGATGCTCACGTCCATCAGTACGGTAAATGGTAACTGACGCAGTGCATAGTAAGTGTAAGATACGGTGGCCTTATCGCCTATGCTGAAACTTGTGGTAAAGCTGGCTTCTTTCATATTGAGTTCCTGCTTCATGTTCTGCACGCTGCGGGCATCCACGCGGCGGCCGTCGATGTCGAGCGTCATATTCAGGAGGTTAAAGCTTTTCAGAAAATTACTTACACGGCCACGGCCATACTGGTCGTAAGCACCTGCAAGGACTACATCTTTTATCCTGAATGGTTCGGGGGCTGATACCACACCGAGCATACCATTGGCAACGGTAACACCATAGTAGCCCTGTGCTTCTACTTTGTCGGCAGTGATGACCCAGGGATTGGGTGTTTGTGCTTTTGCGGATTGCAATATGCTGATGGTTATAACGAGAAGGAATAATTTACGACGGGCGTACATGCTTTTTGTTTTAAAATTAAATCATTTATAATTACCATGATGGCTGATGGCGTTGGCTCTGTCGTACCTGCCGTCAGTTGATCGCTTCAAAGATGTAAAACTGGTAAGGTGCTGCAACAAAGTAAGTATTGTCTTCACCTACTTCATAAAACTGTTCTTCCCAGTGATCGTAGAGGCGTGAAGGGGCATTGCCTTTTTCCTTAAAGGCATACCAGGTGACGGGGGCTGGCTCGCTGCTGTAGTTAAACAGGCAGAAGAGGCGTTGCTGGTAGAGTGAGCGTATGAAACTGGCAACGTGCACATTGTAGGGTGTGAGCCAGGTGAGGTTATTATAGTCTGAAAAGGCAATACATTTTTTGCGCAACCGGATTAGCCGTTGTGTGCCCTGGAATATCCTTTGCTCAGTTGTGCCGGGTATATTGATCCTGTCGTTCTTTGCCCAGTCAATTACGGGACGGTGCATCCAGCGGTTGTCGTAGCTTTTGCCGGGATCATTGAGGTAGGAATAATCGTTGGTATAACCAACTTCATCGCCATAAAAGAGCATAGGTATACCACCTGTGAAAAGGCTTTGGGCCTGCATCAGCAATATCTTTTTTACCGACTGGTCTATAGCGCTGCTGTTATCGTCCTGCAGGGCTTTTTCGAGGCCGCACAGCGAGGCGAGTGAACCACTGATGCGGGCATCCTGTGTTTTGGGGTTAACTGAGAACAATGCTCCTGTAGCCGGTGAAGCGGCGTAGGTGCCTGAATAGTATTCTTTCAGGAACCTGCGGTGCTCGTAGGGGTCAAAGCCTGCTGCTGCGATCATATAGTCGTCGTACCCAAGACCGATATCATCGTGACAGCGCGTATAAGTGATCCAGGTGGTGCCCGGTGGTTTGCTGAGGATTTGGTGCTGGGCTTCCAGCATCACTTTTGTTTTGCCGGTGGCGAGTGCATCCCATTGCAGGGCCATATTGGTAGCGCCATAGGCTATGTCGCACTCTTTTGCTGCAAAAGTACCTTTACCGAAATAGTTCATCACTTCGGCAGGGGCTACAATGGCTTCTCCAAGCAGGGCCATACCGGGTGTGGCTACCTGTACGCACTGGCGGATAAGCTGCAGGATGGTATGTGCCTGCGGGAGGTTCTGGCAGGTAGTACCTGCCTGCTTCCATATAAATGCGGGTGCGTCGATACGGAGAATATCTACGCCGAGGTTGGCATAGAAAAAAATAGTATCCAGCATTGCTATGAATACGGCCGGGTTGGTATAGTTAAGGTCCCACTGGTAATTGTGAAACACGGTCATTACCCATTTATTGCATTCGGGTATGAAAGTAAAACTGCCGGGTGCCGCTTCGGGGAATATCTCCGGCATGGCCTGTTCAAAATTGTCTGGCATGCTGCGGTCGTCGTACATATAAAAATAGTCCTGGTATTCGCGCTCGCCTTGCTTTGCCTTACGCGCCCATTCGTGGTGGTGTGATGTATGATTGAGCACGATATCGAGCATGAGGTAGATATCGCGGTTGCTCATTTCCTGTTGCAGTGCCTGCAGGTCTTCAAGTGTGCCAAAACGGGCGTCTACCTTCCTGAAGTTGGAAACAGCATACCCGCCATCGCTTTCTCCTTCGGGGCTTTCAAAGAGTGGCATAAGGTGAAGAAGATTTATGCCCAGGAGGTCGAAATAATCGAGTTTATCATGGAGTGCATTGAGGTTGCCGCAGAAGCGGTCGACATAGAGGCTCATGCCCGCTATTTTATTATTGAGGTGCCAGTGACCTGCTTCTTTCTTTATCCTGTCTTTGAGGTGCAGTTCTGCGCTGCGGCTGAGATAGGCGTTGAGCAGCAGATCGGTCAGGCGGTTGAAGATTTCGCCTGCTGCGGGGTGCTGCCGGTAGATCTCCTGGTAGAGCTCTTCAATGACAGGGAGTGCTGCTGCCAGTCTCTTATCGAACAGTTTTTTATCGGGTGGGTTATTATTTATTTTTACTGTCTGTGTCATTTTTTTTAATACTATGCCGTAATGTGTATCAATTAAATATCTGGCTGCTGAGATGAGTGAAGGCTTCCATTGCCCCCATGTACTCGCAGGTACGGGCGCCTGCTTTATTGGCATTTGCCATAATGGCTGCCCAGCCATTAGTATCGATATTGCTGATCTGACCGGTTATTTTATTAGCTAACTGGTATAGTACTGCGCCTACAAAAGCATCGCCTGCTCCGGTAGTGTCTACAGGGGTTACGGGTATACTGGGGACTGTAGTTAATGTACGGTTATGACCAAGCAATGTACCTTCTTTGCCTATGGTAATGGCGAAGACGGCGCTGGTTTTTTCAAGCAACTGGTTTGCTGCTTCGTTTACAGAGGGTGCGCCGGTAATCAGCATGGCTTCTTCATCGCTGAGCTTAAAGAAATGGCATTGCTGCATAAAGTTCCAGCTCTGGTCGATAAAGCTTTGTGTATTACCGGGGAAGAGCAGGTGGCGGTAATTGGGGTCGAAGCTGATAAACAGATTATGCTGTTTTGCCTTTTCTAAAAGTGATAGGTATGCTTTTTGCAAAGGTCCCGGCAGGAAGCTGGTGGCAGAGCCAAAATGGACGATGGCAAATTCGGTAAGGTTGATGTGACTTATATCGGCCTCACTGAGCTGCCCATCGGCACCCCGGTTGAATACAAAATCTCTTTCACCGTCTTCCATCAGGGATACGAAGGCAAAAGTGGTAAAGTGCCTGTTGTCCTGCAACATCCATTTGGCGGATACGCCAAAACCTTCCATGACTTCTACGAGGTGTTTGCCAAAGGGATCATTGCCTACTTTGGTAACGAGTTCTACTTCGCCGCCCAATGCTGCAATGGCAGCAGCTACATTGGTAGGGGCGCCTCCGGGTTTCTTAAGAAAGTTTTCACCCCTGCTCAATGAACTGCCTTTATCTGTACAGATCATATCAATAAGGGCTTCACCGATACATAATATTTTCATTTTACTAACCTGCTGTTTTATTATTTTATAAATTAGATCAATGACTGCCGGGCATACCGGCCATCTTAATACCTGAGGCCGGGTCTTTTTTAGTCTTAATCAGCAGAACTGAAAGCATTGCGAGCAGCAGCAGCACTCCTGCAAAGCTGATGGCCTGGCGCGGGTCGTTGTGAAGAAAATTCTTCATGATGGCGCCAAAGGAAAGGCTCTGCATGATCATGGGTATAACGATCATCATATTGATGATGCCCATATAAACGCCATAGCGTTCTTTGGGTATTTTGTTGACCACCAGCAGGTAGGGTATGCCCATCATACTGGCCCATGCAATACCAAAGCCTGTCATGGGGGCAAAGAGCAGGTATTTGTTTTCAATATGCGGGAAGATGAGCAGCCCGATTCCCGCAAGGCCAAGACAGGCTGTATGCACCCATTTAGGCCCGAATTTTCTGGCAAACCATACGAGGCTGAAGGCAGATAAAAAGGTGACGATATTATACCAGCCGTTTACGAGGCCCGTCCAGCCTACTGCTTTTTCGTACAACGCACTGTTTGTTTCAGGGCTGGCTTTCCAGACGGAGAGGCCGATGCTCTTGGATGCGTTTTGCCAGTAGCAGAACAGTGCATACCATTGAAACAGGTACACGAGTGCAAGCTGCCACATTACCCTGGGCATGGTGATGATGGCATCAACTATTTCAAGATTCTGACCGAAGAAGAGCCGGGTAAGCCTGTTCTTTTCTGTGGTGGCGATCAGCTTGCGCAGCATTCCTTTTATAAAGAGAGACGGTACGAGTAATACCAACAGTACTGCATAAGTGATGATGGTTGAAATAATGGACAGAAAGAATTGCCAGATGGGGTGGGGTAATCCTTCATTTTTTCGCCTGATCTCTGCGAGTTCTTCCTGAGTTGGCGGGATCTCGGGTGTTCTGCTTGTGCTCCAGTACACAGAACCGATGGAGCAAATGGTACCCAGGAAGAACGAGGCAAAAACCCAGTAAGGTATTTTACCATGCTCGCCTGTGATATGTTCCTGGAAAAAGTATAGTGAGAGGTTGGCGAGTGTAATACCCAGCCCTGTAAAGAAGCTTTGTGAGAGAAAGCCGGTTGCCATCTGCTCTTCGGGGAGCTTATCGGCAATAAAAGCCCGGTAGGGCTCCATCGTGGTATTATTGGCTGCATCGAGTACCCATAATAATCCGGCAGCCATCCACAGGCTGCTGCTGAAGGGATAGATAAAAAGACAGATGCTGCAGAGTGCGGCGCCAATAAGGAAAAAAGGCTTGCGCCTGCCCCAACGGGGGTGCCAGGTTTTATCGCTCAGGGCGCCGATAATGGGTTGAATGATCAGGCCTGTCATGGGACCTGCGAGATTGAGAAAGGGTATCTCGTCTGGCTTTGCACCAAGAAAATCGTATATCGGGTTTACGGCGCTTTGCTGCAGGCCAAAGCTGTACTGTATTCCAAAGAATCCCACATTCATATTGATGATCGACCAGAAATTAAGGCGGGGCTTTACTGTACTCATATGGCAATCGTTGGGGTTGAATAACAAAAGCAATGTAATATATAGCTAATACACAATTGCAGGCACTGCAAACGTTTGCGGTTGGCTGCTGTATAGCGGGTGCTGGTAAAGTAATGTTAAAAGGGAACCCGGGTACTTATGGAAAATGTATGCGATATTATCTTAGCTGTCGTCTATAAACTTCCTGTTCATGCGTTTACTCTCATTTGCCCTGTTTATTCTTTTGACCCCGGCCTGCCAAAGCCATCCGACCCCGGCATTGGCGGGGGTAAGTGCACAAAAAGATACGGCGAGGGTTATGCATAATGTTTATGACAGTACGGTAAAGTGCATTCATGTGCTGGTAGCGCTTTGTGATAACCGTTACCAGGGTATTGTGCCTGTGCCGCCAAAGATCGGTAACGGGCAGGACCCTGCTAATAACCTGTACTGGGGCTGCGGCTTTGGGGTAAAAACTTTTTTTTCGAAGAGTGCAGGCTGGGTACTGGTTAAAAAAATAAAAAAGGATGCGATCCGTATAGAGCGGCTTGTTTTCCGCCACCGGGGCAGTGGGTACTATCTTATAGCTGATGCTTACGATGGGCAGTATATAAGGAACTGTACGGTTGATTTTTTACAAAGCTGTGCGGGGATGATGAAAGACACCATGCATGTTGAGGGGAAGGTTATTGGCCTGAATGGTAATGCACGGCTGCTGGCTTATACAGGGCACGACGGCCTGATGGATTTTACGCTGCCCCCGACATTTGTTAATACTGATGGTAAACGAAGGGATGCGATCATTCTTGCCTGTATCAGTAAAAAGTATTTTGCGCCGCTGCTTATGGCTACAAAGGCAAGGCCGCTGGTTTGGAGCACGGGTTTGATGAGCCCGGAAGCATATACCCTGCACGACGGGCTGGAAGCATATATCAATACAGGCAATCCTGCACTGGTACGCAGCAGCGCTGCAAGGGCCTATGCCCGTTACCAGAAATGCGGGGAAGGGGCAGCGATGCGCCTGCTGGTGGGGGAGTGACAGTGAGCGCGTTATTAAGCAGTTAGATAGCTGGGCAGGTATCCAAATTCTTTTTTAAATGCATTGGTAAAATTGCTGAAGTTTTTATAGTCGAGCAGGGTAGCGATCTCCGATATGGTATAGGTGCGGGCGGAGAGCAGGTCGTGCGCGATCTGCATACGGTTCTGCTGGTGGAAGGCACCCGGCGTAAGGCCATACTGTTCCCTGAACCGGGTTACGAGCTTTGTACGCGACAGGCAGGCATGGCGGCAGAGCCAGTTGATACCGGGAAAGGTTTCGTGGTAATGTTCTTTCAGGTAATCATACACCTGCTGCAGCCGCCGCTTTTCTTCAGTATGCAGGTGTGCAAGAGGCTGCCTGTTGAGTATATTTCTTATGAACCCTTCGAGCAGCAGGTACACCCTGCCTTTTATATACCATTCTTTTACGGCAATACCATCATCGGGCATGGTAATCTCGTTGAGCCAGCGGTTTTGCTCTGCGGTGAGAAAATGCCTGTCGTGCGTATTCTCTATGCTTTCGATATACTGGTATAATTGTTCCTGCTGCTCTTTATGTGGCAGCAGCGATTCAAAAAAGTTCTGACTGATGCAGATTTTTAATGCCCTCAGGTTGGTACCGGCAGACAGAAGTACCTGCTCGCGGTTAGACATAGTGCTGATCTGTGCACTACCGGCGAGGTTATTAAAGGTGTACACTCCATTGATAAAATGATATGCCAGGTTTTTGAATATTAAAATAAGTCCGCCTTCGTTTACCGGCCGGCGATCGAATAAGATATCCACACAGGGCGTATAATTGATGACCTGGCAGGAAAGATGCGGATTTAAACGGAGGAATACAGAAAATCCTTTTGCTATTGCTGGTGGATAGTTCACGATATCGCCGGTATCGGATACATTAAGGAAATTGATCAGCCTGCTCCTGTATTGCTGCAGGTTACGGAAGGAGTGAGAAAAACTTAGCATAGTATGGTTGTTCTTTTGGTTAAACGCTTTCTTATGCTGGTTGGGGTATAGGGTGAGTTGGCGGAGTTTATCCCTTTTCTCATGTAATGTTTCACGGTTTCCGTGTTGCATATTACACAAAATAAAAAGACTATTCCGGCTATACAGTTGTTTTTCGGTAAAATATGTACTGAGCAGTGATATAAATGTACTGGGCAGGGAAAGATGTTGAAAGAACAGTGTTTAGTATTGCACTGTATTCAGCAGGCACCTGCTGGTATTCTTAATCTTCATTAAAACAACTATTATGAAAAAACAGACATTTCGTTTCGGCCTTGTGCTGGCCGCTACTGCAACTCTTTTTGTAACTTCCTGCCGTAAATCTGATGTGACTGCTCCTGAAGCAGCCCCGGTGGAAGTTGCTGCACAACAGGAAGTGGAAGATCACATTACACTTACTCCTGAAAGACAGGCTATTATCAACGCTTTTGCCTCTGCACCCCGTACGGAAGCCATTAGCGTTTACCGCGGGTTTAACATCAATTACGTAGGTAATGTAGCCGCGGATGTAAGGGCAAGGATGCAGAGCCAGATCGATTTTGTTTACACCTCCGGTGTAACTACCACCACTATCAACCGTATGAAGGGTGCCACGATCAACTGTGGTGTTATACCCGGTGTACAGACGAATCTTTTCTACAGTGGTGGGCAGGTGTACATTACCGACCTGAGTGCATTTATGTATTATACTGGTTTGGGCGGCCCGGTAATCTTCCACGAACTGATGCACTATATTCACGACCGCCATACCAGCGGAGGGTTTAACAACAGCTCAGTAGCCAGTTATTATACCAGTGCCTACAACCGCAGTGCTTACCCCCGTTCTGAGTATGTATTGCGCAACAGGGCTGAATATCTTGCTACAACATCTGAAGCGTATTTTAACCCCGGTTCTACTTTCAGGGTGCCTTACAACAGGTCGTACGTAAACAGCCGTGACGGTGGTTTTGGCGGCTGGTTGGGAAGTAACTATTGATATTGCGAGGGTGGGAGAGCACTCCGCAGTAATCTTAAAGTGTACATAGAATAATAAAGCCGCCGTTTCATGAAACGGCGGCTTTATATTATCATTATGTGCGGTTGAGTATGAGTATTACTGTTAACTCATCAGTTCAACGCTGCGATTGATGAAATTGGTAAGATTATTGCCTTTGAGCAGTCCCTGTGAAAGCAGTGCGAGATCGGCCAGGTTCTGTACCAGCTTTTCCTGTTTGCCTGTTTCTTCCTGCGCCAGTATATTCCTGTAAATGGGATGGTTTCCGTTGACTGTTAGTGTTACTTCATCGGGCATGTTGGCATAGAAGGCCCCCATCGGGCCCTGCATGGCGGCCATGTCTTTCATCCTGCGCATAAATTCCGGCCTTGTAGCTACCACGGGTGGGGTATCTGTGCTGAGGCCTTTTACTTCTACCGTTACATTAAGATCGGGTGTGGGTTTACTGAACAGGGTTTTGAGTTTTTCCTCTTCTTCTTTTCCGAGTACGCTTTCTCCGGCTTCCTGTTTGTCGATCAGGTTATCAGTAATATCTGCATCTACGCGGGTAAAGCCCACGTTTTCCCATTTCATCTCCATCTGGTTGAGGAAGCCTGCGTCGACGATGGTTTCCATCTTCACCACGATATAGCCTTTGGCCTGTGCCTGCTGGATATAAGCATCCTGCTGTATGGGATTGGTGGTGTATAGAATGATCTGTTTGCCGTCTTTGTTTTTCTGCAGGGTTTCTGTGGCGAGGCGGTACTCTTCGAGGGTATAGTAACGCTGTGCATCTTCGCCTGTGGTGCAGGCCTCCATAATGTGAAACTTATTGGCTTTATCGAGAAACTTATCGTCGGTCATCATTCCATACTTCACAAAAAGGCCAAGGCTTTCCCATTTCTCTTCAAATCCTTTGCGGTCGTTCTTAAATATTTCTTCGAGTTTATCGGCTACTTTTTTCGTAATATGGCTGTTGATCTTTTTTACGTTGGGGTCGCCCTGGAGGTAACTGCGGCTTACGTTGAGCGGAATATCCGGGCTGTCGATCACACCGTGCAGGAGCATCAGGAACTCGGGTACGATGTCTTTTACCTCGTCGGTAACGAATACCTGGTTGCTGTAGAGTTGTATCTTGTCTTTTTGTATCTCGTAGCTTTGTTTGATCCTGGGGAAGTACAGGATACCGGTAAGGTTAAAGGGATAATCTACGTTGAGGTGTATCCAGAACAGTGGTGTTTCACTGAAAGGATAGAGTTCCTTATAAAAATTTTTATAGTCTTCGTCTGTAAGCTCGGAGGGTTTGCGTGTCCAGGCCGGCGTAGTATTATTTACCTGCTTATCGTCGAAAAAAACAGGAACGGGCAGGAAGCGGCAGAATTTTTTGAGCATGGTTTCGATACGGTGCGCATCGAGAAATTCTGTGCTTTCTTCGTTGATATGAAGAATGATATCGGTACCGCGGTCGTCGCGGGTGGTTTCTTCGAGGGTGAACTCAGGGCTGCCGTCGCATTCCCAGCGTACGGGTACGGCGTCTTCTTTGTAGGAGCGGGTAATTACTTCTACTTTATCGCTCACCATAAAAGAGCTGTAGAAACCCAGGCCAAAATGGCCGATTATATTGTTCTCGTTCTGCCCTTTATATTTTTCAAGAAATTCTTCAGCTCCGCTGAACGCTACCTGGTTGAGGTATTTGTCTACTTCATCGGTCGTCATACCCACGCCACGGTCGCTGATGGTAAGGGTTTTCTTTTCTGCGTCGATCTTTACATCTACCCGCAACTCGCCCAGCTCGCCTTTGGCTTCGCCAATTGAAGAGAGGGTTTTGAGTTTCTGGGTAGCATCGATGGCATTGCTGACCAGTTCACGAATAAAGATTTCATGATCGCTGTAAAGGAATTTTTTAATGATTGGAAAGATGTTCTCTGTCTGGACTCTGATATTTCCCTTTTGCATAATGGTTATTATTTGTGTATTCGTGCTTTACAAAAGCAATGCCACCGGGGTGGGGGCTGACAAAGTGGCTGGTGTGTGGAGTTAGGAGTTATGAGTAAGGAGTTAGGTGTTTTGGCGGGTTAGGTTGGTGGAATGATTTGTTGGAGGGATATTGATTGCGGCTGGATTAATTGATGAAGTTATTGATTTTCAATTAGTTATGTGCAAGGCGGAATTGGTAATGCAGCATTAGATGTGATTATGCTGATAATCAGCGGGTTATACATATCATGTAAAAGGGGAAAGTATGCCTGTTGCTATACTTCAACATCACTTCAACATTACTGTAACATTACCATAATAAAAAAGGCCAGACCTGCTTTATTGCAGTGCCTGGCCTTTGTATGAGGTTACCGGCTGAGTTACTGGAAACCGATGGTTTTTACGTCATCCACCTGGAATGTGGTGGTTTTATCGTTGGTGGTACCTGCGGGGTCGTTGCCGGTATATTTAAAGGCAATATATACCGTGCCGCTGTAGCCATTGAGACTGACTACACCTGAACCGGTAAAGCCGGAAGCATAGCCGGTAGTGTTGCCGCCCGAAATGATGGCGGGCAGTTCTGTCCAGGTAGACGTCCATGGGGTGGCGCTGCCGGTATAGTTGGTAGAAATATATGCTTTAAAGGTAGCGCCGTTGCTGAACCCGTCGACCGTTCTGAATAGGAGGGCTTTGTTGGCTTCTGTAATGGCAGCAAGGTTGATGGCGGGTGTAACCAGCCAACTGATTACCGGATCCTGGCCTGTGCTGAAGGCGGTGATCTGTGCATATTTGTTGCTGCTGAAGGTTTTTGACTGGTACTTTTGTGTACCAGCTTCAGAGTAGTTGCCCCAACCTGCAAGTGCGATGCTGCTGTTTACTGTTGTGCCTTCAAAGTTCTCGTTGAAGTAGGTAGCTGGAGCCGGTTTGCCAAGTTTTACGTCGTTGGTATCGCGGATGATTAACTGCTTGGTGGAATTGAAGACGGTATAGATAGAAGTTACTGTACCATAACCTGCTGGTGTGTTGTAAGATGCAAAATTGGCAAAGCCACTGCTGCGGATGATGATGCCGGTACCACTGATATCGTTGATGGTGCGGTTTACAGATACTTTGTTAACTGCATCGGCGTAAGGTTTGTTTACGTCGGCGGCAGCAAATTGTACGAGGTTGATATTGATGAGCATATTCTGGTAGCTGTCGTTAAGCTGGCCGATACTTACCGTTTTGGGTGTTACTACATTGTTGAGGCTGCCTTTAACGATATAGGTATTAAAGAGGGCAGAAGGAATACCGCCGAGGCTGGGGTTGGAAGGGGTTGAGTTATCAATGAAGCCGCCCAGTTGTACCAGCCTGCCATAATTGCCAAGATAGAGGCCCTTACATTTGAGGAATATCTTGCGGCCAATGGGATAATCTGTATACAGGTTGGTTCCTTCCATATTGATCAGGATGCCTGCGGTAGAATCCTGGATAACGATAGATTTGTAATAGTTGCCTGATTTGTCATCGGCGGTAACTACACCCTGCACAATAATGTCGTCGGTTACCTGGAGGAAACCGGTACCTGCATAAAGGGCTTTCAGTTCGGCTATTGATTTATTGGCTTTGATAGAAGGTTCGATATAGGATGGCGGCTGGTCGAACTTCTTGCTGCATGAGCTAATGGCTGCTACCGCGAGCAGGGCCATGATAGCTGAACGGGTAAGTTTGAGAATTGTGTTCATGATCTGATTTTTATAATGTTTTTGGTAATGTAAGGGTTTAGAATCTGAGGCCTATGCTGGCAAAATAGTTGAGTCCGTAAGAATAAAATTTCCTGTCGGGGAATTTACCGGGATTACGTTCTGCAAAATCGAATCGTAATTGCTCGAAGCCACCTGATACAATATTGGTATTATTGAGGATATTGTTTACGCCTACGTTGAACACGAGGTAAGTACTTTTTTTGAGTGACTTAAAATAACGGTTCATTCTCCAGGAATATCCTGCAAAGGCATCAAGGGTATATTGTGGGTTGAGCTCGGTTTGGTCGATAATGGTATGCCATTTAGCTGACTCGGGGTCGAGGCCTTCTACGGCGTTGTAAGTTCTGCGCAGGGGATTGAAATCGAACCACATGCTCCTGAAATAGTTGAAATTGACATTTACAAACCAGAACTTGGGTGAACGGTAGTCTAACCCGATTGTATAGGCTTCTTGTGGAGTGGGTATACGGAAATTGTCTGAATAGATGGTTTCTTTAGACAGTACGGTAGAGTTATTGTCCTGCGTTACTGTAGCTGTCTGGCGTGTATTGTAATAATAACGTCCAACAGCAGCGGCAGCGTTGATGCTCAGGCCCTGGTAAAGCTTTGCTTCAATACCAAATTCTCCGCCAAAATGTTCTTTACCGATATTGCTTATCGCATAGTTAACAAAGTTCTTATAATCGTCGTGATAGAATGTGAGTACGTTAAGCTGGTTGGCAAACTGGGTATAATAACCTGTAAGCCTGATCTTTACTTTTGGTGCATTGAGTACATAACCTGCTTCAACTGAACGGATGTCTTCAGATTTGAGACCGTCTTGTACAAAATCCCTCGTACGTGGAGCTACGTATGCATTCTCAAAGAACGGTGCCCTGGTCATCAGGGTGCCGTTTGCAAACAGGTAGTTGCGGCCATCAATCTTATAGGTAACACCTGCTTTGATCGCATAGTTGTTAAATTGCTGGAGTTTGGATTTTCCATACGAGTTGTTGGGGAAAACACCTGTTCTGGTATTGCCGATGCGCTGGAAGTCTGTATAAGAGTACTCGGCGCTCGCGAAGAAATCCACCTTGCGGAACTTGATCACCGCCTGCAGCCAACCAGAAGCGCGGGTGGTATTGATATCGTAGTTATATCCAAACTTATCGCCTTCTCTTACTACCCTGTTGGGGTTGTTGAGGTCATTCTGCGCTGCGCTGGGATCGTTGATGAGGTCTCTTTCTGCGAACTGGTTTACGTCGACATAGAAATCACCGCCGAGAAGGTCATTAACTTCCTTATAGTAATTGCTCTTCTGGTGCTGATAAGTTAATCCCGCACTGAAATCTGTATGAGAGCCAATGGTTGTATTGAGTGTGGTATTAAAATTATAACGGGTGGTATTGATTATCCTGTCTTCAACGATATAGCGCGAACGCTTACCGGATACGGTGTTGCCGGGTATGCCATTAGCATTGATAACAACATCGTTCATGGCGCGGTTAACGTTATACAGCCTGTCCCAGTTGATCTGGCGCAGGTTAACATCGTTCTTCATAGCGTCCAGTGCCTGCGCTCTAATGAGAGGATCGGTCTGGTAACTGGGTAGATAGCGATAGTAGTCGGGGCGTGGGTCAGGGGCGTTGTACCAGTCAAGACCGCTTACGCTTCTTTTGCCGGCGGACAGAGAGGCGGCGGTTACCAGCGTAGTTTTCTCGTTAATGAGCCAGTCGTGTGTAAGGATGCCAAAAGGCTGGAAGGTTTTTGCCACACTGGCATTCCTTCTTTTGCCGTTTTGATAACCCCAGAAAGAATTATAATATTTATCACCTGAGATATCGATCATTTCCTGTACTGATGAACCCTGGCGACCGTTTTCGGTAGGGGTGGCAAAGGCCACGAAAGACAGCAGGTGCCTGTCGTTGATGCGTTTGTCTACACCGATAAAAGCACTCCATCCATCGTAATAAGTGCCATCGGCGAAGCCCTCTTCTGCCCAGCGGCGTGAGCCAGAAACTGTAAATGCCCAACCTTTTTTGTTGAGGCCGGTAGAGTGGGTAACCATCCAGCGGTGTACATAGTTCCTGTTGGAAAGTGAGTAGTTGAACGTGGTTTGCTTGCGCTGGCGTGATGCGCGCGTATCGTAGTTTGTAGCGCCGCCAAGATCGCCAAAGGCAAAAGTAGTGGTGCGTAAACCAAGTGTTGTTTCGCGGTTACGCAATACATCGTTCAGTCCACCCCAGAGGCCATAAGGTGTATAACCATTATCAAGATTCTCCATGGGTGCGCCGTTCATATATGTGCCAAAGAGGTCGGCATCGTAACCACGGAGGCGGAAACGAACGGCATTAAAGTGAAATGATGCCGCATTGAGGTAAGGGTTACGGCCTGCGTTAAGCTGGCTGGAAATATTTTGTGCACTACCATCCTGCAAGTCGTTCTCATCGAGCGTTACAATGGGAATATTATCGAGCACTCCCTCTTTTGCTTCCTCAATTACTGAGGTATCGGGCCTGGATTTTTCTGCTGGTTGCTTGGTTTGCGCAGTTGCTGCCGGCACGCTTGCATAGAAAAGACAGGCAAGCAGTGCCGGAATTCTTAAGTTTCGGAACATAAATGGTTTATTAGAATTCGCAAAGGTAGCACAGGCATTGGATTTGAGGGGTAAAAACTTATCCATAACAAAAAATTCATAACCGGGTAAGGGGGATATTGTGCGGGTTTAATACCTTTACGGCTACAAACAAGGTATGAAGAAGATAACGCTTTGGTTTTCAATGCTTTTGATGACCGCTACGCCTGTTCAGGCACAGCAGCACAAATATAAAGTTTCTCTAATAGGTTTCTACAATCTGGAAAATCTTTACGACACTGTTAATAACCTGATCAAAAACGACGAAGAGTTCCTGCCCACAAGCGAGCGCAATTACAATACCCGTATCTATTTTGACAAGCTGGATCATCTTGCAGATGTGATCTCGCAAATGGGTACAGAAATCACTCCCGACGGAGTAGCTTTACTGGGCGTGGCAGAGATTGAAAATGATACGGTACTGAACGATCTTATAAAGCGGGATAAGCTAAAAGACCGTAAACTGCAGTTTATACATTTTGATTCTCCGGATGAAAGAGGAGTGGATGTAGGCTTGCTGTACAACCCCAAATACTTTAAACCCCTCTATAGTACACCTATTTTTGTGAAGCTGCCGGGAGGATCGAAAGATGCTTATTTTACGCGTGATGTGCTGTATGTAAAAGGACTGCTGGACGGAGATACGATACACGTATTTGTGAATCACTGGCCGAGCCGCAGTGGTGGGGAAGAACGGAGCATACCGGCGCGTGCTGCTGCTGCTAAAGTAGCTAAGCTGCGTGTTGATTCGCTTACGGCGCTTAACCCGGATGCCAAAGTGATCGTAATGGGCGACCTGAACGACGATCCTGTAAGCCCCAGTGTTACTAAGGTATTGCAGGCTAAGGGTAAGATTGATGTAAAGAACCCGGAAATGTATAATCCCTGGCTCGATTTTTACAGGAAGGGGATCGGTACACTGGCCTACCAGGATGCCTGGGGGCTTTTCGACCAGGTAATTCTTTCGCCGGGATGGCTGAATAAAGAGCAGTCAGGCTACTTCTACCAGAAAGCTACCATTTTTAATAAAGATTTCATGATTCAGAAGACAGGTAAGTTTAAAGGCTATAGTAAACGCACCTGGGATGGCATTACTTATAATTATGGCTACAGTGATCACTTTCCTGTATATACGGTAATGCTGAAAAAAATACAGTAAACAACGTTTTTTGGGTTATCGTCATCTGGTATATAGTCCTGGTGGATTGTATGTGCAGCCACAGGTGGATAAAAACGGCTCATCCTTTTCCCTCTGGCCGTGTATGGAATGTAATTTTGACACTTTAAAACAAGACAGATACATGAAGAAGATTTTTACACTATTACTCACAGCTTTTGCGGGCATGCTTGCCTACGGGCAATCTACTACGCTGGTGATCAGCCAGGTGTATGGTGGTGCAGGCTGTGGCACACCAGGTTGTTCTACTTACCAGAACGACTTTATCGAAATTTTTAACAAGAGCAGCTCGCCTATCAGCCTTGGTGGCTATTCGGTACAGTATGCTGCTGCAACCGGAACAGGTACCTGGCAGGTTACAACGCTGCCCAGTGTTACGCTCAATCCCGGGCAGTACTTCCTGGTAGCGCAAAGTTTTGGTACGAATGGAGTAAACCCCCTGCCCACACCTGATGCAACGGGTACGCTTGCCATGAGTGCAACGGCGGGTAAGGTAGCATTGGTAAGCAGTACTACTGCGCTCTCAGGCTCACAGTGTCCTACAGCTTCTGCTACGGTGGTAGACCTGGTAGGGTACGGCGCTACAGCCAACTGCAGCGAGGGCGGTGCGCCTACTCCTGCGCCCAGCACAACTACAGCGCTTTTCAGGGCTTCGGGCGGTTGCCAGGATACACAAAATAACGGTACGGACTTTACTGCTGCAGCGCCTGCGCCACGCAATACAGCTTCTGCTACTAATTCATGTGGTGCTCCTTCTGCGGTAATCAGCGCTACACCCAATATTACCAATATGACGACCTCGGTGGGTGTGGTATCTGCTTCTCAGTCTTATACACTGAGTGGTACTACTCTTTCGCCTGCTGCGGGTAACATTACGGTTACGCCTTCTGCGGGTCTTGAAGTATCGCTTGACAATACGTCCTTCTCTTCCGGGCTTACTGTTCCTTACAGTGGTGGTGCGCTCGCAGCCACACCGGTATATGTTCGCATTACCAATGCAGCACCGCAGGGTGCCGTAAGCGGAACGGTTGATAACTCTGGCGGTGGTGCATCTACAGCTACAGTTACCGTAAGCGGTGGTGTGTTTCAGAACTTTTACAGCAAGTCAACAGGTACTCTCGATGTACTGGGTACATGGGGTACAGCTACTAATGGCGGCGGAAGCGCCCCTGCTTCTTTTACCGGACCTTACCAGGTATTTAACGTGGTAAACCAAACAACGGCAACAATCGGTGGTGCATGGGACTTTACAGCTACCGGTACAAGAGCGGTTGTAGGTGACGGCACCAATCCCATTACGTTAATAGTACCAGCAGGTGCTGCGATTAACAGTAACAGCCGTATAGACGTAAGTAATAATGCTGTGCTGCAGATCATCAATAATACACGTCCTTTCCTGAACAACCTGGCAACCGGCAGTACAGTAGATTTTGCCCAAACGGGTACAACTACTGCTGATACTATCCGTTTCCCGGCGATCTCTTACTATAACCTGAAAGCAACTGGTGGCCTGAAATATTTCAGTAGCGGTACCACTACTGTCCGCGGAAACTTTATCGCAGATGGTGTGGTAAGCATGAACGGTGCAGGTTCTCCCTTCTCCACGGTAAACGCTTTTGGTAATCTGACATTTACCAATGGTACCCAGTTTGAATCGGTAGCTACAGGTGATATTGCAAGAATCACGCTGGCGATGAACGGTGCGGCTGCCACGCAGACTATTACGGGTAACGGTACTGATCTTTTACTCTTCCGCCTTCGCAGGGACTCTACCAACAGCAGTATCGACATCAATCTTGGTGCGGGTACGAACCTGGTGCTGGGTAACAACTCAGGTGGTGGTCTGCAACTGAACCAGGGCGGTGCTACAACCACTACGCTAAATAAGGGTAATAACAACCTCAGTCTTATCGGCGCGGCAATTTCTACCAATTCTTCAAATGGGGTGATCACTTCTACGGGTGGTAACATTGTTGTCAATAAAACTGTAGGTACTTCCAACGCGGGCACGCTTCGTTTCAGCGGGTTTGCTACTGCTGATCAGTTTATTGTAAACTTCGACCCGTCTATTACAAGGGACTCTATTACTGTAACTGGTAACCTCAATGTGGTAAGCAGTCTTACACTTACACAGGGCCGGGTGGTAATGACTACTCCCGCTGAACTTTATGTAAGGGATGGGGGTATTGTTTCCGGTGGTTCTGCAAGTTCTTTTGTGGATGGCAGATTGCGCATACAGGCAGCAAGTGGTACCAACTTCCCCGTTGGGAAAGGCACACGTTACGCTCCTGTGCAGATCGCGAATATGAATGGCTTCAACAACTATGCTGTACAATATTTCAGCAACGGATACGGTAACTATGCTATTGATCCGACTACACTGGCTACTTACCCCGGCTATAACGTAAGTGGTTACGAATACTGGATTGTTGACCAGGGTAATCCCGGTGGGACATGCGATGTTACGTTTAATTATACTACAAGTGGCAGCCTGATTAATACCCCTTCGGCTGTACGTATAGCACACTTTGACGGTGCTGACTGGAACGATATCGGCGGTACGCCCGCCGGTGGTAATACCACTTCTAACGGGAGTGTAACGGTAACGGGTGTTTCTGCTTTCAGTCCGTTTACCTTCTCCGCTGCTACAGGCGGTGTGATACCTGTACGTTTGGCCAGCTTTACTGTGCAGAAAAAAGAATCCAGCGTAAAAGTGAGCTGGAGTACAGCACAGGAAATCAACAGCGCTGGTTTTGAAATAGAGCGTTCTGCAGATGGCCGTAACTGGACCAGTATCGCCAGCATAGCTGCTGCGGGCAACAGTAATACTGTATTGAACTACAGCATTACAGACAACCAGCCACTGAGGGGTATGAACTTCTATCGCCTCAAACTGGTTGACCGCGATGGCAGGATTGAATACTCGTTGGTAAAAACGGTACTGTTCGGCAGTCGTGATGAAGTGTTGATTGCACCCAACCCGGCTACTGATTTTATCAATGTTTACTTGTCTAAAGTAAGCACGGCCCCAATACAGATAAGCTTGATGAATGTAAACGGCAAACTGATCAAAACCATCAGTACTACTGAACAGCAGGCAAGGTTTGCTGCTCAGGGTCTGGCTAAAGGATTATATGTTGTTAAGGTCACCAATGCTGGTGAAACAACGATACATAAGGTAATGGTGCAGTAACATTGATTACTCGTAATAATAAAACAGGCTGCTCTCTGAGCAGCCTGTTTTATTATGCTATATGCAATGAACTGTGTTATAAACGTGTCATCAACCGGGGGATCATTTCATTCTTCCAACTGTTGAATGTGCCTGCAAGAATGTGCGTGCGTGCCTGCTTTACAAGCCACAGGTAGAATGCAAGATTATGTATGCTGGCCAGTTGCAAACCAAGTATTTCCTTAGCCTTGATCAGGTGGCGCAGGTAAGCTTTATTGTAATAGTGACTGAGCGCACAGTCGATGCCATCATCCAGCGGGCTGAAATCTTTTTCCCATTTCTTATTGTCGATATTGATGACACCATAACTCGTAAAAAGCATGGCGTTGCGGCCGTTGCGGGTGGGCATCACGCAGTCAAACATATCCACGCCGAGGGCAATGCACTCAAGGATGTTCCAGGGAGTGCCCACACCCATAAGATAACGGGGTTTCTGCACGGGCAATATATCACAGCAGTGTTCGGTAAATTCGTACATGGTTTCGGTAGGTTCGCCCACGCTGAGGCCACCGATAGCATTGCCTGCGGCATTTTGTGCTGCTATAAATTCTGCTGAAGCAGTGCGCAGGTCTTTATAGGTACTGCCCTGTACAATAGGAAAAAGATTCTGCGTATAGCCGTATTTGTCTGGTGCGCTGTTTAAGTGTGCAATACAGCGCTGCAGCCACCGGTGCGTGAGTTCCATACTGTTTTTGGCGTAGGCATAATCGCTCGGGTAAGGTGGGCACTCATCGAAGGCCATAATGATATCGCCACCGATAACGCGCTGAATATCCATGACAGTTTCGGGAGTGAACAGGTGCTTACTGCCATCGATATGACTTTGAAAAATAGCTCCTTCTTCTGTAAGCTTACGATTGGCGGCAAGAGAAAAAACCTGGTAGCCACCACTGTCGGTAAGGATAGGCCTGTCCCAACCGTTAAATTTATGCAATCCTCCCGCTGCCTCAAGTACTTCGAGACCGGGACGGAGATAAAGATGGTAAGTATTACCGAGGATGATCTGCGCCTGTACTTCTTCTTTGAGTTGCTGCTGGGTAACCGCTTTTACGCTGCCCACCGTACCCACGGGCATAAAGATAGGAGTAAAGATCTCACCATGATCGGTGGTGATCCTGCCTGTACGGGCCTTGGTTGTAGTATCGGTATGCTGTAGCTCGAATGATAATGCTGCCATGTTGCTGACTGATAAAAACGGCAAAACTACTACAATAAACCCTATGCCGGGTAAGAGAATGGTGTGTGTTGGAGCAGTTCGGCGCGATTACTTACTTTTGTGATATGAATCTTAACCAGTGGTGGTGGATGTTGTTTTGCATTTTTTGCAGCATTGCCTTAATTCAATTGTTTTATTACCTGTATTTCTTTTTGCGGCTGGGATTATATAAAAACACTCCCCGCGCGGCAAACCATACGCACCCCGTTTCTGTGATCGTTTGCGCACGTGATGAGGCAGCTAACCTGGTACGCAACCTGCCGGGCATCCTTGTGCAGCAGTACCGCACTACGCACGAAGTGATTGTAGTAGATGATAACTCTTTTGATGATACCCGTTACCTGCTGGAAGAATTTCAGAAAGGATTTAAGCAACTGCAGGTGGTGGAATTAAAGCAGGAGGCTAAATTGATACCAGGTAAAAAATTTCCCCTTAGTATTGGTATTAAAACGGCCAGGCATGAAGTGGTGCTTTTGACGGATGCAGACTGTGTGCCTGCAAGTGAATTCTGGATTGAACGCATGCAGGAAATCTACACAGACGATACTGAGATCGTGCTGGGGTATGGTGCTTATCACAAAAAGAAAGGCATGCTGAATAAACTGATCCGGTGGGAGACCCTGCATACTGCCCTGCAATACTTTTCTTACGCACTGGCAGGTATACCATACATGGGTGTTGGGCGCAATCTGAGCTATAAGAAAACGATCTTTTTCAGGCATAAGGGCTTCTCTGCGCACAATCATATTCCCAGTGGGGACGACGATTTGTTTATCAATATGGCAGCGACCCGATCCAATACAGGTATCTGTATCGATCCTGAAAGTTTTACACTCAGTGAGCCTTCTGCAACATGGGCGCAGTGGACAAAGCAAAAACGCCGTCATTATAGTACAGGTAAGCACTACAAGCCAAAGCATAAGTTTCTGCTGGGATTGTATGCGCTGTCACATTTCCTTTTCTATCCCCTGTTTGCCATAACCTGTTTCTGGCCGGATCACTGGTACTGGGCTGTTACTGTATTGGCACTGCGCTTTATCATACAAGCTTTTGTACTGTATAAAGTAATGAATAAGCTTAACGAAAAGGATCTCTACCCCTGGTTCTGGCTGATGGATATCTGGATGTTCTTTTATTACCTGATCTTCTCTTTTTCACTCATCAGAAAACCACGACCTGCATGGAAGTAATTGAACAATATTTTACTGACTTCTCTACCCGGGAAAAAGAACAACTTGGGGCACTCAGCGCGGTGTATGCGGAGTGGAATGAAAAAATCAATGTAATTTCCCGGAAAGATATGGATGCTTTTTACGAACATCATGTACTGCATTCCCTGGCCATTGCTACCCAATTCAATTTTACGGAAAATATGCAGGTAATGGACCTTGGCTGCGGCGGAGGGTTTCCGGGTATACCCCTTGCGATTCTTTTCCCCGAAACGCGGTTCCTGCTGGTAGATAGTATCGCTAAAAAGCTGAAAGTAGTAGACGAGGTGGCGAGCGCTATCGGATTATCTAATGTAACTACCCTGCATACCCGTGCAGAAGCTATTAAAGACCTGAAATTTGACGTGATAATATCACGGGCGGTAGCACCCTTAAAAGACTTATTATACTGGTCGCGACCCCTACTGAAAAAGCAGCGTAACACACCAGGTCAGGCGCAGGGATTGATCTGCCTGAAAGGGGGCGATCTTGCAGCCGAGATTGCCGCTAGTGGTGCTAAGCCGCGGGTATGGGAAATTGAGCAACTTTTCCCACTTCCCTTCTTTCACCAGAAATATCTCTTACAGGTAGTTTCCCCTTAAATTTACAGGTAGTTTCCCTATAAAATTACCACTTAGTGGTATTGTGGGGCTGCCACCTTTCAATGAACTTTGTTTATTATGGATATTTCAGTAGCGATAGTAGAAGACAATAGTGACATCCGGCAGGCACTTGAGCAGATTGTAGAAACAGCCGATGGGTATATTCTGGCAGGCTCCTGCATCAGTGGTGAGGAAGCGCTGAAAAAATTGCCCCGCATGCATCCGAAAGTGGTGCTTATGGACATCGATCTGGGCGGTATTACGGGCATTGAAGTAGTAAAAGAGCTCAAGACAACAAATCCGGAGATATTGTTTATGATGTGTACGGTTTATGAAGACGATGAAAAGATATTCCAGGCATTGAGTGCTGGTGCTAATGGGTACGTATTGAAAAAAACAGCTCCGGGTAAGTTGCTGGATGCTATTCGTGAATTGTATGAAGGCGGTTCACCAATGAGTAGCCAAATCGCACGTAAGGTCGTTGCTGCTTTTCAGAATAAGCCCGTACAAAGTTCTGCCGAGGAAAATCTCGAGCTCCTGTCTAAAAGGGAAAAAGAGATACTAGAAAGCTTGGCTAAAGGACTTATGTACAAGGAAATTGCCGACCAGTTGTTTATCAGTCAGGAAACTGTTCGAAAGCATGTATATCATATCTACGAAAAACTACACGTGAGTAACCGCGTGGAGGCTGTAAATAAGTTTTTCGGCAGATAGTTCCTGCAACAACTGTCCAACCCTTAAACCATCATGAAAAATAGACTGTTTAATGAGCAAACAGTGAACAAAGATATCCCCGATATGCAGCCGTGGTTTTATTTGCCTGCTACTGTTCTGTAAACTTCCAGTACCAATTGTCTGTTTGTGGAGTATCTCCAATCGGAAAGTCGTGTGTGTGGCCCGAATCAGTAAACCCGTATCGGACATAAAATTTCTTGGCGCGTTCATTGTGTTCCCATACCCCCAGCCAAAGGGCAGTATACTCATGCTGATTTGCAAAATTTATATAGAAGTCCATCAATTGCTGCGCTACTCCTTTACCCTGGTACTCCTTTGTTACATAGATGCGTTTGAGCTCAAGCGCTTTCCATTGGCGCATGAGAGGCAAACCACCGTAATCTTCCATAAACCGAAGGTAGCCTGCTACATTTGCACCTGTTTCGGCAAAAAAACAATGATCATCAGGGTTGGCTAACTCCTTTGCAAGCTGCTCCGTGCTGAATACAGTATCAAGAAAATGCTGCATATCCTGTTCCGTGCAGGTACCGGTAAAAGTATCGTAAAAAGTCTGGCGGGCTATGTTGCTGAGTGTTGTTGCTTCGTGTGGCTGCACACGCCTGATCGTTACTTTAGTATTCATGATATTCATGTTGTTATACAGTAATTAATGCTGGAGGTCCGCAGAAGGGCATTGACACTACCAACCGTCAGGCCGACATAATGTACATGCTATATGTACTTTGTAAAGTGTATCAGAACTTGGGGCAGGGGATGCCGCGAACTTCAGTCGGGCGCTTGATGTAGATCACCGAGATCTCCATACCTCCACGGTTTTGTGTGGCTGTTTTGAGACTGCTGATATTGAGATCGTAGCTGGCTCCTATACGTAATCCTGCAAATTCGATACCCGCGTAAGGGATAAACGCGTCGTTAAAACGCATCCACGAGCCCAGGTAAACACTAGTGGGATTATCAAAATCGCCATTGAGGTTAGCTGCCAATGCTCCGCCCACAGTCGTTTCGCTGGCTTTATTCTGTATCTGGTGAATTACTGAACCGTGCAGCGTGAGCATATCATTAATAGGAAAATAACCACCGCCGTGCACAGTAACCCTTCCTGTGAGGTACCAATTTTTATCTTTGAAACCTACCTTGGGCCTGTTGATATGATACATACTGGCGCCGAGATAGAAGTTGTTCCTTCCTGATGTGGAACCCGAATACAATATACCCGCGTTAACATCTACATAGCTTTGGTTATTACCATTGGTAAGAAGGTCAGAAGTAACACCTGTAAAGCCATTCTGTGTAAGCATATCCTCAAACGTCAGTTTTGAGGCGTCGATGCCCACACTGCTGTAGGTACCTTGAAAACCGGCACCGATCTGATGGTAGCCATTTTCGTCGAGGGCTTTATGATAGCTCATGGAAAGAGAGCCATAGTTGAGTTTAAGTATGCCATTGGCGCTGGCATCGGTAAGACCGGAGATACCTATACCCCATGTATCATTGTCCGGAATCCTTTTCTTCATGATTCCGAAATCGAGTGAAGCGCTTGAAGTAACATAAGCTTTAGGAATAGAAGGCCATTGATCACGATGGTTCACCGCCAATCTCCAGCTACCGTCAAACTTACCTGTAAAGGCCGGATTGAGGGTCAGGGGGGAGGCAAAGAATTGTGAAAAATGCGGATCCTGAGCCAGCACAGGTACAGAGATCAGGATAAATAGAACTATTGCAGCAATTGTTTTTTTCATTTTCAAACGCTTTCTCAATGATTAAAGATACGGGTTTTCGGGAAAAAATGGGGACTATGCAAAAAATTACACTCTACGGGGAATACCACTAACTGGTATCACCAGATTATGGTATTGTATTACAAATAGCACCTATATAATTTTGCCTCATTATTAATCACCTAAACAATTTTAAATGAAAAAGAATGTAATGCTTTCGTTCCTGCTTGTAACGGGACTGGCTCTTACACTTACGTTTTGTAAGAAAGGGGACCCTGGAGATCCGGGACGTGATGGTAATTCTGTGCTGTCTGGTGCAGGTATTCCCTCTCTCTCCGTTGGTAAAGTTGGCGATTTCTTTGTAGATACTGTAGGTAAGGTACTTTGGGGACCGAAGAATACAGTGAACTGGGGCGCTGGTCTTGCCCTGGTGGGTCCGCAGGGTTTGCCTGGAAAATCTATTCTGAATGGTGCTGGTGCTCCTGCTGCCTCTCTCGGAACAGTTGGAGACTTCTACATAGATGTAACTGCAAAAGCGATTTATGGTCCTAAAACTGCTGCCGGCTGGGGCGCTGCTACCTCATTGATCGGTCCTGTTGGCCCTGCCGGTCCCGCTGGTCCAACTGGCCCTACTGGTCCAACTGGCTCTACAGGTGCTACCGGTCCAACCGGCCCTACCGGCCCCACTGGTGCCACTGGAGCTGCCGGAACACCTGCACAGGTAATCTATTCTCCCTGGATCACTTCGCCTTATAATTCACGCGATACTACTGTTGATGGAACCTGCCTTCGTATACGTCACCTCGACGCTCCTTCACTGAGCGCGACTATCCTTAACCAGGGTGTAATGATCACCTACTTTCGCGTAGGCAGTATCGGTCCGTATAACCTGCCTTATATAAGTGATGCGGGTGGTGCAACCAATTCAGTAAACTGTATTTATAACCAACAAAAGATATTTGTTTACCGCCATACATTCAATACATGCCGCTTTAGCAGCGCTGTAGCAGAAGCATACCCGGGTCAGCCGGTAATGATCAATCTGCCGCAAAGCCTTGAATATCGTTATGTGCTGATTCCCGGGCTGATCTCCGGCGGACGTTCAGCAAATGTAAACGCAGGTGGACGTACCATTGATCTGCATAATGTGAAACTGCCAGGCCAAAGCCGTGCTATTGACCTGACCACAACGAGCTATGCAGACGTATGTAATATGCTTGGTATTGCCCAATAATAGTGGTTAATAATGTGATGTGCACGTGAGAGGTTGGTACCTGTCCAACCTGGTGCCGGCCTCTCCTTTAAACATCACTTTACCTGCTGATCAATAAAGGAACAACACTCGGCCTAGTAAAACAGGTGCTCCACATATTTTGAAGTAAAACTTCAAAGGGTGTCTACTTAAACAAACACGAAAAAGGTTGCCATAGCGCAACCTTTTTTATTTTTCCGTTGTAAAATCTTGTTAATTGACGTTGGTGAGTATAAAAGCTTGTGCCTTATTAAAGGCATCTGTATAAGTGGCATTATCCCAATCACCATGACCGGCACCGGCATATACCGTGTATTGGTTGGTAACACCCGACATGAGGAGCTTTATCTGTAGTGCCTGCGATTGACGTGTGGCATTCACCAGGAGATCGGTGCTACCCTGTAGTATGATGGTAGGGCAAACCTGTGTGGAAACATAATTGATAGGGCTTGATTGCTGGTAGATAGCAGGATTGGAGGTGGGAGTGCCACCAACAATAGCAGCAATAGAGGCGGCGGGTACGCTGCCAGGGTTATCGTAAAGATCTTTTATGTCAGTGGGACCAAAGAAATCAACTACTGCTTTTACTTTTACCGGAGTAGTGTACTTGTAGGCATGCAGCAGAGCCAAGTGCCCACCTGCACTGGCACCTATAAGAATATACTTGTCGCTGATACCATAGGTCTGCCGGTTATTGTAGATATATTCAATAGCAGCTTTTGTATCCAGTTCCTGTGTGGGAAAGAGATTATTGGAGAAGGTAGCCAGCCTGTAGTTGATGTTAAAGATGGCATAACCGGGCAGCCTTCTCTGGAAAGTATCTACAAAAGCAGTAAAATCAGATTTATCTCCCAAACTCCAGGCACCACCGTGTATCATCACAATCACCTTAGTAGAAGCCGTGGTGCGTCCTGCGGGAAGATAAATATCCATCTTTTGTAAAGGATCGCTGCCGTAGGATACGTTAAGCATAGTAGAACTGCCATCGCCATCTGAGTTGCTTTTCTTGCAGGAGGCCAATCCTGTAATCAGCAAGGCCAGTAGGATTATGTTACCGGTGCGCATATCTTTTTTTTATGAAGTTAGGAGGAATAGCGTCAACTATTTCAGGTCCAGCTTTATCTGCAACTCATCAAACTGCTTGTCATCTATGGCAGAAGGAGCATCAAGCATCACATCACGCCCACTGTTATTTTTAGGGAAGGCAATAAAGTCACGTATGCTTTCGCTGCCGCCAAGGATAGCACAGAGCCTGTCGAAGCCAAAGGCGATACCACCATGCGGAGGTGCGCCGTATTCAAAAGCTCCCAGCAGGAAACCAAATTTGTGCTGTTGCTCTTCTTCGTCCATACCCAATGCAGCAAACATCTTCTCCTGCAACTCCCGCTGGAAGATACGAATGGAGCCACCGCCGATCTCATTGCCATTGAGCACCATATCATAGGCACTGGCTTTGATGCCTGCATATGGGTGTTTAAGGTATTCGGCAGGATTATCAATCACGGGGTTATTACTGATCATAAGTGTAATCTGTTCCGGCTTAGGTGAGGTAAAAGGATGATGACGCGCTACCCAGCGGTTGCCATCTTCGTCGTATTCAAATAAAGGGAAATCGATCACCCACAACAGTTTAAACTCATCTGGCTTGCGCATACCCAACTGTTGCCCCATATAAAGCCGCAGTTCACTGATGGCTTTACGGGTTCTTTCTTCTGCCCCGGCAAGGATAAGCACAATGTCGCCGGGCTGGGCATTGGCCGCATTGGCGATGGATTTAAGCCTGTCTTCAGTGTAGAACTTATCTACACTACTTTTGAAAGTGCCATCAGCATTACATTTGATGAATACCAGCCCTTTCATACCGATCTGGGGGCGTTTAACCCATTCGGTGAGTTCGTCCGTTTGCTTACGGGTATACTCACTGCAACCGGGTACAGCAATGGCAACCACAGTTTCAGCAGTATCAAATACCTGGAAGTTGGCACCGTCTATCAGTTCGCTGATGCTGGTCTTACCCGGAAAAGTATGTGCGGGAAACCTGAGATTGGTAATGGTCATGCCAAAGCGGATATCCGGTTTGTCGTTGCCGTATATCCACATAGCTTCCTCCCAGGTCATGCGCTGGATGGTTTCCGTATAGTCGATATTTTTAACATCCTTAAACACTCGTCTTACCATTCCTTCAAACATATTAAGGATATCTTCCTGCTCTACAAAAGCCATTTCACAATCGATTTGTGTAAACTCTGGCTGACGGTCGGCACGCAGGTCTTCATCTCTGAAACATTTTACTACTTGGTAATACCGGTCGTAACCGCTTACCATCAGTAGTTGTTTGAATGTTTGCGGACTTTGGGGCAATGCATAGAATTGACCGGGATTCATGCGGGAGGGTACCACAAAATCCCTGGCGCCTTCCGGTGTCGATTTGATAAGGAATGGTGTTTCAATATCCATGAACTGGTTCTCATGCAGATAATTGCGCGCACTACGGTTAACTGCGTACCGCAGTTCGATATTTCTTTTTACCGCGTTGCGGCGGAGGTCAAGAAAACGGTATTTCATGCGGAGATCATCACCGCCATCCGTATCATCCTGTATGGTAAAAGGAGGAGTAGCAGAAGCATTAAGTATTCTAAACGTGCTTACAGCAATCTCTATATCGCCCGTGGGCAGGTTGGCATTCTTGCTACTGCGTTCATTTACGATGCCCGTTACCTGTAGTACAAACTCCCGGCCGAGAGGATTGGCATCCAGCTCGCTGTTGAGTTGCTCAGAAAAAAGAAGTTGGGTAATACCATACCGGTCGCGCAAGTCAACAAAAGTAATGCTGCCAAACTTTCTTACCGTTTGTACCCATCCGGCAAGGGTAACTGCCTGGCTATTATGCGATAACCTTAATTCACCGCAAGTGTGCGTTCTGTACATATTATTTTCTCGAATTGAGCGGCAAAGATAAGGTGCGGCGGGGGTTTTATAAAGAAGCTTTTGCTTAGGAAAGCACCTTCTTTTTATAATATTCCCGCGGACTGTATATGCAATAATAAAACAAAAGGGGAGCAAGCCCGAGAAAGAAAGGAATCAATGCATACAGTTTCAGTTGCTCGTCAACCTTCAGGAACTCAGTTATCATCCAGAAGGAGTTGGCGCAGATCCAGAAGAAAATGGCGAGGTTGTGTGTTAACTCGGATACCATACTTCGTGTGCGCCAGGCGATAATACCGGCTATTGCAAGAGTGGGAACGATCATGGTAATACCCAGCCATTTGATGCCAATGCACCAGCAGATATCTTTTACCAGCCAGAAAAAGATATGACTGTTCTCCATTTTACGGTATCGGGTGGGTATAATGTATTGAGATTCTTTGCTCATTATTGTGAAAGGTTTTATAATCGAAAGGTAATAAAAATTAATATTCACACCCCTGAGCAGGTCTCGATAAAAGAAAAGGGCGTTTCAACTGAAACGCCCTCTAATAATATGCAATACGTTTTACTCAACACTTATTCTTACGCCTTCGCTGTGGCTCGTGAACTCAGGCGCATACATACATTGGATGGTAGTGATGCCATTGCTGAAGTTACCGCTATGGGTTACGAAAAGCGGATACTCAAATACATAAGAACCTTTGGGCAGCCAGCCAAAGAAGAAGTTGGTACTGGCATCCTTTGTACTTTCATAATAGCCCAGGCCCCCCTGCCATTTGTACGAACTGATTACATTAGCTGGTTCCATACAAGCTCCACGTGTATCCTTCATATGCACATATTCCATATCACGGTCCACGCGCAATTCAATACGTACTTTGACTTTATCGCCCACTTTTACCTGGTCACCATCTTTGATAGCTCTCAGAACCGAACCACGGTCGGTCATGGTTTCTATAAAGAGCTTTTTATCCAGCTTCAACGGAGTAGCTGCAGGAGTGATTTTATCAAAATCCTCAAAATACTGCCAGTACACGCTACCCCAGGCCGTTTCGGGAGTGGTAGGTGCTTGTGCGTTGCCATAGCTGCGGATAACATTGATAACACCCATGGCAGGCGTTACCTTACTGCCCTCAATCCTTTGTTTAAAGTAGCCAGTACCTGCTTCTGTCGGGTTGTCATTACTGCTTACCGTCTGGTTACCCAGTTGTATGGTAATAGACGGTTCGCTGTTAAGCCAGTTGTTGCCAGCGAGCAGGAGTGCATAGCAGGCTTCCGCAGTTGCTCTTGTCGTTTTCCAGTTGGTGGTTTGTTTGTTCTTGAGCAACCATGTTTTAAGGTCATCTACTACAACCATATCCTTATCTACATCGGCAAAGGCCTCGATCATTATAGCCTGGCTTTCGATTGGGGATTGGTACCAATAGTAGCCCCCAGTGTTGAACTCTTTCCACGACATACCCATTTCCTCTTTTATGATCGCGTTCTCCTTAAGAGAACGGGTAATAGCAGCAGCAGTTTTGGTGTCACCATCACGATGCAGGGCCAGGGCAATCATTCCCTGCATATACTTGCTTTGTAAAAGCCAATACTTTTTAGCCTGTCCTTTATAATAAGTCACCGCGGTAACAGCGTTGCCTGCTGTAGTGTATTCGGGAAAGAAGCTGCGCATATACAGGTACTGTATGGCAGTATAACTCAGGTTGTTATTGGAGAGCTTCGTTTTATACTTTACCAGGTAATCGTATTCCTCTTTAAGTTTCCTGTCAAGATAGATAATCGCATTGTCCACCATCGATTTTACACTGGTATATCCATCCTTGCCCAGGGCATTCAGTTTGCGCAGGTGACCAATGCCAGTAATGATATACTGGGTCATATAACGATCATCTGCACCCCCCTTAAACCATACAAAACCACCATTTGAACTCTGTAACTCACGTAGCTTGTTGATAGCCTTGCTCATTTCTCCATTCATTTTTATAAGATCAAAAAGCAGTGCGATGTTCTTCTTTTGCTGTGATTCATTTTGTGCATCCATTACCCAGGGGGTTTCCTGTAAAAGCGCAGATTTAAGCTCTTCGTTCTTTTGCAGGTTAGACATGAGTGCCGTAGTATCTATCATTTTCCATTTTTCAAATATCGCCTTGATCCTTGGCATGCTGTTGCTTACATGGCTTGCCAATGCATTGGCATAGTAACGGTTAAACGTTTGCTCTGCACATTCGTAAGGATACTCCATTAGGTAAGGTAGTGCCTGTAGGGCATACCAGGTTGGATTGCTGGTAAACTCAACCGTAAGTGCATGATTGCTCAAGGTAATATTGTTACCCTTTACAGGTGTGCCCGACTTCAGTAATTTATCAAAAGTAAAATTCCTGCTGTTGGTTTGACGCAGATTGAGCGGTAGACTTTCTGTAACCAATGTGCGGTTGGTAAGTACAGGTAATGTCGTTTCTTCGCCATCACTCGCATTAGCCGTCCTGGCGATGATGCGGCAGGTAAGGGTACTGTTAAAGTTGATCGGTATTTCAACGGGGAATTTAACAACAGTACTCTGCCCTGCGGCAGCCGTAAAGTACTGCGCAGGGAACATGTTCTTAAACCATCCATCTACAGGTTTATCCGTAGCAGCATCAAGCAGTTCCAGTGTGGCCTGTCCGGTTACTTCCTTGTCAGTGAGGTTCACTATTTTGGCGCTGAGTTCCATCCTGTCGCCCTCACGCATAAATCGTGGGTTGTTAGGTTGTACCATCAGTTCTTTTTGTGTTACCGTTGTTTGCTCCAGGTAACTACTGGCCAATTCTTTGGTATGTGCAAAGGTCATCAGTTTCCATTGTGTAAGTGCTTCTGGCATGGTAAAGCTGAAGGATATATTTCCTTCGGAATCTGTTTGCAGGTCGGGGAAGAAAAAGGCTGTTTCATTAAAGTTCTTTCTTACCTGTACAGCACTATTATCACCACCGGAAACCGGAGCAGTATTAAGTGCTCCATCTTTATCTTCTTCATTTTTGGTTATCACCCCCGGCGCTTTTCCTGCCAGCGCTTTTTCTGCATCAGCAGGTTCTTTCCGCCTGGCGTTGCCATAGCCGGTAACGACTACTTCATCCAGTTGTGCTTCCGGTGCAGCCATAGGCATACTTTTGGCACCGCGCGAACGCCTGTTATCATAGTATGCGTACGGATTCAGCCACCACATAGGTTCAATCTCGGCATTCGTTTTTCTTATACCCAATTCGTCATAACGCTTATCATACGAAGCCGTTTTGTTGGTAATATGATCCTTTTCTTCCGATTGTATTTCTGTAAAGCCATTCTCACTCCACTGACTATACCCATCAAGTGAAGGCCATAAACCCTGTAGGCTATTCCAGTTCTGAGGTTTGAACTGATCAAGGCTGGCATCATACATAGCTGTAAGCATTTCAGCCGCTACCTTTTCCCCTTTGCTTCCGCTGATCTTAACACTCCACTTTTCGGCAGCACCCGGAAGCAATTTATCGCGGAAGGTATTATAGCTGATGTTCAGCATCTTATTGCCCCAGGGTACGTTAAAGTTTTGGTTGCCAGCATAAACACGGTTATGCTGTACAAATGCATAACCCATACCAATACCACCCCTGTCGGCTTCTGTAACAGGCAGCTCAAAACTCCTGGCATTACCTTGGAGTATTTCGTAACTGGTACGTTTCTTCTCAGTTACGAAACGCTGTTCATGAATCAGCCATACCTTATTGAAAGCACTTTTGAGTGTATACCGCAGTTTATCGCCGGGTTCCAGCGAAGCAGTTGCAGGAACTATCCTCATTGGATCGTACGATTTGTCGGTAGGTGTGGTAAGCTGTATGTATTTGATTGCTTTTACCTCTTCGCCATATTTATCTTTTGCTAAAGCGGTCAGCTTATACCAACCGGATGTTGTTGCCGGCACGGTAAAAGCTGTATTACTGCTGTCCGTTTTCTCCCATGCTTTAGAAACTACAAGATAGCTGGTTACCTCGTTCTCGTTTTTATAAATGTCATAAGGGAAGAGTTTGTAGTACTCATCCTGGCTCATCAAAAACTGATCCGGCTGCTCCCAGTACCGTTCCCTGAACATACGCTGTGGATCATTCAGCTTCTCCATCGTTACGATAAGGTTTGCTTTTTCCTCAATACCATTAAGGTTGGTGCTGCGTACCAGTATCTTTTTAAGACTGTCTGCCGGAAGGTTATCTGCCACCCTGATGTCCAGTTGCAGAGCCTGATAAGCCACTGCCACGCTGATATTACCCGACCGTGTTTCCCCATTCAGGTCAGTAATATCAGCGCTCACTTCATAATAGAAGCTGGGTTGATCTTTTTTAGGAATCGATTCATCAGGAAGCGCCTTAAAGGTTATGGTAAATTCTCCTTTAGCATTAGTATTGATCTCACCATTGGCGATTTCCATCGCCGCACTGCTCCTGCCGGGATAATAGCGGCCACCCTTCCGGCTATAACTGTAATAATCCCACCATACAGGGTAGCGGACCTGCCTTGTGATGCGATATTTTACTTTGGCACCATCTATATTATTGCCGGCATAAGCCTTTGCGGTTCCTGTTACCTTCACACTGTCGTTCAGTCGGTACATACCTTTTGGCTTGGGAATATCCACATAGAATTTAGGACGCTTATATTCTTCCACACTTATGGCATGATTGGCCTGTGTATTAATATCTACGATGGTAAACTGTCCGTTCAGCATACCTTCAGGAAGCTTGAACGTTCCATTGAACGAGCCAAATTCATTAGTGGTAACAGCAATATTGATTATCTTCTGGTAATTAGCATCGTTAAGCTGTATGGTAGTGCTGTATTTGGGCAGTATAACACTGTGTTTCCTTTTATTGTCCGTTTGTACCACAATACCTTTGAAATAGACAGTTTGCCCGGGCCGGTAGATGCTTCTGTCAGTAAACAGGAAGGTAGTGGGTTTAGGTTGCGGCTCCTGTGCGGGATAATTACCAAATGTATTGAGCTGATCGTCCATAAACAGCTCATCATTATTGTGAGTGATCTGTAGTATAAAGCTGCGGTAATCTTTGGAAGGTCGCATTTTAAAATAGCCATTGGCATCTGTGGTGTATTTTTCCGCCTTTGTATTCTCGTAGCTGCTGGTATTGTAGTTGTACTTGTTTTCCCACATTTGTACGATAGCCTGCGCAAGCGGCTCGCCACTGTCGCGGTTAAGTACATAATAATCAAGGTCATTGTGTATAAAACTTATATTACTTACATAATAAACCTGCCTGGAAAGAAGGTTACTGTTGCTGGAAAAATCCTCCTTCAGGCTGCCGATAATAAAATACAATCCATTAGGCAGACCATCTATCTTCACCTCAGCACTATGCTGCTGGTAATCCAATAGGTCGGGTAGATTTACACTCCATTGCTTTACCGGTTTCAATGTAGTAAGCTCGCCCCAGAAGGCATCATAATTCTTCATGCTCATCTTTTTAATCTCATCAAGCGTAACCTTTACCACACGGAGATAAAGCGTGTTGATGTTTTTATACTTAACAAGACTGCGCGCAGGCTGGCCGGTTGTATTTACCTTTTCCGTTTCTATATTTAAAAAGGGATGCGTGATTTGCGACAGCAGGTTCTGGCAATTGGCGCCTCCTTCACTGGCAGGAAACTTCTTGATAGTTGCCTCACAAAGCGTTGCAGCCCTTTTGATTTCATACTGGGAACCCGTATTGTTAATAGGATTATACTCCACCCCTCGTTCGTTATACAGAGATGCTCTCAGGTAGACCGCCTGTGCCGAAGCAGGCTGGGAAGGATAGCGGTTCTCAATATCTTCGAGAGCTGCTTCATAGCGTTTATCCTTATCCTGCATAATCCCCCTGTGGCGTACAAATTGAAGACGGATAAGGTCGGCATCGATCAATGCTTCCGGGTTGGCATCGTTGAGGTGAAAGCGTATGATATCCTGCAATACCAATATAGCCTTATAATACAATGACGCTGTGTCTTTAGTCTTAAAGCTCGTATTCACAAATATTGCAGCGGGAGCAAAAGCCTTATCATCGCTTATCGTAAAAGCATAAGCTGGTTTGCTGATATCTCTTTCGTCGTTATCAAAATAAGACAGTGCGCGGTGTGCAAGAAAATCGTATAAGGTTGGCCGTAACTGTTTAGTATTGATGCCGCGGATAAGGATAGGGTTAAACCCATCTATTCTGGCAGCCTTTAGCTGTACATCATTTTGCAGGGAGGCCTTGTACAGGCGGGAAATATTATTATTCAGGCGTGTGGCACTCCAGGTAGTAATGTCCTTACTATTTTCTTCGGTAAGTGCAGTGCGGTTATATAATTTCCATCTGTTATTTTGCAGATACTGCCAGAACATCTGCGCCTGCAGGCTTTGTAATACCTGTTTAACGGGCGATTTTGCTTTCGCGATGAGGGTATCAACATAAAAAATATTATTCTCTCTGCTGTCTTCCTCTATCGTATTACGATATTTGATCAGGTAAAGACTGGCCTTGATCTGCTGTACCTCCCTGCTCTCTTTCACCGCAAGGTCATATATTTTAATTACTTCTTCTTTGGCCGATTTTGTCAACCCTTTTTTTTCCAGATCTTCCACCTTTTTCCATTGTGGTAAATAATCATTCATGTTTTGTTGGGCTGATATTAACTGCGTGAACAAAATAGACAAAATGGTAAGTAACGATTTAAATCTGTTAGCCTGCATGCTTCAAATTTTTTTACAAGTTATCAAAACTAATACCAATACAGGATGCACTACCCTCTTTTTTTTCATAAATACATCAATAAAGATAAAAATGAGTATTTTGCTAGGCAATGGTACAAGCCAGGCGATGTTGTAATCCTTTGTGATAAAGCATTTCAGTATCTGTTTTGTCAAATACTCAATACTCACCAATATACTGCGGGAGGTGCTTTAACAAATTATTAAGGATTCATTTTGCCTCACTGGCACAGCATTTGGAAATCATGTAAAACATAAGGAGGAAACATATTATGAAACTAACATTTACACTTTTTACTTTTCTTTTTTCATTGGCAGCCATGGCTGGCTTTGATAACACAAAACTCACCATCAGTTCCAGTTCGGGCGCATCAATCCGGGTAATGGTAGATGGGAATAGATACAGTCGCACAGGCGGTGCTGTTATAATTAGAAATATACCCGCGGGTTACCACACCATAAAAGTGTTTCAAAAGAAACAGTCGCGTTTTGGTAATGGCTACAGCAGTAATTATCAGCAGGTGTACAGCGCCCAGGTTAATATTAAAAATCAATACCATACCGATATCATGTTGAATCGTTTTGGTAAAGCGCTCGTAGACGAACAGGTGATGGGCTCGGGCTATTATGATGAAGACGACGACGATTGGGGCAACGACGGAAACTATGGTGGCTGGAATAATGGAAACAATGGTGGCTGGAATACCGGGAACGGTAATTGGAATGGTATGACAATGGATGCACGTACGTTCGACCAGTTTAAACAGGTGCTGCGTAATGAAACGATGGACGATTCACGCCTGAACCTCGCCAAACAGACCATCAGCGCCAACAACTTTACTTCTGCGCAGGTAAAGGAACTGGTTAACCTCTTCACTTTTGAAAGCAATAAAGTAGACCTGGCTAAATATGCTTACAGGTACACAGTTGATAAAGGCAGTTATTTTGTATTGAATGATGCATTCACATTCAGCAGCAGTAAAGAAGAGTTGTCGAACTATATCCGCAACTTCAGGCAATAGATATCTTAAGGGCTACAGCCCGTTATAAAATAAGTTGGGTGTTGTTTATAAGAGCCCTCCCCGTTGGATTTCGGGAGGGCTTTTTCTTTATACTGGCATTAAAAAAGGCAGTGGATTTCCACTGCCTTTTTTAATCTTTTCTGTTATGATTATTTACCAATTGCCTCAGCCATTGTTTTACCGATGTCTGCCGGGCTTGCTACTACGTGTATACCGCACTCGGTCATAATCTGCATCTTTGCAGCCGCAGTATCTTCTGCACCACCAACAATAGCACCGGCATGGCCCATACGGCGGCCGGGAGGAGCAGTCTGCCCGGCTATAAAACCTACTACGGGCTTTTTGTTTCCACCTTCCTTGATCCAGCGGGCGGCGTCAGCCTCCATACCACCCCCGATCTCACCAATCATTACGATAGCATCCGTTTCAGGATCGTTCATAAAAAGCTCTACTGCTTCTTTAGTAGTAGTGCCGATAATGGGGTCGCCACCTATACCAATCGCAGTAGAAATGCCCAGTCCTGCTTTGGCTACCTGGTCAGCAGCTTCATAAGTAAGCGTACCCGATTTAGATACGATACCGATGCGGCCTTTTTTGAATATAAAACCTGGCATAATACCCACCTTACATTCATCGGCAGTAATAATACCGGGGCAGTTAGGACCGATCAGCCTGGTGCTGCCACCCTGGAGATAATTTTTTACCCTTACCATGTCCTGAACAGGAATACCCTCTGTAATACATACCACCAGGCGGATACCTGCATCGGCAGCTTCAAGGATGGCATCTGCCGCAAAAGCCGGGGGTACAAAAATGATGGATACATCAGCACCTGTTGCTTTTACCGCATCTGCAACGGTATTGAAAACAGGCCTCTCAAGGTGCTCTGTACCGCCTTTCCCCGGGGTAACACCGCCAACTACCTGCGTACCGTATTCGATCATCTGAGTGGCATGAAAAGTACCTTCCGTACCTGTAAAGCCCTGTACTATGATTTTAGAGTTTTTGTTAACTAAAACAGACATGGTATTTGTTAATGGTTTAAACGAAAATTAAGAATTGCCGCAAAGATAGGGTAGAAGCCTTAATCTCCCGATGCTATTACAGGTAATTTACATCCGGGCTGGAAATTACCGTATAAAGGATAAAAAGGTACGAAAATGTTATTTTATTGCTGTCCGGCGATCTCGCCTTTATCATTCACTTTGCCCTGGGCTTCAAGCATACGCATGTGCTTGGCATCCTTCAGGAACTCACTGGCAAATATGAAAGCATTCAGCCGGTCATTATTGGAGAAAATGATCTCTTCATTGGTGCCCGACCATTCCTTATGGCCCTGGTACATATACAATATGTTCTCCCCAATCTCCATCACACTGTTCATATCGTGCGTATTGATTACGGTAGTCATACCAAATTCCTTAGTGATATCGTGGATAAGCTTATCGATCACCATACTGGTCTGCGGGTCAAGCCCGCTGTTGGGCTCATCGCAAAACAGGTATTTGGGGTTCAGTACAATAGCACGGGCAATACCTACCCTTTTTTTCATACCACCGCTGATCTCGGCGGGGTATTTCTTATTGGCATCTACGAGGTTAACTCTTTCAAGCACTTCATTTACCCTTTTTAGCCGCTTGGAGTACGACATCTTACTGAACATATCGAGCGGAAACATTACATTTTGCTCCACCGTCATACTGTCAAACAGTGCTGAACCCTGAAACAACATACCGATCTGCTGACGAAGTTGTTTACGCTCATCGTCTGTCATCTGGGTAAAGCTTACGCCATCATACAGGATCTCACCTTCATCGGGTTCAAAAAGCCCTACAAGACATTTCTGAAGTACCGTTTTACCACTGCCGCTGGTACCAATAATAAGGTTGCACTTACCGGTCTCCATAACGTGGCTCACGTCATTCAGCACCCGGTTATCCCCGAAACTCTTTTTAATATTATTGAAGGCGATCATATTGTTGTGGGGTGGTGATTATGAGTGGGATAACAGGAGTTGAGCTAATATATAGTCTGCAAACAGAATCATCACGCAGCTTACTACCACGCTCTTGGTACTGCTGCGCCCGATCTCCAGTGCCCCCCCTTTTACATAATATCCATAATAAGCCGGTATACTGCTGATGATAAAGGCAAATGTATAAGCCTTTGTCATAGCAAATTTGACATTATAGGGCACAAAATTTTCCAATAGCCCCCGGTCATATATATCTGTAGACATAATACCCGCTGCTGAACCCGCAAGGCGCCCACCCCAGATACCCAATGCCATAGAAAGCACTACAAGGAGCGGAATGGTAACCAGTGCTGCAACGATCTTGGGCATAACAAGATAAGCCCGGGTATTGATCCCCATAATCTCCAGTGCATCGATCTGCTCGCTTACGCGCATATTACCGAGTTCACTGGCAATTTTACTCCCTACCACACCCGCCAGTACAATACACACAAGCGTAGGGGCAAATTCGAGTATAACGGTATCCCTTACAATCTGGGCAATGGTAGACTTCGGAATGATCGGACTAACGAGCTGGTAAGCCGTCTGTACAGCGCTTACCGCACCCATAAAGATGGAAATCAGTATTACAATACCCAGCGAGCCAATGCCTATTTCAACACACTGGTGCATAAATTCTTTCCAGTACATACGCAGGTTTTCAGGTTTTGAAAACATGCCTTTGAGCATTATCAGGTATTGTCCGAAATGGTTGAAAAACATCATCTGGCTTCAAAGATAATTAATACAAGTCAGAAATATGACCATACCTGCCTGTAGCACAAATCGCACCAGCCTTTATACAAAAGACCCTCTTCAGTACGAAGAGGGTCTTTTGACTTTTTGTGCTTGTGTTTGTTATAATATCATGAAAGGCTTCGTAGTTGTTTTTTCCTTTTGTACCACCTGCAGGTAATAAGAACCTGAATGGTAACGGTCCAGTTGACCGAGACGGATGTTGGTAGTACCTCTTGTGATGTTCTCCTGGCGGCTGAATACGGTCTTGCCGTTGGCATCCAACATACGCAGAGTAACCGTTTCAGATTCACCCGCAGAAATACTCACGATCGTAAAGTCAACAGCAGGGCAGGGGAAGAGACTGATCTGGTGGGTATCAGCATCACGCTTTACCATTACAGCAGCAGAATAGTTAGACTGGCCATCCCTGTCAATGGTACGCAGGCGGTAGTAGCAGGTGCCTGTACCAATATTGCCATCTGTAA
Organism: uncultured Ferruginibacter sp.; assembly: GCA_964590975.1. Lineage (GTDB taxonomy): Bacteria > Bacteroidota > Bacteroidia > Chitinophagales > Chitinophagaceae > Ferruginibacter. The sequence goes on along the minus strand of CAZPXP010000021.1, from coordinate 16,798 downwards.
ACTGGTATTGTCTCGCCTGGCTGGAGTTACCTGCAGCAGTTACCTCACCTATCGCACTATATGTACGGCCATCCGTACTCTTCTCCACTATAAAACGTGCAGTATTGCTTTCGCTGCTGGTTTCCCATTTAACGAGGTTGTTATCACCACGGTTAGAGGCCGAAAAAGAACTAATCGTAACAGGAAGCACGCTGAAGGTAGGATATACAAAACCTTTGAAGTAGATACCCTTCTGGCGCGTTACCGAACCGTTGCCACCATTCTGAGCCCCGGCCTTATAGATAAAACTCTGTACATTTTTATTGGCTACCGTAAACATTACGGCTTTGGCAGAAGTATCAACTTCAGGATATTCAATACCCGCTATGTTCTTAGCTGTGTACTGGGTACCACTATTGGTAACAGAGATCTCAGGTGCTGAAGACTGGTACGAAACCACACCACCACCCATATTGATCACGTCAATCTCTTTCAGTGTACTATTGCCATCAATATCCATTGCTGTAGCATACAGGCTGTCCATGGGGAGAAGAGCACCCAGGATAGAAGTAAATTCAATCTTGAACTCTACCGTTCCCGTACTGCCCGCAGGAACCGTAATGCGTGGTGAAAAAGCTTCAGGCTTGGTCAGGTTATTATCATCAAGCATATCTACAGTGGCACCACCTGTTGCAGAAACGATGGTTACAGTTGCAGACTTACCAGGGGCAACATTAAGAAATAGGTACTTTGAACCCAATGTATTCAGTAAACCATTAAGCAGTGAGGGGATTGATGTAAAGCGTACGGAAAACAGACCCGTAGTATCTGTTGCACTGGCTTTCAGCGAAAAGGTACAAGCGATAAGTAATACAGCTGCATACCTGTAGAGGGAAGTAAAATTCTTGTTCATTTCTTTGTGGTTTCGAAGTGATTATTAAAATGGTTTTCAGCCATTTGGTCTTCCGGCCGTAGCTAGCAGCCTTTTAGGAAGATGGGATTTTTACTTTGTGAAAAAGAACGCCCGAGGTAATGGGTCATTCAGTATCACAGGTCAAAAATATATATTCCTGCGAAAAACGCAAATTTTTTAATGGTAAATTTACGGTGTACTGCGTAGAATCTGCGCAAAATCACCTGAGTAAAATTTCATATATATTGATTGTCAAATACTTATGAAAGTAAAGTGTTTATTGCAATAAAACAGGGGCTAAATCAGTATTTTTTTAATATTTCTATAGCTATTCAAAATTATATGGATAAAAAAAGCTTATATATTAGAAAAAATATAGCAAAACGTCGTCTATAATAGGAAATTATTAAATTTATAAGAAAAATCATTAATAAGACGGAAAATAGCATGAAAACCTGCGGAAAATACCATTTTGAGAATCGTAGAGATACTATCGGGTACTAAAAAAGGCAAAGGAAAATACTCCTTTGCCTTGCAAATTTCTTACAGGCAGCGCCTGTTATCAGTGCCTACAGATCCCTGCTTACCTTCTTAAAACCCTTCCACCACCTCGATTTTTTAATCAGCTCCTCACAGTTAACATTCTTCTGCTTTACCTGGGCATCAATTACCGCAATAAGCACCATATTAATGATATTCTTTACACTGCTGCCCAACTGAAGTACGTGAACGGGTTTTTTCATTCCGAGCAGTACAGGGCCGATCGCATCCGCACCGCCTACTTCCTGTAAAAGTCCATAGGCAACATTACCCGCTGCCAGGTTAGGAAAGATAAGGGTATTCACATCACCGTCACATATATCGCTGAAAGGATAGTTTTCCTTCAGGATGTCTTTATTAAAAGCAATATTAGCCTGCACCTCTCCATCCACCACAAGAGAAGGATTCCTTTCTTTTACAATAGCCCTTGCCTTCGCTACCAGCTCAGCTTCGGGCGACTTGCTGCTGCCAAAATTGGAGTAGGAAAGCATGGCAATCCTCGGCTTGATATTAAACTGCTGTACCTCCCGCGCTACCAGCAGCGTAATATCTGCCAGCTCTTCGGCGGTAGGATTGAAGTTAACCGTGGTATCTGCCAGGAACAGCGGCCCCCTTTTCGTAAGCAGGATATACATACCCGCAATATTCCTTGTGCCATCCTCAGTACCAATGATCTGTATGGCCGGGCGGATCGTATCCGGATAGTTCTTGCTTAACCCGCTGATAAGCGCATCCGCCTCACCACATTCCACCATCATACAACCAAAATTGATCCGGTCCTTCATCATCTTGGCCGCCTCATACTGGTTTACACCCTTACGCTGCCGTTTGGCAAAGTAGATATCCCCGAATTTCTTCCGGGCCTCCTCATGCTTCTCATCTTTAGGATTCACAATGGGGATACCTTCAAGACTGATGCCGTTCTCAGAGGCAATCTTAAGTATCCGTGTCTCCTCACCCAGCAGGATGGGGTAGCCAATACCCTCGTCCATTACGATCTGTGCCGCTTTAAGTACTTTAATGTTTTCAGCATCCGCAAAAAGCACGCGCTTGGGATCTTTCCTGGCCTTGTTACCAATCACCCGCAGGAGCTGGTTATCAAGCCCCAGCCTTTTATTAAGCTGGAGCGTATAGGCCTCCCAATCCTCAATGGGCTGCTTCGCCACCCCGCTTTCCATCGCTGCCTTTGCCACAGCAGGCGCTACGGTCGCCAGCAGGCGCGGATCTAAAGGTTTGGGAATGATATATTCAGGGCCAAAAGAGATGCTTTTCTCATTATAGGCCATATTTACAATGTCAGGTACCGGCGTACGTGCCAGTTCAGCCAGTGCCTTTACCGCAGCCAGCTTCATCGCCTCGTTGATGGCAGTAGCCCTTACGTCCAAAGCACCCCTGAAAATATAGGGGAAACCCAGTACGTTATTAACCTGGTTGGGATAATCACTCCGGCCGGTGGCCATGATAATGTCCTTGCGCGCAGCAATAGCCTCCTCGTAAGGAATTTCAGGATCGGGGTTAGCCATAGCAAATACGATAGGGTGTTTGGCCATTTTCTTTATCATTTCACCCGTTACCACGTTGCCCACACTAAGTCCCACAAACACATCAGCATCTTTCAGGGCGTCGGCCAGTGTCATTTCCTTTTTGGCATTGGCAAACTTCAGCTTGAAATCTTCAAGATCCGTACGCCCCTTATGCAATACCCCCGAACGGTCAAACAGGATAAAATTCTCATGCCTTGCACCCAGTGCCTCGTAAAGACGAATACAGGCCATCGCTGCAGCACCCGCACCGTTAACAACAAACTTTACGCGCTCGATCTTCTTTTTCTGTATCTCCAGCGCATTCAGCAGGGCAGCAGCCGAAATAATAGCCGTGCCATGCTGATCATCGTGCATAACAGGTATCGCCAGTTGCTTCTTCAGCTCCTGCTCTATATAAAAGCATTCGGGAGCCTTAATATCCTCAAGGTTGATACCCCCGAAAGTGGGCTCCAGCGATTTAACGATCTGTACAAACCTTTCAGGATCCTTTTCGTTGATCTCGATATCAAATACATCAATATCCGCAAAGATCTTAAACAATACCCCCTTCCCCTCCATAACGGGCTTACCCGCTTCCGGGCCAATATCACCCAGGCCAAGTACCGCCGTACCATTACTGATCACTCCCACAAGATTGCCCTTGGCCGTATATTTATATACATTTTCCACGTCAGCCGCAATCTCTTTACAGGGCTCAGCCACACCAGGGCTGTAAGCCAGTGAAAGGTCTCGCTGCGTTTTAGCTTCTTTCGTGGGTATAACTTCTATCTTACCTGGCCTTCCTTTCGAATGATATTCGAGAGCCAGCCTTTTTCTTAGTTCTTTCTGCATAATATTTTTTTGCGCTGCAACCGGCAGCTTACCTGCCACAGGCCATCCGGCAATTGTACCGGAGCCAGTATGGACAGCCGGATACGGGTGCAAATTACGGATTTATTAAGTTATCAGATAGGAGCGCGGCAGTATGAAATAAGCCGGATACCCCGGCAAAGGTTGCCCTTATAGGCAGGCATACCTGAAGTATAATATATAATAGGCCAGATTACCACGGGAAGAGCAGCCCCCCACCGGCAAACCAACAATATTGTTGCAGTGATGTTGCAGTGATGTTGCAGTGATGTTGCAGTGATGTTCCGGTATGTATAAACTTCAGCCTGAATCGTGGCCGACACCCGGCTTTTTATGGTAGATATGCTCCACTTACCCTTAATGCCCTTCCTCCACCCGGTCCTTAACTGATCGTATCTCCTTAAGGTTTTATACTACCCCGCCTTCACCTTAAACGACCATGTAATATAAAAAGTAGCTACAACCTCTCCCGCATTGTTCATTCCGGTAGACTTTGCCCTAACCGTACGTCCCTCGCCCGTAGCAATGCTTTCTTCTATTTGCTGGCGGATAAGAGCTCCGTCTTCACACACAAATACGGTCTTGCCCGTAGCCTTTGTGGTAAATTCGCCTTCAAGATGAAGTACAAGCATGCTTACAGAAGGGGTTCTTTTATATACATGCGCCATGGCAAGGATGCCCGTACTCATTTCCGCTGCCATAGCAAGGCAGGCAAAATAGGTGCTGCGGAAGGGATTCTGGCTGAGCCATTTATAAGGTACCGATACCTCGCAACGCGCTTCGGTGACCCACCGCACCCTTACCCCGCAAAAAAAGGCCGAAGGCAGCTTCGCCAGCATAAAAAAGCGGAACTTAATCGGGTGCCGCACCAGTGCAAGAAATTCATCGGTTCGATTATTGGACACTGTAAAAGAATTAGTTTTTATCAATTTCTACCACGCAACCTACCACATTATTCTGCTCACCCGCATCAGCCTTAAAGTAGATGCTGCCGTTGTTGGTAGCAGAGAACCGCACATTGCGTATGGCAGCGCTGCCGATGGCCTCGCTCAGCTTACCGGCATACGACGGCTGACTGCTCCTGTTAATGGCCTGGTTCAGTGCATTATAATCCAGTGCTTTCTTGCTAACCACTACAGCCATCAGGTCTTTAGTGCCAATGCTGTCGGCCATCAGCGACTGTTTTCTTGGAAACAGGCGGTAACCCGTAATACCAAAATAAGGAGAGTGGCTGGCATTGTAAGGAAAGAGCACATAACTGCTGTTATCCGTTTCCTGCCCGAAAATGTACACATAACATTCAATACCATTCTTCACCTCTATTTTAAAACGGGTACCCTTGCGTAAAGGAGTAGTGGTGGTAAATACATTGCTGCCGTTTGTACGCAGCGGTATGTATTGCTTATTATCATTGTTTACAAGACCTACGTTAACCTCAAAGTCTGCATTCAGCGCAGCCCCCTGCTTGGGCAGCGGGTCAATACCATAGGCTTCGCGTACAAACCTCCTGAAATCCCCATAGCGCACCCAGGCCACACCGTTCTCACCCCATTCAGGCCCCCAACTGTTCATGATCTGGAAAGCCCCGCCTTCCATCCTGTCGTCATACCCGATGATGCACATAGCATGCCCGCCAAAACCCATCTGCGAATTATCGCTGCCCGTAGGATGCCATACTTTTTGTCCCAGCATATCCTGCATAAAACTGCCACCCACCATCATACCGATCACCACCGGAGCATCTTTGGCAAGATGTTCTTTAATAGCCCTCAGGTTCAGGTTGCTCACCGCCGCATCTTCCGTAAGGCGGTTAAAGCCATGTATCTTGTAACTCGCCGCCTGTGCATAGAGATCATTGCCGGGCTGGCGGCTGCAATTGTCTTCATCGTAAGGAAAGGCATTGAAAGCCACAGCGCCTTTCTGCTGCATAAACTCCATAGCACGGATGATATAAGAACCCTGGCAGCCGTCAAGGCCGATATTATTATATAAGAACGAAGGGCTGAAGGCCGTACTGTTAGGATCGGTGCGTGTACTGGTACTTTGCAGTATGGTACGCGCCGCATAAGCGCTGCTCCAGGCTACGCAACTGCCCTGTTTACCCTGGTTCTTACGGTCGGGAGCATAGCGCAGCAGGGATACGCTTTCAGGGAGTGGATTTTTGCCCGGCTCATCGGCGAGCCCTTCATATACACCAGCTTTTTTAAACTGTTCAGGGTCAAGCTTACCACCGGTTTGAAAATTAGAAACAATATTCGTTAGGTTACCACACCCCCCTTTCCTGAAAAAAAAGAAATAAGCCGCACCTGCGATCACCAGCAGGAAAATGAGCTTACCCTTGCCACCACCACGGAAAAGAGTAAAAACGAGCGGAAGAAAGTTGAGAAGGCCGCCACCCCCGCCGCCCGAAAAACCACCCCCGCCACCACGGCCGGAGTTGTCATTACTGCTCTCATTATAATCATTCGAATTTTCAGGGTCGTCAACCATTCTTATCGGCATAAAAGATAGTTTTTGCGCTTACCCGCCACCGGTTTCCTGCTGCGGATAGCCTTGTGATCAATAGAGAGTTAAAAATACTGATTCTGGTTGGATGGGGATAGAAATTATCTCTCTTTCTCCACCACTTCAAATTCCCTGCTCACCCGAACACCGTTCTCATCCACCAGGGTAAGAATATGTTTGCCGGGTCGGGGATTTACCCCAATCTGGTGAAAATGCTGTGTAGTAGCAATAAACCCATCGTCTATGCTCCAGAATATTTTAGCGTCATTGCGGCGGTGAGCGGCGGTAAAAATAGTGTTCCCTTTTTCACCCGTGATCTCCAGCGGCACGTATATCCTTGCATCAGGCTGCGGGTAGATGATCTCAATCAGCTTGCCCGTTTCCGCAAAATCACAGCCAGGCTTAAAGTCCGGCAGAGGCTTATAATCATAATGGTGTTGCTTATAGTAAAACTCCATCGCCGGGGTAAGGATAAACCAGCTTTTGTGCTGCATGGCAGCAGGCGATTCACAGGCTTCCGTAACGCGGTACGTCCCGGTAGCATCAAGATGGATAATCTTGTGATAGGGGCAGGCCGGCGATTTAATCCCCTGGGGCGGACAAAAAAGCGTATCCACATCCGGGCAGTCGGTACCCGCACGGAAACCACTCTGCCGGCAAACAGGTATATAACTGAAGTTATACCTGGGCCGCTCAAACCAGCCAGCAGAAGGCAGCAGCCGGAAAATATCGAACAAGACAGGCGCTGCCGTTTGCACACCGATCAGCCCCGGCCGACCTTCGCCATCGGTATTGCCACACCATACCGCTACCACATATTTAGGCGTTACGCCCACCGACCACCCATCCCGGAAACCAAAACTCGTACCCGTTTTCCAGGCAATCTTCTGCGAAGAAGTGAATTGCTGCCAAAGCCCCTCCTCACCCGGGCGCATCACATCCTGCATAGCCTGGAAGGTAAAATAGATAGACGTAGGGTCGAGTGGAACAGGCACAGCAGAAGGCTTTGCCCCCATAGCCTGTTCCTTAAAATAATAAGGAGGATGGAAGTCACCCGTCTTGGGTACGCCTCTGTTGGCAGTCTGGTGGTTGAGCAACCGCGCCAGTGAAGCATACATACCCGCCATATCCCACATCGTTACCTCGCAGCCGCCGAGAATAAGGCTGAGGCCATAATGATCCGCCGGCTGTTTGAGAGTAGTAATGCCACACTGCTGTAGTGTCTCGTAAAAACGCTGGTACTTATATTGTTGAAGCATCTTTACCGCAGGTATGTTAAGGCTGCGCGCAAGCGCCATACTTGCCGGTACGGCACCGTCGTAGTTGAGGTCGAAGTTCTGAGGCGTATAACCACCAATCTGTGTAGGAATATCTGGTATCAATGCATTAGGCAGTAAGAGGCCATCGCTGAGCATAGAAGCATAAAGAATGGGCTTTAGCGTGCTGCCCGGGCTTCTCGGAGAAGCGATAACATCCACATGGCTTTCCAGCTCCGGGTTTACTATATTATAAATATTCCCCGAATAGGCGAGCACGCAGCCCGTTTCCACATCAAGCACCAGTGCACTGGTATTGTTAATGCCATTGCCTTTCAGTACAGCCTGGTGCTGTTCGAGTATACGGGTTACACTCTTCTGCAGCGTACCATCAAGCGTAGTCCTGATACGGGTAATACCACCCCTGTTTTCTTTCTTGAAACGTTGCAGCAGGTGGGGCGCATCCTGTGGTAGTGCCATCGGAGCACCAGGTAGTGGCTCCAGCTTGGCAAGCTCCCCGGTACCGGCATCTATCTTTCCTGCTTCAACAAGACGGTCAAGCAGGCTGTTTCTTTTCAACAGCAGCGTCTCCCTGTTTCTGCCAGGATGTACCAGCGCAGGAGCATTAGGCAATACGGCAAGCGCAGCCATCTCTCCCCAGCTCAGCCTGTCTGCGCTCCGGCCATAATAGCGCCAGGCCGCCGCATCAAGCCCAACCACGTTGCCCCCAAAAGGAGCATTGCTGGCATAAAGCCCCATGATCTGGCTCTTGGAATATGATAGCTCAAGCCTGATAGCGAGGATACTCTCTTTTATTTTATTCCATATACTCCGTTCGTCATTCTTTTTGCTCATCCGGATCACCTGCATAGTAAGCGTACTGCCACCCTGCACCACTTCTTTACTGCGTATATTCCTGATCACTGCCCTGCCAACGGCAACAGGATCCACACCCGGGTGGCTGTAAAAGCGCTTGTCCTCAAATACAGTAATACAATCGGTAAATTTTTTCGGAACGTTGGGGTTGTAAGGAAAACGCCATTGCCCGTCTTCCGCAATGGTAGCATTCAGCAGGTTGCCGTCCGCATCTTCAATAACATAGCTGGAAGGCGCCGTAAACAGCCTCGCCGGCAGGCTGAACCAGAACCAGGTAAACAGCCCGGCACACACAAAGAACAGTATCCTTGTGCTAAGGCTGCGCCGTTGCCACCAGGCACGCAGTTTGGTAAAAAAAGCCACCACAGTAAATAGTTATAAAATACCCGGGTAAGATAAGAATAAAATCAACCCCCATCCATATTCAGCGATGAGGGTTGATTAATATATTACGGTTGGGTCACTTCTACCCATTTGCCATTAACACCTGCGCTGATGCTGTTATCATACATCGCTTCGCAGAAAGTGCCGGGCAGGAAGTAACGCCCGGTATAAGAGGCATTCAGTTGCACATAATAGGTAAGAGTTTCACCCTCACGGATATTGAAATAGGTGTACACCCTGTCATCGCGTATATCCTGGTAGGTAGAAAGCGCCGATTTAAAGCTGCCTTCACCACCCGTCATACGTGCATTGAGTATTTCCCAGCCACTGGGGAAGATCTGGCTCAGCGCCATCTGGCTGTAGTAGCCACGCTTACCGGGATTGGTAACCGTTACCCTGGCCACAAAGTCTGTACCCTGGCTCAACCTGCTCACGTCTGCAGCCTTACCATCTGTCGTCAGGTAAGCCGTCGTCATAATAAGTGCCGAAGGATTGTTATTCACCTTAAGGCTGTCCCCTGCCAGCGGTTGTCCTTTGCTAATCAGCCTGACATACAGTAAATTGCTGCCTTTATTGGAAATCACCACATTGCTCGTATTGTTCTTAAACACAACAGGCAGTTGCCTGAGATAAGTAGTCGTATTGATATCCGTTTTAGTCCCGTCAATACTACCCGTAGCAATGATCTTCGATCCCGAAGGATTCCTGCCGCAGTATTCTGCAATAGCCACAAGGCAGTACGCTGTAGTTTGTGTGCTGTACCAACTGTCCTGCGCCAGTTTTGCCGCAATGGTAGGTATCAGCGCCGCAGCCCTGTCGCGTTTACCCAGCAGGGTAAGCGTTTCAAGTACCATCGCCTGGTCACGCAGGTCAGAGCCAAAGCTGATGCCCGGCACAGGCCTCGGGTCAAAGCCCGTAGCCAGCCCGCTCGAAAGATCAAGGGCGGTATTATCCTGCCCCGCTAATTTATAGGCTGCCGCCAGCCGCCACCTGGCCTCGGTAGAGAGGTATTTGAATTCTTTCAGCCGGTTCATCGCACCCAGCTCGGGAGCCTTGGCAAGCGCCAGTGTGTACAGCCGGTACGCCTGTACAAGATCACCGCCGTAAAAGTTGGTGGTAGAAGGTGCCCAGTTATTGGCCTTGCCCCGCTGAAAACTTTTCCATTGCTGGAGTAAAGACTCACTTACAAAATAACCAGCCGACTGTGCCACTGTTAAAAAGTGCCCGGCATAATTGCTGCCCCACTCATCACTCTCAGTTGCACCCGGCCAGTAGCCAAAACCACCATCAGGCCGCTGAAAGTTCTGTATACGGGCAATACCCGCTTTAACATTCCTGTCTACCTGTGCCTTCTGGTATTCACTGAGGTCAGTAAGCTGGTTAAGCACCAGTTGGGGAAAGGCAGCAGAAGTGGTCTGTTCAATACATCCATGCGGGTAATCAATCAGGTAGTCGAGCCGCTTCTGCAGGTTCATCGCAGGGATAGACGATATCTCCACCGTAGCCGTGCTGGTAGCAGGAGTACCAATGGCCGATGCCGTAGTGGTCCATTGCTGCCCGGGGGCAAGAACGATCTCGCTGATACTCGTCACAGGCGGGTTAGGATTCCTGACGTCAAGCTCTACCTCGTAAGAAGCTTTCTCTCCGCCCGAACTGGCAGTCAGTTTCACCTTGCCAATACCTGTATTACCTTTCACCTTCACATCAAAATATACCAGTTGCTCACCCGTTTGTGCAAAACTCGCCGATTGCGTAGTGCTTCCTGTAACCTCAAAGAAAGAATTAGATTGCAGCGACACACTTACATTTTTGATGTTATTCTCCATTGCAAAAACAGTTACGGGCAGCCTGATGCTTTCGCCCGGGCCCAGCACCCTGGGCATGGTAGCCAGCAGCATCAGCGGTTTTTTAACCGGTACCGTTTTCTCCGCAAAGCCATAAGCACCCTTACCCGCAGCGATCACCATTGCCCTTACCGACCCGATATAGTTCGGTATGGTAAGCGTATGTGTTTTCGTTACCCCGCCATTGATATGGAAAGGTCCGATAAACTGTACCACCGGCTTAAACCGGTTGGCCGTTTTTTGCTTTACAGGGCCAGCCTCAGCATCACCGCCAATAGTAAGAATGCGCTCAAGGTCGCCACCCCATGCACCGATCACGTAGTCATACAGGTCAAAACTTTTTACACCCAGCGCCTCGCGCGCATAGAATGCACTGTGAGGGTCAGGCGTTTTAAAGCGCGTAAGGTCAAGCAGGCCCTCATCCACCAGCGCAACCGTATAGGTCATTGCCTTGCCCTGCTGCTCACTTACCGAAAAACTTACCTGCTGCTCCGGTCTTATACTCGCCGGCATGTTCAGTACAGGTTTCAATACCGTATTCTTATCTTCAACCATAATGGGGATAGAACCATACATACGGATAGGCAGGTCATTCACCGTTTGTGCATGCGGTTGTAAAAGGCTCACCGTTGCATAAATATTCGGCGACATCTCCGGGTCGGCCTTAAACCTTACCACTGTTTGTCCCGCCGTGGTATTCTGCCAGAAAGACCTGATCACCTTACTGCCGTTCTCAAGGCTCACCAGCATACGGCCACCCTTGCTGCTAGGTATGGTCAGCGATATCTCATCACCCACATTGTATTTCTCCTTGTTCGAGGTAAACGACAGCATTGAAGCAGCCGACTGGTCCTCATTACCGCTGCGCGTCTGCCAGTAAGCATCTTCAACATAAAAAGTGCTGCCCGTGGTATGCCCGCTCTTCAGGTCCTTTACCAGCACAAGATAACGGCCCCATTCACTTTCTCCGGCGTTAAAGGTCCATTGACCCTTACCATTCGTAAGCTTTACCGTCTCTTTCCTGATCAGCTTATTATACTCATCCTGTGTAAAGTTGCTCAGGTTATCACCCCCGTCATCCCACCACCAACGCCACTGGATACGGTAGAACTGTACTTCCACATCAGTATTGCCTGGAATCAGTGCCCCCCGGTTATCAACATCTACAATCTGCACCGTATGGCGCTTACCCGCTAAAAGATAGTCAAATGGCTTTTCCCCCTCAGGCAGCTTGATACCAGCGTAGCTGGTGTAGGGGCTGTAAGGAACCACTACATTATCAATACTGAAATTACCACCCGGCTCAAATACCTTCACCAGCATATTGGCGCTGAGCATACCCGGCGCCTCACCATCAATCTCGAAGTTGGGTTTAAGCCCCGCCTTCCCCTCAGCATCAAGCGTACCGTCAAAAATGGTTTTGCTGAGAGTGCTGTAATTAGTCGTAGGGTTATCAAAAGTATAGTCCTCCAGCTTCTTGAACACCGTTTTACGTGCATACAGCGAAGCATCAATCTTAGCCTTCAGGTTTTTGCCCGTTGCACCAAAAAGCCAGTTGGCCTTCAGGCTGCCCTCTGCCGTGCTGTTTTTACCCAGTATAGCATCCTGGCCAAAATCTACGTTGATTTTAAGACGGTTAGGCATCACCGTTTCCACCCTGATCCTTTTTTCAAAACTGGCGCCACCCGCTTTTACCCTTACCAGCCAGTTACCCGTTGGGGCGCCTGCGTCCGTTACCGTTTTAAAAGTATAGTACCCATCCTCCGCATTGCTTTGTAAAAGATGTTTATACAATTGCCCCTGTGGAGTAAACAGGTTCAGTTCCACAGGCATATCCTTCGGCATCTTACCCTGTTTATCCTCAATGATACAATTAAGAAACATCGTATCACCCGGGCGCCATACACCCCTTTCCCCAAAAATATATCCCTTGATGCCGTTCTTTACCTCCTCGCCACCTACGTCAAAGCGGCTGAGCGCAAGGCTGCTGCCATCGTCCAGCTTCAGATAACCGCGTTCCCCATCTTTTTTCGCTACAAGCAGGTAAGCCTTCTTTTTCAGATCGATGGTTACAAAACCATCACTGCCGCTCTTTGTCTTAGCAATCACCTGCTGCTGGTAATCCAGTACTTCCAGGTCAACACCCTCCATAGGGTCCGTAGTGAGAATATTACTCACCGCTACCATAATGCTGTTGTCATTACCCCTCTTCGCAGTAAGCCCGATATTGCTCGCAAGGATATTCCTTGTAGCCCAGCGATCTTTATTGTAATACGACTTGCTGCATGGATTGTCACGGCCCTCCCAGTTGTATCCATAAGGATAATACGTGTCATACCTGTCCCAGAAAGCATCGTCATCATCAACGCCGCTGCCGCTGTTGTAAGTATAACTCTCGTCATATCCACCCTCCTCCTCCTGCTCCTTGCTGGCAGCAGAGTCAGCGCCACTGCAGGTATATAAAGAATATTCAGGGCGGAAGCCTATCGTAACACGGTAAATAGCCCCCTGTTCGGTTTTGAGAAATTTGTCAATATCAAGAGAGAAACGTTGTTTCTTGCGCAGGTCAAGCGTTTTGTCATTATCCAGCCGCAGCGTTTTCTGTACAATGGGCCTGGCCACCCGCCTGATCTCATCATTACCACCAAGATCATTCTGCTGCAGGAACTGGGGCACGTTATTCTCAAATATTTTGATGATGCTGATGTCAACCGCGTTGAGGTTGATCGCTTCAAAAGGCAGTACCAGCCGGCCGGAGTTGGGGAGAATATTACCCCGGCCCTGGATCTTTACCGATGGCATACGGTTCTCAAAAAAGATATTAGCAGTAAAAGCCTTCCGGAGCGTGTCGCCCCAGTTGTTTTTAATGCCCGGGTTGATGTTAACCGTAAAGTTGCCATCCAGTTTACTGCCGGTAAACACTTTGATCTCACTGCCGTTGATGCTGTAAGAAAGATCAGATTGGTTACTGATAGTGATCAGACCCTGCAAATCCTGCCCGATGGCAATAGGGGCGCTCAGTTGCACCGAAGCATATTGCTGCTCTTCATTGATCGCTGCCACGTTCAGTACTTTAAAATCACCCGCTGCCGGTACAGGAAGAACCTGCTGGTCTTTGGGGTTCATATTCATCGGCGCCCCGTCCCAGGAAAGGTTAAGGTTACCCGCATTGCTGCCGCGTGTAATATTATCGATGGTAAACAGGTGGCTTTTAACCGCATCGTTGTGCTGCCATTTAATAGGCAGTGCCTGGCCGTTAACCTGGGCCTTCAGCAGCGCTTCCACCGCTTTACCCGACTCCACATCTGCCGTCTGGAGCTCGCCCGACAGCGTCATCTTATTCTTTTCACCCACACCCCGCAACCCATACTGCGTTACTTTAAAAGAAGGCCTGATCGTTTGCAGGCTGAACCTGAACTCCCGGTATTTGTCCGGCACCTTTGTAACCCTGCCCAGCTTAAAGCTAACATCGTACTTTTTGTTCGGCTGCAACCAACTGTCAGGTTTAAACTCAATGGTGCGTGCATCAACCCATACCGCTTTCCCTTTTACCGAGGGAGAAAATTCAAAGAGAGTTTCCGATACCGCTTCGCCGATAGTATGGGTAGTGGAAGCATCCTGTGCAAGCTGGATGACGATAGGGCTGGTTTTGGAAATGATACCGGTGGTATAGGCGTCAATGTATTGACTGTAGGCCGGATCTACTTCGATCCATTTGTCGTTTTTACTACAGGCGGGCAGGAAGAAGACTGCTGCAATAAGCAGGAGGCACAAGGAAACCGCGCAGGGATTCTTGTGACATTTTGATCTGTCGGGGTCCATAAATGGTTTTGATTGTTGAAGAAGTTGATTTTTAGAAATGTGCTGTAAATATGAATAGTTTTTTTCATCCATGCAATAGGGATAATAGGTATTTTTTGTTAAAAGAAGTATAAAGTGACAGTCACTCCCACACAGCCGTGCCAGTCACCGTGGTCGGTAGCTCATCCCGGCGGGCACACGGAATCCGCATCAACCGGTTTTCTCCCTCTCCCGCCTAACGCCTCCGATATCCTTATCTATAACCGGTGTGCCGTCAACAGTACCAGCACATACCACATTTGTCCAGAGCCGGATTCAGTAAAATTGCATCAGTCCTCTGTACCAGCTTTGGTATTGAACACATAATGGCCTGTTCATCAATTGCTGCACTCAACCGTACCTATGCCCTTTCAAAAGTGCAGGGTAAAGCTGCTGCAATTGCCGAAGCCGAAAAGCTGAACCTTGTAAACAATCACTCCAATTTTACCCTGCTCGTAGAGCGGTATAAAAATGTCGGTCCCCGCAGGGCAAAAGCATATTTCCAAAAGGCATTGACGCAAGCCAAAACCAATACAGACAGGCAAACTATACAAAGGAAGATAGAGCAGATAACTTGATGCTGGTATTCCGGGTAGTACTAAAAAAGGTGTAAATTTGTTTACTGAGCAAAGATAAAATACATAGTGTGGCAAAAAGCAGGCATGTAAATCCTGATACGGGTCTTTGGGTCAGGAAAAATAATGATTCCAATAAACCCATTACTTCAAAAGAACAAAGAAATAATTTTAAGGGTATAAGAAAAGAAGCGTTGGAGAAGCTCGGTTCTGCACTTAATAAGCTGGCAAAATATGACAAACAGTAATGCTGCGATTCATTATTTGAACATTGATGATTTCAGGATTATTTTGAGCAATTGACCGCTGCCCGGCAGGAACATTCAGAAGATTCGCCTCCATTTCATACCCGATAGCCAGGCAGGAATCAATCCCTGAGCAAATCCGGGCAACCCTTTTGGTCAAGAATTATATAAAGATTTTACCACTAAAGCAGCATTTTTATTTTATTTAATAAACAAAGACCATCCTTTTATAAATGGTAATAAACGAATTTCTGTTATAGTCATGTATCACTTCAGCGAAAGAAATGTTTCCGGACTTTATATTAATCAACTTGTTCCTGCAAATGGCTTGTTCGAAATGGCGATTAAAACTGCCGGTAGTCCCCCTGGTGACATGGATGAAATAATAGCCTGCCTTAAGGAAAAAATCGCGTCATTTATAATTGCTGTGTAAAAAAGGGTGCTGAATAATTATTTCCTTAAACCCATTACGCACAAATCCTGTAAACGCAGTAATACGTCAACCATTAGAAAGCTCTTGATAAAACAAAAACATAATGAATAATAAATTTATCCTTACCGGGGCCACAGGTATGGTAGGAGAAGGCGTATTGCACGAATGCCTGCAACACCCCGATGTCGTGGAAATATTGGTCATTAACCGGAAGCCCTGTGGTGTCACCCATCTCAAGCTCAAAGAGATCATACACCAGGATTTCTTTGACCTTTCGCCTGTTGAAGACCAGTTAAAAGGCTACGATGCCTGCCTGTTTTGCCTTGGCGTATCCTCAGTGAGAATGAAAGAACACGCGTACACAAAAATGACCTATACCCTTACCCTGCACGTAGCAGAAACGCTCGTGCGCCATAATCCGGGTATGACCTTCTGTTATATTTCCGGTGCAGGCACCAACAATACAGAAAAGGGTGGGCAGATGTGGGCACGTGTAAAGGGAAAAACAGAAAATGATCTTGCTAAACTTCCTTTCAGAGCAGTATATAATTTCCGCCCGGGCATATTGCGCCCTACCAAAGGCTTAAAAAATACGCTCAGCTTTTATAAATACATTACCTGGATGTATCCCTTCTTAAGGGCTGTCTTTCCCCGTATGGCATCCACGTTAACCGAGCTGGGCCTGGCAATGATAGAAGTCGCGGTAAGAGGATATGAAAAACAAATCATCCAGGTAAAAGACATTCATATCTTAGCAAAAAAATAGCAAACAAAAGTTTGCACACCACAATCAATATCGAAGCTGTTATGCACAGCTCATAAATTAGCCGGTAAAGAAAATGAAAAAAATACTCATACTTGGCGGTACCCAGTTTATTGGCCGCAATCTTGTCGAACAGATGCTAAAGACCGGTAAGTATAATATTACCCTTTTTAACAGGGGCATAACAGCTCCGAAACTGTTCAGGGGCGTAAAAACAATAAAGGGCAACAGAGAAACAGACGATATTAAGAA
>CAZPXP010000020.1:26388-87686 GCA_964590975.1 uncultured Ferruginibacter sp. | reverse complement strand
TGAGCGGAAGACCGGGCTCGAACCGGCCACCCCGACCTTGGCAAGGTCGTGCTCTACCAAATGAGCTACTTCCGCATACTTTTTAAGAACTATCCCCTTTTTTAAAGGACTGCAAAAATAAAGGGTTGAATTAAATCTACAAAAAATTATTTGTATTGTGGATTGTACTGTGTGTTGGCAGGTACTTCCACCTCGGGTTTACCTTTCCAGCGGTGTGAAAACAATCCATAGCTGCAACCACCCACCAGTGCAATGAACAAAAATACCTGGCAAAGGAACAGGAATCGTGAGGAAGATACCCAGTTATGTGCAAAATCTTTATGGCTGTCGTCGATGAATTCTGTTTGTTGTTCCATCATGTAATCTTTAACGTTGCAAAAATAACGTATGCCGGTTAAAAAAACTATTTGTCTCCCATAATTTTAGAAAAGGAATGTTTCTTTCCGATAAAGTATGCCCATACCACAGACCCTTTATACAGGCCACCACCCGGCCTCGTCCGTTTTACCGGGTACACCCCCTTACGGCTCAGCAATAGCCAGAATACGAAATATATATGAGACCTTGCCACCGCAATAAAATAACCGCCATCACCACTAAACAGCGCTTTCCATGCAGCCACTCCATCAAGGAGCAACCGGAGCCAGATCGTCCATATCGCCGCCGGGAAAGGCAGGTTTTTAGCCATCATGATCAGGTTATTCCTGAAGTTCAGAAACACCTTTCGGCTGTTCCCCCGGGGCAGCGTTCCCCCACCCACATGATACACTACAGATGCGGGCTGTACATACACCTTATACCCGGCAGCCTGCATCCGCCAGCAGAGGTCTATCTCTTCCTGGTGCGCAAAAAAAGCCGCGTCAAGCCCGCCCAACTCATGGTAAAGCCTTGCTCTTACAAACATCGCCGCCCCACTTGCCCAGAAACAGGGCACTGCCGTTTCATACTGGCCCGTATCCACTTCGCAGGTTTCAAACACCCGGCCCCGGCTGAAGGGATAACCAAGGCTATCAATCCAACCGCCACAAGCCCCAGCATACTCGAACACCGACCGGTCAGCATAGCTGAGCAGTTTGGGCTGACAGGCCCCGATCGTGTGGTCGGCCTCCAGCAGCCCGATCACAGGAGCGATCCAGTTGGGCGTCACCTCCACATCACTGTTCAGCAGCACGTAGTAATCGCTTTCTACCTGCTTCAATGCCGTATTATACCCTCCCGCAAAACCTTCGTTAATATCGCTGAGTAATAATTCAACAGTTGGATAATTTGTCTTAAGAAAAGCAACACTGTCGTCAGAAGATCCATTGTCGGCAACGATAACCCGCTTGTTGGGCCATTCAGATGCCAGTACCGAAGGCAGGAACCGTTCGAGAAAGTTCCGGCCATTCCAGTTCAGAATTACAATAGCTACTGAGGGTGAGGTGGACAATGCTGATGCTTTAAGACCGCAAACATAACTGATTTCGGTTTTACCGTACACAATTTAAGTTTACATTTACAATCATGTTTCCGCAGATATTCAACTGGCGTACATTACTTGCCGTGATAGCCATTGCCATCGTAACAGGCACCATATTCTATTCGCGCTATCTCGCCCGGAAGATCGCTGCCGATGAGCGCAACAAGGTAAACGTATGGGTGGAGTCGCTGAAAGCCAAACTGGCTACGGAAGACCAGACCGTCATCAACTTCACCAATGCCATCGCCGAGGAGAACAAAGACATCCCCATCATCGAAACTGATGAGAACGACCGGCCCTCAGGCTTTACAAGAAACGTAGATTCGCTGGCCGTAGCAAACGACAGCAATTACCTCAAAAGCCTCGTGGCCGCATTCAAAAGCAGCCATGATCCCATCGTGGTAGAAGTATCCAAAGACCCGCCGATCTATAATAA
This sequence comes from uncultured Ferruginibacter sp., assembly GCA_964590975.1. Lineage (GTDB taxonomy): Bacteria > Bacteroidota > Bacteroidia > Chitinophagales > Chitinophagaceae > Ferruginibacter. Next base: position 85,791 of record CAZPXP010000020.1, on the reverse strand, counting down.
ATATTACTATGGCGATTCAAGGCTCCTGCGCGAGGTACGCTACTACCCCATCGTTCAGCTCCTCATCGTAGCCCTCTTCATCATCATTACGCTCATCGCCATCTCCACCCGCAACAAATCTAACCAGAACAAGGTATGGGCCGGTATGGCTAAAGAAACGGCCCACCAGCTCGGCACCCCCCTCTCTTCCCTCCAGGGCTGGGTAGAGCTGTTAAAAGAAACGCCTGGCAGTGAACAGATTGCCGAAGAAATGGTGAAAGACGTAGACCGGCTTAAGCTCGTAAGCGACCGTTTTGGTAAGATCGGCAGCACCCCGCAACTCGAAGAAAAAAACCTCGTAGCACAGGTAGAGACCATGGTTACCTATATCCGCCGCCGGGCTACAGACAAAGTAGGCTTCTCGATCGACAGCCAGGGCGAGCCTGATATTCCCGCCATGATCAACGCCCCGCTGTTCGACTGGGTCATAGAAAACCTGCTAAAAAACGCCCTCGACGCCATGGAAGGAAAAGGCAACATCAGCATAAGCATTAAAAATGAAAAGGCTGCAGTACTGGTCGACGTTACCGACACTGGCAAAGGCATCAGCAAACAAAACATCAGCCGGATATTCAAACCGGGCTTTACCACCAAAAAAAGAGGCTGGGGGCTGGGGCTCTCACTCAGCAAACGTATTATAGAGCAATACCATAAAGGAGAGCTTTTTGTAAAAAACTCCGAAGCCGGTAAGGGCACCACCTTCCGTATTGTATTAAAAAAATAGTTTATGGCTGCATAAATACTGGCCCATCTCCCCATAACCCTGCCAGATCGTCACAACTAAGGCTTTTTAAAAAGAAAAGTTACAGCGATGTTACAGTATAGTTGCAGTAACCTTGAAGTAAGGTTACTGTAAGCCAAAAGTATAAACAGCCGCAAAAGCCAGTTTGGCAGTTTTCTCACAAATCACCTGCGATTTTTTCTTTTCCACTGATCAAATATCAGATCAAACTTTTACCTTTGCTGTCCTCAAATGCGGAGGTGGCGAAATTGGTAGACGCACTACTTTGAGGTGGTAGCGCCTGAAAGGGCGTGGGAGTTCGAATCTCCTCTTCCGCACTTGTAACCCCGGTACTATTCCGGGGTTTTTATTTTATATTAACCTATGCGTAAAAAGCAAGCTATGTTTTACACCTATGCCCTGAAAAGCCTTTCCCGTAATTACATCTACGTTGGATTAACCAACGATCTTGAGCGCAGAATTAATGAGCACCAGACCGGGAGAAATAAAACCACCAAGCCTTACAGGCCGTTTCAACTTATTTATACGGAAACACATACTACCAGGCAGGAGGCCAGAGAAAGAGAGAAATATCTTAAATCGGGCATAGGAAAACAATCACTCAAAATAAGATGTCAAAGCCTGTGGTAGCGCCTGAAAGGGCGTGGGAGCCTGCCTGCCGCAGGAAGGTTCCCTCTTCCGCACTTGTAACCCCGGTACTATTCCGGGGTTTTTATTTTATATTAACCTATGCGTAAAAAGCAAGCTATGTTTTACACCTATGCCCTGAAAAGCCTTTCCCGTAATTACATCTACGTTGGATTAACCAACGATCTTGAGCGCAGAATTAATGAGCACCAGACCGGGAGAAATAAAACCACCAAGCCTTACAGGCCGTTTCAACTTATTTATACGGAAACACATACTACCAGGCAGGAGGCCAGAGAAAGAGAGAAATATCTTAAATCGGGCATAGGAAAACAATCACTCAAAATAAGATGTCAAAGCCTGTGGTAGCGCCTGAAAGGGCGTGGGAGCCTGCCTGCCGCAGGAAGGTTCCCTCTTCCGCACTTGTAACCCCGGTACTATTCCGGGGTTTTTATTTTAATCTACAGTTAACAGCAAGATAATCACACTGCCCCTGCGCCTGTCCGCCCCTAATCACTTTCTTCTTACCTTGTAAAAAATTTTGAGCATAATGGATATTGTTTGCCCTCATTGTAAAAGTCCTTTTGAGCTGGGAGACGCCGTAAGTGAAGAACTGAGAAAAGATATTACCCGGCAACTGGAGGCAGAAAAGGAGAAACTGCGGCAGGATATGCGTGACTACAAGAAGCAAAAAGAAGAAGAAGTTCGCCGCCAGACCGAAACATTTGAAGCACAGAAGGCACAGATCGAATCGACAGTAGCACAAAAAATAGCAGATACCTATACCGCCCGGCTCAGGTCGCTCGAAGAAGAGCGCAACCAGAAAGCCCTCCAATTGCAGGAGTTCGAAACCCGTCAGCTTGAGCTCCTGCGCGAGAAAGCAGACCTCGAACAAAAGCAGAAGAACTTTGAACTGGAGCTCGAAAAACGTTTTCTCCAAAAGCGCAGGGAACTCGAAGAAACCACCATCCGCAGGGAACAGGAAGTGTTCGACCTGAAGATGAAGGAAAAAGAAACCCAGATGGAGAGCCTCAAAAAAACCATCGAGGAGCTCAAACGCAAAAGCGAGCAGGGCAGTATGCAGTTGCAGGGCGAAGCCCAGGAACTGCTGCTCGAATCGATACTGAAGGAACATTTTCCTTTCGATATTATAGAAGAAGTAGGCAAAGGCGTGGAGGGGGCAGACTGTATACAGGTAGTACGCAATACAAGCGGCCGCGAATGCGGTACCATCATTTATGAAAGCAAGCGCACCAAAACCTGGAGCAATAACTGGATCGAGAAATTAAAAACAGACAAGCGCAGCCGCGGCGCCCATGTAGCCATACTCGTTACCCAAACCTTTCCCAAAGATATGGAGCGGTTCGGCGAAAAAGACGGCGTATGGGTTTGCAATTTCAGCGAAATATCCGGCGTGGCCACCCTCCTCCGGCTGGGCATCATACAAGTATTTGAGGCCAGCCGCAGCCAGGAAAACCGGGGCGACAAAATGCAGATGCTCTACGATTTCCTCACAGGCACAGAATTCCGCGGGCAGATAGAAGCCATCGTCGAAGGCTTTATGGCCATCAAACAGGGTATCACCAAAGAACGCATACAGATGGAAAAAAACTGGAAAGAAAGAGAAAAGCAGCTCGAAAAAGTATTGCTGAGTACCAGCGGTATGTACGGATCCATCAAGGGTATTGCAGGTGCATCAGTAGCAGATATTCCGCTGCTCGATGGCGCAGGGCACGAGATCGATTTCCCCGGCTAAACGCACCAGCTATACAAGCTCCTGCTCAATAAGCGCAAAGCCCTCGCGCGCAGATAGCCCTTCCCATAAAATACGGTAAACAGTATTGGCAATCGGCATAGCCGCATGTATGTCTTTATTGAGGAGATGCATGCAACGGCTGGCATTATACCCCTCGGCCACCATGCTCATCTCCAGTTGCGCCGATTTCACCGAATAGCCCTTACCAATCATATTCCCGAAACTGCGGTTACGGCTATGAAGCGAATAACAGGTTACCAGCAGGTCGCCAAGATATACAGACGCCGCATAATTAGTATGTGCTTCGCCCGAAGTGCCGCGCTTTTTATCAATATACCCCACCTCAGCATTGATAATACCCGCCTTACGCAGAAAGCCTGCCATCTCATCAGCGCTGTTCGCAATCAGCACACTTAAAAAGTTATCACCATAATCCAGCCCATGCGCAATACCTGCCCCCACCGCATAAATATTTTTCAGGATGGCCGCAAACTGCACGCCATAGATATCGCCATTTACAATAGTATTGATGTAGTCAGTATGGAAATACCCGGCAATCACTTTCGTAGCCGATTCATCTACCCCCGAAAAAGTAAGGTAAGATAGTTTCTCTGCCGCCACCTCCTCCGCATGACACGGACCCAGCACAGCAAAATAATTTTCCAGCTCTACATTAAATACCTTCTTCAGCAGATCATTAAGAAGCAGGTTACGCTCCGGGAGTATACCCTTGATCGCACTGATCACTTGTTTACCTGCAAAAATTGCCGGGTCAAGCCCTTTTAATGCATCATCAGCATAAGCCGAAGGCACTGCCATAATAATACAGTCCGACTGCCGGATCACTTCAGCCCTGTCGCCCGAAGGCCGTATCAATGCTGTATCAAAATAAACCTGGCTGAGATACTGTGGGTTATGATGACGACTGAGCAGGTGCTTTATAGCCTGCTCGCTGCGGAACCACCAGTTGACCGTATGTTTATTATCCGTAAGGATCTTTGCCAGTGCCGTACCCCAACTGCCGTTTCCCAGTATACCAAAATTCATAATAAAGCAATATCTGTTGAATAGACAAATATACGACCCGGCCGGGTGATTGATGATAATAAACGAACAGGAGTTGGCAGAAGAAGGTATTACAGGCCGAGCTTTTCAACAGCAGCCTGTGCAGCAAGCTGGCTGGCGTCTTTTTTATTGTATCCCTTACCCTGGGCCACTACTTCGCCGTCAACAGTGGCGGCAATAGTAAACAGGCGGCGGCCATTCTCAAAGCGCTCGTCGAGCGTTTCAAATTCGAGAGACTTGCCGTTCTTATTAGCCCAGCCATACAGGCGGTTCTTGATATTGATCTCCACCCCTTCAAGATCTTCCATAAAAAGATGGGGCAGAATGATGTATTTTTCTATCCAGCGCTGGGTTTTGGAATACCCCTTGTCAAGATACACCGCACCAACAAGAGCCTCGAGCGTATTGCCGAATATCTGGGATATTTTGAGCGAGCTGTCGTGTTTATTGTAAAAAGTGATCTTTTTCAACCCCATCTTCAGGGCAATATCGTTAAGCTGCTGGCGGTTTACCATTTTGCTGCGCATTTCAGTAAGAAACCCCTCCCCTTTGTAGGGGTATTTTCTGAACAGGTAATGTCCCACTACAGCGCTCAGTACAGCATCCCCCAGGAACTCAAGGCGTTCATTGTTTTCATCAGCCCCCTCACGCACAGAACGGTGGCTGAGGGCCGTTTTATACAAAACAAGATTCCCCGGAGCAAAGCCCAGTACGTTAGAAAGCTGCTTTTTAAATTCAGTGCCAGCTTTATACCCCGTGAAAAGAGATTTTAGAAATTGCACGCAGTTAAGCTACGTATTTTTTTACAATTACGCTCGCATTATGCCCACCAAATCCGAAGGTGTTGCTCAATGCTGCGTTTACCGTACGTTCCTGTGCTTTATTAAAGGTAAAGTTGAGGCGTGGGTCAAGTTCAGGATCGTCAGTAAAATGATTGATCGTAGGAGGTACGATGTTGCGGGTAACAGCAAGGATACAGGCAAGCGCTTCAAGAGCACCGGCAGCACCAAGGCAGTGCCCGGTCATGCTCTTGGTAGAACTGATGTTGAGGTTATAAGCATGGTCGCCAAAAACATTGAGGATAGCCTTGGTTTCAGCAATATCACCCAATGGTGTCGATGTACCATGAACGTTGATGTAATCAATTTCGGAGGCCTGCATACCAGCGTCCGCAAGAGCCGCTTTCATTACATTATTGGCGCCCAGCCCTTCAGGATGCGGTGCCGTAATATGATGCGCGTCGGCAGTAGCACCGCCACCCGCTATCTCGCAGTAAATTTTTGCTCCGCGTGCCAGAGCATGATCAAGACTTTCCAGTATCAGCACACCCGCACCTTCGCCCATCACAAAACCATCGCGCTCCTTGTCAAAAGGGCGGCTGGCCGTGCTCGGACTGTCATTGCGTTCACTCAGCGCCTTCATTGCATTAAACCCACCCACCCCTGCCTGGCTGATCACCGCCTCACTGCCACCGGTAATAACAATATCAGCCTTACCCAGGCGGATATTATCAAAAGCATCAATGATAGCATTAGTACTTGATGCACAGGCGCTTACCACAGCAAAGTTGGGGCCGCGAAAGCCATGACGCATAGATATCTGCCCTGCGGCAATATCCAGTATCATCTTGGGAATAAAGAAGGGATTGAAACGGGGAGTACCATCGCCATTGGCAAAATTGGTTACCTCCTCCTGGAAGGTGATAAGACCCCCGATACCACTGGCAAAAATAACGCCCACCCTGTCGGGGTCAACATTCTCCTTGCTGATACCGGCATCCTTTACAGCCTCATCGCTGGCAATAAGGGCAAATTGGGTAAAACGGTCAATTTTACGAGCCTCTTTCCGATCCAGATAAACAGTAGGATCGAAGTCTTTAACTTCACAGGCAAACCTTGTTTTAAATTTGGTCGTATCGAACTGTTTGATATAATCGCAACCGCTCACCCCGTCTGTCAACCCCTGCCAATACTCTTCAACAGTTTTGCCCAACGGCGTAAGCGCACCAAGCCCGGTTACTACTACCCTTTTTAAAGCCATAAATTTGCCTGTGATAATTAATGATGGTTTACTTAGCGTGTTCTTCTAAGTAAGTAACAGCCTGACCAACGGTGGTAATGGTTTCAGCCTGTTCATCCGGAATAGAAATATTAAATTCTTTTTCGAATTCCATGATCAACTCTACGGTGTCCAAGCTATCGGCACCCAAGTCGTTCGTAAAGGAAGCTTCTGGAGTAACCTCTGCTTCGTCAACGCCTAATTTGTCAACAATAATCTTTTTTACTCTTGTTGCAATGTCTGACATGATTGTAAAATTTAGTTTAACAGGTGCAAAAATAGACTTTTTGGAGTAATTACAAAGTAAATCATGCCGAAAGGGAAAATAATCAAAAATGATACAATTTGCAGTAAAAACAAGGGTTATAAGAGATATTTATAGTATATAGCCCACGCGCAGACAAGGTATGGCAAGTGATGATTTTTATCCGCAGAAGACTGAGGTTTTAGGAGTTCAACAAAACATATTTAAAGAAAAACCTGTATATTGTAAGTTCTTTGGCGCACACGGCTGCGCCGTTTAAACATTACACACGCACATCAACTCAATTGATTATGGCCTTAAAACAAATAGACCATGGCACCCCTGAATACCAGCAGATGGTTCGCCTGCGTGAGGAGATTCTGCGTAAACCGCTCGGGCTCTCCTTCGATTCAGCAGAACTCGAACGCGAAAAAGAAGACATTCTCCTTGGCGCATTCGATGAGGAAGACCTCCTCGCCTGCTGCCTCCTTACACGGATAGACAGTAAAACCATCAAATTACGTCAGATGGCAGTACAAAATAACCTCCAGGGTAAAGGAATTGGCGCCTCTATTATGAGCTTTGCCGAAGCCATCGCCCGCGATAAAGGGTACACCAGCCTCATGATGCATGCCCGCAATACAGCCATCGGATTTTATGAAAAGTTCGGGTATAAAGTCACCGGCGAAGAATTTATCGAAGTCAATATACCCCATCATGTCATGGAAAAAAGAATAGGGTAACATTACTCCCGCATACCACTCCTGTTACCAGCCTGTTTTTTTGCGATCTGCGCCGCCAGTATCCTGCGGGCCTCATGTACGTCATCGCCCGGGAAAGCCTCCTTGGGTACAATAAAAAAACTCCTCGGGTTAAAATACAGGTGAAAGAAATGAGGGCTCTCAAGCCAGGTGCTGATCTCCTGCCAGGGCCAGGTACGGCTGCCCCTCTCATTTTCAAGCGTAAACCCTTCATTGGTAAAACTCGCCTGGAAACTGTCGCGGAAAGTGACGGCCTTGCGGTACACCATACGCGGCATAACGATCCAGAACATCAGCATCAGCATTACCCACAAAAATGAGCTGATAAAAAAAGCCTGGGGCGATACTTTCTTAAGAAAATACAGGGCTGCACTTAATACAGCAAACACGTTAACCAGAATGATCATAATCTTGATCTCCCGCCGGGTAATAAAATGATAACGCAGGGCCTGGATAACCTTTGCCTTATCATACGTGAATAACGATGATGTCATAAGACAAAGGTAAGCGTTTGATCAACTGATATTCTTCCACCACTCCGCAAAATCATTGCCACCCTTCAGTTGCACCCCCTCCCCGATCATAGGCGTAAGCACAGGCAGGTTAAGCGCGCGGGCTGCAGCCGTTACCCTTTCGATAGGCTCATTCCACCCATGCGGGGCCAGCAGGAATTTACCCCAGTGAACAGGAAGTAACTGCTTCGCCTTTAAATCTGTGGCAGCCTGCGCCACCTCCTCGGGCAGCATATGAATATACTGCCAGCTCAGGTTGTATTGTCCGCATTCAAGTACAGCAAGATCAAAGGGGCCAAACTTATGCCCGATGGCAGCAAAATGAGTATCATAACCCGAGTCACCACCGAGGAAGAGTTTCATGGTTGGTGTAATAAGTACAAAGCTGCTCCATATAGACTGCGCTCTTTTGAACCCCCTGCCAGAGAAATGCCGTGCCGGTACAGTATGGATTGTAAACCCTTCGCCGAGAGCTATCTCTTCATTCCAGTCTTTTTCAATAATTGAAGCGGGAGCATAACCCCAGCGTTCGAGGTGGGCACCAACGCCAAGACCGGTGATCACTTTATCAACACGCAGTTGAAGCGCCTTTAGCGTTTTATAGTCAAGATGATCCCAATGATCGTGGGTAATGATCAGGTAATCGATGTCAGGCAACTCATCAGCAGAATATACATCAGTACCCGCAAAACTCCTCGTGGTAAAAGAAAGTGGCGACGCCGCTCCGCTCAGCACAGGGTCTACCAGAAAACGTTTTCCATCCACCTGGAAAAAATAAGACGAATGGCCAAACCATACCAGTATATCATCAGCCGGGTCAAGTGTAAGCAGGTTGGTTTTTGCCGAAGGCAAAGGAGCCGGTGGGGTCGCATGCTTATCTTTCCGCAGGAAGAAATCGCGGAACACGGTATAGTAATTGGCGCCATTAGTAAGGTCGGGCGTGGGAGAACTGTTCTGGAATTTCCCTTTTTTATATTGTGGCGATTGCAGCACCCTCGCAAGCCGCTCCCCTGAAGGCAATCGCCCAAAACGGGGAAGACGCATAAACCCTGCAATGACAAAGACGATCACAAGCACAATAATTCCGAATATCAGCATGGCATACTATTTAGGCCGTTGAGCAGGACACAACTGCTCATAGTTCCCCGCAAAGGTACTGCGATGAATTTATACTTGTCCAACCTACAATGGGCATAATAGCTTTTACATTCTTCTTTATTTTTGCAATACAGGAAAGCCGAAAACTGATAAGAGTAGGCGCTAACATTAAAATAAACATCATGAAAATCACATTTTTCAGGCCCGTATTATTCTTCTTTATTACAGTTGTATCATTTATCTCGTGTAAAAAGAGAGAGGAGATATATTCTTGCAATCCAGACTTAAATAAGTGGGTTATAGCAAACAAAGCGCAATACTCAAACACCAGCAGGGCCGAATTATGTAAACTAAGAAGTGACAGTATGTTTGCCATTCTGAATTCAATTTCTCCGGAAACTAAATTAAAGCTATGGCAAGAGAAAATGGCTATAGTAATGAAAAAACAGTTTACCTACATTGAAAGGCAACATTTAATCGCTTTGCAGGATCACCTGTCATTAGATATCTATACAGACTCAGCCAAAAACAAAGAATTTAATGAATATGCGGAAAGATGGTGGAAAGAAGCACATACATTGCTGAAATGGGATGATAAGAAAATCTTTCTGCTGACCAATACATTATACACGGAAGCCGAATTTCCCTTACACGACGTACTGAGGGAAAGTGGTGATATTACGCTTGAGCCCGGTGATCATATTACGCCTCCATACAAAGATCCGGATTGTACCTGCCGTTATTCATTGAGCTGCTCGCAAGGCAGTTGCATAGATGGCACCTGTGGATATCAACCAGCTAATTGCGGAGTATTTGGTGGCTCTCGTTGTACCGGAAGATGCCAGTAAATATTTATATACTAATTTAGGGTCTGCTGTAACTACCAGCAGACCTTTAATCGTTTCAGTATGCACAAAGAGTTAATGTCTGACCTTGGAATATTTTCTGAGCTATACGAAGAAGACGCAATATTTAAGAGATTTGATTTTACCCTTACTGATGGAGGAAGAAGAAAATTGAAAATGCTCTTATCACCAGAACAGTTTCAATATAATATAATAGTTATACGGCAGGCATGTATTAAAGCTATTTGCAGCAATCCGGAATCTTGGAATATCAATTGGAATAATTCCGAAATTTATTACATCAATACATATCTTGATACAGACAGAGTTATTCAGAAAGTAGGGGGATCAAATTTAAAGGCCAGCGCAAAGGGCATATATCTTTCTAATTTTAAAAAGAGAGATTTCCTATATATGGAGAGTGGAGTGAAACTAATGCTTTCATTTTTTAACAGGCTCGATATTATTAAGATTGATACACGGGAATTGCCACCCTTTTTATCCGCATCAATAACCGCCATCCGGGCTTTTATTACCAGCAATCAGTTAGATAAATATTTTGAAAAAGATAAGAAAAATGGCCTTAATGCTGCCGAAGTATTGCTCTTAGACGAACATTTCAGGGCTCATGAACATAAGAACATAAAAGATTTGCTGGATTATCTGTTTGAGATCGAAGCCTATATTTCCTTAGCTAAAGCGACTATTAAATACGGCCTCAATTTCCCAACAGTAGACCATTCAATATCAGACATAGAAATAAAAGGACTATTTCATCCTTTATTGAAACAATGTACGAGAAATGATTTTATTAAAAAGAGAAATGAGAATGTTGTGTTTCTGACAGGGCCAAATATGTCAGGGAAATCTACCTTCTTGAAAGCTCTCGGACTTTGTATTTATTTTTCGCATATTGGCCTGCCAGTTCCGGCAGACATGGCAAGACTTCCCTTTTTTGATGAGTTACACTCCAACATTAATAGTGCAGACAGTATCTCGGGTGGATACAGTCACTTTAAAGCGGAACTTAACAAGGTAAAATCAATTGCATATTCATTACGGCAAGAGAAAAAAGTTTTTGTTATTATTGATGAGCTTTTCAAAGGCACTAATCTTATTGATGCTTACGACTGTGCAAAAGAAGTGATCACCTCATTCACCTCATACACGGATTCGTATTTTGTCATTTCTTCCCATATTATTGAGTTGGCCAATGAACTGGATCAATTACAAAAGGTAACCTTTAAGTGTTTTGATGGCAAACTTGCAGACCAAGATCCTGTATTTAACTATACACTCCAGCCTGGCGTATGTTCTATGCGGTTAGGATATTATTTATTAAAGCAGGAAGGGATAATCGATATATTAAACAATAAGATCAAGCAAATTGAGTCTGGATACTAATCTCTCCTGGTATATCAATGTGTTTCGTTTAACCTTGTATCCGATAGTTCTTACTGACACAGTTTCATTGCAGCACATAACACCAGTTACTCCGCGCCTTTCAGCTCCTTTTCACTCACACTCCATTCCCCCAGCTTCTCTCCTTTAATCCCAAGAAACTCTACTTTAAGTACACGCTCATCGCGTTTACCCGAAACAGCTATCCTGGCAAAGTTCTGCGCTTCCACCAGCGACCCGTTAACACGTGCAGGATTGTTGATCTCCTTACCCTGTATCCTGCCCACACCCGAAGTATAAGGCGAAGCCGTAACATCATACAACGGGTAAGTGCCCGGTCTCTCCTGCTTAATGATCTCGCTGTGGTGGCGGTCGCCGGTAAGGAATAATACACCGTTGATCTTATTACGCGTCAGCATATCCATCAGGTAATCATAATCCGCAGGAAAATGACGCACACAGTCAAACGGGCTCAGCGGGTTAAGCACCTGGCTGCCCGTAGCAATGATCTTAAAAGTAGCGTTACTCGTAGCAAGGGCATTCTCAAGCCAGTGCATCTGCATCGCCCCATACATCTGTTTGCTCAGGTTGGGCTGGTCGCCAATGGTGGCAGGCATGTCATCCGCGCTGCGGAAAAAGCGGTCATCCAGCATAAACACATCCACATCGCTGTAACTGATCTTGGTATAAATGCCCTTACCCTCTTCACCGCTGCTGGGGTTGCACCAGTAGCTGTCAAATACCTTTTTACTGTCTTCTTTCAGTATATAGCTGCTGTTGGCATCGTTGGGGCCAAAATCATGATCATCCCAGATGGCATACTGAGGCATTGCGCTCAGGAAACGCTGGAGAATGGGCATACTCCTGTCGCGGCTGGCACGGTAGTTTAAACCCCAGGTAGTAAAATAGTCCGCTTCACGCGTGTACCAGTTGTCACCCAGCCACACATGAAAAGCCGCAGGCGTATTGGCCATGGTTTCAAAGATGGAGCTGTCCTTACCATAAGGCACACCCGGCCGGTCAAATACAGGCTCATTAAAATAAGCACAACTGCCCGCAAGAAAACTGAAATCAGGCGCCGGCTTGCGGAACTGCCAGAGATCCTTGGTGGTAAACTGTGTCTTGTATGGCAACGTCACAGGCTTACCGTCAATCAGTAATCCATACGTGTAGGTCGTATTCATATCAAGGCCGTTCAGCTCAAAACGGATAGGGTTAAAGGTCTTTCCCAGTTCGCCCTTATACACCTGTGTCTGCACCGCCGTCATACCCCCTTCCGCATAATAGCGGATCTCTACTTTCTTTACCGATGGCGCTACCTCAAGCCACACTTTGGCATTACGCAACTCAACATTACCCAGCATAGGCCCGCTGATAAGTCCTGCTTTATGCTGTGAAAAAGCTACAGCACTGCAGCACAACAGCACAACAAGTAAATATTTTTTAATCAACATAGTCGTTTGTTTGTAATTTTCACCTGCAAAATACTCAATTCATACAGCCGCAAAGAATGGCTTCAATAAAATATTTTTTTGGTAACACCGTACGTTTACTCCTGGCCGTATCCCTTTCACTAACGGCCACGCAGTGCAAAACAAAAAAACAGGGAGTTACCCATACGGTAGAGCGGGCCATGTATTACTGGAAGTCCGCTTATACTGTTACCGGCTTTGAACAGCGTAAGGCAGACTCCCTGCAGGTGCAAACGACGTATATCCGTTTCTTTGATGTAGACTGGGACGAGCTCACCCGCGAAGTGGCGCCCAAAGCATTGATCCGGTTCAACCAGCGCCCACACGGTAAGTTTATACCGGCAGTATTCATCACCAACGAAACCTTCCAGCATATAGACAGCTCCCAAACAGCCTGGCTGGCCGACAAGATCGGCACCCTCGTAAAAGCCATCCTCAATAAGGATAGCCTCCCCATGCCCGGCGAGTTACAGATCGACTGCGACTGGTCCGCCGGTACAAAAAACCGGTACTTCGCAGTCTTAAGACACCTTAAAAAAGCCTTCCCCGCAACGGAACTCTCCGCTACCATCCGGCTGTACCAGACAAAATATAAAGACAGAGCAGGCATACCGCCGGTAGACAGGGGCCTACTCATGTGCTATAATATGGGTAACCTTAAAAACCTGCAAACCGTCAACTCCATCATAGAGCCCGCCGAGCTGGAAAAATATACCGGTAACCTGGGCGATTATCCCCTGCCCCTCGACGTTGGCCTGCCCATATTTGACTGGAAAGTATGGTTCCGGGGCGGACAGTACCGCGGCATCAGCACCGAACTGCCCGACAGTTGCCTGTACTCCCCTGTTTTTGTGCAAGACAGGAACCAGTTTATCGCCATGTATGATACCGTAATTGGAGATTATGGCCTGCTCAAAGGCGATGTGCTGCGCTATGAGAACAGCAGGCTCGACGATGTGCTCAAAGTGGCAAAACACGTAAGCAGCAAGCTTAAAAATACCCGTTGCCGGGTATCCCTCTATCACATGGATTCTTTACTTTTAAGAAAATATACTGCAAATGAACTGGAAACTGTATTTACTGGGTTTCGTTAGTGTAGGTTTGGCGGCATTTCCGCAAAACATCATCGGCTGCTCCGGAGGCGAAGACCCATATAATTACTACACCTCTTTCTTTCACAATAATACGCCAGAAGCAAAAGGATACCGGCCCTTTTATTATGTAGGATATAATTTCCTGTACGATGAAACCGAGCCCGTAAACCTCTCCGAATCGCTCGCACAGGAATGGGCTGCCTATTGCGGCAACTCCGTAACAGAAAAAGATGCACTGAAATTTGTAAATAAGTTCAGTTGGAAAGACATGAACAATATTTACCTCGGTGCAGAAAGTAATATGCCCCGCAATATTCCCGATTCACTGAAACAAAACAGCATGACGAGGTATTTTGTACAAAGCAAAGACCTCGAAGGATTAGGATACCTGATGTTTGCCAAAAAAGCCGAGCCCTTTGTGGTGGGCGATGTATGGGAGCCGCTGAACCGCGACAGCCTGAAAATGGATAAGCTGCTCAAAGGCGGGCAGCAGTTGTACAACGCTGCAAAAAAAGATTTCTTTAAACTGAAATATGCCTACCAGGTTATCCGCCTGGCGCATTACAGCGGGCGCTACAACGATGCGATCCGTTTGTACGACGAATACAGTACACAGATCAATAAAACCAATGGTGTGCTGCAGCCACTTTGCCTTGCCCTGAAAGCCGGTGCACTTTTCCGTACGGGCAAGTCCAGAGAAGCAGCTTACCAGTTCAGCAAAGTGTTTAGTGCCACTACCACCAGGCGCATCAGCAACTTCCTCGGCTTCACCTGGAGCATCAGCCGCAAAGATGACCTCAACGATTATCTCGCCTATTGCAAAAACAATACAGAAAAAGCAGCAATGCTGGCGCTCTATTCCCTTGGCGATCCCGATAACTCGCTGGGCAACCTGAAAGAGATTTATGCACTGCAACCCTCCGCCGAAGTGCTCGAAGTATTAGTGGTAAGAGAAATCAATAAGCTCGAAGAGAAATACCTCTCACCCCAACTTAAAAAACAAGAGGGAGGCCGTAATTTTTATGGCACCTGGCTGAATGAAGACACCGACAGCACTGCATTGTCAGCCTCAAAAGAAGCAAAGGAACTCCATGGTTTCCTGCACAAGCTGGCACAGGAAGGCAAAACATCCAACAGTGGCCTCTATGAAACAGGCGCAGCCTATACCGCCTATATCGTCAGAGATTTTGCCTCTGCACGCAGGTATATTAATGCAGCGAACAACCTCAGCCTGACAGCTAAGGTAAAAGACCAGTTGATGCTCACAGACCTGCTCGTAACCATCAGCGAAAAGAATACCATCGACGCAGCTTTTGAAGTACAGATACTTCCTTCCCTTCAATGGTTATACCAGAAAGCCAAAACCGAAAAACCCGTTACCATAGGCTGGTACCAGGAAACCCAGTGGCGTAAATTCTACTGCAACCTGATGGGCGAAGTGCTCGCCAAACGCTATCACCAGCAGCAGAACCTGCCCAAAGAAGTACTTTGCGTGGGCGCAGCCGACCAGGTGAGCCCCGCCTACTATGATGGCGCAGTAAACTTTCTGCATGATAAACTCACCAGTAAGGAAGTGGAACAGATGTTTGCCCTTATGGACAGCAAACAACTCAATGCCTTTGAACAGTTTTTAATGAAGAACAATGTTATCACCAAAGGAGTGGTAACCGATTTTGCCGGCACAGCCTACCTGCGCGATTACGAATACGATAAAGCCATCAACTGGTTCAGTAAAACAACAGATAAAAAAGCCCTTACCATCAATACCAATCCTTTTATCGACCTGCTGTACGACAGGGAAGAAGCACTGCCATCAGAACGTAAGTTCACCACTACCAAGCTGGCCTTTGCCCGGGAAATGCAGAACTTACAGCAGCTCGCAGCAACAGATAAGGCCAATGCAGCAAAACATTATTATAAATATGCACTTGGCCTTTACAACATGACCTATTATGGCCATGCCTGGAAGCTGGTAGAGTATGGCCGTAGCGGCAGCGACGGATATTTTATCCCTGAAAACGAAGGCCCTTTCAAACGCGAATATTATGGCTGCTTTTCAGCACACGATTATTTTAAGAAAGCGATGAACGCCAGCACAGATAAAAACTTTAAAGCCCGTTGCCTGTTTATGATGGCCAAATGTGCACAGAAACAGGTAAAACGCCCGCGCTATGATGATTTTACCGGCGAAAAAAGCTGGGAGCTGTATGAAGCAGCCAACGTAGCCTATTTCCCCAACTTCAAGAAAAGCAAATACTTCCCCGAGTTTGTACAGCAGTACAAAACAACCCCGTTTTATAAAGAAGCATTCAACAGTTGCAGCTACCTGCGGGATTTTGTGAAGAAGTAAGAGAACCATACACCAGTATTACTATACAGCGCATTAATAAAAAAGGCCGCCAGCTATTACACTGGTGGCCTTTATACTTGAGTTGAAACCTATTTTTATCAGTTGCAGAGCTTAGCTGCAACCCATGCTGTTGCCGCAGTTCAGGCATTTATAGCATGTACCGCTGCGCACTGTTATATGTCCGCAGGTATTACACGCAGGCGCATCGCTCTGCATGCTTTTAGCCGCAGCATTTACAGCATCCAGCCCCGAAGGCTGTACCTTCCTTGCCGAAGCAGTACGGTGTGCCGGTACCGGCTTGGCCGAAGGCGCTGCACTGCCGATCACCCTTACATCACTAAGTTCAGGCGTGCGTTCGCCAATGGTGGGTGTTTCTTCATCCCAATCGTCATTACCGAGGTTAGCCAGTTCAGGTTTATCCAGTACGTGTACCAGGTCATTGCGGCCGAGGTACTCGTAAGCCAGCGAACGGAAGATAAAGTCGATGATAGACGTCGTTGTTTTGATATTCGGATGCTCCACCATACCACTTGGTTCAAAGCGGGTAAATACAAATTTCTCTACAAACTCTTCAAGAGGCACACCGTACTGCAAACCGATAGATATAGCAATAGCAAAACAGTTGAGCATGCTGCGCATGGTCGCTCCTTCCTTAGCCATATCAATAAAGATCTCACCCAGCGTACCATCTCCGTATTCACCCGTTCTCAGGAACAGGGCCTGCCCGTTGATCTTGGCCTTCTGCGTAAAGCCGCGGCGCTTAGCCGGCATGCTCCTGCGTTCAACGATCATAGCCAACTGGCGTTTCAGCACAGTGTCCTTACTGCTCTGCACCCTCTTGTTTACTTCATCAAGCAGTTCCTCCACCGTCAGTTTGCTCATATCCATGATCATAGATTCTGCAGCAGCCGGTGCTTCACTTACCACTTCCTCTTCCTTGGTATCCTCTTTCTTCTTTTTGTCCGATTTATTGCTCAGCGGCTGGCTCAGCTTGCTGCCATCACGGTAGAGCGCGCAGGCCTTAAGCCCCAGTTCCCAGCTCATACGGTAGGCATCTGCAATATCTTCCAGCGTACCTTCATTTGGCAGGTTGATCGTTTTTGAGATCGCACCGCTCAGGAAGGGCTGGCAGGCAGCCATCATGCGTATATGACCACTGTGGTGGATAAAGCGTTCGCCTTTCTGTCCGCATTTATTAGCGCAGTCAAATACCGCATAATGCTCTTCCTTCAGGTAGGGCGCTCCCTCTATCGTCATACTGCCGCAGATATATTCATTAGCCGCATCAATCTCTTCATCTGAAAAGCCCAGTGCTTCCAGCAGGTTGAAATTCCAGTCATTATACTGGTCCGGTGTAAAGCCTAACCTTTCCAGGCAGGCATCACCCAGTGTATATTTATTAAATACAAAGCCGATCTCAAAAGCAGCAGCCATTGCCGCATCCAGTTTGGCGATCTCTTCAGCCAGCAAACCTTTCTCAGTAAGCGTCTGCGGGTTGATATGCGGCGCTCCTTTTAAAGTAGCATGCCCTTTGGCATAGTTTACAATATCCTCAATTTCCTTAGCGCTGTAGTTCAGGTTCTTTAATGCCGCGGGAACAGATTGGTTGATGATCTTGAAATAACCACCACCACTCAGCTTCTTGAATTTCACCAGTGCAAAATCCGGTTCCACACCAGTAGTATCGCAATCCATTACAAGACCAATGGTACCCGTGGGTGCGATAACCGTTGTCTGTGCATTGCGGTAACCATATTGCTCACCCAGTTGTACGGCTTCGTCCCATGCTTTGGTAGCAGCCTTCAGCAGGTAATCCGGGCAATATTTCGCCTGGATACCCTGTGGCTTGATCTCGATGCCTTCGTAAGCATCGGCAGCATCGTATGCAGCAGCGCGGTGATTGCGCATTACGCGCAGCATATGGGCCTTGTTCTCTTCATATCTTGAAAAAGCACCAAGATGCGAGGCCAGCTCGGCAGACGTTTTATAAGAAACACCCGTCATGATCGCCGTGATAGCACCCGCAATACCCCTCGCCTCATCACTGTCGTAAGGAATGCCGCTTACCATAAGGATGGTACCCAGGTTGGCAAAGCCAAGCCCCAGTGTACGGTAATCATAGCTCAGTTGCGCCACTTCCTTACTGGGAAACTGCGCCATAAGTACAGAAATCTCCAGCACCGTCGTCCAGAGGCGTACCGTATATTCAAATCCTTTTACGTCAAAAGTATTAGTCGCTGTATCAAAATAGCGGGCAAGATTTACAGAAGCAAGGTTACACGCAGTATTGTCGAGAAACATGTATTCACTGCAGGGGTTGCTTGCGCGGATAGGACCACCCTCAGGGCAGGTATGCCATTCGTTGATGGTAGTATCGTACTGTGTGCCGGGGTCAGCACAACGCCATGCAGCATAGTTGATTTTATCCCAGAGATCTTTAGCACGAACTTTTTTCATGGTACGTCCATCACTGCGGGCTTTCAGTTCCCAGTCAGTATCCGCATCCAGTGCGTGGAAAAAGCTGTTAGGTATACGAACAGAGTTGTTGCTGTTCTGACCACTTACCGTACGGTAGGCCTCCCCTTCATAATCGCTGGCATAACCCGCGGCGATGAGGGCAGCTACTTTATTCTCTTCCTCTACCTTCCAGTCAACAAACTTTTCAATTTCCGGGTGATCCAGGTCAAGACATACCATTTTGGCAGCACGCCGTGTGGTGCCACCACTTTTAATAGCGCCTGCAGCACGGTCTCCGATCTTTAAGAAACTCATCAGGCCACTGGAAGTACCGCCACCACTCAGCTTCTCGCCTTCACCACGGATACTGCTGAAGTTGGTGCCCACACCACTGCCGTATTTAAAGATGCGCGCCTCACGAACCCAGAGGTCCATGATACCGCCATCATTTACTAAATCATCTTCTACACTAAGGATAAAACAGGCATGCGGTTGCGGACGCTCATAAGCCGAAGTAGATTTCTTCAGCATATTGTCTGCCGGATCAACAAAATAGTGTCCCTGTGGCTTCCCCTTGATACCATAAGCTTCAAACAGGCCCGTATTAAACCATTGCGGGCTGTTGGGCACACAAGCCTGGTTGAGGATATTGTACACCAGCTCATCATAAAATACTTCTGCGTCTTTGGGAGTAGCAAAATAATTATAGCGTTCCCCCCATACCTTCCAGCAATGCGCCATACGATGCGCTACTTGTTTAACCGTTGTTTCACGGCCGGTAGTCCCATTGTCCTGAGGCACACCCGCTTTCCTGAAATACTTTTGCGCCAATATATCTGTTGCAATCTGGCTCCACTGTTTCGGCACCTCAACATTGTCCATCTGGAACACCACTTCACCCGTAGGATTTTTGATCACCGATGTGCGGTAATCATATTCAAACATATCGTATGGGCTGAGACCGTCTTTAGTAAAGTGCCTGGAAAACTGCATCCCCCCTGCAGATTGCTTCTTAACTGGCATAAAGTATAAATTGAATTGTGTGAAATAAAAGTTGTTACCCCCGAGCGGGCAACGAAAATATTTTTAACAACCGACATTCCAAGGGTTTAAATATCAACAGAATGTGGAAAAATGATGTGCATAATTCCACAACGTAACAGTAGTAGCACTTTACCATGTTTTCCACTTTTGTGGATAGATTTTTATGTGGAAAACCTTGCATTTCCATGCTATAAAACACACCCCGGCATGGCTCTTCCCGGCAAAAATCAACCGACCGGCATTTTCCCGCCAGTTGCTATCTTTAGCCCATGAGAGCTGTTATACAAAGAGTGAGTCATGCAGCAGTCCAGATCGATGGACTGGTAAAGGCTGATATCGGTAAAGGATTACTTGTATTACTGGGCATAGAAGATGCCGATGCTGAAGCCGATATTATATGGCTGAGCAACAAGATCGTTAACCTGCGCATTTTCGACGATGCAGAAGGCGTACCAAATATTTCTGTTAAAGACATAGCAGGAGACATTCTTCTCGTGAGCCAGTTCACGCTGTTTGCAGCAACCAAAAAAGGCAACCGCCCAAGCTATATCCGTGCCAGCAAGCCAGGAGTAGCAATACCACTTTACGAAAAGATGATCACACAACTCACCTCCGATCTTGGCAGACCCATCTTTACCGGCACCTTCGGCGCAGACATGAAAGTATCCCTCCTCAACGATGGCCCCGTAACCATTTGGATAGATACCGCAGATAAGGAATGATGCTTCTAATGATATTAATTCTCAGCGCGCCCTTTCACCCCAACCCCGTAACTATGTCGGTGGCCTGTTCCGTAATCATGGTCGATAGCCTATCGTCTGGCCATGATCAGTGTCGCCACCCACCGTATCCTTAACTACCTTACCTTCTGCACCGATCTCCGCCCTTAATGTCCTTAATCCCTTAATGTTTAAATTGCTCCCCATGATCAATAACCTACTCATGCTTCATGGCAAGCAGCCTGTCTCGTCAGTTTAACGAAATCCCCACCGATCTCCGCCCTTAATGGCCCTTAATCCCTTAATGTTTAAATTGCTCCCCACGGTCGATGCCCCTACCCACCATATCCAATAAAATCGTTACTTGCATTCAAATCATCTTACAATGACCATCGAAGCAGCCCAGCAGCAAATAGACCAATGGATCAAAACCACCGGCGTCAGGTATTTCAGTGAGCTCACCAATTTGGGTATCCTTATGGAAGAAGTAGGTGAGCTGAGCCGCCTGATGGTACGGCTTTATGGCGAGCAGTCCTTCAAAGAAAGCGATAAGGATCGGGAACTGGGCGATGAGATGGCCGATGTGCTGTGGGTGTTGCTTTGTCTTGCTAACCAGACGGGGATAGACCTCACCACCGCATTGCAGAAAAACTTCGTGAAGAAAAACATCCGCGATGCGGAGCGCCACCGCAATAATGATAAGCTGCAATAACAGGGCGGCCGGGCAAATTATCCTTTATCTATTACCTTTGCACCCATTATGGCAAAAGAAACGAATCAACCTTTGCCCCAGGCAGGTTTCCAGGCGCTCATCTCCCATTGCAAGGAATATGGCTATATTTTCCAGAGCAGTGAAATATACGACGGCTTACAGGCGGTGTACGACTATGGCCAGTATGGCGCACAACTGAAAAAGAACATCCGCGATTACTGGTGGAAAAGCATGACACAGTTACAGGACAATATCGTAGGTATCGACGCCGCTATTTTCATGCACCCCACCACCTGGAAAGCCAGTGGTCACGTGGATAATTTCAGCGACCCGATGATCGACAATAAAGACAGCAACAAACGCTACCGCGTCGATCATCTTATTGAAGCCTATGCAGAGACGCTTGAAGAGCCGGCCGCAGGCACCATCCTCGCAGAAATGGATGCCCTGCTCGCTAAAGACGATTTTGCAGGCCTCAAACAGCTTATCGACAACAACAATATTAAGTGTGCCATCAGCGGCACTTGTAACTGGACAGACGTACGCCAGTTCAACCTCATGTTCAGTACAGAGTTTGGCGCCGTAGCATCAGACAATGAAGAAGACAACAAAGTTTACCTGCGTCCCGAAACAGCACAGGGTATTTTTGTAAACTTCCTCAATGTCCAGAAAACAGGAAGGATGAAGATCCCCTTCGGTATTGCACAAACAGGTAAAGCCTTCCGTAACGAGATCGTAGCACGCCAGTTTATTTTCCGCATGCGTGAGTTTGAGCAGATGGAGATGCAGTTCTTTATACGCCCCGGCACACAGATGCAGTGGTACAACTACTGGAAAGAAGAACGCAGGAACTGGCACATCAGCCTTGGCGTACCGGCAGAGAAGCTGCGCTTTCACGATCACGTTAAGCTCGCGCACTATGCCGATGCTGCACTCGATATAGAGTTTGAATTTCCCTTTGGCTGGAAGGAGCTCGAAGGCATTCACTCGCGTACCGACTTCGACCTTAAGAACCACCAGGAATACAGTAAGAAGAAAATACAGTATTTCGATAACGACCTCAACGAAGATGGCAAGCCTTACGGTAACTATATCCCCTATGTAGTAGAAACCTCTGTCGGTCTGGATCGCCTTGTACTTACTGTGCTCAGTCTGTCCTATGCCGAAGAGAAATGGAATAAAGAAGATGGCAGCGAAGACAGCCGTGTGGTATTGCGCATTCCGCCAGGAATCGCACCCCTGAAGCTGGCAGTATTGCCCCTGACCAAGAAAGATGGATTGCCCGAGATAGCAGAAGCGCTGATCAAAGAATGTAAGACTGACTTCCATTGCTTCTACGAAGAAAAAGACAGTATCGGTAAACGCTATCGCCGTATGGATGCCATCGGTACCCCTTTCTGTGTAACTATCGATCACCAGACCAAGGAAGACAATACCGTTACCATCCGCTACCGCGATACCATGGTGCAGGAACGCATCGCTATGGCAGATGTGAAAAAGATCGTAAATGAAAAGATCAGTTGAACCAAATAATTTTAGATAAAAGAAAAGGAATCCCAAAAGATTCCTTTTCTTTTATAAGTTACGCTCTTTATCAGAGTTTTCCTTTTTTGATATCATCCACCACACCAGGGTCGAGTAATGCAGTTGTATCGCCCAGGTTATCCGTTTCACCCTCAGCAATCTTGCGCAGTATGCGGCGCATGATCTTACCACTGCGTGTTTTAGGCAGGCCGCTTACAAACTGTATCTTATCCGGTTTAGCAATGGGGCCAATGATGCGGGTTACCGTTTGTAAGATGTCTTCACGTGTCAGGTTTTCATCCCCGTGAGTGTTGCTGAAAATTACATAAGCATAGATACCCTGTCCTTTTACATCATGAGGATAACCCACTACAGCACTTTCCACTACACCAGCATGCATATTGATCGCATTCTCCACTTCGGCAGTACCAATGCGGTGACCACTTACATTCAGCACATCATCCACCCGGCCTGTAATACGGTAATGATCATCTGCATCCCGCAGGCAACCATCGCCGGTAAAGTAAAGGTTATCGTACGTGGTAAAATAAGTAGTACGGCAGCGTTCATGATCACCGTAAGTAGTGCGCAGCATACCCGGCCACGGAAACTTAATACAGAGGTTGCCCTTTACCGTTGTCTTTGGCGCAGCTTCCGGCAGGTAGCTCGACAGCTCAACATCAGGCAATGGTTTAAGCGCATCTTCTATACGCTGCAATGCATCGCCCATGTGCAGCATCAGGTCGCTCTTGGTAAACTGTATTACAGTAAACCCTTTATCCCTGAACCAGTTGAGCCGGTCTTCATCCGTAGCGGGGTTATCCGCCAGTTGATGGGGAACATCTTCCACATCAATAATGAATTTCTTACTCAGGCAGATAAAGTCTGTGATATATACACCTACAATAAACTGCCGCCTGAACTTATAAGCATCAAAGCGGAAATTCCAGAACTGTTCCCATAAAAGCTTCTCAGCCTCGGCAGGGTTGGTACGGCGCTCTTTCACCAGGTCGTTCAGCCGGTCTTTCAGCGAAGCATTTTCACCTTCAAACAGGTCGTTGATGATGGGCTGTGTACTGCCGGGAGCAAATATGACAGGTGGCTTCAGTGCTTCCGCTGCAGCATCGCTGCCGGGAACAATATGACCATCCTCATCTACCAGTACGGGTTGTACACCCGGTAGCGGCAAAGTAGCAAAAGAAGGTTTTGCAGGCGTAACACCCGCAAGGTTGGAGATAAGCGTACCTCCTGTTTCTGTCTGCCACCAGGTATCCACGATAGGGCAGCGTTTATGACCGATATTTTCGTCGTACCAGTGCCACGCCTCTTCGTTGATAGGTTCGCCTACCGTACCGAGCACTTTCAATGTGCCGAGCTTCTTACCTTTCAGTGGCTCCGGCCCGTGGCCCATAAGGCTGCGGATCGCTGTAGGAGCAGTGTATAATATGTTTACCCTGTGTTTATCTACAACGTCCCACAACCGGCCTGCATCCGGCCATGTAGGTATGCCTTCAAACATTACCGAAGTCGCGCCCGCACTTAAAGGGCCGTACACGATATAAGTATGACCGGTGATCCATCCAATATCGGCAGTACAGAAATGTACGTCGTCACGGCGATACTGGAATACGTTCACAAAAGTATAGTTCGCCCATATCATATACCCGGCCGTGGTGTGTACCACCCCTTTGGGTTTGCCCGTAGAGCCTGAAGTGTAGAGTATGAACAGGGGGTCTTCAGCTTCCATGACCTCAGGCAGGCATTCGGGGTTGCCCATAGTTTCCACTTTCTTTACTTCATCCTCCCACCATACGTCGCGCCCCTTGATCATGCTTACAGGCGTGCGGGTGCGTGTACATACAATTACTTTTTTCACAAAAGAGCAGCTTACAAGCGCATCATCAATTACGCTTTTGAGCGGGATGTCCTTACCACCACGGAAAGCGCCGTCGCAGGTAACAATATACTCCGCGTTGGCGTCTGTCAGGCGGTCGGCAATGCTGCGTGCACTGAAGCCGCCAAAGATCACCGAGTGGATCGCTCCGATGCGGGCACAGGCCAGTACCGCAATAGCCAGCTCAGGTATCATACCCATATAGATACAAACCCTGTCGCCCTTTTTAACGCCATTATTTTTCAGCACATTGGCAAACTGGCATACTTTAAAATGAAGCTCTTTGTAGGTGAGTACGCGGTGGTGTTCTTCAGGGTCATTAGGCTCCCAGATAATAGCCGGGGTATTGCCATCTCTTTCGAGGTGCCGGTCGAGGCAGTTCTCCGTAATATTGAGTAAACCGCCTTTAAACCATTCAATCTTGGGTTCGGAGAAGTTCCAGTTGAGTACGGTGTCCCATTGCTTCATCCATTGAAAATGTCCTGCAACCTCTGCCCAGAACGCTTCCGGGTCAGTTACGCTTTTTTTATACGCCTCTCGGTAATGATCTGCAGATGTGATCTGATAAGGGAATGCCATAAGTAGATTCGTTTTTAGGCCATAAATATAAAAAAAAGAAGCTCCACCCAATGGATTTTGTTTGGATGGCATATACAGGGCTTGCCGGAACTGTCATTCCTTTCGTATCTTCCCCATACCAAACCAACTATCTTCCCATGCAGCAAGGTTTTTCAGCAAAGGGCATCGGTAAGGTGATCATGGCCTCATCAGTCGGCACCTTAATCGAATGGTACGATTTCTACATTTTTGGGATGCTCGCCACCATCATCTCCAAACAGTTCTTTCCTGAAAATGCGGGCTCCTCAGCCCTGCTTAGCACACTGGCTATTTTTGCCGCAGGCTTTATCGTACGCCCCTTCGGCGCCCTCGTGTTCGGTCGGCTCGGCGACCTGATCGGCAGAAAACATACATTCCTGCTTACACTAGTGCTGATGGGCGGCTCTACCTTCGCCATCGGGCTGGTACCGGGGTATAAAAGCATCGGCTGGGCGGCACCTGTACTGGTATTATTGCTTCGCCTTTTACAGGGGCTGGCACTGGGAGGCGAATATGGAGGCGCCGCTACCTATGTGGCCGAGCATGCCCCCGAAGGCAGAAGAGGCTACTTTACCAGTTGGATACAAACCACCGCCACGCTGGGGCTGTTTTTGGCACTCGGTGTTATCCTGCTCATAAGGCAGGCGCAGGGAGTAGAGCAGTTCAGTGGCGAATGGGGCGGCTGGCGCTGGCCATTCTGGATATCCATCCTGCTGGTGGGGGTATCTGTTTATATACGGCTGCGGATGAAAGAGTCGCCGCTGTTCAGTAAGATAAAAGCAACCGGCCAGATCTCTAAAAACCCGCTGAAGGAAAGCTTTGGGCGTAAGAACAACCTTAAAATGGTATTGCTTGCGCTGTTCGGGGCAGTAATGGGCCAGGGGGTAATCTGGTACACCGGCCAGTTCTATGCACAGAGCTTTATCGAGAACGTGTGTAAAGTCAATTTTATACAATCACGCAATATCCTCCTCGTTGCCATCCTTTTCGCAACGCCATTCTTTGTAGTATTTGGTGCGTTGAGCGATAAGGCAGGCCGCAAATGGATCATGCTCACAGGCATGCTGCTGGGTACACTCACCTACTGGCCCATGTACAAAGGTTTCATACACCTGGCAGCCACAGGAATGACGGCAGAAAAAGTGCTGGATACGTCTACCTTCTGGCTCATGACACTCCTCGTATTCATACAGATCATTTTCGTGACAATGGTCTACGGTCCCATAGCAGCCTTTCTTGTAGAATTGTTCCCCACCAATATCCGTTATACCTCAATGTCATTGCCCTATCACATCGGCAACGGGGTATTTGGAGGACTCGTACCTTTCCTCGGTACACTTATCGTCGAATACACCAAAACACCTGAGAACCCGGCAGGTAACCCTCTTGCCGGTCTATGGTATCCGATCTGTATAGCCGGGCTGTGTTTTATCATCGGAGCCATCTACCTGCCCGGCAAAACAAAATACCAACCATCAACGCAATCATAATCATACAAGCAAAGAGATATGGATACATTAAGAAAAGCGGCAGGCGTGCTCTGGATGATCCTCGGACCCGCAGCCATTTATTTCCTCATCAGTGAAGCATCAATAGCCAATACAAAAGCAGTACAAAAGATCAGCGCTGCCACAACCGATGCGCTGCGCGAAACCGCCTCACTCGCCAAAACAAATACCAACCTGCAATGGGGCATCATCATTACGATCTTTGTGCCCATCATGATCGGCCTCGTGATCTTCGGTTATTATGCAGTAAAGGGAGAATATGCGGAAGAGCGGCAGATAGTTGCTGAATAAATATTATTTCTGGCAAGACAATAGTTTCTTAAGAGACACTCCAAAACAGTCTTGGGAATAGGTAAGGCGATATAGTCATCAATAATCTGGCCGTATTCTACACCTTAACCGTATGAGCAAAATGGCTGGTGATCTAAAAAAATTGTAGATTAGTATATTCAATATGGAACACTCAAAAAATGATGCAGAAGTTAAAAAAACCTGGTTCTCCCTTGAGGAAACAATATCAGACATACTGGGGATATTTGGGAAATTCTTAAAAACATTTTATCACAGCCTCATTCTGCAAAAAAGATTTTTAAAGAGTGTATATGCATCAAACAGAGCCAATCAGCTTGATAGTAAATACATAAATCCCATTATTTATTTATTGATTTCACTCTATTTTACTATTGGATTTTCTAAAGTATTGATTTATAAATCGTTTAACTCCATTAATGTTGGTGCGCTAAGCTACCTCGAAGATTATATGAACGATGAGTCTTTCATAAACAAGATTATTTATGTATTGCCCGTATTCGTTGCCCTGTATATAATCATCAGGGCATTTGCACTCATTTTATTTTTGTTTTATACACCCCGCAACCTGTCATGGAAAATTGTCTCTGGAGGATTTGTAAAGTTTTCTTTTTTTAAGGGTACAGAGCAGATTTTCCAATACTATTGTGCCAGCCTCTTACTTTTATATTCAATCATCAATCTAATTAATGATTATATAAAAAAGATACCCATAGAATGGCTTCAGTTTTCATTAAGTATACTGATCCCGATCATACCCGGATTGGCAATACTCGTGTTTTTCGCAAAAAGAAAAAAAGCGCTTGCCCCGGAAAAGAGATTATTCTTTGTCAGTTTAAATTTTATTCCAATTGCCTTGTTTTTATACTTCCTTCTTTTCTTTTCACCAATAATCACGAAAAATATATTAAAGACAGCCCTTATTGAATCAGGCAGTATTGAATATAAGTCAAAAGTACATTTATATGGCCGGGACCTAACCGACACTATTTATTTTAAGATCGATACAATAATGGATCAAAACATTGCTCAGCTAAACGCAACTATATTTATTAGAAATAGTACTGACGCAGATATAGTATTGGCAAACACGAAAGCCATTGCAATAATTGACAACAATGCAAATAACAATATCATATTTTCTGTTTCCAATGACACGAAGACAGATACCCTTTCAAAAACTACAATAAAAAGCGGGGAATGTACCTCGCTTAATGTATCATCCAATATCAACAAAAAGGAATTTCCGTTATTCCTTTCTTCGATGAACGTAGTACCAGGCGGACAATACAAAAGCCTCCGGAAGGTCAAAACCCTATATCTGCCGGCCAATGAAGCAGAAAAAGAATATACACAAGAATTAAACCTTATTTTACAATAATACCTTATGTACACAATTGACAACAAATTAATAAAAACGACTGTCCTGGTAGTTACGCTTTTTTTAATCACATTTCTTTCCCTATCCCTTACATCAGATACTAATGGAAAGAAAAGAAGCAGGCAGGCATCAGTAACTGGCACCTACGACCTCGAAGCGTATATGCAGCTCCGGAAAAACTATCTGCAGTTGTCCCCTGCAAAAAAATTTGATGTTTGGAAAACCCGCTTACTAAATATTAATGGTTTAGCAAAAATTGATTCCAATCAGGCATTGCTTACAAATAGAATTATCAACCGAATGAATCCGCATTGGTTTTCAAACAATAGTGATATAGAAGAAGAGCTGACTGGCTATGCAAAAGAAGTTATATCCGGGTTTGGCAAATTAAAAGCGGGTTACCTTTTCGCAAGTTTAACCACGTCCCTTGAAGAGTATAAAGGGTTTTATAATATTATTGACGCGGGTAAAACATCTTGTAATTGTAGTACTAAAAGTGATTTCTGCATTGGATTCGCTACATGCAAAAAAGAAGATTGTGATTCATCTAAAAGCGGCTGTGGTTTTCTCTGGATGTATCCATGTAATGGAGTTTGCCAGTATTAGTTTAGGTTTAATAGTTTTAACCTCATGTTCAGCCTTTACCCTCAAAGTACGGCACTTCATCATTACTTACTGCTTCTTTCTCCTGCCAGTAAGCAAGCGTAACCACTTTTCCTTCGCGCGTACGCAGCAGCCGTCCAAAGATGGCATTAGTAACATTAAAAGTTACATCCGTTACAGCAATCGTAAAAGTCTCGGGAGCTGCAGGCGTGGCTTCTCCTTCCACAGGCGCCACAGCAGGTGCAGCCGCCTTCGGTGCGGGCGAAGGCACGATCACAACACTGTACCCGTTCCCTTCAAGCAGTGTCCGCACAAAGGCAACCCGCTCAGGACTGGCAAGTTTCTGTACGATGGCACACCGTACACCGTTTATTTCTTCAAACTCATGATTCTTATTGATTGCCATATTTTCACATTTATCATTTCCCCGCTACGAGGTCATAAATATGCTGGTAGATGCCACTTGCAATACCCGTTACCAGCATACCCGCTACACAAAGCAGCAGGGCCAGCTTAGGCGCCCATCCAGAGCTGATCTTTTCAACAGGCGCAGGCTGCTCTTCCATAAACATAGCCCGCACAATACGCAGGTAATAATACAGCGATACGATCATATTTAATGCCGCAACAATTACCAGTCCGTAATTGTTCTTACCCGCAGCAGCAAACAGCAGGAAAAATTTACCAAAGAAGCCTGCCATTGGAGGTATACCCGCCAGGGAGAAGAGAGCCAGGGCAAGCACCCAGCACAGAAGGGGGTTGGTTTTATATAAGCCTTTATAATCACTCACATCTTCCTTACCACTGTATGCACTTACCAGCGCCACCACACCAAAAGCCGCGAGGTTGGAGAATACATACACCAGCACAAAATAAACAACAGACACTTCCGCCATAACAGGTTGCCCTGTCATACCGGCCAGTATAAACCCAACCTGTGCAATAGAAGAGAAAGCAAGAAAGCGTTTTATATTCTGCTGCCGCAGAGCAAACAGGTTACCGATGATCATCGTGGCAGCAGAGAGAATAAATACCATATTGTATGCTTCGGCAGAAAGCGGCTGGAATACCTTATACAATACCGGCACCAATACAAAGAGTACAGCCCCTTTCGATACCACAGAAAGATAGGCCGTCACGGCTACCGGCGCACCCTCATAAACGTCTGCCGTCCACAAATGAAAAGGCACTGCCGATATTTTAAACCCAAAGCCCGCAATGATCAGCACAAAGGCAAATACCTGTAAGGGAGAAGTGTTGATATGCTGCACCAGTTCGGCATACTGCAATGTACCCGTTGTGCCATACAGCATTGAGATACCAAAGAGCAGCAAACCAGAAGAAAAAGCAGACGATATGATCATCTTCATAGCAGCTTCGGAAGAGTTTTTCTTTTCCAGGTCGAAGTTAGCCAGTGCTGCCAATGGTATGGTAGACAGTTCAAGCCCAAGATAGAACATCAGCAGGTTACGGCTGCTCAGCATAAAGAACATACCCAGTAAGGTAGACAACAGTAAGAGATAAAATTCCGTTACGTGCTTGTGCAGCATCAGCCAGGGCCAGGCCAGCAGTGACACGATGAATAAGCCGAGGTTCAGGATATTCTTTTCCAGTATGATCAGCCGGTCCGTTACAAACATATCCCCAAACAGACTTCCCGTATCCTGCCACATAAAGCCCGTTGCCAGGTTGATCAGCAGCAACACCTGCACAAGGTTCAGCAGGCGCGCATTACCCCATTCCTTACCACCCAGCTTCAGCAGGAGCAGCAGGAAGAGGATTGCCGTTATCAGCAGCTCCTGTTTCATCAGTATAAGAAAGTCGTTCATCATTGTTCAGTACTAATGGGGTATAGCAGCTTTATCAATTTGTTGCATGATGACAGCAGAGGATGGCTCCGCCAGCCCGTTCAACCAGTAAGGTGCGATACCTATTGCCACGACACCTGCTACCAGCAGTATGGCAGCAAAGCGTTCATTCCATGTAGCATCCTTCAGCGAAAGATGCCCTTCATTATCAACTGGTCCCATGATCACTTTACCTACAGCCCTTAGTATATACACCGCCGTTACCACGATAGAAGCACAGGCAGCCAGCGTAGCAATATGATACCACGTACCCTGCCGCTGCCACGAACCCATAAACACCGTCATCTCTGCTACAAAACCACTGAAACCAGGTAAGCCCAGTGAGCAGAGCCCTGCAATTACAAATACAGCAGAAATAAAAGGCATTATCTTCAGCAGACCGCCAAGCTGGCTTACCTGCCGTGTATGAGTACGGTCGTATATCATACCGATCACTGCGAAGAAAAGAGCCGTCATCACCCCATGCGACACCATTTGCAGTATGGCACCCGTGATTGCTGTTTTTGTCATCATACCAATACCCAGCAGCACGAACCCGCAGTGGCTTACAGAAGAATAAGCATTAATATATTTAAGATCGGTCTGCATCATGGTGGCGAACGCTCCGTAAAGGATAGCGATCGCCGCCAGCAGCACGATGATCCACGCATATTCCTGTGCCGCACCGGGCATAAGCCAGAGCGCCACCCTTATACAACCATAGCCGCCCAGCTTCATCGATATGCCTGCAAGGAACATCGATGCCGCGGTTGGTGCAGATGAGTGCCCGTCAGGCACCCAGGTATGAAATGGAAAGAGTGCAGTAAAAATGCCAAAGCCAGCAAATAAGAACGGAAAAAAGAAGCGCTGGGCTTCCATGCTTATAGGTTGTGATGCCAGCACAGGCAGGTCAAATCCCGGTGTGGATGCATTAAAATAAATGCCCAGCACGCCCACAAAGATCAATGCCGAACCACCCATAAGCATCAGCGCCAGTTTCATCGCACTGTAGTTCTTTTTACCGCTGCCCCAGATACCAATCAGCAGGAATTTAGGAATCACGGCCAGCTCAAGGAAGAAGAATAAAGTAAAGAGGTCTAACGAAATAAAGAAACCATAAGCGCCTATGCTCAGGAAAACCAGCAGGAAGAAAAACTCTTTACCCATATTATCCAGCCTCCACGACACAAGTATCCCCGCCAGCACTACAGACGCTGTAAGCAGGATCATCGCCACCGACAAACCATCCACGCCTACATGATAGCTGATGTTTAATGTCCTGTACCACTCGTATTGCTCTTCAAACAGGAAAGCAGCCCCATTACCTGCCACTCTTTGCGAATGGTACAGGTACAGCAGTACCCCACTCAGCAGCAACTGACCCAACGCACCCGCCAGCGCTACGGCACGCGTCTGCCGTACTCTCTTTGTCAGCAGCATCAGTAACGCCGTAAGCAAGGGCCATCCCAGTAAGAGGTTCAGACTCATATTATTATTTCCTGCTTTTTAATGCCATAAATACAACAGTACTACCGCAAGGGTAAGTACACCTCCCAAAAAGTACAGCGCATAATCCTGTACCCTGCCCGACTGTATCTTCCTGATACCAGCCGATATACCTGCCGTCATTACGGCAAGTCCATTCATAAACCCGTCAACAAGATTGTGGTCTATCCATGCCGCCGGCCTGCCAATCAGGTTAAAGATCACTTTCTTCGTTATGAATGTATATACCTCGTCGATATAAAATTTACGGCTTGCCGAACGGTAAATACCACCCAGGCTTAGCGCAATTCTTGCCGGCTCATCGGAAGGCTTTTTGAAAAACACTAACGCAATACCTATGCCCAGCAAAGCCAGCGCTACAGGGGCCACCGAAAACAGCAGGTGCAGATGTTCTGTCCTGCTCCGGCCATCAGGAGTAATATATTGTGCAAAGGGAATAAACCCGGCACAAACGCTAAGCAACCCCAATACCAGCAGGGGAAACTTCATACTCCATGTGCCTTCCCCATGATGATTATGCTGCTCCGAAGACTTATTCCAGAAAATACTGAAATAAAGACGGAACATATAGAAAGCCGTTACACCGGAAGAGACCAGCGCTGCTCCGTATACAACAGGATTATTTTCCCAGGCCGCCAGCAGGATAGCTTCCTTGCTGAAGAAACCGGCAAAAGGAGGAATCCCCGCAATAGCAAGACACGCTATAAGAAAACAAGCATGGGTCACAGGCATATATTTACGCAGCCCACCCATATCCTTCATTTCGTTGCTGTGTACAAAATGTATCACGGCCCCTGCACCAAGGAATAGTAATGATTTAAAGAAAGCATGCGTGAACAGGTGAAACAGCGATGCCGTATACCCCGTACCGTCAACGCCCGATACGCCAAGTGCAAACATCATATACCCTATCTGCGACATAGTGGAATAGGCCAGTACCCTTTTAATGTCCGTCTGCGTACAGGCGATCACCGCGGCAAAAACAGCAGACAGCGCTCCCACCCAGGTGATAAGCTGTAACACTACATGATTAATTGCGAACAGCGGGAATAGCCTTGCTACAAGATATACGCCTGCCACCACCATCGTGGCAGCATGGATCAATGCCGATACAGGTGTGGGACCTTCCATGGCATCGGGCAGCCAGATGTGCAGGGGGAACATAGCCGACTTACCCGCACCACCAATAAACACCAGTGTCAATGCCCAGGTAAGTAACGATATACCTAAAAATGAACCTGTAGTGATGGCCACAAACTGTGCAGACTCTGTATCCGTAAGCCGCTGTATCAGCGTATCGAAATTGAGCGTTTGACCCTGTACACCCAGTATCAATATACCCGCCAGGAAGCCAAGGTCGGCAAACCGCGTTACTATAAAAGCTTTCTTCGCTGCGGCAACCGCAGAAGGTTTTTGATAATAGAACCCGATAAGCAGGTAAGAAGATACACCCACCAACTCCCAGAACATATAGATCTGGAATATGTTTGTGGACACCACGAGACCCAGCATAGAAAAAGTAAACAGACCAAGAAAAGCAAAATAAGTACTGTATCGTTCTTCACCCTTCATATAACCCAGACTGAAAAGATGCACCATCAGCGATACCAGGCTAACCACAACCAGCATCATTACCGATATCGGGTCGAGCACGATACCCATATCAATGCTTACCCCCGGAGAAAACTCCAGCCACTGCGCCTGTACAGCCGTGATGGGCTGGTACACCCCGTTCAACTGCCCGTCTATCATAAAATACCGCCAGGCCGTGTACAGCGACAGCAATGTTACCGCCAGGAGTATGCCCGTGCCCAGGATGCCCGAAAAAGAACGGAAATACCTCTTTCCCAGCCAACTGATCAGCACAAAGCCTGCCAGTGGCAGCAGGGGAATGAGCGGTATGTATACTGCATAGTTCATCCGTTGATATTAATATTTCATGGTGGCGGCATCCTCCACGTCAATAGACTGGTGGCTGCGGTATAAGTTAATGATTATGGCTATGGCCACCGCCGCCTCAGCAGCAGCAATAGTGATGATAAAAATGGTAAAAAACAACCCGTCCATCTTATCAGGATACAGGTATTTGTTGAATACCACAAAGTTGATGTTCACACTGTTCAGTATCAGTTCAACCGCCATCAGCAGGCTGATCAGGTTACGGCGTGTAAGCAGGCCATAGATCCCTATAAAGAACAGGGCTGTACTTACAAAAAGGATATAAGTAATGGGTATACTGTTCATGATGCAGCAGGTTTAGATTTCATAGCAATAACGATACAGCCGATCATCGCCGCCAGCAGCAGCATACTCACCACTTCAAAGGGCAGGGCAAAACCACCCGCACCCGTTTCCAGCATCTGCATCCCGATTCTTTCAGGGCTGGAATCAAAACGCGTATTATTTTGTATAAAAGCATGCCCGTTGATAAGCAGCATGGAAAGCGTCAGTCCAAATACGGCCGCCAGGATGCCCGCCACTGCCCGGACGGGCGCGGGGCCGGGCAGTTCCTTACCCGACTGATGAGTAAGAAAGATGGAGAAGATGATCAACACGACAATACCACCGACATATACAATGATCTGTACAGCAGCAATAAATTCAACTTCCATCCAGAAATACAGTCCTGCAATACCCACAAGGGTAAACAGCAACCATATTGCCGACCGGAATATCTTCCGTGATGTTACCGACAATACCGCCAGCGTGAGCACCGCTGCCGATAAGATGTAAAATATGATTTGCGATCCGTTCATTTTATTGCATTTAACCTTATTCCACCCCTTCCCTGATCTTCGACCCCGGCAGGTTCAGCTTCTTGATGAGTTTACTGCGGTCGGTAACACTATGTTCAAAGGTCTGTGCCATTTTGATGGCGTCCGTAGGGCAGGCCTGTACACAAAGGTTGCACATGGTGCAAAGCTCAAGGTGGTAAACGAACGTGTCCAGCGCCTTTTTCTTCTTGCCTTCGGGAGTGACATCGAACTTGGTAACGATCTTGATCGTGGCATTCGGACAGGCCAGTTCGCAGGCTGTACATCCTGTACAGGCATGCTCATTCTGTTCATCGTGTATCATCACCACCTCACCACGAAACCGTTCCGGCAGGGCCAGTGTATCCTTATTATCGGGATACTGCTGCGTGATGATCTCTTTATGATGCGTAAAATAATAACCCGTCCGGCGCATGCCTTTGAGCAGCGATTTTACGCCCCTGTACACTTCCGATATGTAATCTTTTAAGAACATATTATTTTAAAAATGCCATCCCGCAATCGCTATCACTGTTACCAGCAGCAGGTTGAACATGCTGATCGGTAACAGGTATTTCCATTCAAGATTAAGTAGCTGGTCAATCCGTAACCGGGGAAAGGTCCACCTGAACCACATGATCACGAAGATCAGGAAGAAAGTCTTGCCCAGGAACCAGACCGAAGAAGGGATATAATCCATCACATGGTTAAAGCCCTCCCAGTGCCCGATATGCAGCGGCATCCACCCACCCAGAAAAAGGGTAGCCCCGATGGCGCATACGATAAATACATTTACATATTCTGCAAGGAAAAACAGCGCAAACTTCATCCCCGAATATTCTGTATGAAATCCCGCCGTCAATTCCGATTCTGCTTCTGCCAAGTCAAAAGGCGCACGGTTAGTTTCAGCCGTAACCGCAATGATAAAGATCACAAAGGCAATGATCGCAGGGATATGCCCTTTGAACAGCCACCAGCCATTTTCCTGCGCCGCAATGATATCCGAGATACGCAGGCTGCCACTCAATACCACAATACATAATATCGACAGCCCGGCCGACAGCTCATAGCTCACGATCTGCGCACCGCTGCGCATAGCACCTAATAATGAATATTTATTATTGCTTGCCCAGCCCGCCATCAGGATACCGATAACAGATACCGATGATACAGCAGTAACAAAAAGCACCCCGATATTGATATCCCATATCTGGAAACCTTTGGCAAAAGCAATAGGCGCCAGTATCACCATCGCCACCACCATCACCACAAAAGGCGCAAGGTTAAAAAGAAACTTATCTGCACCATCGGGAGTTAACCCTTCTTTTACAATCAGCTTAAGCGTATCTGCCACTGTTTGCAGCATCCCCTTTGCGCCCACACGGTTCGGGCCAAGGCGCACCTGCATATACGCCGACACTTTGCGCTCCATCATAATCAGCACCAGCCCCAGTATAGAGAAAAGGCTGATCGCCAGTATCCCCACGATCAGGAATTCAGCAAATAATGCCCAGCCCTCACTGAGGTTGGCATTCAGCCATCCATGTACGCGATTTGTTATGTTTTCGAGACTAAACAATTGTTGTCTTCTTTTATCAATAATAATTTCACCCCTGCGACATTCGTTGATCCCTATTATTTCCTACAAGCCTGCTACTCGCCACTTGCTACCCACATCCATAATTCATCGATCAATATCCGGTATCACCAAATCCAGCGTACCCATGATCGCTACGAGATCGCCGATCTTTTGCCCCCTTGCCATATGATTCAGCGCGCTAAGGTTACTGAACCCCGGCGAACGGAACTTGATGCGGTAGGGCGTGGTACCACCTTCGCTTACAATGTACACGCCGAAGTCGCCACGCGCAGTTTCGATACGGCTGTAGAACTCTCCCTTAGGCAGTTTAAGCACCGCCTTGGTCTTCGCCTGGAACTCTCCTTCGGGGATATTGTCAATGAGCTGCTCGATGATCGACAGGCTCTGTTTCATTTCCTTCATCCTTACCATATACCGCGCAAAACAATCACCTTCAGTTTCAATAACCTCATCAAACTGCAACTGGCTGTAACATTCATAAGGATACAATTTTCGGATATCGCAACTCACACCACTGGCCCTTGCTACAGGTCCCGAGCAACCATAAGACACAGCGTCTTCGGGAGAGATATACCCGATACCCTTCATACGGCTCTGGAAGATAACATTGCCCGTTACCATCTCATCGTATTCAGTAAACTTGGTTTTAAAATGCGCAATAAACTCTTTTACCCTGCGGTGAAAATTGGGATGCAGATCAAACATCACCCCTCCCGGTACCATATAGTTCATGGTAAGCCTTGCCCCGCAGGTTTCCTCCATGATGTCATTGATCATTTCCCTTTCCCGGAAAGCATGGAAGAAAGGCGTAAGAGCGCCTACATCCATCGCGAGCGCACCCCACCAGAGCTGGTGAGAGGCCAGGCGCGTCAGCTCGTCCATCAGTACACGTATCACCTGTGCCCTATGCGGTACTTCTATCTGCATCGCCTTTTCTACACAAAGCGCGCAGCCGTGGTTATTGATGTGCGAAGACAGGTAGTCCATCCGGCTGGTAACATAGATAAACTGCCGGTAGCTCAGGCTCTCACACATCTTCTCGATCGAACGGTGGATATAGCCAAGGTGGGGTTCAACGTTTTTGATCGTCTCCCCGTTCAGCGTAATCAACAGGTGCAATACCCCATGGGTAGAGGGGTGCTGCGGCCCTATATTGATGACCATATCGCCCTGTTCCGTTGTATGTACCGTTTCGATCATATTTTAATTAGTAGCAGAAGATTGGTATCAGGTAACAGGAGACACATCAAGTACCCAACCTATTATTTATCCTTCATTCCGCTATTCAATATCCTGTATCCTGCTTCTCACACCCTGCTACAGTTTTATCATATTCACTTCATCCTCAAAATCTTTTCTTAATGGATACCTGCCCTCCCATCCGTCGGGCAATATCAGCAGGCGCAGGTCGGGATGGTTGAGGAAATGTACACCAAAGAGCTCATAGACCTCCCTTTCGTGGAATTCAGCCGTACGCCAGACAGGCGTTACCGATTCTATCCGGGCATCTGTTCTGTCCAGTTTGGCCTTTACCACCAGGGTATGCCGGTGCACTGTAGACTCAAGATGATACACCATCGTCAGATGGGTTTTCCAGTCTACACAGGTAAGACAAAACAGATAATCAAAATGTAATTCAGGAGTATTACGCAGGTATTGCGCCAGGGGCAGCCAGTCAGCAGGATCGATCTGCAGGTTCAGCCAGTCGCCGCCTTCCTCTGCTGTTGCAGCCGGCAGCCATGTCGTGATTGTTATTTGTAAAGTGTCCCTGTCCATGTAGTACTGCGTACCAGATACTTATTTCCGTTAACTGTTCCTTAATTAATATATTGATCCTGCCTTCTTATTTTATCTCCCATTCCCCATAATTCAACACTCATAACCCTCATTCATGCTTTGTCTCCCTGATCTGCTCCCTTGTCATTCCTTTTTTAATCTGCTCCTGCAAAGTGATCATGGCATGCAGCAGGGCTTCGGGACGTGGGGGGCAACCGGCAATGTATACGTCCACCGGTATAATATGATCCGCGCCTTTTACAACAGAATAAGTATTGTAAAAGAAAGGGCCGCCACTCGTGGCGCAGGCGCCCATAGCGATCACGTATTTGGGATCAGCCATCTGGTCATACAGCCGTTTGAGTACCGGGGCCATCTTGTTTACAATGGTACCCGCAATAATGATCACATCTGCCTGGCGGGGCGTAGCACGCGCTACCTCAAAACCAAAGCGGCTCCAATCGTATTTTGATGCCGCTGTACTCATCATTTCAATTGCACAGCAGCTTGTACCAAATACCAGCGGCCACAGCGAATTACTCCGTGCCCAGTTGATAACATCATCCAGCTTGCTCAATACAATACCACCTCCATGTATAGGATGTACTTCACCCGGGAAGGCCTTACCCGTCATGTCTGTTGCTGTCGTATTGTGCTCAGTTACCGGTTGTTCCATAATATATTTTTCCGGCAGCGCTATACCCATTTAAGGGCGCCTTTTCGGTGCGCATACAGGAAACCCATAAATAATATAAAAAAGAAAATAATGATCTCGATAAGCGCTACCCAGCCAATCTTTTTTACTACAACCGCCCAGGGAAAGAGAAATACCAACTCCACATCAAAGATCAAAAAGATGAGGGCGAAAAGATAATAACCCACATTGAATTGTACCCAGTTAACACCGTCAGACGGTATACCACACTCATAGGCCTGACCCTTCTGGGTATTTGTGGTAGCTTTTAATACGACACGTGAAATGAGCAGTGCAATTGCAGAGAATGCAATAGCCGCAATGGTGAGGACGAGTATTGAAACTGCACCCATATAGCATCGTTAATTTTCACGAATATACCGATAAGTTTTTCAAAACCAAGCGGCTCACATTTTTATTTTCAACGCATTGCAGATGTAAATAAAACAGGTAATAAAATATTACACAGCAGGCTTAACCATACAACTCAAAATGAATAACTTTCTTATCATAACCCATTGCAGCGATCCGCTGCCGGGCTTCGTCAATCATCTGTTTCCAGCCGCAGATCATAAAACGTGCAGGACGATGATCAGCACAAAGCTCTTCATATACAGGATGCACATATCCCGAACGGCCCTCCCAGTCCTCCCGCGAAAGTGTGGGTATATAATGCAGGTTGGGCATCGCTGCCTGTAGTTGCAGCATATCAGTATGATACAACAGGTCTGCCCTTTTACGACAGCCAAATACCAGGTATATATTTTGATGCGGGAGCTGGTGGTATTGGATATGCCTTATAATACTGTTAAAGGGCGCAATACCCGTACCTGTGCAGATGAGGAAAAGATCCTGGTCGAGCGGCGGAAGGGTAAATACCCCCTGTGGTCCGCGGAGTGGTATAGTAGTACCAACTTTTACTTCGTCGAACAGGTACGCTGTACCCGCCCCATCAGCCGAACGTACGATCAGCAGTTCAAATACATTGGTTCCGTCAGGCCTGCTGGCAATAGAATAGCTGCGCCACCGTTTATTGGGCCGTTCATGGATCGGCAGATCAAGCGTTACAAACTGGCCCGGGATAAAATCAAATTTATCCATGCCTTCCACTTCGAACCAGAACTGTTTGGTATTGTGTGTATGGTCTTCGATACGAATAACCTTTCCTGTATGCCAGGGCAGTAGTGCCATAATCCTTTATTTAAAGGGAAGATACGATATAATATATATACCACTTACCGTATATGTATTGCCCTGTTATTTTTTCCCGTAAAAATTTTTAACATAAAAAGCTTGCTTGTTATAAAATTATACTCTACGTTTGTAGAACATAAGACACAAACATAGAACAATGCAATTATCGAAGGCAGAAGAACAATTAATGGAAGTGATCTGGAAACAGGATAAAGTCTTTATGAAAGATATCATAGACCATTACCCCGAACCCAGGCCAGCCACAACAACAGTGGCTACCTTGTTGAAAAGGATGCAGGACAAAGGCTTTGTAGGCTATGCACTGTTTGGGAACTCAAGACAGTATTACCCGCTTGTAAAGAAGACGGATTATTTCTCCAGACACGTAAAGGGCATTATCAGGAACTATTTCGACAATTCCCCGCTGCAGTTTGCATCCTTCTTTACCACCGCTACCAACCTTACCACCAGCGAACTGGAGGACCTGAAAAAACTTGTTGACCAGGAAATAAAAAGAAAAAAGAAATGATGCTGTATATTATCAACCTGATACTTTGCTCCGGCCTGCTCTTTATGGTATATTCGCTATGGCTCGGGAAGGAAAAGATGCACCACTTTAACCGGTTGTATTTATTATTCAGCCTCGTACTGCCCTTTATTATTCCGCTGCTGACCTTTACTACTGCCGCGCCCGTTTTATCCGAATCGGTAATCGTAAACCAGGTTACAGTTGTTTTTGATGGTGCAATTACTCCCGCGCCCGTTGCCATAGCAACTCCTGTGGTTGATCTCTGGCCGTTTATCCTACCTTCAGTTTATATAGTTGTAGCCCTGGTACTGCTGTTTCGTTACCTGTTCAACATACGACGCCTTCTTACGATGGCAGCACGCTACCCCGTTGTTGCCTATAAAGGATCAAGTATTGTATTGCTTAATGACAATGTTATACCCCACAGTTTCCTTCATTATATTTTCCTGTCTGCTGATGATTTTAACAACGGGAAGATTGAAGAAGAGGTATTGCTCCACGAGCTGACGCACATAAGGCAGCGGCATAGCCTCGATCTTTTACTGCTTGAGTTCATACAGGTGATATGCTGGTTTAACCCCTTCCTGTTCTTCTACAGGAGAGCGATAGCCTTAAATCACGAGTTCCTGGCCGATGGAGCAGTGATCAGCACCAGTCGCAACACCCATAGCTATCAATACCTCCTGATCAACAGAGCGGGGCAAAAAAACAGTCCCGGCCTCACCAGTCGTTTTAATTACTTAATCACTAAAAAACGTTTACTCATGATGACGAAAGCAACCTCACCCGCAACGGCATTCTTCAAAAAACTGGCCATCCTGCCACTTCTCGCCCTTGCGGTCTTCCTGTTCAGTGCAAAAATGAATGCCCAGCAGGTGCCGGATGTTGTAAACGCTAAACAGGCAGATGTTCCATCAACACCCGAAGGCGTATCAGCAGCCCTCCTTGCAGAGTATGAGCAGATTGTAAGTAAAGTTATAGATGCAAAAGGT
This sequence comes from uncultured Ferruginibacter sp., assembly GCA_964590975.1. Lineage (GTDB taxonomy): Bacteria > Bacteroidota > Bacteroidia > Chitinophagales > Chitinophagaceae > Ferruginibacter. Next base: position 44,088 of record CAZPXP010000020.1, on the reverse strand, counting down.
AATATTGCAGGACGCAAGTTCTCTGATGCAGAGCGGGAGCGGCTCGAAACCATTTTCCTGCAGATGAGCAGAGAACAACAGGCAAAACAAACTGTGATCTTTATGCCTCCGGCCCGCCCCCTGCCCAGGTTGGTACCTACCAAAGAACAACTGTCTTCATGGAAAGATGGTACAATCTATGGCGTATGGGTAAATGGGAAAAGAATAAATAATGCTGAACTGAGCAAATACAGTAATACAGATTTTGCACAGATGATGGTGAGCAAGCTGGGTAAAAACACTGTCAACTATGGTAAACATTATTACCAGGTAGACCTGATGACGACTACTTACTACGACAATTATTATAAACAAGCTATTTCCAATAAGAAGTATATGATGGGCTTCCGTATGGGTAAAAAACAGGAAAAAGTAGTGGAAAAGTGGCAAACAGCCCTACAGGCTTTTCCGTTGCCCTGGCCTGTTACTCCTAAGAAGCCCGATCCTTCAAAACCGGGCGAAGGGTGCTGATCGGCTTCTGCTCAATATATTATTTTCTTCAATGGCTGTTATACAAATAATGGCCATTTTTTATTTTGCCTTATAACAATCCTGTCAGGCTATCCCGTATATTATCCACCTTCAGCATAGACGGCCGCAAACTCAGGATTGCAGAGCGGAAGAACAAATCTTGCCTCCGATACAGAATAATGTATTTTTACATTCCGGTATGCTGATTCCTCCTTTATCTTATCAACAAACAGTAATACAACAGTATGAAAACAGCAGTCTTCAGTACCCGGTCTTACGACCGGGAATACCTCACGCGTTATAACAACAGCAGTGCGCATCATCTGGCCTTTTTTGATGTAGCCCTTTATGCAGGTACAGCAGGCCTCGCAGCGGGATACGATGCTGTATGTGTATTTGTAAATGACAGGATTGATCGCGAGACAATAACATTACTTGCAACCAGTGGCGTCAGGATAATAGCGCTGCGATGTGCAGGATTTAATAACGTTGATCTTGAAGCAGCCGCAGAACAGCATATTAAAGTAGTACGTGTACCAGCCTACTCACCACATGCTGTTGCTGAGCATGCCGCGGCATTAGTATTAACACTGAACAGGAAGACCCACAAGGCTTACAACCGTGTACGTGAAGGTAATTTTTCCCTGGAAAGACTGATGGGGTTCGACCTGTATCATAAAACAGTGGGTGTGGTAGGCACTGGCAGGATCGGTGCTGTCTTCTGTAATATCATGCTGGGTTTTGGCTGTAAGGTAATCGCAACCGACATACAGGAATCGGCCTCCCTTAAAGAGAAGGGCGTAGAATATCTCCCCCTCGCTGAGGTATGGGCAAATGCCGATATTATTTCGCTGCATTGCCCGCTTACACCTGAAACACATCATTTGATTAATGCAGCAGCTTTAAGTAAGATGAAAGCAGGAGTAATGTTGATCAATACCAGCCGCGGTGGCCTCATCAACACGCCTGATGCCATTGGGGCCCTGAAACTTGGTAAGCTGGGGTATCTCGGTATTGATGTATACGAACAGGAAGAACATTTATTCTTCCGCGACCTCTCAGAAAGCATAATACAGGATGATCAGATTCAACGGCTGATCAGCTTTCCTAATGTACTGATCACATCGCACCAGGGTTTTTTTACCCATGAGGCATTAGAGCAGATTGCTAAAATCACCCTGGGAAACCTGGCTGCTTTTGAACAGGGCCTGCCGCTGGATAATGAAGTAAAGAAATAAGTCATTATATACAGGTTGTCATTGCAAGAGACGGCCTGGATACTGCATTTGCAGGCGGCAGATATTATAACCGATCCTGAAAACACTCCTGACAAATTCGCACTTGTGTAAATCTCTTTTACACTGCATCCTCCTGCTGTACTAACTGTATTTCTACCCATGCCGAATAAAAAATTCTTGCTGCCTGCCTTGCTGTCTTGCATAACCTCCTGTGCTTTACATGCACAACCCAACCGTATAGATGGTTTTTTTCCTGGTAAAAGGGATATCAAAAACTACATGATCTACTACCCTTTTTACAATGGGGTACAGATGATTGAAGTGGATAACCTCGCCATGGGTATGGATGAAGCGCATTATATGGATGGTATCCGGCCGATAAGTACTACCTGGGCATGGCGCATCCCCCGTGTCGAGAATGCCTATGTCTTCAGGAACAGTAAAGGAGTGATCCTGAAACAACTTAACACGGTAAAGAAATACCAGCCGGCCGATTTTACTGCCCCTGATCAACTGGCAGGAAAGATAATCTCTCACCGCAAAAGGCGGGAAGGGGAAAAAGCCAGGCGGGAGACTGATTACCATCCATTCTATGAGAAATTTACCAAAAAGAGCTTTGCAGACTTCCTTTTCCTGGTAAAAGAGGGCAATAAAAAGTACATGATCATCGACACCCTGGGTAACAGGGTAGCGCCTGGATTATACGACAGCATCCGGTACGAAAACAACAGTTACTATATTAAGGACAATGGTTTATGGGGTCTGATGAATGCTTCTTTTCAGGTTGTTATTCAGCCGAAATATAAAGCACTCGGCTACTTACGCCCGGGCATCCATTACGCCATCACTGATAAGTGTGGCATTATTAATTCGCGGGACAGTACACTGGCACCTTTTATCTACCAAAGTATTACATCGGGCACAGGTTTTTATATTACCCATAAAGAAGTTGCAGGTACTGCACCGGAACAACAAATGAGCAACGTAGGGCAGGTGTATGCCTTACTGGATATGCAGTTCCGCGAGATTCCTGCTGCTGAATATTCTTATATTGAAAAAGAAGGTGAGCAGAACATTTACTATACTGCCAGAAAGAATTGCTGGGGTATTGTGGATGGCCGTACCGGACGGGAATTGGTACCATGCAAATACATCATTAAACCCAGGCGCTTAAACAGCGGCCATTACCAGGTTGCAGTAAGAACCGGCGGCACCAATACGTATGGGCTCCTGGACACCGCCGCCCGCGAACTCTCCGAACCTATTTATGATGAAACAGGCGATTATCTCGATAATGCAGCTCCTGTTAAATACAAAGGTAAATGGGGATTCATCAATTAAAAAGGTAAAATCATTATCGAATGTAAATACGATGCTATTTCTTTTTTCCTTGATGCAAGAAGAAAGGCTGTTGCAAAAGTCACGTTGGGCAACCAAACATTTACCATAGATATGAAGGAACAGAGACTGTAAACATGAATGAATGGGGTGAGTATTCCACTTATGCAGAATACTCACCCCATTCGTGTTTAGAATATGCAATTACTGAATGATTACCTTATGCACCGTTTGCCCTTCGTCTCCGAATACCTTTAACTGGTAAATGCCCTTCGCAAGTCCTGCCACTTCAAGGCGGTTATTACGGCCCTGCAGAACAAAGGTTTTGACCATCTTACCCGACACATCGGTAAGTATGCCCCTGCTGAGATTGGTTGATGAAGCAAGTAATAGTACTCCATTACTCACAGGGTTGGGGTAGAGCACCACTTCCCCACCAGTACCACCAAAATTGAGGCGGCGCACAGGAGAGTAAGCAAAGCTGCCATCCCGGTTAACGAGGCGGAGGCGGTAGTAATTGAGGCGCTTCAGCGGACTGGCATCGGTAAAGCGATATTGGTTATCACGCAGACCACCCAGCGCAGCGAGAGAGCCAATTTGAGTAAAGAACCTGCCATCGCCACTACGCTCAATCACGATGCGGTCCATATCCTGCTCAGCAGCCGTTATCCACCGCAGCAGACCCTCGCCATTTTGTTTTACTGCTTCAAAGCTCAGCAGGTTGAGGGGAAGGGGTTCGTTACCGCTTACGCCACCATTGTTCAGCCAGAACTCGCTGAAACCACTTACAGCATATTCCGCATAATAACCATTATCGTAAGGGATGATATCGGTATTGGCGGGGTTGATATAGTTGTGAAAAGCGCTCAGGTTATCCGCAAGTGTACCATTCTCTTCTGCAACCGGTCCGCTGTATTGCGTCACACCCAATTCGTAAGGATCATTGGGTTTGGTACAGGAGGCACAACCTGTAGCAGCTATCAGGTCTTTGGCTTCCGTATCGGTAAAGTAAAATCGTACGGCTACATTGGTAGCTGGTTGGTTGGTTGGTCTTACCACAATATTGCGATCAGCATAATACTGGTTATTGCTCACACGTACCGGCCCCGGGTAAGGGTATACCTGTACTTCTGTAACACCAAGATTCTGGCCGTAAGGGTTGATGGATACGATGCGTTTGCCTCCGGGGTCATTAAAGTGTATCCAGCCATTACCGCTGACGGTTTGCGCAAGTCCCGAAGTAATGGGCGTACCTGTATAAATCGCCTGTTTGTCAAATACGTGCACATCGTCGATACCAACCCCTTCAAAAGTTACCCCTCCATCGGCCGACATAACAAAGCGGAATCGTACGTTGCTGCCCGTTGAAGGTATATCGGTGCTGGCTACATGCCAGGTACGGAAAGAAGTTTGCCAGCGGTTGGTAAGGGCATCAGTATACCAGTTAGTGCCGGTGACACTGGTACCCAGCTTCTGCCAGGTAAGGCCACCGTCGGTAGAATATTCCACCCAGCTATAATCGCAGGGGCAGTTGTCTTCAAGGTCGTATATGTGGCTGAACGACAGCACAGGCTGCGTCATGCTGCTGAGATCGAAACAGGGAGAATACAGGTAAGATACTTCGCTGTTGTTATACCTGCCGGTAAGGCTCGTTACCCACGCTTTTACGCCATTGGCAGCTTTATTGATAATGGGTTTGGCAGGCGTACCCCACTGCCATGAGCTGCTATTTCCTTTTGCATACCATTCGCCGTTATTGGTTTCAAAACCTTCAAGATAAGGATAGTTCGTAATCAGCGGACTATTGTGAAAACTATATGCCAGCAGACTGTCGTTACCACGGTAGCTGTCGCTGCCATAATTGATCCAGAAATCAAAGCTGTAATCCGTATAGGCAGAAAGATCAGCAGTGGCAGTAAAAGTATAGTCAAGTACCTGATAGGGTGTCAGCGAAGGGATGGTTTCCGTTACTACTGCACCACTGTTGAGGCGGTAGCTCACTGCTATATTATTGAGTGTACTGTTGTTGTAGTTCTTTACCTGTATCGTAACAGGTGTGGCTGAGCCAAGTGCACAACCCTTTTTATCCGGCGATACAATAGTCTTCAGCGCTACATCATTGAGCGCTTCCGCAATACGCATGTCATCGAAAGTGTACCCGTCGTCATAATCCAGTATCTGTACAACGCTGTTGGCGGATGTCTTACCTTCCTGCCCGAACTTCACCTGGAAACTGCTGGTTACTACCTGTGGCGGCACTGCACTACCCAACACCTCGTTGATATTGATATCGCCGCGCTTCCATTGATTAATGCCAGCCTGGTTGGCAAAAAGGTCGTAGGCCTGTACCCAGTTACCGGTTTCACTACCCCTTATCCATACCCTGTTACCCGGGTAATTATCCTGTGCATGGTTTTTATAATAAAAATCAAACCGCAGCTCACTGGTCATGGCCGTAAAAGGTAGTAAGTTATACGTCAGGATGAGGCTATCGGCCGTAGTGCTATTACTGATCGGTGCCTGATCGAGTGTAACAGCGCGGCTGCCTGTGCGGGCGAAGCCTGTATTTACAAATGTGCGTGCCCGTCCAAGCGCAGTGTTGTTTATAAAGTCAAAGTGATCATTTCCTTCGAGTCCCATTACTGCATTCCTGTATTCGGCAATGCCGGTAGCTTCAAAACCTTCCGTTACGGGCAGTACGGTAAGCGGATCGTTTTCCAGCCGTTTAACCACTTTGGTAATGGTATCGTTGAGATGATCATTATCGCCCGGGTTGGTTACCCATACTTTTATGTTCATCACAAAAGGGCCGGTTGCCGGAACAGTATGTGGTGCAAAAGTGTGCACCTGTGTACCGCCTGCTGTAAAGGAGGCTGTAAAACTTTCTGTGACCGGTGCGCCGCCATTGATGCTGTAAGACACATCCATTGTACTGCTAACCGGCACATTATCAAGATTTTTCAGCCGTACCGTAATGGGCATAGCGGGGGTGGCGGCAGAAAGGGTGTACTCCCTTCCCGTTGACGGGGAGAGAATCGCTTCGGCCTTAATGTCGTTATCAAAACTGCTGAGCAGGCAGGGGCCGCCGGAGGGGATAATGTCTTTTGATACCGAACGCCTGCCCGCTACGCTGCCGTTCTTTGCCCTTACTCCAAACCAGTAAGTTGTATTCCTGTTGAGTCCGGTTACGAGGTAAGACAGGCTGGTGGTATTGGCTATCACCTGCATGCTGTCTCCTGCCAGTTGCATCACGTCGTAAGAAGTGGCCGAACTTACCGACGGCCAGCTTATGTCTACCGCACCATCACAGGCATTGGTAAGTGTAATATCGGTTTGCCCGAGTATCATAAAAGGAGCATGGCTTTGTCCTGTAAGGCTGCTGCTGTTGCGGCTCACACGTACCAGGGCCGTGTTCGTTATGGTTGCAGGGGCGGTCCAGTTATAAGAACGTAAGGCGGGAGAAACTGCATTGTCGATTGTCGTCCATACCCCACCGTTATCCAGTGAATATTCAATCGTAAAGGTATTATTGTCGTCGCCTGCTGCCGTCCACCTTATGGTTTCGGCAGCGCCCGGTATCCATGTTTCACCACCAAAAGGATATTCTACTGTTACGTGCGGCGCTACCACTTCGTAGGCGAGTACATAGTTTTGCGGGCCAAAGGGTACGGTGCCCCCGTTAACAGTAAAGGTATAAGTACCCGCAGCAGGATCTTCGATGACCACCTGCTCGATATTGTTTCGGTGATCGGCACCTTCTGCAGCCAGTGCGGTAACTGCTCCCGGTGCAGGGTTGAGTACAAGGGGAAGGTGCTGTACGGCAGAGGGTGTGGTTACTACAAGATCAAGATCGTTAACCAGTGCTGTGGCCGCATTGGGTGCAGCTTCTTTATCCGGCCAGTAAAGCATCACCTTTAAACGCCTCGTACCCGAAGGCACATTAAGGGTATGTGTAGCTGTAGCCCCATTGGTAACCGTGCCGGTAAAGTAGGTATTATTTTCCATTGCCGCCAACGTACGCCGTGCATTGAGCATGCCAAATCCGAAAGTAAAGTCAGGCCCGGCATTCCCCAGGTCTTCTGCCGAGTTACAGAGCAGCGTTTTGATGAGCGCGGCATCAGGATCGGCACCCCCATGTGTTTGCCGGTAGCGTTCGTAGAGTAAAGCTGTTGCACCTGTAACATTAGGTGCAGCCATACTGGTACCAAAGAACCAGGCATAGATATTACCCGCATATGTGGATGATACGGCCCAGCCGTTGGCTACCATTTCAGGTTTTAGGCGGCCATCCAGCAGGGGTCCTCTGCTGCTGAAAGGAGCTATACCATAATCGTCCGATTTCATTGCGCCTACCGTAAGCACGTTCTTACCCGTTTGCCATCCCGATTTAACCGTGGCAAAAGCAGCAGGGTAACCACCACAGGAAAAAGAGCCGTCATTACCTACAGCCACCACATGCAGCAGTTGCGGGTACGTACGCAGTTGCAGGTCGGCCAGGTTACTGGTTACATCGTACCTGCTGTTGCCTGCACAACCATTATCCGAAGAATAATAAGAGTTGTTCGTGAGCACCATATTATAATCTGTGATATAGGTGGGTGTATTGGTAATGATATCACTGTAATACTGGCTTACGATCCTCGCCTTGGGGGCATTACCGATATAAAGAGGGTCAAGCAGTCCTGCGCCTCCCATGGTACCTGTTACGTGAGTACCGTGGTTGGTAGGATAGGTAAATACCCGGTTGATCAGGCGACCGGTAAAGTCTATATGTGTGCTTACATCACCATCGTCGCCAACACCAGCGGTTACGCCACGGCCCGAAAGTCCTGCACCTGCGGGTGAAGTAAGTGCGTGAATGGAATGAGCGCCCTTACTGTTGTAGTTAAGGGGTTTATCCTTGATAGACTGCAAAGTGATACCGCTTACAAAGGGCAGGGCCGCTATGGCTTCGAGCAGGGCAGCATTGGGCTGCACGAACACTACAGAAGGCATATTATAAGTATCGTGAACGATAGCAGCGCCGAGGCGTTGTAATACGGTAATCGCTTCCGGCTTATCAAAGCCCGGGTAGAGCGTGATCACCAAATGCTTTACCTGTTGTTTGTCGTAAGAAACGGGAATAGAATCCAGTGTCCTGTCTTTTTTGTAAAAGGAGGGTATGCTATTGATAGAGCGTATCTCAAACTGTCCGGCCTGTACAAAGGGAAAGTCTTTACGTATGGTGGCGAGATAAGCATAGCCCGGCACGTATTCCAGCAACTCCACCCCCAGTTGCCTGAGCTGGGTGCGGCGGGCTTCATCGGGCAGCCTGTTGAACTGAACGAGAAGATAATACCTGCCGTTATATAATGAGGTCTGTATTTGCGACAGCGCAAAGCTGCGTGCAGTAATATTGCTTCCTGTAATAAAATTGCCCGAAAGGAACCGTACCGGTTGGTCTGCCTGTTGTGCCTGTGCAACCCCGGCGGTGATCAGTATGGCCGAAAGCAGCGTATAGAGTTTTTTCATTCCCAGTATTTATATTATTGGATTTCAGCCAAAATTAGCCTCTTTTATTATGATAAGACAATACAATGGCTCTTTTTGTTGCCTGTACGCAATTTCAGGGGTTTTGGTTGAGTGCAGCCGCTTTTTCCAGTTTATTCTCCAGCAGCCTGATCTCGGTAGCCCCCTGCGTAAGCGTAAGCGCCTGTTGTAAAAAATGTATGGCTTTTTCCCTGTTGCCCAGCCGGCAGTACAGCTCGCCAAGCGTGGCGGGGAGGAGATAGTATTTTTCGAGTACCTGGCGGCTGCTAATGGCTGCTATAGCGTCAATAGCCTGTTGTGGTCCGTAAAGCTCACCCAGTACAATGGCACGGTTGAGGGCCACTATCGGTGAGGGGTTGATACGATAGAGCAGATCATAATAAGACAGGATGGACGTCCAGTTGGTCGATACAAAATCGGGCGCCACGCTATGCTCATATGCAATCATCGCCTGCAGGTGGTATGTACTGATCTCGTCGCCTCCTGCAGAAGTTTCAAGATAAGCAATACCACGGGCGATCAGTTCCCTGTTCCACAGCGTCCTGTCCTGTTCGTGCAGCAGGAGGATATTGCCGGTATCATCAAGGCGTGCATCATTACGGGCGCTGTTGAAACAGATGAGGGCCATCAGGGCCAATACCTTCGGGTCTTTGGTTTGGGGATGGGCGGCGAGCAGCCCTGCAAGGCGGAGCGATTCTTCCAGCATATCGCGCCGTATCAGGGATTCGTGCTGTGCGGCAGCATAACCTTCATTAAAAATAAAGTAGACAGCAGTAAGTACACTATCGAGCCGCCCACGGAGAATAGTGCCCTGTGGGATCTCGAAAGCCACTTTATGCTCACGGAACTGCTGGCGTGCACGGTAAAGGCGTTTCTCAATGGTATCTGTTCCGGTAATAAACACGCGTGCGATTTCAGCAACACTAAGTCCGCAGAGGGTTTTCAATATGAGTGCCACCTGCGCTTCAAGACTGAGCGAAGGATGGCAACAGGTAAACATCATACGCAGTTGATCGTCTGCAATACTGTCTTCCTGTAATAAGCCGTCAATGGCGGGCACGAGGCTGTACTCGGAGTGAAGGAGGGGGTCGATGGCAGTATCATAAGTGACTGTACGGCCTTCGCGGCGGATAACATCAATAGCTTTATTCCTGGCCACGCGGAAGAGCCACCCTGTAGGATTATCAGGCACACCGTGCTGCCGCCAGTTTTCGAGCGCCCGCAGCAGGGTATCCTGCATAACATCTTCTGCAAGGTGCAGGTTATGGGCACCAAAAATCTTTGTAAGTACTGCCACCAGTTTACCTGCTTCATGGCGGAAAAGATGCCCCGCTACTTCGTTGATATGTATGTTGCCTGGCAAGGGAAGTTGCTGAGGCTATGGGTAAGGAAGCGGTTCGAGGTTAAGCAACTGGTGCAGGTGATGACGGCAGTGCCTGATATAATCAGCGGCCAGGTATTCAATAGTATGCGGCACATCAGTTTTACACCCGCGCTTTTCCACACCGGGGGGAATATTCTTCAGTATGCTTACCATGTGCCTGTTGAGCAATATCCACAGTTGCACCAGGTCGCGGGTATCATAGTCGTGGTACCCTGCTATACGTACCCAGTCGTCCTGTTTATATACAATATGCGGCAGTTCTTCATACTGTGCCACCACAAAACGGCGGATATTGTTCTGCGCGGAATCGACAAGATGCCCCAGTACCTGCCGGTTGCTCCATTTACCCGGTGCCGGTTGCGGACCGGGCATCCAGTCATCCAGCCGCAGCAGTAACGGCGAATATTCTTCTATCATCACCGATAGTTCCCTGATAGTCGTTTGCATAGACTAAAGATACTGTGAAACGTCATTGACCAGTTTCCGTCTGTCAATTTTTCGCAAAAGCATCATGCGGCGATGCCACCGCATGATGCTCCATGGCCATTTAAGTCCCTTACATATCCATTTTCATCACCTGGCGCACTTGTACACTCCCGCCATATTCATAATCGGGGCAGTCGAGTGAGATCTTTACCGCTTCATCGTAGTCGTTGGCGTTAATGATGAAGAAACCACCCACAACCTCCTTTCCTTCTGTATAGGGGCCGTCTGTAACCATCTTACCCGGGCCGGTAATGAGTTTGCCACCGGGCAGCAGGGGTTCGCCCGCCGCGTATTTGCCAGCCGCATTGAGTTGATCAATCCAGGCCATCCATTTGGCCATATTGTCCTGCATAGCTTCGGGAGCAACGGGTTTGTCGCCGCCGTGAAAAATGAGCATAAACTTTTCCATTGTGCGTTGTTTTTATGTTGTGAAAAGATACATTACAATATACTGACGTGCAAGGATTGACAAACCGGACAGTTATTCGAAAATATTTTTTCAACCGGCCTGAAAGGACAGCGCTTAGGATTACTCCCAACGGTTTCGTAACTTTACGCCCGCATGAACCTGGAGGTGCTGAAGAATAGTTATGCCGCAGACCCCCGCTGTTTACAGATAGTGGACAGGCTTCTATTGCCGGAACCACAGGTTATGCATCTTCCCGGTCTGAGCGGCAGTGTCTCTCAGTTTGTATTATCAGCCATATTTACCCATCCCTCAGCCAAACAGCTCAATCACCTTGTGATCCTGCGCGATGCTGAAGAAGCCGCCTATTTCCACAATACACTGGAAAATCTCACTAATGCTCTCGACCTGTTTTATTTCCCATCGTCTTTTAAGAACAGGAAGAACTTCCGCCTGCTCAACCCCTCGCATGTGATGTTGCGTACGGAAGCACTCGCACGTATTGCCGGTGGTGGCAATAAAAAGATCATCATTACTTATCCCGAGGCCATCTTTGAGAAAGTGGTATTATCGAAGACTCTTTCAGATAATATTATTTCCATCAAACAAGCCGACATCCTCGATGTGGTAGGGCTATATGAAAAGTTTGTATCCTATGGATTCGAGCGAACTGATTTTGTGTATGAGCCCGGTCAGTTTGCCGTACGCGGGGGTATCATTGATATTTATTCTTATGGCAACGAAAAGCCTTATCGTGTTGAACTGTTTGGTAACGAGGTAGACAGCATCCGCATCTTCGACCCTGAAACACAGCTTAGTGAAAGAAAATTGTTGCAGGTAAATATTATTCCCAATACAGAATCACTTTCTGATGCCGCTGCTGAAAGCGGTGATAAAGTGGCGCTTTTAGAATTTCTACCGGCTGGCACAGTGGTATGGACGGCGGACTGGGGCTTTATCCGTGAGCGTATCGAATTACAGGAAGAAGATCTGGAGATAGCGATGACCACTACCCTTTCTCCATCGCCGGGCACGGAAAATCATGACGAAGAGGAAGGACTAAACGAGAAGAAAGAAATCCGTGCAGAAGACTTTGTAACTGCCAGCGCTATTGAATCGATGTTGCTGCAGCATCATATCGTGGAACTGGGCAGTAAGAGTCAACTGGTAAAAGCGGGTGCGACTCATACCATTCCTTTTGCTACAAAGGAGCAGCCTGCTTTTAACCGCAACTTCGACCTGCTGATTAAAAACCTGCAGGAGTATGAGAAGAAGAAGTACAATATCTTTCTCTTTGCTGATAACCCTAAGCAACTGGAACGCCTGCACGTGATCTTTACCGATCTCAAAGCGGAAGTACAGGTAACACCGATACCCATATCTATCCACGAGGGGTTTGCAGACGATGATCTGCACCTGGTATGCTATACGGATCACCAGGTATTCCAGCGGTATCATAAGTATAAGGTTAAGCAGGCATTTAACAAGAATAAGGCGCTTACACTCAAGACCCTGCGCGAACTGCAGCCCGGCGACTATGTAACCCATATCGATCATGGCGTGGGGGTATATAGTGGTTTGCAGAAGGTAGACGTGGGTGGCAGGATGCAGGAAGCAGTACGTATAGTGTATAAGGATAACGACCTGCTGTATGTAAACATTTCTTCACTGCACAAGATCAGTAAGTACAGCGGTAAGGAAGGCAGTGTACCTAAAATGAATAAGCTCGGCAGCGACGTATGGAATAAACTGAAGGAGAAGACAAAGAAACAGGTTAAGGATATTGCTACCGATCTGATCAAGCTGTATGCGCAACGCAAAAGCCAGCATGGGTTTCCGCATAGTCCCGACAATTATATGCAGGCCGAGCTGGAGGCTTCCTTTATTTACGAGGATACGCCTGACCAGAATAAGGCAACGCTGGATGTAAAACGGGATATGGAAAAGGAATCGCCGATGGACAGACTGGTTTGCGGTGATGTTGGTTTTGGCAAAACAGAGATCGCTATACGGGCGGCATTTAAATCCTGCTGCGATGGCAAACAGGCCGCTGTACTGGTGCCTACCACTATCCTTGCCTATCAGCATTATAAAACGTTCAGCGATCGCCTGCGTGACTTCCCCGTAACGGTAGATTTCATCAACCGCTTTAAATCAAGTAAAGAGAAGAAAGAAACCCTGCGTAAGCTGGAGGCGGGGCAGATAGACATTATTGTGGGTACACACGCATTGCTGGGTAAGGATGTAAAGTTTAAAGACCTCGGCCTGATGGTGATTGATGAGGAGCAGAAGTTTGGTGTTACGGCAAAGGAAAAACTAAAACAACTGCGCACTACGGTAGATTCGCTCACCCTAACTGCAACGCCCATCCCCCGTACTCTTCAGTTCAGCCTGATGGGTGCACGCGATCTCAGCATCATCAATACCCCCCCACCCAACCGGCAACCCATACAAACAGAGGTGCACGTATTTAACCAGGATTTTATACGCGATGCCATTTATTACGAAACTGAGCGCGGTGGCCAAGTGTTTTTTATCCATAACCGGGTGAATGGCCTCGCCGAAATGTGCGGGTTAATACAGGGGCTCTGCCCCGATCTGACGATTGCTTTTGCGCATGGCCAGATGGAGGGTGATAAGCTGGAGGATACCATCCTTGATTTTATGGATAAACGTTATGATGTGCTGGTATGTACTAATATTGTGGAGAGCGGCGTGGATATCCCCAATGTAAATACCATTATCGTCAACAATGCGCACCAGTTTGGCTTAAGCGATCTTCACCAGCTCCGCGGGCGCGTTGGCCGCAGCAATAAGAAGGCATTCTGTTACCTGCTGGCGCCGCCAATGAGCACTTTGCCGCCCGACAGTCGTAAAAGGCTCAGCACACTGGAACAGTACAGCGACCTGGGCAGTGGTTTCCAGATCGCCATGCGCGATCTCGATATACGCGGGGCGGGTAATCTACTGGGCGGTGAGCAAAGCGGCTTTATTGCCGAGATTGGCTTTGAGATGTACCATAAGATACTCGACGAAGCCATCCGGGAGTTGAAACGCAAGGAATTCCGAGAACTGTACAAAGAGGAGATACAATTACAGGATGATTTTGTAAGCGACTGTACGATCGATACTGATCTTGAGATACTGATCCCTGACAGCTATGTGGAAAGCATCACCGAAAGGCTTAGCCTCTACAGCAGGCTGGATAACTGCGAAAATGAAGAAGATCTGGTTGCCTTTCACGAAGAAATGAAAGATCGCTTCGGCTCTATACCCCCGCCGGTAGAAGATCTGTTTGCTACAGTTCGCTGCCGCCGTATGGCTGTGGAGTTGGGCTTCGAGAAGATGCTATTGAAGGATGATACGCTGAAATGCTTTTTTGTAAACAACCCTGATTCTCCCTATTTCCAGAGCGAAGTATTTAATGGCATCCTCCACCATATACAAACAGCTACCAATAAGGCTAAGCTTAAACAGGTCGGAAAGAATGGTATACTGGTTGTAGACGCCATACGTTCTATGACCGACCTCTTTACTTTCCTCGACCGTATGCACCAGGCGGTTATCAGGAGCTGATCGCTCCTTTATATTTTAACATCATGCTCCGTGTAAAGCTCTCATCTTTCTGTAACTTTAAATCATGCTGAAGAGAACGATTTTTATATTGGTGTTGGGCATCTGCTGCTGCATTGCAGCATTTGCGCAACAGGTGGTTAAAGACATTAAAAAAGACTTTGGTGCTAAAGGTGATGGCAAAACCAATGATCATGAAGCTTTCCGCCGCGCAGCCAGGTTTATCAACAGCAGGAAGGGCAACGTACTGCTCCGCATTCCTAATGGCACTTATATCGTTGGTAAAAAACTCGACAAGCCCATGCACCTCGGCAGAGGCTCCTGGTATGACGAAAACTTCGACGTTCCTGATTCGATAGATATGTTCCGTATTAAAAATGCAGCAGCCGTCAGCATAGAAGGTGGTACAGCGGCAATACTGAAAGTGCAGAACCGGATAAAGTTTGGCAGCTTCGATCCCCTTACCGGCAGGATACCGGATGCCTCCTCACCTGCACCTACCATTACCCATCCATTGCTGCAGCAGGGTTTTGAGCTACTGGGTCCTGAAAAAGGATACCGGCTTATTACTCCCCCTTACAGCACCATACAGGGTGGCAGAACTATAACTAAAAGGGATACCCTCAAAAATGCCTTTTCGGGTCTTCCTGCTTCACAACTATTGCGCCACCGGTATAATAAGGCGGCTTATCATTTCCAGGGATACTACCACCTGGATAAGAGAGGTAAAAACGATTCGGCATACCTTGTTTTTGAGCCAGAGCTTATTACCCCGGCTAATCAATCTACCGAGATTAACCCTGGCAACCTCTTTGTATTTATGAACTGCACCAACATCAGCATAAAGAATCTCTTTGTCAACGGTAACAGTGACAATTATGTGCTGGGTGGTTCAAAGAATAGCGGCAGCCCCATGGGCTATGAAATGCATGCTTCTGCTTTTTACTTCGAGAATGTACAACAGGTACGTTTCAGCCAGGTGCACGAAACAAGTTTTGGCACCATCGGTATCCAGGTAAAAAATGTAAACAGTGTATTAAAGGTAAAAGATCAGCAGTTAGCGTTTACCAATTGCAGTTTTACAAAGAATGGCTGGGCTAATTTCTATATCTCAGGGGGGCGGGGCATAAGGGTGAGCAATTGCAGGTTCGACAGTTGCGGCTTTGCTGCCAGGGGTAATATATTTACCGCACCCTGTGCCGGCGTCGGCTTTGAAGATGAAACAGGTGAAGGCGTGCAGGATGTAATGGTGGATAAAGTAGTGTCACTCTACAATAAAGGAGCAGCTTTTAACAACAGCTATGAGCGGGACTCTAATTTCGTTGTACAAAACTCACGCTTCCATTCTATTGATTACTACATTTTTGTTGCAGCGAAAAACACAGTTTTCAGGAACTGCACTTTCTATAGTTCGGTCAACTTCCTGAACAGCGCCTCCCCCAACCGACGCAATGTGACATTTTCCAACTGCACTTTTACAGATAGGTTTACTGATGGCACTGTTACCTGGAAAGACATGAAGTTTCTTTTTTGCAGTGCCAATATTGCATCACCCCTGCTGCTGGACAGTTGTACATTCAGCAACTTCAATAATTACTTTGACTACATTCCTTCTTCCGACCGGGGTATGGTGGTGATCAAAAACTGTACATTCGAGCAGAAGCACAGCAATATGCAGTACGGCTATCTTTATATGAACGGGGTTAAAATGAGCAATAACACATTCCGTATTCCCCAAACGAGGAAGAACACCGGTTTCCTGAACGAAGCGGAGCAAAAAGCACCAGGCATGATCAGGCGCATCCCCGTAAAAGAATAAAGCAATTATTACTACCGCGCTTTTATCACCATCGTATTCGTCCACCTGTCGTGCCAGGTGAGCGTACTGAAACCACTGAATACTTCAAAAGGTACTGTACGTGAAAGTGAACGCAGCAGGGCGTCCTTAAAAGTAAGTTCATCACCATCCTGCCGTATGGCACGCGTGCCGCTGATCAGCTTTCCTAAAGTGTATCCCCTGAATAGTTTCTCCAACAGCGTGTAATAAATGGTATAGTTGAGCACGCCGACGATATAAGCGAGTAAAAACAATGAAATACTGTTTTGCTCCCAGTCAATGCCTGCATAAAAATCGGGGGCTATGGCGATGAGTATCGAGCCAATCAGCATACCGGTAACATAGCCCAGACCGTAATTGATCAACAGGTTGTCGACCAGCCAACTTACAAACCGTTGCCAGGTTTCAGCATAGGTGTATGTTTGCCCGTACGCTGTTTCTTCGGTCAGCAGATCTTCTTTGATCCCGTTTCCCTCAAAATTATCCATCAGGTTGCTTATTTTTACAGCAATAATACTCAAAAATGCGCATCATCTCCTATAACGTTAACGGCATCAGGGCTGCCATTAAGAAAGGCTTTAATGATTGGCTTAAAACGGACCCTGCTGATATTGTCTGCCTCCAGGAAACAAAGGCTTCTCAGGGAGACGTAAATGTAAAGGAATGGGAGGCCCTTGGCTATCACCATTACTGGTTCAGTGCACAGAAAAAAGGCTACAGCGGTGTAGCTGTGCTCACCAAGATCAAGCCTGATGCTGTTACTATGGGAAATGGTCACGGTCCGAGTGATGACGAAGGCCGGATAATACAACTTGACTTTGGTGATATCCGCCTCATCAATGCTTATTTCCCCTCAGGCACATCAGGGGATGAACGTCAGGACTTTAAATACCTCTGGCTCGACTCCTTCTTTGACTATCTTAACGACCTGAGAAAAACATACCCCAAACTGATTCTCTGCGGTGATTATAATATCGCACATAATGAAATAGACATTCATGATCCCAAAGGCAATAAGAACAGCAGCGGTTTCCTGCCGGAGGAAAGGGCATGGATGACGAAATTCCTGGATAATGGATGGATTGATGCTTTCAGGGTATTTCACAAGGAACCTCACCGCTACAGTTGGTGGAGTCAGCGTTTTCCTTCTGTACGTTTGAATAATAAGGGATGGCGTATCGACTATATTACCGTAACCGAGCCTTTACGTAAGCACCTCGTTGATGCTGAGATCTATCCTGATGTCAAGCATAGTGATCACTGCCCGGTGTATGTGGAGATAAAGAAGGGAAAATAGTTGAGGGCGGCCTGACTTCTTACCGGTGCAACTTAAAGCATTAAGGACATTAAGCGTGGAGGGCTAAACATTAAGGCGTTAAGATTAGTTAAGAGCGCGGAG
>CAZPXP010000020.1:0-26288 GCA_964590975.1 uncultured Ferruginibacter sp. | reverse complement strand
AGTTAAGAGCGCGGAGAGTACGCTCGGTGGGGATACCGGCCATGGTGGCAGGATCTGGCTACTGATCATGGAGAGAAATAAAACTCCAAGAGGGATTAAGGACATTAAGTGGGCAGAAAATCGTGCTATATGAAGCCCAGATACTCATAGCCTTTACCGAGTATCAATCGGTCATCGGCACCAAGCCATTTTTTAAGCACCGTGGCATATACATTCTTGAAATCGACTTTATACTTAAGATCACCTTCGGAAAGATCAGAGAGATCGGGTAATGGGTTCAACATACCTTTTTCTTTAAGTCCGCCACTTATGAAGAACATATTATTGGCCGTGCCATGATCTGTACCACCACTCGCATTCTGGCTCACCCTCCTGCCAAACTCGCTGAAGCTCATCAGCAACACATCTTCAAAGCGGTTATTGTTTTTCAGATCGTTGGTGAATGCTTTTACGGCATCGCTGATCTCTGTAAATAATCTCTTCTGTGTATTCTCCTGTGCCACATGTGTATCAAAGCTGCCCACACTTACATAATAAACGCGGGTATTGATATCGGAGAAAATGAGTGAGGCAATGGTTTTGAGGTCTTTGCCTAACGCGGTATTGGGATAGGTTTCCGCAGAAGGGTGAAGCTGGCTTTGCTTATAAATATAGTCTGCACTGGATAATGTTTCGGACATGGTTTTGTAGAGGTAGTCTACCGGCCGCTCATGCTCATACTGATGCTGTTTTGCCAACGCTTTAAAGTACTGCGACTGTGAAGTGTTCATCAATCGTTTGGGATCTTTGAAGGCAAGGCCTTTTATTTGCTCACCTTTCAGTGCCAGGCTCAGCACATCATCCAGCTCCATCGCCTGGGTGGGCTTATCACAGCTTTTACATTGTGCATCAAGGTATTTACCTAACCAGCCCGTACTCAGGTATTCATTGCTTGCCGAAGCGGTATGCCAGATATCCATACTCCTGAAATGACTGCGATCGGGTTCGGGATAGCCTACACTGTTGAGCACACCTAACTGCCCCTGGTCGTGCAGGTCTTTAAAAGCAACCAGCGCGGGGTTAAGTCCCACTTCATCTGTCAGTGATAAAGCCTTTTCTTTCTGTATGGCCAGTCTTGGTCTCTCACGATAATAGATATCGTTGCGTACGGGTATTACCGTATTCAACCCGTCATTACCACCACTGAGCTGCAGCACTACCAGTACCTTATTACCCGGGGGCACCATACGGGGTTGCTCGAATGCTTTTAAAAAACGTGGCATGAGTAAGGATGCTGTTGCCAGCGAACTCACCTGCAGAAACTCCCTGCGTTTGATTACCATGGTATCCTTGTTTATAAATGATCTAATGTGTATGTTAACAGAGCTGGTATTCGGGTGTAGCCATTACTCCGACCGCTACCGACCGGATATAAGTGTCGCGGCTGGCATCGTTTGCTGCCAGTTCCAACACATCTTTACGGATTGCCCCATCCGGGGTTTGCAGCAGTATGGTAGTGGCAACGTCTACCAATTGTTCGCGCGGCACATCGGCAAATACTTTTGTATACGTTTCCCAGTCTATATCTGCCAGTATCCTTGCCCCCGGGTTTGCAGCATTCTTTTTTGATAATGCTTTTGCGCGCTCTGCTCTTGCTGCGTCCATCTCCATCATTCCCATTTGCTGATCATCATCGGCTTTTGCACTGATATTCACTTCTTCATTGTCTTTCAGCAGTTGGGGCATACGCAACCGGAACATGAGGGATGAGCTGTCGATCCAGTTCTTACCACCCGGCCAGCCTGCGACGTTCGGCGGGTAAAACAATATCTGCCCAAGCACACGCTGAAACAGTAACTGCACCTGCGACGTTTGCAGTTCCATAGGTAATATCCTGCGCATACCTGCCAGCAGTTCTACAGGCGATTTGATCTTACTGCCGATATGTTTTTCTGCATAGAACCAATCTGAAGTAAAAATATCTTCCATCAGGGGAAGTATCTTGTATCCTGACTGATAAAAGCGGTCTGCCAGCCAGTTGATCTTTGCCTCATCGGGCTCATTTTCATTTACAAAGAAGCGGTATATTTTTCTGCAGATATATTTTGCGGTCTGCTTATTTTCCAGGAGCATATCCAGCACTTCATCTCCACCAAAATTGCCCGTCTTGCCAAAGATGGTTTTACTGCCGGTGTCATGCTGGTTTTTACGGAATACAAACTCTCCACGCAGGTTAAAGCCCCAGCCCGTAAAGGCACGTGCGGCTTCTTTAATATCATTTTCTGTGTAATTGCCACGGCCCAGGGTAAACAACTCCATTACCTCGCGGGCAAAGTTTTCGTTGGGATGCTGCTTACGGTTCTGCTGGTTATTGAGAAAGCCCAGCATGGAAGCAGATTTGCTGACTGCTTTGAGGAGGTCGCCAAAATTACCCAGCGCATTACTCCTTATTTCATGGAGTAATAACTGCTGGAAGAAGATATTGATATCGCGGCAGGCAAAATGCCCATGCCAGAAGAAAGCCATTTTTTCGCGTAACTGTGCTTCGCTGTTGATCATCTCATCGAGCCAGCGCAGGTTCAGGCTTTTAAGGTCTTCCCTGCTTTGCTTACGCAGCGCTACTTTCTGTTCTTTTGACAATGTTTCCAGCTTCACTACATCCTGCACGCCCATAATAACACCTTTTATGGCGTCGCTTGCTACGTCGATATATTCCGGCTGTTTAGAAGAGGTTTTTACCAGCAGCTCCCACAATTTCTTTGTGGACAGCTTATCGAGTTCGGGACTGTGCTCAGCCATTGGCCCGAAAGCGGCACGCCAGAGGAGGTGTTGGTTCTTTAGACGATTTGATATTGACATAGCAGGTAATTAATTACTTGACAGGTGGTAAATGAACGTTGGTTTGACCCTTTTTTGTATACAAAGTTTAATCCGGGTTCTGTTAATTTCATTAACATCTTCGTTGCCTCATCCCATAAATTTACGGCAGGATTACTGTAATTTGCCGTACAGGCCAGGCCCAAACGGCACCAGGATACTTTATGACAGATTCACAGCAAACTATTACAGACTATTACGATACGCTTGCCCCGGCTTACGATGCGGACCGGTTCGCTAACAGCTATGGACGGTATATCCACCGCCAGGAGGCTTTCTTCCTTAACCGTTGCCTCCCGGAGGCCCCGGCGAGGGTGCTCAGTCTTGGCTGTGGTACGGGTCGTTTTATGGAAAAGGCAACTGATGGGCTAGATAGCAGTGCTGCTATGATCGACCAGGCTAAGCATAAGTTTCCGGGTAAAGATTTTACGATTGCAGATGCGGCGGATACGCCTTATCCGGCACAGCAGTTTGATGCTGCTTTCTGTCTGCATGTACTGATGCACCTCACCCCCGCCCTCATCCACGAGATATTGGCTGAAGCCCACCGCATCATCAAACCTGGCGGTACACTGGTCGTTGACTTTCCCAACAGCAAGAGGAAAAAGCAGCACCGCGGAGCTATTGGCGACTGGCATGCTGCAAACCGGTTTAGTATGGAGGAATTTGGAAAGGCGGCATTTGCTACGGGATGGGGCATAAAAAAGCACTACGGTATCCTGTTGTTTCCTTTACACAGAATACCTGTAGTGCTCAGATCTTTATTATGCCCCGCGGATACTGCTCTTTGCCGTACCCTGCTAAAAAAATGGGCGTCGTACCAACTGGCTGTACTCCAGCGGCTTTGAATTACATTCCTTCTTTATTCTTTGGGGCGTCTTTTGCGTAGAACTGTACATAAGCCAGTGCCTGTGACTTTTCTGTTTCGTCGAGCCTTGCTTTGGGTGCCATACGATCCATTATACCCACCCAGGAAGATACTGTGTAATCGTCTACCTTTTTCAGTCCGTGGCAACGGCCGCAACGGGTTTCGTATATCTTCTTACCGTTTTCGAGCAGGGCTGTATTGACCCGGGTTTCGGGAGCGGGTGTGGGCGCAGCAGCAACCGGTGGAGGTACAGGGGGTACAGGCGTAGCCGCGGGAGTGGCCTTGGGTGTACAACCCCATGCCAGCATGAAAAACACAGAGAGGACTGCAATTGCTTTCATTTATTTTGTTTTATTAGTTGATAAACCATGAAGTGAATACTTAGTTGATGATTGCTGCTCCAAAATAGGGATGGAGTACTTCGGGTAATAGAATTCCGTTTTCTGTCTGATTATTTTCCAGCAGCGCCGCTACGATACGCGGCAGTGCAAGTGATGAACCGTTGAGAGAATGCACCAAGTGGGTTTTACCGGCGGCGTCTTTATAACGGATTTTCATGCGGTTGGTCTGGAAGGTTTCAAAGTTGCTTACAGAGCTGCATTCCAGCCATTTTTCCTGGGCGGTGCTGTACACTTCAAAATCGAAGGTGAGGGCGCTTGTAAAGCCCATATCGCCACCACATAAACGCAGGATGCGATAAGGCAGGCCGAGGCTTTTCAGCAATCCTTCTACGTGTGCTACCATTTCATCCTGGGCCTCGTAGCTTTTTGCAGGGTCGACCAACTGGACCACTTCCACTTTATCGAATTGGTGTACGCGGTTCAGTCCACGTACATCTTTGCCAAAGCTGCCCGCTTCACGGCGGAAACAGGGTGTATAGGCCGTCATACGGATCGGCAGGTCAGATTCTTTTACAATAGCATCGCGGTAAATATTAGTCACCGGTACTTCTGCGGTGGGGATCAGGTAAAGTTCATCCGCTGTAATATGATACATCTGTCCTTCCTTGTCGGGCAACTGACCCGTACCATACGCCGTAGCTTCGTTTACCATGTGTGGCGGCAGGTATTCTGTGTACCCTGCTGCTGTATTATAATCGAGGAAATATTGTATCAGGGCACGTTGCAGTTTCGCTCCCCTGCCTTTGTACAGAGGGAAACCGCTACCGGCGAGCCTTGCGCCTGTTTCAAAATCTACCAGGTCGTATTTTTTGATAAGGTCCCAATGGGGTACCGCACCTGCATAGAGTACCGGTTTTACGCCTTCTTCTTTAACTATTTCATTTTCTTCCGGAGTTTTGCCAGGGGGCACACTGGTGTGCGGCAGATTGGGGAGTATTACCAATTCATCATGCAGGCGTTTTTCGAGTGCAGAAAGCTGCTCACTTTTTTCCTGTACCTGTGTCTTAATCTGGCCTACTTCGCTCTTTTTTTGCTCTGCCGCTGCGGTATCGCCTTTGGCAATATATTGTCCGATCTCTTTAGATGCTGCATTCATGGCGGACTGTAACTGTTCTGTTTCTGTCTTCACTTTACGCAGCTCTTCGTCTGTTGCTACGATCCTGTCTACCAGGGACAGGTCGGCCACATTTCTAACTTTCAGCCGTTCTTTTATCCATTCGGGGTTTTGCCGTATCAATCCAATTTGCAGCATGATCTTTTTTGCTGTAAAGGTACAGGATGAGCGGGAGATGAGCAACCAGCCAGGTGGCGGAGGGGTACCGCAGGATACCGGCATTTATTAATACAATCCCTTAATAAACTCCCATTCTTTATCTGCGCGGATTTCTGTTCGGTATAATGTCTTATCTTTTTTCAGCTTAGTTGTGGTGAGGCTGAGCCGGATCAACTGTACCACGATGAGGATCAGGAGTGTGATGATCGCCCCGGCGAAAGCAAGATTGTACATACTGTTATTTCTTTAATGATAATATATATTTTGCCAGTTCGCCCCTGTCTTCATCACTCAATTGCGGAAAGCCGGGCATCTGGGGGTAATCCGGTCTTTTCTTTCCCGGCGCCCGTACCCAGTTTTTTAATCCTTCCGGATTGCTGGCGTAGATGTCTGCCATTTCAGTCATCGGGGGCCCTACGAGTTTTTCATTCTGTTTGTGGCAGGAGCTACAGTTAGCCTGGAAGAGGGCTGCACCTTTTGCCACAGCACCGAGTGAAGAGTCAATTTTCAGTTCAGTACTTTCCTGCACAGGGTTTTCTCTTGCTTCGCGTGAGAGCTGTGCAAAGGCTTCTGTTTTTGCAGCGACCAGTTTGCGATGCGGCGCCAGGGCATTGGCCCGGTAGATATGTCTGCCACTACCCATAAACAGTACTGTTATGGTAAGACTGATTACGACTTTACCAAAGTTTTTATTAATGTGTTCCGGCGGGCCGGATATGGCTTTCCACATCCACCATACGGCTGGCAGGGCGATTAAGGCGCCGGAGAGAATGACAAACACAAGATTCCAGCCAAAGCCCTTTGCGGGAAGGGTAAGTAATACCAGGGGGCCCATTACAAACTGGGCTACAGAGGCGGCCAGCGTAAGTGAATAGAATTTTTTCTTCAGATCGTACCTGGTAAACCGGGCAAAATATTTTTCGAACGGGTAATTTTTACGCCCGATATACCAAAAAAGGAACAGACCTGTTACTGCCATAGACGACAATAAGAAATGAAAGTAGCGGGGAAATACATTGGGCAGCAGCAGTGCGTCCAGGAAGCCTTTTACGGAACCCCATTTTTCGGGAAACAGCATCAGGTTGACATTAACAAGAAAGATGAGCGGTATAAAGAGAAAGATTGCGGTAGCCAGTGCAATGATAGCAATACTGAGCGGGCGGTTCCTGTCGAGCAGATTCCAGGTATATTTATTGAGGTAAGTTAGCAGAAAGGCTACCGTAACCAGAGGGATAATGGCTATCCACATGATTCCTGTGAGTGCATTGGCGCTGTAAAAATAGACGGTATATAATGTGTTAATACTAAGCAGGGGTGCAACGCCAAGTACTACGGCAAGGCTCTTGTTGACCGTAATGGTTCTGGCAATTTCGTGTGCGAGGTTATGGTAATCACTGTCTTTAAGCCCCCTGATCTGGCTCCATAAGGAAAGTACTGATCCGCCGAGCATCAGGTTTACAAACACAATATGCATGAGAAAAGACAGTACCAGCAGCAAAACCAGCAGCCATTCCGGCAGGGGCAGGCTAAGGGGGATATCTCTTGGAACGGGTACGTTGTAGGCTTGTAATAAATTAAACATTATCTGAGATGAGTCTTTGTATGAACGTAATGAATTCTGATGGGTGGTTTGCCTGCGAAAAGATTAGTTGCGCTTTACCATTTTTACCTTGTTAAGTGAGTCGGCCTTTTGGTTTTCGATTTGTTCTAACAGTTTTTTAGCCATTTCCATATTCTGACCCGGGTTTACGGCTACACCTTCTGTTTGTGCACCATCGAGTGGTTCGCCGGTTTGCTGGATATGATGGATATAGGCGGCGAGCGCATTTAATTCTTTCTTATTGCCCGGAAACGGCGGCATATAGGGTCGTCCGTTGTGCATATTGGGTATATATGCCTCAATGGCTGCTTCATCGAGCGGTTTACCAAAGCCATACATCCGCTCAAATACATACGTTATAGAATTGATTCCGCCGGTGGTATGACAGCGGCTGCAGGTAAGCACAAATACATTTCTTCCGGCCTCGATCTTGTTGGTTTCTGTTACTTCTGGCGTACTGTTATAGATGGCATGCTTCAGTACGCCATCTTTCTTATAGAGGGGATAATCTTCCTCACGCAGGAGGTTGCTGTACATATACCCTCCTATAACGTAGGGTTTACGGATAAACTCGCGTACTCTTTCGAATATCCCAAGAAAGCCCATAATCATAATGCAGGGCAGAAGTACCATTGCGAAGCGCACTTTCAGGGGTTTCAGTATGGCGATCAAAGCGATTACAATAACGAGTGATACGGCTCCTGCGATGATGTACTTCAGCAAGTCGTAATACTGTGCAAACTCCATCGTACCGACTGCTGTACTCATATTGTCTTTCATAGCACCCGGCATTGCCCTGTAGTAAAAAATGGCACCCGTTAGCGCAACTGGTGCCCAGCAAAGTATCCACCGTCCGGCATATTTTACAGCAGCCTTACGGATGGGAGTTCCTCTTTTTGTGAAGATCGTGGTGAGGAGCAGGCCAAATGTACCTCCTACAAGCATGGCTGCAGGCGTACGGAAAAAAAGCTGCGGCAGGTAAATAGGGTTGGTAAAACCATTCAGCAGGCTTCGGTTGGTATTCCAGTTGCCGGGATCCATCATAAAGCCGAGGATAGAAACGATGATGGCCATGGTTATCCAGGAAAAGACTGAGAGGAACCAGCCAAATTTTATATGCCGGAGTTTTGCTCTTAAAGAACTATTGGCGTTTTTCCAGGTTAGGAAATAGATGAGTATCAGTACTACTTCCGTTACAAAAACGAGCCACTCTATAAACCATGCCCAGTAAAATACACGGATGAGACTTCCGATTGAAGCCGGGCTTACTAATGCGGCAGAAAACCAGATGCCGACACCGGTCATTGCGCCGATGGTGGTAGTAATGATGAATCCCACCTTCATTTTCCGGTAGACCATCGCATCCCACTCAGGGTCTGTAATTTGATTTGCCGGGGAATTGGCAACGCCTTTCTGCTCCAGCCATGTGATGTAAGGGATAAAACCAACGGCTAAGCCGTGGTTGATCAGTACATGCAAAATGGCGATCATCGCAATCAGGAAGCGGTTATTCAGCCAGTCCAGATGAAACATAGGAAAATCCATACACTTTACAATTTGAATGCAAAATTGCTTTGTATGGCTTTCCCGGCCTGTAAATGGAGCAGCCGATCGTTTTGAAAAACAGTACTACGGGATTAGCAAAAAATGATATCTGTACTGTTTTACCTGCCGACGTATTTTACAATTCGTATCCACGGTTTCAACATTCGTTACAAACGGCTGAGGGTAAAGCGTGCAAGCATAAATAAAACAGCCAGTAAAAACAGCAGTAAAGACAGCCGGTTAATATTATGCATGTAGCGCACCATATTACCGGCGGCAGCTCTGCTGTCTTTTTTTCTTATATACAGGTATTCTGCTATCAGATTGAGAAACTTCATTTTCAAAGTAATTTTTAATGTGTTGTGTAATTGGGTGTTTTCAGTACCGATCAGGCATTCTACTACCTATATTGCGCCGCTTTAAGTTTTCGTTTACGGCGCCTGGTGATGAGAAATAAAGCGAGGCCACTTATAATGGTAAGCAGCCCGGCAACAGAAAATACTTTCAGCAACAGGTTGTTAATATTGTCTCTGGTGTGAAAATCCATGGTGTGCATCATCCATAAGAAATCAAATACACGCCAGTTATTATTTCTGAAATACTGTATGGTTCCTGTTTCTGCTGCCACATAGACAACTGTATTGCCGGGGTGATCGAACGAAACGGCGTAAGCTGGCAGCAGTCCTTCCCGGTATTCGTGGTGTGTACCGACTGAATCGATACGTACTACAGATGCTACCGGAGTACTGACCGGGGTAAAGGCTTCCCGGGCTATGCCGACGGCTTCTTCTTTTGTGAGCGCTTCCCGGGGCTGGCCGGTTTGGGCATCTGCTAATAAGCGCTTTTTCTGATCGCCGGCGATAACATACATGCTGTAGTACATACGGTTGCCAAAGGAAACGAGAGAAAGAGACAACAGCGAATCAACCCGCTGTTCTTTTCTGACGTTTCCTATGGCTTCTGCCGGTGAGATAAAATGCATACCAGCATCCCATGCGGGCTGTGGCTTACGATTGAAATCGCCATGTACCTGGTCGATATTGCTCCAACTGAAATATAATCCGCCCAGGGTCCAGAATAAAAACTGGATGCCTGTAACAAGCCCCAGCGAGCGATGCGCTTTCCGCATAAATCCTGCTTTCATGAATTCAATTTTTGATTGATATATAACTGTACAAAACTGTTAGCCTATTATCCATTTGAACAACTTCAGCAGGTTTTCGTGCTGGACCCATATTATTGCTGCAAAGACCAGTACAAGTAAAATTTTTACTCCTATACGGGCTTTCCGGAATATGCGATCATTTTTTTGTAATACTTCTCTTGTTTCCATTGTCATATAGTTTTTGTTGATATAAAATGTTATAATAAGGGGCCGGGGATGAATATCTTTTTTATTCATTGTTGTTTTAGGCATTGTTGGGTTACCCGCTAATGTGCCTGAGCGCCAGAAAGAACACTATACTGTTTTATCATTACCGGTTACTTTTTCTGAATAGCTCGGGCGTTTGACCGGTATTCTTTTTAAAAAAAGTGATGAAATAGGAAGGGCTTTCGAAACCGAGTTCGAAGGCCACTTCTGCAACGGACAATGTTGTATAATGTAAAAGGCGCCGGGCTTCTATCGTGACGCGTTTACGGATCAGTTCGCCACCGGGGATGCCCCGGCAATCGTGACAGAGTTTATTGAGATAGTTAGTGGATATGTGCAGCATCCCTGCGTAAAAGGAGGGTGCCTTTTGCCGTACATAGTGCTCCTCAACCAGTTTTTCGAACTGGATAATTTTCTCTTCTTTACCGCTGACGCGTTCTTTTGCTGAATAGTGCTGAAAGCGTTTATCCATATTACAGAGCAGGATATTCAGGTAAGAACGCAGTACTTTTTCGGCTTCTTTATATCCCTGCGTCATTTCCTCCTTCATCAGTTGCAGAACCGTATTCCACTGTTCGGCCTGCCGGGCTGTAAGCCGCACAAAGGGGCTGGCCTCTTTTTTCAGAAAAGCGAACTGGTGCAGTACATTATTGTTGTACCGCAGTGAGAAG
Organism: uncultured Ferruginibacter sp.; assembly: GCA_964590975.1. Classification (GTDB taxonomy): domain Bacteria; phylum Bacteroidota; class Bacteroidia; order Chitinophagales; family Chitinophagaceae; genus Ferruginibacter. Next base: position 15,702 of record CAZPXP010000020.1, on the reverse strand, counting down.
AAGTCTTCCGTAAAACAGATAATATGGCCCTTTGCTGTCCTGTTAATACTCAGGCAGAAAACACTGTTTGGTTTTATGCAGATCAGTTTGGGCTGGTCGAGCCGGTAGGTGCACTCATCAATAACGATGTGACCTTCTGCCTGCTCCACAAACAAAAGCATATAAAAGGATTGCTTATGCGGGTGCTCCAGAAACGGATATACTTCGAGTATCCGTTCTATTGTGCCAAACCAGAATGCATAGTTTTCCGCATCAAAGGCTGTAACAGGGTAAACAGGTATGGGGCCTGTTTTTGTACCCATGATAATATTGAACTGTTGATGTGATTACTAATGTTACACTTCAACTGTGGTACTGGGGGGATGAAAAATACTTTGGAGGAATGGTGAGGAAAAACGTCTGTCATCGCGGGCGAAGTAACATGGCAGTAAAGACAGTTCGGGGATTTCCCGGCGCAGGGCGGGCATCAACTGGCAGAAGAGCGTGATTTCTTTCTGCTTGAGATCGGGATATTGTTCCGGCTTCTGGTTGTTTTTGCTGAGGCGATCTTCCAGATAGCAGGATCCTTTACAGACGGATATTCTGTCGAACCGGTTGATACAAAGATTAGCTGCGATATAGTCTCTATTGATATTAAAGGCGAGCAGTATCCATAGCTGACTTGTGGTCTGCATAAAAAAAGCAATAAGTAATAGTATGGCTACTGTTTTTTTCAATGCTGCAAATATACATTTAAAAGGATTCCTTCAATAACAGGCCGATATCGGCAATCAGCCGTTCTGTTTCCTGGGGGTTGGTACCATCGTATACCCCCCTGATGTGGCGGTTCTTGTCGACCAGCAGCAGACCTCCACTATGCGTAAAACCTCCGGGCGCCGAACTGTCGGGGTATGCTGCCGAATAATACGATTTTTCCGAAAGGGCATAGATGCTGTCTTCTGCGCCTGTTACAAAATGCCACTTCCGGGCAGACACTCCAAGGTTGTTTGCGTAGGCTTTGAGGCGGGGGATGGTATCGCGCCGGGGGTCGATGGTATGAGAGAGAAACATTACCCTTTCGTCTGTTGCAAAAGGCAGGTAAGCTTTATACATTTCCCTGGTCATTTTTGGGCAGATTGTGGGGCAGGAAAGAAAAATAAAATCAGCTACATATATTTTGTTTCCGAATGTCTGGTTCGTCACGACGGCGCTGTCCTGATCTGTAAGCCGAAAGTCGGCCACTACGGGATATACAGTGTCTTTACCGTTGACAAGCGGTTGGCCAAGGATGGGGAGTTTACGGCTGTTTTCCTTACAGGAGAGCAGCAGCAGCAAACTGATACAGGCAGGAATAAATTTCATATTATATTATCTCAGGGAGTAAAAATACAAATTGTTTCTATGCGCATGCAGGAACATTATCCAGTTGACCGGTATTGTATTATGTATAGTTGGTGTGCGGGATTATATTTTAATACCCACAGTAATATAACTATTCCGGCCATCGCCGGGCCAGATGCCGGGGCCGGGATAGAAGGCAGGCCGCTTGGTAAAGTACTGTTTATTAAAAATATTACTGATGCCTGCACGGATGGTAAAGTAAGTATTTGTTTTTAGTGAGGCATTGAAATCCCACAGGGCATACCCCGGGGTATAGCCTCTTGCTCCACTTGCCGGTGGGGTCGTGGTATTAAATGCGTCGGAATAGGTGGAAGAAGTATAGCTGTACTGTATTGTGCTGCCAAAGCCTTTGTACAGAAACTCAAGACCGTTTCTGGTGATCCATTGCGGAACTGCTTCAACCTTGTTGCCTTTTACAGATATGTTTGCACTGCCATTGGATAATGCCCCTGAAGTATACACTGCATCCATATATGATGTGGAAGTAAACAGCCCTGCGTACAGATTGCCTGCTAGTGCAAACTTATATTGTACGAACAGTTCGATCCCATTTGTGCGGCTGTTGCCTGTATTGGTTTTATATGTATAGGGTTGCCCGGTATTATCCTGAAGCACAATGGTACCGAGGCGGTTCTTATAAATCATCCTGAAATAGCTGATATCGTACTGCAGGTGGCTGAAGAGTTTACCTCTTACACCCAGTTCGGTAGTATAGCCAAAAGCGTCTTTAAGATTTTTATCGATCTGTTCGTAGGCAGACGCTGGTACAATGTCTTTAAAGATCACCGGCCTGTAGGCCTGGGAAATACCTCCATAGATCGTGTTCTCTTTATCCAGCAGGTACTGCGAACTAATGCCTGCCAGCACGAAGTTGTGCCTGATGGTAGTGGGTAAAGGATTTACGGTATAGTATTTTATTTGCCCGCTCATTTTTGAATCACCGTTTTCGAACCGCAAGCCTGGTGATACCACCCAGCGTGGGCTGGGCTGGAAGGTGTTTTCGGCAAAGAGTGCGATGTTACCGGTTTTGAAATGGATATCCCTTCCGAAGCCGGGTTCTACGAGGGTCAGGTCATAATCTGTTCCTGCAGTGCCCTTACCGAGCTGGCGGCGATGCAGGTGGTTGTTCATATACACCACACCGGTAGTGAGCTTTGCGGGTACCTTACCGATATTATACTGGTGCAGCAGCCTGGCTTCGAGTGTTTTGCTGTTGAACCGGTCGATATCTACCTGCCGGTTCTTATACTGTCCTGTAGCGGGATCGATCAGATCGGGCACGGTGGCAAAGGCATCCAGTTGTACACTGCTCCTGTCGCCAAACAGCCCCGAGGTGGTCAGGATCAGTCGGGTATGACCTGACATGCGCCAGTTCAACACAAGGGAAGGCACGTAGATATCAGGGCTGAAATAATTACGGCTCCTTGTACTCATTCTGGGGTTTGCAGCAAACATGCTGTCGTTTAAGGGGCCGGGGATATGGTACTTATATTTGGAGCGACCAAGCTCGGCCTTAAGTGAAACCGCAGGTGAAAACTGGTAATTGAGCTGTACCAACTGTGCATCGGCATCGGATTCTCCATTACTGCGATAGCCGTTTGAATGGCGGCGGTAGTAGTATACATAGTAAGAGAATTTTTTATACGTGCCGCTGATAGCGTTGTAACTGCTCAGCAGATTAAAAGAACCGGCGGTATTGGTGCTTTCGAATACAAAGGGACGGGTACTGTCTGGCTTTCTTGTAGTGTAATTGATCATACCGCCAAACTGGGCGCCATACTGCAATGAGCCTGTTCCCCTGATCAGTTCTATTTTTTCAAAGCTCTCCACAGGGGCACTGTAGTGACTTGCCGGGTAACCATACATATCTGAGTTGATGATGGTGCTATTCTGCCTGATGTTGAACTCCCAACTGCGGTGCGGATCGAGGCCACGGGTGGATATGTTGAGCTGGTTACCGCTGCCATCCATATCATATACAAATATGCCGGGGATCTTGGCGAAGAGCTGCCGGCCTGTTTTTAAAGCGATGTTGGCGTTGGTGCCCGCGAGGGTAATCACTTCATTCTTTTTTCCACTGCTGAGATAGCCGTTCTGCTCTTCGGGCAGGCGCGTAATGTCCTGGCGCTGCCAGCTCCGTATGATCACTTCCTTTAATTCTTTACGGTGGGCGGTATCGTTTACCTGGGCGATACCGGCTATGCAAGTGAATAGTCCACTAACAAGCAGTACTAAAGTTTTGTTCATACTGCAAAGGTAGCGTGTACAACTAAAAGGTGATCAGGCTGTACGGGCTTCTCCTGAGCTGCGCCGCATGCGCTTAGGGCCATACCATAGCCAGAAGCCGGTTATGGTAAAGATGAGCAGGGCCAGGCCGGTTATGCTGGTGTAGATCAGTTTGATCCATTCGTTGTTTGTTCCAAACCAGCGGTCGAGTATAACACCGTCGTGAATATTTTCTATAAGATCGGAACGGCGTTTTTCGATATGCAGGAGTTTGCCTGTTGCGCCATCGAGCTGGAGGCCAAGGTAATTATCGGTAAATACGAATTTCACCATGCCTTTGTCTTTCCTGATATCGATGCGTTCGAGGGCGAGGGACAGATCGGGTGAAACAGAATCGTGCAGGAACTTACAGGCGTTTTTGTGCAGGCTGTCTACGGAAAGCCAGTCTTTCAGGTCTGTTGAAGTGCCTTTACAGGATTTGGGCAGGATCATGCCACCGCTGTGCTTTTTCCAGCCGAGCAGCAGACCGGTTACAGCGACAATAAAGAAGACTACGAACAGTAAGGCGCCGGTTGTACGATGAATTTTCCTGACTATACGCAGAAGTTTTGCCTGGCGGTGACGGGTGGTATATCCGGTCATATTATTCAGTTTAGCAGGAGGTTAATTGAACGGGGCCCTTCGGTGTAGACAGATGTGCTACCAGGCAGGGATGATTTCCATACTGATCGCAGGGGGGATTCACATATACTTCTCCCCTGAAATCGACCTGTTTCAGCAGTTGATCGATGCTGGCGTATGCGTTGTGAAATATTTCCAGGCGGATAAACCGGCTGCCGGAATCCGGGAGGAGGGCACCGGGGCGGGGCTGGCCGGGCCATTCGATCAGGGCGGGTGCACAGCCATCGCAGTGCATGCTTCCATCGGGGGTAACGGTCAGCAGCCATTCAAGACCGGGCCGGCTCATGGATTCCACATTGCCCAGTACATTTTGTAGGCTTGCGGATCTGGCATGGATGCCTGGCGTAAATACTACCCAGGAGGTCAGTTTTGGCCTTGCATGTTTTTCAGGCCGGTCAAGTTCAAACCAGCGGGCACGCCCGGGGTTGGGTGCGCCGGGATCGATGGCCAGTACTTCAAGATAAATACCGTTGCCCAAACCAAGCAGGCTGTTATATGTTCCCATTTTTCCATGCCTTCCCCCTCCCTGCGGCATTACTCCCGTTGACCGGTACACATACTCCCTGCCTGCTTCCAGTGTTGGGGCAGTAATTACAAGATGATCGATAAGGGAATGTTCACTCATATATTTTATTTAGCTGTGCTGCTGGTGCTGTCATTACCTGTAATCAAATGTAACTTAAAAAGAACAGCTTCCTTCACGACCTGCAAAAAACAACGCCCGTAAACCGGGCGTTGTGTAACAAATAAAACATTTTGCTTTACAGCTTTTTGGGTTAGCTGACCGTAATTGTTGGATCCCAGTAGTAGTATCCAAAAAGGTTTTGCGTTTCGCCATCCGCTCCCAATGTGTAGAGTGCGAAGTAGACATAAAAGTTTTCAGTACCTGCTGCTTTTACTTTTGAATCGAGGCTGGTAAAGTTAAGACTGGCCTGTACAGCAGGTAAACCGTTGGGGGTATTCACATTAGGCATTACAGCTCTCTGCCTGGTTACCAGATCGGTCACAAACTGGTTGAACACGTTGGCGCCACTCCAGTATTTGATGCCATAGATGATCACCGCATCATCGGAGTTGTCGTAGATTGAAACACCGGTGAAAGCCACTTCATCGCCAGGGTTGGCTTTGAAGTTCAGGTCTGCCGAGCCCTGACCGCTGATTACACCACGTGACCCGGTGCAGATCATAAACTGGCTGTTGTGATTGATACCCGTAGGATTATTGGGATCCTGACTTGGGTTGGGGTAGTTTGCTTTGACATACTCGGTGTCAATTACAATGAGCACATTAATAAAAGCTGCGCTTGCTGCCTGGACATTCATAATGTTAGATTTAGTTTTTTATTCTTACTCTGTTATGGCTTTTCAGAATCCGCCTTTGATCAATTAAACCTGTTGCAACAATTTTATTGAACACAGCAAAGGTGGGATTGACACGCGTTTATTATAAGAGTTAAATTACCTGATTATGCAATAGGGTATTAGTACGTGGCAGTAATAACTATTACTAATACACGAAGTTAGGGAAGCGATTAAACATACTGCTATCCAGGCTTTTGCTGCCTACTGACGGGAGAATATTTTTTTATAAAACGGGTGCATGATTTTCTGTAGTAAAGGGAAGTGTACTGCATTTGTCATACTTTGTTTTATTATTGCAGCAATTGCTTTTATTTTTATACAGTTTAGTTTTATGAGTATTAAGTTTAGTTTTATAAAGCACATATTCATCATTTCTGCTTAAGTAATTTTCTTATTTCTGCAGTTATTACCATAACGGGGTGGTGCTTTCATAATAAACTGTATTATTTTTGCGTTGCATTAAACCATCCATGAAAAGACACGGCTAACGTTTTTACCAGGCGGGCTGTAGTTTTTGGATAAATCCATTTATTAAAGCCAATATACTGTTATGCTATACCTTAATATTAAGCGCATTGCTGCTTTACGCAATATTCCCAATCTTTTTACTTATCTCACACAGCATGGCTTCTCGCCCAATATTGCCCACCGCATTCTCAAGCATACTGACAGCCATATCAAGCTGCAGTATCTTGAAAGGCTCTGCCTTCTTTTTCACTGTACTCCCAACGATCTTCTCCAGTGGCAACCCGGCAATGGCAATCATACAGACAAGGAGCCACTGGGTGCGCTTGTTCACGATAATACCAGCGACATCCTTAATTACCTACAGCGTGCTCCTATTGAGGAATTGGTACGCCTCAGGGAGCAGTATGCCATAAAGGCGGGTTCAGACTCCTGACAGGGCGCGGGTGGGTGTACAGTCAATATCCTGTAACTTTGCTCTATGCAGCATATACAAGACGACTTGCAGCAGCGCTGGTGGAAACTTGAAGCACTACTCATCGAACGCTTTGGCAAAAAACCCGACCTCAATGCCATTCTGATGCTCATCGGCATGCAGGAGGCCGGGCAGGTACGGCAGAAAGTAAGCAAAGAAGAGAAACAGGACTTTATGCATGTAGCCGTCTGCTGCCTTCTCTCTCCGAGCGGTTATTATGCTCTTGAAGGGCATGATGAAGACGGCTGGCCACATTTTACCCAGCTTAAGGCCCTTCCTGAATTTAACCTCATAGAGCAGGAAAATTTTTTAAAAGATCATATTCTGCTGTATTTTCACAATCACGGATTTATACAATAAACAGTTGATGTTATAATGAAACAGGTACTTATTATGTTTACCCTCCTGCTTGCTTTTGGCTGCACGCGGGCACAGGTTAAAGTAAAACCCCAGCCAAAAGTAACCGTTAAAAAACCAGTTAAACCCAGGATGGACCCCGTCAAAACCGCCGGCAATCATGCTAAACCCGGCATACGCGTAAAGATCACTACTGATTCCGGTATCATTGTGGTAAGGCTCTATGATTCTACTCCCCTTCACCGCGATAATTTTGTGGGCCTTGTAAAGAAAGGTTTTTACGACAGTCTGCTTTTTCACCGCGTTATCAAAGATTTTATGATCCAGGGGGGCGACCCGCTGAGTAAAAATGCTGTGGCCGGTACTATGCTGGGCAATGGGGGTGATGATATGGAGCGCATTCCTGCCGAGTTCCGCACCTCTCTGTTTCATAAAAGGGGTGTACTTGCCGCAGCGCGCGATGGCAACCCCCAGAAGGCCAGCAGCGCCTGCCAGTTTTATATTGTGCAGGGGCGTAAACTTAATGACCAGGAACTTGACCGGGCTGAAGTGAATACTGGCCGGAAGTACACCATTACGGAAAGAATGGTGTATAAGACGGTAGGCGGAACTCCCTGGCTTGATGGCAACTACACTGTATTTGGCGAAGTAGAATCGGGACTGGAGGTAATTGACAAGATTGCTGGTGTGCCCAGGGATGGGAATGACAGACCTCTGGGTGATATCCGCATGAAGATGGAAGTGATAGAAACAAAAATGAAACCTCTGCATCACTAAGTTAAAAATCACTTATTTTGCAGGTCAAATAAATCATTCAAATTTTCAAACTTCGTTACAATGAAATTTCCCTCTCAGCTCCGCTACACCAAAGACCACGAATGGATCCAGTTAGAAGGTAATACTGCAACCATTGGCATCACTGATTTTGCACAGAAAGAACTGGGCGACATCGTGTATGTTGACATAGCGGGTGTAGGGAAGGCGCTGGCGGCCGAAGAAATCTTTGGCTCTGTGGAAGCGGTTAAGACTGTTAGCGATCTCTTCCTGCCGGTAGCCGGCACGGTTACCGAAGTAAACCCCATTCTTGCCCAGGAGCCTGAACTGGTTAATACAGACCCTTATGGTGAGGGGTGGATGGTTAAAATGACGGTAAACAATCCGGCCGACGTAGAGGCTCTGATGGATGCTGTGGCTTATGCGGAACTGGTTGGTTAATTTTGCTGTATGCACAAAAGGAATAATCCTTCATTTATACAATTTTTACCAGGCATTGCCTGGTTTTTTGTTGTGCTGCTGCTGCTGTGTATGCCGGGTGAAAAGATTCCCAAAAGCAAGTGGCTGAGCATTATCTTTTTTGATAAAATGGTGCATGTTGCCTGTTTTGGGCTGCTGGTGGTATTATTCTACCGGCCCCTGCGCAGGCAGGCGGGTAACCGTCTTTATCTTGCCCGGCTGGCGATTGCTACTGTTGTATGGGGCATTACTACGGAGTTTATCCAGAAATTCTTTATTCTTCACCGCAGTTTTGACCTGCTGGACTGGCTGGCCGACAGTACGGGTGCATTACTGGCCTGGTGGGGCCTGCTGGCCTGGCAAAAGCGGAAAAGCGGGTAAGCTGTTAAAAAACAGTGCCTGACGCTGATATTTTCCCTGTTTGGGCATTTTGCATTACCTTTACCGTCTTCGATTATTTTTATGGAATATAATACAACAAGAAACCACCTCGTGATGAAGGAATATGGTCGTCACATTCAAAGGATGGTGGAGCACCTTCTTACATTAGAGGATAAGGAAGAAAGACAGAATAATGCATACGCGGTCATTGAACTGATGGGGTTTCTCAATCCACACCTCAAAAACGTGGAAGATTTCAGGCATAAGCTCTGGGATCATTTGTTTCTGATCAGCGATTTTAAACTTGACGTAGAGAGCCCCTATCCTATCCCCACGAGGGAAACTCTTAAGGCCAGGCCGGACAGGCTGGTATACCCCAAAAGGTATCCCCGTTATAACCACCTCGGCAAGAATATCGAGATCGTGATCAATAAAGCACTTAACGAGAGCGATGCGGATAAACGCCAGGGGTTTGCCAATGCAATTGCCTACTATATGAAACTGGTTTACAGCAACTGGCATAAAGAGCTGATGCATGACGATACTATCCAGAACGAGCTCAATACGATTACCAAGGGCCAGCTTGAGTTTAACAACCGGCCTTTTGTTAAGCACCGTGTAGATAACCGCCCCGAGCGCGATGAGTACCGCGCCAATAACAATCGCAACTCGCGTGGTAATTATGGAGCCCGCTCCAACAATAACCGTGACCGCGATGGCGGCCGTAATGGCGGGGGTAATAACCGCGACAACCGCAATGGTGGAAATAACCGCGATAACCGTAACAACCGCGGTGGCGGATACGGTAAGAAAAGGTACTGATCGTACGATAATCATCATATTGAAAGCTGCTTCATCCGGAGGCAGTTTTTTTATTTACAGCAGGTTTATCCTGTGCTTCATACTGCATACCTGATATTACATAATCAACTACATTTGCGGCATGGCATCATTTGAAGTAAGGGGGGGTAAAAAGCTCTCCGGCATCATCGTTCCGCAGGGAGCAAAAAACGAAGCATTGCAGATCATTTCGGCGGTTCTGCTTACCCCGGAAAGAGTGGCTATTCATAATATTCCCGACATCCTTGATGTTAACCTGCTTATTGAGTTACTGGGTGAGCTTGGTGTTAAGCTGGACCGTACTGACAGGCATAGTATTGTATTCCAGGCTGACGATGTAAATATCGACTACCTGCACAGTGAGGCTTTTCATAAAAAGAGCGGCCGGCTACGCGGTTCTGTAATGCTTGCCGGGCCGATGCTGGCAAGGTTTAAAAAGGCTTTTATTCCGCGGCCGGGTGGTGATAAGATCGGCCGCCGCCGTCTTGACACTCATATCATCGGTTTTGAAAAGCTGGGGGCTACATTTAATTATCACCCTGAAGACGGCTTCTTTCATCTTGAAGCATCAAATCTTAAGGGGACCAATATGCTGCTGGATGAACCGAGTGTAACAGGAACGGCTAACCTTCTTATGGCAGCCGTTATGGCAAAGGGTACCACTACTATTTATAACGCAGCCTGTGAGCCGTACCTGCAACAGCTCTGCCGTATGCTTAACCGCATGGGCGCCAGGATCAGCGGAGTAGGCAGTAATATGCTGATCATAGAAGGTGTGGACGAACTGGGTGGTACTGAACACCGGATGCTGCCTGATATGATTGAAGTGGGGAGTTTTATCGGTCTCGCCGCCATGACGCAAAGCGAGATCACTATTAAGAACGCGGGTATCGAACATCTTGGCATTATACCTGAAAAGTTCAGCCAGCTCGGCATACAGATGGAGTTCAGGGGAGATGATATACATATTCCGGCGCAGGAGATTTACGAAATACAAACTTTTCTTGACGGCAGTGTACTGACCATCTATGATCATCCCTGGCCTGGCTTTACTCCTGACCTGCTGAGTATTGTACTCGTTACGGCCATACAGGCAAGGGGCAGCGTACTCGTTCACCAGAAAATGTTTGAGAGCCGCCTGTTCTTTGTAGATAAGCTGATTGATATGGGAGCGAGGATCGTACTTTGCGATCCTCACCGTGCTGTAGTGATCGGGCTTGAAAGGGAGCAACCGCTCAAAGGTATCAGCATGAGCAGCCCTGATATACGCGCAGGTGTAGCACTGCTGATTGCTGCATTGAGTGCAGAGGGTAAGAGCATTATTCAGAATATCGAACAGATTGACAGGGGCTACCAGTATATAGACGACAGGCTGCGCAGCCTTGGCGCTGATATTACGCGCCTCGCTGTATAGTACTGTACACAGGCCGCCATGGCATCATTATTGAATGCTATACCAGAAACAGGCAGTAACAAATAAGTTATCGTGATCGTACATTAACTCAACGGGCTTACACATGACATAAATCAATATTGTAAACTGTTGCTTTAGATAAACATTAACATTTGAATAAGCAGCAGAATATTTTTACAGAGTGTCAATACTAAAAACTGGCTATGACTATAAAGCAAATCTTACTTGCGGGTGCTGTATTTTTCAGCTTATCTGCACAGGGGCAGAAGAACGGGTTAACTAACCACCGTAATATTATAAAGCTTAACCTTAATACTGATTTTGACGATGATTTTGGCGTTCCCCTGATGTTTTCCTGGGAAACGAAAACCAATAAGAACCAGAGTTTGCAGGTGGGCCTGGCTCCAAGGTATTATAAAGAAAATAATTACAAGCGCTCAGGTATTGGCGTGAATGGCGAATATCGTTTTTATATTTCCCGTAATAAAAGCGGTATTGCCGGTGTGTATGCAGGGCCCTTTTTAAGCTACAATACTTATAAGGTAACGGATACGTATAATAACAATTATTCTTACCGGAGTGATGATTTTCGCGGTGGTTTTCTCTTTGGTCACCAATGGGTGTACCTGAGCGGGTTTACTCTTGACCTTAATCTCGGCCTCGGCTTTGTGAGCAGCAGCAGTAACAATAATAACAATAATAATTTCTTTGACGACAGAAGCGGACTACTCGGCCGGTTTAACGTAGGTATCGGCTACGCATTTTAGGCACATCACAATGCACATATACCATTAAGCAATGCAGCAGCGTGTAAAAGCGTTGCTGTTTTTTATTGCCGGTGTGTACTGCGGGGTATAGAAAATTGTAGCTTTAAGCCTGTATTGATTATGCAGGTTGGCGATCGTACCATACAGTTTTATGCTATAAGTGAACAGGCTATCTCCATTTCTTTCGGTGACGGTATTGACATGGCTACCAATCAACGCGTGATGCAATGTTACAGGCACCTGCAACGCGGTTCATTTGATGGTTTTATCGAAGCGATACCTGCTTACGCGACACTTACGGTGATTTATAACCCTTTACTTGTGAAAAAGCAAACGCCTGCGGGCAAAACGGTTGCTGAGCAGGTGGAGGAGTGGCTGCGTGATCATATACCCGGTGAAGAAGAGCCTGCAGGGGTACCTGCACGTATGCATCATATTCCCGTATGTTATGATGCAGCGTTTGCACCGGATCTTGCGGGCATTGCCCAACATAGAAACATCAGTACGGAAGAAGTTACAGCGCGGCACTCTGCGCCGGTTTACCATGTATTTATGATGGGCTTTCTGCCGGGCTTTGCCTATCTGGGTATTGTTGACCCTGTTATTGCGATGCCGAGGCTCGGTGCGCCAAGGCCTGCCGTGCCGCCGGGGAGTGTAGGTATTGCCGGGCAGCAAACGGGCATCTATCCACTGTCTTCTCCGGGGGGCTGGCAGCTTATCGGCCGCTGCCCTGTAAGGCTTTTTGACGCCACGGCGTCTGATCCTTTTTTATTGAAAGCGGGCGATTGTGTGCAGTTCCACGCCATCAGCAAAAAAGAATTTGAACAATATAATCCATTGCGCTCATGAGCTTCGAGATCATTAAACCGGGGCTGTGCTCTTCTATACAGGACCAGGGCCGCTATGGCTACCAGGCCTGGGGTATTGGTCCGGGTGGCGCTATGGATACGCTTGCTGCTGCAACGGCCAATTTTATAGCGGGCAACGAAGCTGCTTTTCCCGTGCTTGAAATGTGTTATCCTGCTGCTGTCATCCGCTTTACAGAGGATACTGTTATTTCCATTGCGGGTGCTGATTTCTCTCCCTTTATTGACGATATACCCGTTATGCTGTGGAAGCCTATCGCTGTAAGGGCCGGGGCTACGCTGCGGTTCGGCAACCGGCAATGGGGCAACTGGTGTTACCTTGCTGTTCGGGGCGGTTTTGATATACCCGCCTGGCTTAACAGCTATTCTACTAATATAAGGGCAGGTGCGGGCGGGTTTGCGGGCAGGTGGCTGCAAAGCGGCGACCTGTTGCCGGTTACGGGGTTTACAGAGAAAAGGGAAAATAATACCAACTGGAGCCTTGGTAACGACTGGCAACGCTGGTACCGGTTGCCGGTACAGGTGTTACCGGGCAGTGACTGGGCAAACCTCAACGATGATGCCCGTGCTTGTTTTACGGGATCGGGGTTTGGGATAAGTGCACAGTCTGACCGCATGGGTTATGTACTCAGCGGGCCTGGGCTCTGCGTGCCGGTTTCTTCGGAAAGGATTTCCTCTGCTGTTACGCGGGGCACTGTTCAATTGCTACCTTCGGGGCAGTGCATTGTGCTTATGGCCGATCATCAAACGACGGGTGGTTACCCGCATATTGCTACTGTAACACAACCGTCTTTCCCTGCACTGGTGCAGCATTCATTTACCCACCCGGTAAAGTTCTCCACTATCAGCCCTGCATCTGCCGAAGATGTATTATTTTCAATGCACCAATGGATGCAGCAGGTAAGAACAGCCTGTTTGCACAAGTATAATTGTTTATGAGCCATGTAGATATTAATTGCGATATGGGCGAAGGCATGCCCAATGATGCCGAATTAATGCCCTTTATCAGTTCTGCTAATATTGCCTGTGGTTATCACGCGGGTGATGCCGACATGATGCACCGCACCGTGCAGATGGCTATTGATCATGGTGTGGCTGTTGGCGCTCATCCTTCATACCCTGACAGGGTCAATTTCGGGAGGCTGGCTATGTGTCTTTCACCCGAAGAGGTTTATACTATTACTCTTGAACAGATCGGGTTACTGATGGCTGTTTGCGACCGGCACTGTGTGGGCATGCAGCATGTAAAGCCACATGGCGCCCTGTACAACAGCGCGGCTGCCGATGAGGCTTTGGCTTCTGCCATTGCCCAGGCTGTAAAAGAAGCCGGAGCGGGCCTTACGCTTTTTGGACCGCCGCAATCGGCGCTGACAAAAGCGGCAGCGGCTCTGGGAATCCCGTTCAGGGGTGAAGCTTTCGCTGACCGCAGCTACCAGCCTGATGGTTTGCTTACTCCGCGGTCTGCGCCCGGCGCCCTTATTACAGATGAAAACAAGGTGATACAGCAGGTACTGGAGATTGCGGAGCGGCAACGTGTAGCGGCTGTAAACGGGCAGTTCATTCCCATGCCTGCTACTACTATTTGCATCCATGGGGACGGGCCAACTGCTGTAACCCTTGCCCGGGCTATACATGAAGCTATTAACAACATCAACAAACATGCAGCCTTCTAAATCCTCTTTCAGCGTAATGCTTGGCGCCGCTTTCCTGATGGCCACTTCGGCGATAGGCCCGGGGTTTATTACCCAAACCACTACGTTTACCGAGCAGTTCGGCGCTTCGTTTGGCTTTATCATCCTGCTTTCTGTTGTTCTTGATATTGGCGTACAGCTTAATATATGGCGGGTGGTTACTGCCAGCGGTATGTATGCGCAGGATATTGCAGACAGTGTGTGGAGGGGTTCGGGCAGGCTGCTTACGGTGCTGGTGGCGTTTGGCGGTCTTGCATTCAATATTGGTAATATAGCCGGTTGCGGGCTGGGGCTTCAACTGCTTACGGGCTGGCCGCTTACCTGGTGTGCGTGGATCAGTTGTGCTATAGCGCTGCTTGTGTTCCTGGTTAAGGAAGCGGGCCGGGCAATGGATCTGTTTGCTAAAGTGCTCGGCATCGTTATGCTGCTGCTTACCGCTTATATTGCCATTGCTTCGCACCCGCCTTTCCTGGAAGCGCTGCATAAAAGTTTTATGCCTGATGCTTTTTCTGAAACGGCTACCCTCACGATTGTGGGCGGTACGGTGGGCGGTTATATCTGTTTTTCAGGGGCACACCGGCTGCTGCAGGCGGGTATCAGCGGACCCGCTAACCTCCGGGCGGTTTCGCGTCTCGCGGTTTCGGGCATTGCCCTGGCTTCCACCATGCGTATCGTATTGTTCCTTGCTGCGCTCGGCGTTGTTTCGATGCATATTCCGCTTGACAGGAACAATCCTGCCGCTACCGTATTCTATACTGCAGCGGGCAATAAGGGGTTGTATCTTTTCGGGCTTGTATTATGGTGTGCGGCCATTACTTCGGTAACCGGGTCGGCCTATACTTCTGTGTCTTTCCTTCAATCGCTGCACAGCAGTATAAAACGCCACAGCGCTACTGTCATCATTATTTTTATCCTTGTTTCTACTGTTGTTTTTACCATTTTTGACAGGCCACGGCAGGTATTGCTGCTTGCGGGCGCCATTAACGGACTGATACTCCCGCTATCGCTCTCCCTGATACTGCTGGCTGCTTACCGCGGGACGTTTGCCGGCAGTTACCGTCATCCCCGCTGGATGGCGGTGTTTGGCTGGCTTGTTGTTGTGGCTATGGGTTATATCGCCATTAAAACCATATCATCGCTCCCGGGCCTGTTTAAAATTTAAACGGTCGTTCAGTGTAATGAAAATGTTTCTTTTCTTTGCGCATGGCAGTCAACAAAATCATCATCATTACGGCTCCTTCCGGCGCTGGTAAAACTTCTATTACCCGGCACCTGATGTCGCGTTACCCGCAATTGGCTTTTTCTGTTTCGGCTACCACGCGACCCCGACGCGCCACTGAAAGGGAGGGCATTGACTACCATTTCCTGTCGGAGGAAGTATTTAAACATCATATCCAGCAGGGTGATTTTGTGGAATGGGAGATGGTTTACGAGGGCAAATATTACGGCACGCTCAAATCGGAACTTCAGCGCATCTGGGACAATGGCCAGGTACCGGTGCTGGATATTGACGTGAAAGGGGCGATACACGTACAGCAGCAATATCCCGAAGGGGCGCTCTCGCT
>CAZPXP010000019.1:0-90617 GCA_964590975.1 uncultured Ferruginibacter sp. | reverse complement strand
CCCTTAACTCCTTAATGTTTTATCCCTCCGCTTATATCATTGTATCCTGTCTTCCCCCCTCCGTACTTAGTGCGCCTTAACTCTTAATGTTTATTACCTTTATCCCATGCAATTCACTCTGCCATATCATTTAGAAAATTATATCGGCGGCCACTTCATCGGTCCGCTTAGTGGAAAGTTTATAGACAATACCAATCCCGCAACAGGAGAGGTGTATGGCCAGCTCCCCGATAGTGATGCGCAGGATGTGGATGTCGCCGTGCAGGCAGCGCAGAAAGCCTTCCCTGGCTGGAGCACTACCCCTGCCGAGCAGCGGTTTCTGGTACTCAACCGCATAGCAGAGCTGATCGATGAAAATCTCGATGCTTTTGCTGAGGCAGAAACCACCGATAATGGCAAACCGTTATGGCTGAGTAAGCAGGTTGATATCCCGAGAGCATCCGCCAACTTCCGTTTTTTTGCTACAGGCATTATGCATTTTGCAGCCGAGAGTCATACCATGGAAGACAAGGCCGTCAATTATACCATGCGCCAGCCGCTCGGTATCGTAGGTTGTATCTCTCCATGGAACCTGCCCTTGTATTTGTTTACCTGGAAGATAGCCCCTGCGCTTGCAGCAGGCAACTGTGTGATAGCGAAGCCTTCTGAGGTTACCCCTGTTACGGCCTTCCTGCTGGGGCGGGCGTGTAAAGCTGCCGGTTTGCCCGATGGCGTATTGAATATTATACACGGTACCGGCCCCGGTTGTGGAGAAGCGATTGTTAGGCATCCGAAGATCAAAGCCATCTCTTTTACCGGCAGTACGAGGGCCGGGGAGCGTATAGCAGGTATCGCAGCGCCCATGTTCAAGAAGCTGTCGCTGGAGCTGGGCGGTAAGAACCCGGCGATCATCTTTGCAGACTGCAACTGGGATACGATGATGAAGGAAACCATTCGCTCTTCGTTCAGTAACCAGGGACAGATATGTCTCTGCGGTAGCCGTATCCTCGTAGAACGGAAAGTATATGAGAAATTCAAAACCCAGTTTATTCAGGAAGTACAGCAATTAACAGTAGGAGATCCTGTGCTTGAGAGCAGCAGGCAGGGTGCTATTGTAAGCCGGGTACATTTTGATAAGATCGTACAGTGTATAGATAAAGCAAAGGCAGAAGGAGGTACGGTTTTGTGTGGCGGTAATATTATTACACCCGAAGGCCGTTGCAGCAAGGGTTGGTTTATTGCGCCAACGGTCATTGAAGGACTTGGTCCCGAATGCAGTACCAATCAGGACGAGATATTCGGCCCGGTAGTAACCCTCCAGCCCTTCGATACGGAAGAAGAAGCGCTGGCCCTGGCCAATGCCACACAGTATGGACTGGCCGCTACCGTCTGGACACAGGACATTTCAAAAGCAAACAGGCTCGCCACACAGGTGCAGTGTGGGATCATCTGGGTCAATTGCTGGCTGCTGCGCGACCTTCGCACACCCTTTGGGGGTATGAACAACAGCGGTGTGGGACGCGAAGGGGGATGGGAAGCACTGCGCTTTTTTACAGAACCTAAAAATATATGTGTACGCTTCAATTGAACACCATAATAGCATCGCGTTTACTAATTTGCATTTTCATTTATACAAGTTTATATGTTTCGTAAAATTGTATGGCTGGGTCTCTGTCTTATACTGACCCTCTTTGCCCGGGCCGCAACCGATACCAGCAGGTTACGGGTGAGCCTGCTTACATGCAGTCCCGGCGAACCCCTCTATGCCACATTTGGTCATACAGCTATACGCATCACCGATAGTGCACGGGGCAGCGATATAGTATATAACTATGGCACATTCAACTTCGACGATAACGGGTTTTATATAAAATTTATTCGCGGCAGGTTACTCTATTATTTATCTTCAGAATATTTCGAAGACTTCAAAGCAACCTATCAATACGAGGGCCGTAGCATTACAGAGCAGTTGCTGCAACTCTCAGGTGCCGAAAAGCAGAAATTGCAGCAGGCCCTGGAAACCAACCTGCTTCCTGCAAACCGGTTTTACCCCTATGATTTCTTTTTAGACAACTGCACAACACGCGCGCGCGATATGTTGTTAAGGTATAAAGATTCTGTAACGGCTTTCAAAAGCCCCCTGCCCCGGGGTGCTACCTTTCGCGATGCTCTGCACCGGTGCCTCGATATGAATCATAAGTACTGGACTAAACTGAGCCTCGACCTGTTGCTGGGTGCCCCGGCAGATAAAGCCATGACAGGCAATGAAATGGAGTTCCTGCCAGACAACCTGATGCAGGCGATAGACAGTACCAATGCATGGAAGTCGCTGGTAATCAGCGAAATGCCATTATACAAGATGCCCCCGGCAGATAATACCAGGCCTTTCTTTACACCGTTGATAACGCTGTCCCTGTTGCTTTTAGTGATAGTATTACTCGGGTTTATTAAGAACAAGGTCATACAGGTATCCTTACAGGGACTCGATGCGATGCTCTTTTTTCTGTCAGGATTGATGGGGATTGTAATAATACTGATGTGGGCCTCCGATCATAGTATGTGCCATAGCAACTACAACATACTATGGGCCCTCCCCACTCATTTTATCATGGCATTCTTTTACAACAGTAAAAAAAGATGGGTCCGTAATTACTTTGGTCTAACTGCTGTTATATTGCTGTTGCTGCTCGTGGCCTGGTTCTTGCTTCCGCAACAATTGAATAAAGCCCTTATTCCCTTCGTATTGTTACTGGCCCTGCGGTCAGCCCTGCGTTGGAAAAGGGAAACGCCTGATTAATCTGTAAATGACAAAATATGCCGCAAAAAAACCTGGACTTCCGTGAAACAACCGTTGCCTATGGTATAGAAGGAGAGGGGCCGGTTGTACTGTTACTTCATGGCTTTGGCCAGGATGCCGTTTACTGGAAAAACCAGGTAGAAGCATTACGCAGCCATTACCGCCTTATTCTGCCCGATTGGCCGGGATCCGGTACTTCCCCTTATAACGCCCGGTTTCCCCAGATGGACGACTATGCAGAACTCCTCAAAGCCCTGCTTGATAGTGAAAATATCAACTCCTGTGTAATGCTTGGCCATAGTATGGGAGGATATATTACACTTGCATTTGTAGAAAAATACCCGTCCTATCTGTCGGGCTTCGGCTTGATTCATTCCTCCGCTTTGCCCGATAGTGAAGAAAAGAAACAGGCAAGAGAAAAATCGATTGGGTTCATGCACACACAGGGAGCCTATGGTTTTATGAAAACGGCTATTCCCGGGCTCTTTTCAGAAAGGTTTGCCGCAGAACATCCTGAGATTATTGAGTATTGGGTAGAGCGCAGCCGGAATTTCAGTGTAGAGGCCCTTGAACAGTATTACAGGGCTATGATCAGGCGGCCCGACAGGCAGCATTGCCTTACCGGGTCTAACGTACCGGTGCTGTTTATCGCGGGCGTTATGGATAAGGCAATACCCTTTGAAGACAGTCTGAAACAGGTACATCTCGCCAGTGAGATGCACGTACATATCCTTCGTGCTTCCGCCCACATGAGTCCGCTGGAAGAAACAGAAAAAGTGAATACAATACTCAGGGAGTTTCTCCGGCAATGCGTGAGCATCTAAAATAAAAAAGGAAAAAATTTGGTTAAAATAGGGTTTCAACCTATTTTTGCAGTCCTAAAATTGGCCGTGTTGGTCAAGGGGTTAAGACGCCTCCCTTTCACGGAGGAATCACGGGTTCGAATCCCGTACATGGTACCAAAAGGGAATTTTCTGTAAAATAGAAGATTCCCTTTTTCTTTTTAATTCCTGATTGTCCATCTAACCGGCAACACCGCCCAATATCTTTCCCAACTTCCCAACTGTTTAACATACCTTCTTTCTCCTGCAATAACTTTAAGCAGCCAGTACAACTGATTCCTGAAATATGTTGTATCAACCAGTCATCACAATTAGTTAGCTTGTAACCATTTAGTGCCGGGAAAACGCTGCTAAATACCTCTGACGGAGTACATTAAAATCGAACCTGTAAAAAATAACGCTACCGCTGCCACACAACGGCAAATGAAATGTTAAAGGTTGAAACCCTTCATTAAATAAACGGATGAGCTAGATTTTTTGTATATTTAAATACAAATGCAAGGTTACTTTAGGTGTCTGAAAAAGAACTATCTAAGGATAACTTTAGACTTGAATATTTTGTAATTGATTTCTTCAACAATTAGTCAGGCATAAGCAGCAGGCATTAAAATATTTTAATAACCTAAAACACATTCTTATGATTTCTGTACATATATGGCAATTCAGTGGCAGCAAAGAGGCTTGGGGGCATGCGTCTTTAGAATGTTTTGATAATTACATATCATGGTGGCCGGCACAAACTGGTAGGATACATTCAAAAATTCATTCTAACATTTTTACCGCCCTTCCTATTGCAAACAGAAGTTTTTCCGATGATGTTGATGGGGAGGGAAGATTTCCAGATTATACTACAAGAATAGATGGCTTAAATGAAAGAGGAATAATAAGCTGGTGGCAGCACTTTGCATTGAGCTATGGAGGCTTTAAGGATCAGGGGCCGCCTTCTGCTCCATGGAGCAGTTTAGACTGGAATTGCTCAAAAGTTGTTGCGACAGCCTTAAAAGAAGGTGGTGGTGATGAGTATGCTTCATTTTATTACTCCAATTGCTTTATTTGGACGCCTGAGAAAGTAAAAGACTATGCTGAGTCAATAGTTAAGGGACTGATAAAGAAAAAATAGACATTGTCAATCCTTGGATAGTTTGCGACAAAGACAGTTCGTTTTATTTGAACGGCACTTTGCATCTTGTAGGCAATTCTTACAATTAGACCAATTCATCCCTGGATACAAAGTTCTGCTCGTTATAGCCTGTATGTATCACCCACACCTTTAACAAACTAAATATTACTAAATGTCCAATAGAAACTTTACACCCTTCCCGGTCTTAACAACAGGTAGGCTAATCCTCAGGCAATTAGCAATGGATGACCAGCAAAGCGTTTTTACGTTGCGTTCAGATGCAGCGATAAACAAATACCTTGAGAGGGAACCTGCCAGGACAATTGAAGACGCAGTAAACTTTATCAACAAGATCAGTGACAACATAAAAAATAATAATTCAATTTATTGGGTAATTACCCTTGCAGAAACAAAAGCATTCGCCGGAACAATCAGCCTGTTTAACTTCTCAGACGAAAAGAACAGTTGCGAAATTGGCTATGAACTTATGACAGAATTTCAGGGGCAGGGCATAATGAAAGAAGCTGCTGAAAAAGTTGTTGACTATGTTTTTCAGGCATTACAGTTTCAAAAAATAATAGCATTTGCGCATAACGATAATCAGCATTCAACTAAACTGTTAACGAGATTGAACTTTGTAAAATCTACAGAGCCAGACGGGGAAGCCCCTGGCTTTAGTACCTTCACCCTGACACAGTCACCTTCACAACCATAACTACCCCGGCCACCCGAAACTGCCAGCACATTTCGCATTCAGCCGCTGGTATTGTCGCATTCGCACTGCAACAACAACATATTTGTTGGCGAAGTTTGTATCTCAATAAAACATCAATAATATGAGAAAGATAATTGTCCTGTCAATGATTACATTAGATGGGGTCATGCAGGCGCCGGGCGGCCCAAAGGAAGATACAGCAGATGGCTTTAAGTATGGCGCCTGGACGGCATCTTACGGAGACGGGGTCTATGATAAAGTGGTTCAAAAAGAACTTCAGCCCGCAGACTATCTTTTAGGCAGAAAAACATTTAATATCTGGGCCGGTTACTGGCCCATGCATGGAGACTTCTGGCCAGGTATTAATAAAGGTACAAAATACGTGTTCTCCAAAAACATGAAAAACTCAGACCCTGAAGTTACCGGGTGGAAAAACTCAGTAGTAATAAAAACTGTGGCAGACATCAAAAAGATCAAAAATTCAAAGGGCCCCGATATTCAGGTCTGGGGCAGCAGCAAACTCATTCAGTTACTCCTTAAGAATGATCTTGTAGACGAGCTCAAACTTAAAATTCACCCCCTGATATTAGGCAGGGGGAAAAAGCTCTTTGACAATGGAGCCATTCCGGCAGCATTCAAATTAACAGAGAGCCTCATTACAGCAAAAGGAGTTATTATTGCCGGTTACAAACGGGCAGGAAAAGTTAAAACTGGCAATGTTGGGAGGAGTAAAAAAGAAATAAACCGGGAAAGAATCAGGTCAAAAAAGTACGAATAGCTAACGTACAATTTGGCAATATGACAGGCCTTCACTGCCTTCCCGTTTATCCGTACACGTCTGGCCCGTTATAAAGTACACCACATAAAAAAGGCCGGCTTAGAAAGCCGGCCTTTACCTTAAGCAAGATCAATTACATTTTATTGAATTTCCTGATAACAACGTCATCAGTCAACTGTACTTTGATGATGTAGGCACCATTAGCCATGCTGCTGGTATTCACCGGCAGTATGTTATTGCCCTGGATGATATTGATGTTCTGGCTGTAGATCAGTTTGCCATTAACATCGCTGATGATAATTTGTCCTTTATCAGCTTTGTCTGCATTGATCTCAACCTTCATCAGGTCCTTAACGGGGTTGGGGTAAACAGTAATATCAGCCACACCCTCGTTACGTACGCTGCGGATAGCACTGTACTTGTTGGTATTATCCCTGTCAACGATACGCAGGCGGTAGTAGTTGATACCTCTCGCCGGGTTGATATCGTTGTAAGAATAATTGCGTGGAGTACTGCTGTTACCTGCCGCAGTTACCTGTGCAATAGGGCTGAAATTCCTGCCATCAGTACTGTGCTCTACAATAAAGTGGCTGGTATTAATTTCCTGGCTGGTGGTCCAGGTAACCTTGTTTACACCTGCTGTACGTTGTACATTGAAGTTGGTAAGCGTAACCGGTATCGGTGTCGCACCACCATGCAGATAGAAGCTTGAGAAACCATTCAGGCCGGTAAAATCAAGGAACCTGTCACCGCCGATAGAGCCAAAGCCTGTGGGTGGATAAAGTACACCACCGGTACCACCCGTACCAATTGCTGCCAGGCAGGCATCGCCATTCTTGGTAGCACTAAGATCGAATACGGATGTTACACCAGAACCAGGTTGAGCAATAAGCGCGTTAAGTTCGCTGTTAAGGAAGTGCAGGCGCAGATTGTACGAGCTTGCAGGCTGCCTCGTTACAGTAATAGTGTAGTTCCTGTCAAGATAGTAGCGTCCGCCTGCATCCTGGCGTACACCTGCATTATGCTTGTAATAACCTACCGACACAGTACCCAGATTATTATTCTGAGGATAAAGCTGTGCAATGATATTGTTGTTGCTGTCTACCAGCGGTACGAAGTTGCTATTGTTGTTAGACTCAGTATCTACCGTCAGTTGGCCAGCACCAGCATAGCAGGTTCCCGTAGAAGCATAGCTCGAAACAGCATAAGAAGAACCACTGCTTACAATGTTCACCCTGTAATCCTCTGTTTCACTGTATGTATAGCTTGCGCAGGGATCAGTAGGAATAGTAGGTGCTGTACTTCCGTAGTAAACCAGCCTTGCACGCAGGGTATGGTTACCCAGTGCTGTACCCAGTGGTATAAACACATTGATATTACCCGGAGTGGTGCTCGACATCAGCAGGTTATTCATGATGCGTTCTGAGCTCTCATAAATACCGTTGTCATTGGCATCAAGCCAGAGCGTGAGATAATCACCGGTTGTTCCTGCCAGCGTTTGTCCCCAGTAGGTTTTACCCCTGGCAAGGTCAATCACAACAGGGTGATCCGTAGTATCTACGTAAGCAGTAGCATTACATGCTGCGCCACTATTGATAAGCAGCTCGCTCGACTCACCTTTAAGACGGAAAAGCGATATCCTGTCACTGGAGCCACAACCGGTAGTAGTGGTAGGCACACAGTTGGGCGGAGGAGCAGCCGTAGTAAACGAAGTGGTATTGGTGGCACAACCTGTGGCAGCACCACCGGGATTAACCGGTTGTATATACCAGTAGTAAGTAGTACTGTATGAAAGACCTGTAATGCCAATTGTAGTAGCTGCAGTGCTACCGATATTAGTCGTTGGCGGATTGGTAGTGCCAAAGAAAACATTGTAGTTTGTCGCTCCCGCAGCAGCATTCCATGAAATATTAGGTGTCGGCGTTACAGTAACACCTGTAGCACCGTTTGCCGGGCTGATATTGGTAACGCAGGGTGGAGGGGGCGGAGGTGAAACTACAGAGATGCAATAAGCACCAATTGCACCACTCACACCGTCAAGCATAATATAGTAGGTTGTACCCGCTGTTAATGAAGGTGTAACAAGAACGCCTTCGGTTACAGTAGTTAAATCCACACTGCCAATACATGTAGTTGTACTGATCTGTGTCAGGGTAAGAGATGGGCAGGTGCCGGTAGCAGTATAGAACTGTACCCAGCCATTCAACTGGCCACCGCCGGTACCATTACGTTTCAGGCGGATATTAGCCACGCCGCTTGTCGCAGGAGTGTATGTGTACCAAACCGTGTTATTGGGTGTAGAACAGTACAGCGTAGGATCACCTGTTGCTGTGGCGCAGGTAGTATTACCACAATCTTCTGCACCATCTAAATTAAGCGCGATGGCACCGCAGGGAGCATCGTTGGCAATAGAAGCATTCACAACAACCGTTACTGTGGTAGAAGTTGCAGTTGCACCACCATTCGTACAGGTAACAATACAGCGGTAGTCCGTAGATGCACTTACTGTAGCCGCGTATGAAGTACCCGTAGCAGCAGGAATATCTGTAAATGTATTAGCTCCGGCAGGAGAAGACTGCCATTGGTAAGTAATGCCCGGTGTGCTGCTGGCGCCACTTACAGAGATCGTACTGTTGCCGGCTGCGCACAATGTTGTTACAGATGCACCGGCAGTACCACCAACAGGTGTACCCGCGCACGCAACATTCACTTCTACAACAACATCGTCTATCACCATCTCGGTACCGTAGTCGCTGTTTGCACGGAAAACGATATAGTTAGTTGCGCCATTGAAAGATCCGGGAATATTAAAACTGTACTCGTACCAACCCACAGCCGCAGCCACAGGATTGTCCTGGTAGTGACGCAATACACTGCCCAGCTTGGTGCCACCCGCAGAAGTCTGGGCAGACGCGTTTACAAAAACTTCAAGTGAATCGTTCAGAGTAGGATAACGCGAGTCGCGGTACATCCAGAACTTCACTTTGTAAGGGCCGCCTGTACTGAAGTCCAGAGCAGGCGTGGCAAGATCTGCAGCTTCGCCTGCTGCATAGTTGTAGGCGTCATACAGGGCCATACCAGCACCGCTGTGCGGGGCAACCCCGCTGGGTGTCGTCTGGGCAGTAGCTGTAGCCCTTCGCCAGATATCGGCACCGCCTCCAACTTGTGTGTTCGACCAGCCTGTCGGGGGGAAGGTAGCCCCGTTAAAGCTTTCAGTGAGTAATTGTGCTTTTATTGTTATAGTAGAGAGTAAAACAATAAAAACGCTGAGTAATTTTTGTTTCATGCGTATTGTTTTTGGTGAATAAACACTTATTCTTCGAATGAAATTAACATTAATTTGTCTGCTCGCAAAAAATATGTAATGTTTTTTCTGTAAAACAACCCGTTAAGACAGATATCATTAATTTGCCGGTATGACAAATGCATCCCCCAATCAGCTGATCCATGAGAGCAGCCCATACCTCCTGCAGCACGCATACAACCCCGTGAACTGGCTTCCATGGGGGGAGGAAGCCCTGCAAAAGGCAAAGAAAGAGAACCGTATTATACTGGTAAGTATCGGCTATTCCGCCTGCCACTGGTGTCATGTAATGGAACGGGAAAGCTTTGAAGACGAGGCCACGGCAGCGATTATGAACGACCATTTTGTCAATATCAAAATCGACAGGGAAGAACGCCCAGATATTGACCATATTTACATGGATGCAGTACAGGCTATGACGGGCAGCGGAGGATGGCCGCTGAACGTATTCCTCACTCCTGATGCCAAACCCTTCTACGGGGGTACTTATTTCCCCCCGGTAAGGGCCTTCAACCGGGCTTCCTGGCGGGAAGTGCTGCATGGCGTTGCACAGGCCTGGCGCGAACGTCCCACAGAGATACAGGCCCAGGCAGAAAACCTTACTGATCACCTGCAGCAGGCAGGTAGTTTTAAACAGGGCAGTCTGGATATAGCAGGAGCAGAACCTGTCTTTACTGCGGCACAGTGCCATGATATGTTCAGGGAAGTGATGAAACAGGCCGACCGCGAATGGGGTGGGTTTGGAGGCGCACCAAAATTCCCGCAGACCTTTACCATCCGGTTCCTCCTGCAATACCACCATTTTACAGGCAATACCGACGCCCTCGGCCAGGCCCTGCTTTCACTTGATAAAATGATCGAAGGAGGTATCTACGACCAGGCAGGCGGCGGATTTGCCCGCTACAGCACAGATGTGGAATGGCTGGCTCCCCACTTCGAAAAAATGCTTTATGATAATGCCCTGCTGCTGGTGGCTCTTAGCGACGCCTGCGCCCTTACAAAAAAAGAGAAATATGCACAGGCGATCAGGCATACACTTGCATTTATTGAACGCGAGATGAAATGCCCCGAAGGTGGCTTTTACGCTGCACTTGACGCCGACAGTGAGGGTGAAGAAGGACGTTTTTATGTATGGACGAAAACCGAAATCGATACCCTGCTGGGAGCCCATGCAGCGCTGTTCTGTGATTTTTACGACGTAAAAGAAGAAGGAAACTGGGAACACAAAAATATACTGCGGGTACTGGTTCCCCCCGGAGAATTCTGCCGGGAACGCGGCATCGGTCAGCCGGCATTTGAAATCACCATGGCAGTCTGTCTGGAACGGCTTATGGACGAGCGTAAAAGACGTATCCGGCCACAAACGGATGATAAAATACTATTAGGATGGAATGCCCTGTTGATTACCGCCCTCTGCCGTTGTTCGGCCGTTCTCCGGGAAAAGCATTACGCAGTTATGGCTGAAAAGCAGTTTGAATGGCTCTGGGAACAGTTCAGCGAAAATGAAACAGGCACGCCACTCCTGCACACCGCCAAGAATGGTACCGCACGCTACCCGGCCTTTCTCGATGACTATGCCTATGTAATCGAAGCCTGCCTTCACCTGCAGGAAATAACCGGTAACCCGGTCTTGCTGTACCGGGCAAAAGCGCTTACTGAATACCTTGTGGAAAACTTTCTTGACGACAGATCGGGCTATTTTTTCTTTACAGGAAAGGACCAGGACGATGTTATCATACGCAAAAAAGAAGTATACGACGGAGCCGTGCCCTCCGGGAACAGCGTTATGACCAATAACCTGTTTTACCTGGGGATTGTATTTGAAAATCCGGCATGGACAGCGATGGCGCAACGGCATCTTTCCGGCCTGCTGAAGGCAGTCACGCGGCACCCCGGCTCCTTTGGAGTATGGGCCTGGGCATTGATGAACCAGGTAATGGGAATTAATGAAATAGCCATTACAGGAGCGGGTTTGGAACAGGAACGGCAGGAGCTACTGGCGGCTTATCTGCCCAATAAAGTGTTGCAGTCAGCCGTTCCGGATGCGACCGGGTTCCCCCTTTTACAAGGCCGTACAGAAGGCGGAAAAACACAGCTTTTCCGCTGTAGAAACTATGCATGCGATTTGCCGGTAGATTCCGCGCAGGCCCTTGTCAGACAGATTCTGGATAGAGACAAAATGTTGGATCAGGCACAATAATAAAAGCAAAAGCCCGTTTCTGATTTTGGTCTGCGGATTGGACGCTAAAATTAATGGCCAGAATCTACCCGAAAATGATGATAATTCAAAATAAGCATTATATTTGCCAATACCCTCAAAGTTTAAAAACAATGAAGAGCTTTTCGTTCTCCCTGATAGCTGCATGTGCTATCGTTATATTTTCAGGCTGCGGCAAGTCAGGCAGCAAGGGTTCGTTACCCAACGACGGTCAGTTGCATGGTGTCGCACCGGCAAGTAAATGGAGCCTTCCAAAACCACCGGGTATGGTATATATTCCACCGGGAACTTTCCACATGGGACCCAGCGATGAAGACGTTAACTACGCATTCACCGCAAGGAACAAATCTGTTTCTATCAGCGGCTTCTGGATGGATGCCACTGAAATTACCAATAACGAATACCGCCAGTTCACCAATTGGGTGCGCGACTCTATCGCTTCAAAGCTGATGGGTTTTGTTAAACAGGGTGCAGATGGCAATGAATATGTAGACTGGAAAAAAGCCAAAACGATTAAATGGGGCGACAAGGCAACACTGGAAAAGATCGACGCCATGATCCTGACCCCCGACAACCGTATCAATGGTAAAAAAGAACTCGACGCTACCAAAATTGTATATCACTCAGAAACCTTCGATTACAAAGAAGCAGCTAAACTGGAAAATGCAAATCAATCCCGTTCTAAATTCATAGTTAAAAAAGATATCAGGGTATATCCCGACTCACTTTGCTGGATCAGGGACTTTGCCTATTCTTATAACGAACCCATGGCTAAGCGTTATTTTACGCACCCCGCCTTTGGTAATTATCCCGTAGTAGGTGTAACCTGGAAACAGGCCACTGCCTTCTGCGAATGGAGGACACAATACCTCAATGCTTATCTCGAATCCAAAAAAAGGTCTCCGGAATCAGATTTCCGTCTGCCAACAGAAGCACAATGGGAATACGCAGCACGTGGCGGCCGTTCACAGGCACCTTATCCCTGGGGTGGTTACTACCTCAGGAACAAAAAAGGATGTCTGCTGGCCAACTTCAAACCCGGTCGTGGTAACTATCCTGAAGATGGTGGTTTCTACACAGTACGTGCAGACGCTTACTGGCCCAACGACTTCGGCCTGTACAATATGTCAGGTAACGTAGCAGAATGGACCTCTTCTCTCTATTATGAAGGCGGATACAATTTTCAGCATGACATGAACCCCGATATCCGCTGGAATGCAAAAGATACCGATCCCCCCCGCATGAAGCGTAAAGTAGTTCGTGGTGGAAGCTGGCAAAGTGTAGGCTATTTCCTGCAAACAGGTACACGTAATTACGAGTACCAGGATACGTCTAAATCTTACATCGGTTTCCGTTGCGTAATTGACTTACCTGCGCAGATGAAAAAAGGTGGCAGAAGAAAATAATCTCTCCAAAAACTAACAATTTATCAGAATAGTGCCGGATCTGAAATCCGGCACACTTGCAGACTTTTGTGTAAACTAAAAACTTAAATAACCCTCAAAGTAAATCTATTAAAATTTAACAAATTATGTCAGTAAAAATTCCATCACGAGTTAGTAAATATGTTGATATCGCTGTATCTATCGCTGCAGCGGTGGTAATTTGGGGTGCACTGAGGAAAATTTTGCATACTTCTGATGCTGATATGTGGCTCAAGATTGGCCTTACAACTGAGGCTGTGGTGTTCCTGATCTATGGTGTTCTGTATCTTATATATCCACCAGTGAAGGAAGAATATGAGGGTTCTGTAAAAGCAGTTCCTGTGGGTAACCCCGCACTGAACAGCATGGACAAAATGCTGCAGGAAGCTGACATTACGCCCGCCAACCTGAAAAAACTCAGCGAAGGATTCCAGAAACTCGGTACTACAGTAAATGGTATTGGTGAAGTAGGCGATATTGTAAAATCAACCGGCGATTTCAGCGCTAAAACCAAAGAAGCTACTGCCGCTATCGGTACTATGGCTACAGCATTTACAGCCAGCGCCAGCACAATGTCTTCTTTCAATAATGCTTCTGAGAGCGCTAAAGGTTTCCACGAACAGGTTCAGGTACTGACTAAAAACCTGTCTTCTCTGAATACTATTTATGAATTGGAATTGAAAGAAAGCAACAACCACCTGAAGAGCCTGAACTCATTCTACGGTAAACTGAATGAAGCAAGTGCTGCAATGATGAACAGCGTGGAAGATGCAAACAAAGCTAAAGATCAGATCAGCTCACTGGCCAACAACCTGAGCAAACTGAACCAGGTATATGGCAACATGCTGAGCGCAATGCAGGGCAGGTAATCCATTTGGCTTTTATCAAAACAACATTCGACTAACAATATTAAATAGTAAATAAGTTATGGCTTTACCTAAAGAGCCCAGGCAAAAGATGATCAACCTGATGTATCTGGTGCTTACAGCGCTGCTGGCACTGAATGTATCGAGTGAAATTCTTAATGCCTTCAAAGTGGTAGATAAGAGTCTGATGGACTCAAATAAAAATATTGATGTAGCCAACGGAACACTCTATAAATCTCTTGCAGATAAAATGAGTGACCCACAGTCGGCAGAAAAGGCCAAAATATGGTCGCCCAAGGCAGAAGAAGCCAAAAAGCTATCCGCCGATCTGTCTAAATATATCGACGACCTGAAAGCCGAACTGAAGAAAGAAGCCGGGTCGCATATCGAAAACGGACAGGAACAGTTTAAAGAAGACGATCTTGAAGCAGCCACCCGCCTGTTTGGCGAAGGTGAAGCCGGAAAGAAACGTGGTAAAGAACTGGAGGCAAAGCTGAAAGCATACAGGCAGGCCATCTTTGCCATCGACCCCGAAATTAAAACGGAGTTTGAAAAAACGCTCCCGGTTGACGCTAATCCTGCAATTGGTCAGGACGGCAAACCAAAAGATTTTACCACAGGTTATTTTCACATGACGCCAACTGTAGCGGCGCTGACAATACTGAGCAAGTTCCAGAATAACGTAAAAAACGCGGAGAACCAGGTAGTGACCTTCTGTCACAATAAGATCGGACAGGTAAAAGTGATCATGGATCAGGCAGCAGTACTGGTTGGACAAAGCTCCAACTACGTAATGCCCGGTCAGGAAATCACCATTACCGCTGGTGTGGGTTCTTACAGCTCAAAAGCAGAACCTAAGATCAGTATCAATGGCGCTGGTGTTGCTACTGTTTCTGGTGTTGCCACATACAAGTTCAATGCAACCGGTGGCGGTACGAGGAAGGTACCTGTAACCGTTACCTACCTCGATCAGAACGGTGTATCAAAAACAGAAACAAAAGAGATTGAGTACACCGTAGGTACCCCTGGTGGTGCAGCCGTGATGCTCGATAAGATGAATGTATTTTATATTGGTGTTCCCAACCCTGTTACTGTAGGTTCTCCTACCGGCTGGGATAAAACCAACGTAAGCATGACCGGCGGTACCATTACCGGAAGCCAGGGCAAGTTTACTGTAAATGTAAGCGGTGGCCAGGCAGCAACGATCAACGTAACTGCCGATGGTAAAACCAGCAGCTTCCAGTTCAGGGTTAAAAGAATTCCCGATCCGATCGTAAAAGTAGGTCCGGGTACACCAAGAATGCAGTCAGTAGTATTTAAAGCACAGCAGTATATCCGCGCAGATCTGGAAAACTTCGACTTTGACGCACGTTTCTCTGTATTGAGCGGTACGGCTTACTTTACCGGCGCTGGTTTTACAAGGCCTGAGCAGGGTAATTTCACAGGCGGCAATCTCGGTGCTATCAGCGCGCTGATGAGCAGGTGCCAGCCCGGTTCTTCAGTAATTTTTGACAATGTAAAAGTACAGGGTCCAGATGGTACGGTAAGGACTATACAAAATCCGCCGGCGTATTCGTTATATTAAAAATCAATTTTCATTCATATGAAAAAGAACATGATCAAGTACCTGTTGCTCATCCTTTGTTTGGGTGTGTTCAGTGAAGCAGGGTTTGCCCAGAAAAAAGGTAAGCGTACGGCCACTAAACGGGCCGCCCAGACTACCCGTAAAACTACAAAGGGTAAAACCAAGGCAAAGATAGAAACAGTGAAAGCTGATACGGTTGGTATAGCAAAAGCTGCCCCGGCGCCAGCCCCGGCAGTAGACAGCTTACCCATCGCACAGGTGAAGAAATCCCTTCGTCCTGATGAAGCAGTGGATACAAAGGAGATAAAAGATCGTACGCCCCTGACATACGAACATCTGAGGGCAGATGACGCTGTTTTCAGGCATAAGATATGGCGTGAGATCGATACAAGGGAGAAGATCAATATGCCCTTCCGGTACACCGCCAATGAAAATAACGGTAACCAGCGGTTCATCTCCATTCTCTTTAAAGCCATACAAGACGATGCAGTTACAGTATTTGATGCCATCGACGACCGTTTTACTACCCCGCTTACCAAGGCGCAGGTAGCCTCAAAGGTATTCGGGGAAAAGATCAATACCCCCATTTACGACTCACTGGGTGCCATTACCGGCTATAAAGAGGTAATGCCCGAAGTAAACCTGGATTCATTCTATCGTTTCAGGATCAAGGAAGAAGTGATCTTCGATAAAGAAAGCTCACGTTTATTCTGGCGTATCCTCGGTATAGCGCCGATCAAAGACGTAATCACTTCTACCGGTGTAAACCTTGGTCCTAAAGAACTGTTCTGGGTATATTATCCTGATATGCGCCCGATCTTCGCTAAGTATGAAGTGTACAATGGCAAAAACTTTGGAGCAAGGATGAGCTGGGAAGAGTTATTCGAAAGCCGTATGTTCTACGGACGTATCATCAAAAGTACGATCAATAACCCGCAGGATCTGGAACTTGAATTCTATCCCGGTTACAAAGACAGCCGCATCCTCCAGTTACTCGAAGGCGAGAATATCAAGGAAACTATCTTTAACTACGAACAGGATCTGTGGAGCTACTAATTCCATCTCCTGTAAAATAATAAAAGCCCTCCGCTACAACGGAGGGCTTTCTGTTTATAATAATATATCTGCTTCGTTCCTTAACCATTGGTAACCTTAATACTCCCAATGCTTCAACGTTACACACCCTTCCCATCATTCACCTTAATCTCTTAATATTTTTATTAATTCTTAATAATTACTACCCTGGTCTTTCATCTTGCTACTCACTACCTGCCACCCAGTCTTAACCCCTCAATGTTTATAATCTTTTTGTGGCCGGTATCTCCACCGGCCGCAAACCACAATCAAGTTTAGTAATTAAGTGCTTCCCTTACCGCAATCACTTTGTCTACAATATACTGCCCGTTCTCCTGGTTCTTGGTATCGTTATTCTCACCCCGCCAGGGCAGGTTTTTGCGATACTGTATGTAGTGAACTTCTATTTCCTTGCCCTGTGATTTCTCAAGCAGAGATGCTATGCTGTCGCTGGTAACAGAAAAATAGAAGAAATTATTCTGGAAACCGCTGGTGAGCCTGCTGCCGGGGAGCAGCATTTCCCCTTCGTGAGTTTTAAAAACATCTCCCTTCCGGGAAAACTTAAACAGCTTACCCACCCGGGTACCATCGCTTTTGGAATTATAATAGTTCCAGTAAATCATAAGACTCAATACTGCTATAATAATAAGCAGGGTAGTCCACAGTATTTTACGAAACATACGTCCTTTCTTCCTGGGAGGAGTAGTCTGGCCTGTGGGGCTTATTGTTTCCATTTGTTTGTTTTTTGCGAACTTACTAATTATAGATGAATAACGAAAGGCAGCAGCGTTTTACAGCCCATACTCACTGACCAGCCAGATAAGAGATGCCATTACTGTTGCACCGAGGTGTAACTCCCGCCTGCTTACGCTTTCAAAAGTATCTGTAGCAGCATGGTGTATATCAAAATAACGCTGGCTGTCGGGGCGTAAACCTGCCAATGCTGCACCGATCTGTTTGAGTGGCCCGATATCAGCACCGCCGCCGCCACGGTCAAAATCATATACGCCATAAGGATAGAACAGGGGTTTCCAGCGAAGTAGATTATTGCGTTGTTCCTCTTTCATATCCATACTGAATCCACGGGGTGTAAATCCACCAGCATCGCTTTCCAGAGCAAACAGGTGTTTCTCATTTGCGGCTTTGGCAAGTTCGAGATATTTGGCAGAGCCACGCCCGCCGTTCTCTTCATTCATAAACAGCACAGCCCGTACCGTACGTTTAGGTTGTATGCCCAGGGCTTTCAGTGCACGTATGATTTCTATGCTTTGTACCACGCCTGCTCCATCGTCCTGTGCGCCCTCTGCAAGATCCCAGCTATCGAGGTGTCCGCCTACGCTGATGATCTCGCCGGGCAGGGCAGAGCCCCGCAGTTCCCCTACCACGTTAAAAGAGGGGGCATCGGGCAGCATAGCGCTTGTAGTGCGTAGATAGGCAGTTGTACGCTTGTTTTTAACCATTGTACTGCTCAGCCATTCCGCGTCATTTGTGCTGATGGCTACAGCGGGTATTTTAGGAAAAGAATCGTTATACACCAGGGTGCCGGTATGAGGAAAATCATCCGGGTTGCTGGCCATGGAGCGTACCATTACTGCTACGGCGCCATATTTTGCTGCGCGGGAAGGCCCGCGTACCCTGCTTGCCCCGCTTTCTCCATAAGCACGGAAGGTTTCGATATAAGTGGGGTTCATTGGGAAATTAAAGAATACGATCTTTCCTGATATGCCTGTAGTACCCAGGCTGTCTAACTGTGCAAAGCTGGTTATCTCAACAACCTGTGCAGCAATTCCTTTGGAACCTGTACCTACCGAATTACCCAGTGCACAAAGGTGCAGGTTGAATTTTTCGCGGGTGCCCCATTGGATATATCCCTGTTCTTTTTCTCCCCTTACCCAGTGAGGTACCATGCAGGGCTGAAGATATACCGTATCGGCACCGGCTTTTCTGAGCATTTCCATGGTGGCTTCAACAGCTTTTTGAGCTTGCGGCGAACCACTCAGTCTTGGACCGATCTCCTTACAGAGATAGCGGAGGTTATTATACGCTGTAGCGTTTCGCATCACTTCATCTGCGATCCGTTTGATCTGTATGGAGTCTTTATTTTGTGCCTTTGAGCAGATCGTAATAACCAATAACAGGAAGAGGGTCAGTGCGCGCATAGTTGAATGTTTGAAGTCAGCAAAAATAACGATTTCAGGCTAATACAGGATTGGCAATGTTGGCATATAGATAATCGGTAAATTGCATGCCGGTCATTCAAAAATGACCTCATGCTTTAATATGAACATAGGAATTGTTTGCTATCCAACCTTCGGTGGAAGTGGTGTACTTGCTACCGAATTGGGTAAAGCATTAGCAGATAAAGGGCATAATATTCATTTTATTACCTACCAGCAACCGGTACGCCTGAGCGGATTTCACGCTAATATTTTTTATCATGAAGTAAGGGTGCCCACCTACCCGCTTTTTGACTATCCTCCCTATGAGACTGCACTTGCCAGCACCATGGTAGACGTGGTGCTGAACAACAATGTACAGTTGCTGCATGTGCATTACGCCATCCCGCATGCCGCTGCTGCCTATATGGCCAAGCAGATACTGGCTAAACGGGGTATAAATATTCCTGTGATCACCACACTGCATGGCACAGATATTACCCTTGTGGGGCGCGACAAGACCTACAGCCCTGTAGTAACTTTTTCGATGGAAGAGAGTGATGCGCTGACGGCAGTATCACAGAATCTGCGTAATGAAACGTACAATAATTTCGATATAGATAAGGATATAGAGGTCATATACAACTTTGTAGATGTAAACCGCTTCCATAGAAAGCCGGTAGATGCATTTAAAAAGCTTGTAGCGTCGAAGGGGGAGCGCGTTATCGTACATGCATCCAATTTCCGGAAGGTGAAAAGAGTGGGGGATGTGGTAAATACATTCCTGCTGATCAACCAGGAGATACCTTCCAAACTGCTGTTGCTGGGGGATGGCCCTGAACGCCCTTATGCAGAAAGCATCTGCCGCGATTGTATGGCATCGGAAAGTATACGCTTCCTGGGCAAGCAGGACCAGATGGAAGATATTTTACCGATTGCAGACCTGTTCCTGCTTACAAGTGAGTATGAGAGCTTTGGCCTTGCTGCTTTGGAAGCTATGGCAGCCGAAGTGCCGGTCATTTCTACCAATGCAGGTGGATTACCTGAGATCAATGTAGATGGTTATTGCGGTTATATGAGTGAAGTGGGGGATATACAGGATATGAGCAAAAATGCGGTATCCGTATTAAAGGATGAGGCAACACTGCAGGAGTTCAGGGCCAATGCACTGGAGCAGGCAAAGAAATTCGACATCCATAATATTGTTCCACAATACGAAGCGCTCTATAAACGAATGATCTGACCCTGCGCCACTGTTTTTTAGTACGCTTCGTGATACTTTTTGTTCTTCACATCCTTTTTTGTGCCTGGCATCTTACTGTTTATCACTTTTCCGTAGTCTGTTCCGATATACTCATGGTTGATGGAGCACCGGCTACCTCTTAACTCTCCTTACCCCTCCGTTCCCCGCACTTAATGCCCCTTGACTCCTTAAGATTTTTAAAAAAAAATATTGTTGGCCTCACTGTAATTGAGTAACTACCACCATGACCGGTGAGATATATCACCAAACTACCCTGAAAAATACCCACTTTGTGGTATTGCCGGGCATGTATAAGGCTGCTATCTTTGTCTCGGTTTTTCATAGGATATTGGATTTTAAAAACGGGGCTGGATCTCTATCCTGGCCCCTTATTTTTTATATGAATCTTCACCATACTAACTTCCGCACCCGTTCTGTGTGCTTAGTGGCCTTAATCTCATAATGTTTAAAGTAAATATGGCGGGTGTATAATTGGTAGTCTGCCCGGTATTGGAGCTTAATTCGCAGACAGATGATCATGTATCAACACCGCTTTAGCCTGTCCGACCATTGTTGCTAATTCTTCTACGGAGATATTTTTGATATTCTTTACCGAGCGGTATTTCTTTAGCAGTTGATCTGCAGTAGCTTTACCGATACCCTTTATCTGTTCCAGCTCATTCTTAAAAGTACCCCGGCTGCGTTGGTTACGGTGAAAAGTAATGCCAAAGCGGTGTACTTCATCACGAATACGGCGGATCAGCTTAAGGCTTTCACTGTTCCAGGGTAATTTTATTGACTGGGTATCGCCGGCAAAGAAAATTTCCTCTTCATTTTTTGCCAGCCCTGTTAGTGTGGTTTTACCTGTAAGCCCCAGTTGTGTAATGGCCTCTACGGCAGCGCTCAACTGCCCTTTACCCCCATCAATAATGATCAGTTGCGGCATGGGCAGATTCTCCTCCTGCACCCTTTTATAACGCCGGTAAACGACCTCTGTCATGGTAGCAAAGTCATTAATGCCTTTTACGGTCTTTACATTAAAACGCCTGTAATCATCTTTAGCGGGTTGCCCGTTCCTGAAGCAAACCATGGCTGATACAGGAAAGCTGCCCTGGAAGTTGGAATTATCAAAGCATTCAATGTGCAGCGGTATCTCCGGCAACTGGAGGTCTTCCTGTAATTGGGTAAGAACCCGGAGCTTCTCTGAGTCTGTCTTCTCTTCGAGTTGAAGCATTTTCTTGCGTTTCAGCTCTTCACGAAAATGGTTCACATTCTTCTCCGAGAGGTCGAGCAGTCGCTTTTTATCGCCCCCTTTAGGAATAGTAGTAATAACACCTTCTTCGGGGAAGTTGATTTCAAAAGGAACGATGATTTCTTTGGCCAGGCTGCTGAAAGTTTCCCTGAGGTGGGTAATGGCAAAGGCAAGCACTTCTTCGGCAGTCTCCTCAAGCTTTTTCTCCAGCATGATGGTTTTGGTTTGTATAATACTGCCGTCATTGACAGCGAGGTAGTTTACAAACGCTGTATCACCTTCCTGCAGTATGGAAAATACGTCTACGGTGCCGGTCTTACTGTTAACTACCGTTGAGCGAACCTGGTATTCGTTAAGATGTCCGATCTTTTTCCGGATAGCGTCAGCCTTCTCAAACTCCATACTGGATGCCAACTGATGCATTTCATTTTTATAATGCTGTATAACGGGATTGAGGTTGCCTTTGAGCATTTCTTTCAATTGCAGCAGGCCCTCTTCATAATCGGCTTCGGTCTGTAATCCTTCACAGGGCCCCTTGCAGTTACCGAGGTGGTACTCCAGGCATACTTTAAATTTACCCTTCTGGATATTATTGGGTGTAAGCGCCAGCTTACAGGTGCGTAACGGAATATTCTGGCGGATAAAATCTAACAGTTCGCGTACTTTAGCCACCGATGTAAATGGCCCAAGGTACTGTGAGCCATCATTTATTTTCCTGCGGGTAAGAAATACTCTTGGAAAAGGTTCTTTGCGGATAACAATGTATGGGTATGATTTATCATCTTTCAGGTTGATATTAAAACGGGGTTGAAACTCTTTGATCAGCGAGTTCTCCAGTAAAAAGGCATCCTGCTCACTGTTTACAATAGTAAACTCAATCTTGCTGATGCGTTGTACAAGCTCATGTGTTTTATAGGTGGTAAATGTCTTTGAAAAATAAGAGCTTACTCTTTTACGCAGGCTTTTAGCTTTACCTACATACAGTAGCTGGCCCGCTGCATCATAATATTTATAGATGCCGGGTTGCAGTGGTATGCCTGAAGCAATAGCTGAGAACTCCTGTTGTGTCATGTTTTAAAAATCCCAGGTAATAAGCATTTCTTTTTCAATATTGGTAGTGCCGTCAGCAGACTGGTCAACCGTCACCACTTTACAGTCCTTATCCGAGTTCCATGTCAGGTGCAGTATTTTATGCCGGGCATCGACGTTCATTTCTTTTTCAATATATATTTTTCTTACTTTCCCTGTTTCCGGGTTGATGTACACATCCCAATGGCGCAATGTCATGGTATCGGGGAGTTTACCCGCCGCCGCGTAGGTAAAAGTATAACTGCCGATGGTTTGATCTTCAAAACGGGTTTCGGTAAACAGGCCGGTAAGATTGGTGGTATCAATAACAGGCGAAAGAAAGTCGGCCAGCGCCGTATTCATTTCTTCGGTTTTTAGCCAGGATGAGTCAACCCGTCCTCCCTGGATTATTTTTCTGAGGGGAT
This sequence comes from uncultured Ferruginibacter sp., assembly GCA_964590975.1. Classification (GTDB taxonomy): domain Bacteria; phylum Bacteroidota; class Bacteroidia; order Chitinophagales; family Chitinophagaceae; genus Ferruginibacter. The sequence goes on along the minus strand of CAZPXP010000019.1, from coordinate 67,771 downwards.
TAATGCCTCTCTGCGCGATATCCAGTATTTGCCCACGGATGAAACTGGTAACAGGAAAAAACCTTTGAGGGACTTTTTCGGCCGGGGGAGTTGCCTGAGCAGGGGATTCCTGTACTTTAACTTTATTATTGCTGCACGACCATAAGAGTAAACAGGCAACGGCGTATAAAAGAAACCTTGACTTTTTCATCCTTCAAAATTAAACGGAATAAAGGGAACGGGCAAGTGAATGATAGCTGTATATAAAAGCGATCAACAGCGTTTGCACAACGGTGTTTAATCTGTGGCAATTGCCTGAATGATTGATGGGATAAGGATTTGGCATACCACGTTAGTGGTATTTTTGAGTAAAATGCCTGTATATGATTGCATTTGTTAAATCTTAGCATTACCTTGTTGTATAACAAAAAAATACCATTTATGAAAGTGAAATTCATCGGGGGATTTCTTCTGGCTGGTGCTGTAGTCTTGCTCACCGCCTGCCCCGGAAAAAAAGACACGTTAGATTCCATTACGAAGGACTTGGGTAATGACGACAGGCTGTCGCTGAGCTTTGATAAAGCGATGCCTGAAGCGGGCATGTCGAAGACTTCGTATGGCGTTGAGAGTTTCCTGACATATGCCGATCCGCAGGACCTGATCTGCGGCGAACCTTTCAGGATCAAGTACAAAGCCGGTATCCCTATCTGGCGCATCCCTAAGATCATCCAGCCAACCTGCCCAACGATGATACCATTTGAAAAAGCCGATCTTTTCAAGAATGTGCTGGCTTCACTGGATAAAAACCAGTTTGGCGCACTTAAAGAAGTAAAACTGGCCAATGGAGCAGCCCTTTTGGGTAATGATGCTTATTACAGGCAGTACAGCGCCATGAAGACCGACGCCTTTGAAGATTCTGCACTGGCTAATCTTGATGGTTCGAAGTTCCTGCTGCTGCGTTCTTCTGAAGATATGTTCAAAGGCGCTAACCGCGACTTCTATGGTACAGCCAACCTGACTGGTTTGGTTACTGCTAAAAAGATTAACTGGAAAGACATCCTCGTGCCCCGGCTTAAAGGCTGTTTTGACCCACTGATCCTGAAACAGATCAAAGATCAACTGGTACGCATCAATCCTGATGTTTACAAAAATCTTGCTGTTCGCCAGATCGGGCAGGATTCTGCCATTGCCGTACTGCAATAACAAGCCGATAACGATTACTATAAAGGTTAAGACAAAATGTCTTAACCTTTTTTATAAGATCAAGCATTTATGTATGGCTTTGTCTCTCAAATTACGATACGTGCTGGCTGCTGCCCACCTGCTGCTGGTGGCACTGTACGCTGCCCATTTTGTGGAATGGTCTCCATTGCCCAAAAAGGTTACTCCTGTGCTTACAGCGTTGGGCGACTATACCGGCAGCAGTAATATATTCAGCTTTTTTGCGCCGGGATTGTCTAACCAACCCTATGTGGTGTATGTGCTGCGAAGTGCTGATGGAAAAGAAAAGAAATATGATTTTACCAACGGCAACGCGGAGTTCTCTAACCGGCTTAATAATGTATATGGCTATTATGCAATACCAGAGAGCCGCGACATTATTGCCCCCTGCCTTGCGCGTACCATATTGCAAAGACTGCCGGGTTTTGACGCTGTAAAGGTGGTAACGGTAATCCAGTATATTCCTACTATTAAAGAATACGGGAACGGGGAGCGTACCAAATGGTATTTCTGGTTTGAAAAAGTATATGCAAAAGATTCTGCAACTGTTAATACCTCCCGATGAGTAGAGCGCGGACGATATTTAACAACTATCTGAGTGAAAGGATCCCGGTGCAGGCATTGGGTTTTTTCCGTATTGCTATTGCTGTATTTGCTCTTTTGCAATGTATTGTACTGTTGCCCAACTGGAACCTGCTGTTTGATGAAAAAGGCATCATCCCCTGGGTGATCAGCGACGCACTGGCCACCAAACAGACATTGCCTGTTTCTTCTTTTGCCGCATTACTTCGGCCTATGGGCCTGAGTGCCCAGGCAGCGATGATCATTATATCGGTGGTGTATGTCGTTTCGCTGATTTTCCTGCTGGCGGGTTATCAGAGCCGTACTGCCGCCATACTTGCATGGTTCACGCACTCGATGCTTAATTCGTCTGCCCACCTCACTGCCTATGGAGTAGAAAACTTCCTGCACATTGCCCTGTTCTACTGCGCTGTATTCCCCGTGGGCGTATCAATGGGTTTCGACGGTAACCGTGACTTTTACAAAAGAGTATCTCCGCGGACGATTACCCTTTGTATACGTGTGCTGCAATGTCATCTTGCCATTATGTATTGTGCATCGGGAATAGAAAAAGGGCTGGGGCAGCAGTGGTGGAACGGTGAGGCGATCTGGATCGCACTTCAGCAGGAACAGTTCCGGCAGGTGGATACGACCTGGATGGCCCGCCTGGCATGGATACCTACCTTACTGGGGTGGGGAACGGTACTGGCTGAAACGACCTTTCCCTTTACTATGAATTATTCGCGCACCAGGAGGGCAGCATTTTGCGCCGTAATTGCTATGCACTTCTTCATCGGGGTATTCCTGGGCCTCCACCTTTTTGCTCTTCTTATGATCCTGCTGAATTTTTCTGCATTTGGCTGGAAGGTGTTTCCCCGGCTTTTTATGCGGATAACCCGTGCAAGTTCTGTTAACTAATTATTATCCTATCTATTTAATAGTGATTTTAATAATTACGGCTTTTTTTATCCGGAATTATTGTTATTTTAGTATCTGGTACCCGTGTTTACCTCATCCTCAGCAAACATTTATTACCATTATCAATATTACTATGAGGTATTTTTCCGTCTTATTTCTTATCGGGTTTTATTCGACTGTATCTGCTCAAAATGTGGGCATAGGTGTAACGCCGCCACTTAACCGCCTGCATGTCAGCGCGCCTTCCGACCCGCTCCGGCTGGATGGGCTGCAGACTGGTGCTGCCGCAGACAGCATTGTTACGGTCAATGCCAGCGGCGTATTGCGTAAGAGAACAATAGACAATCTTATCAGCACTGGTGGCTGGTCTATTAAAGGAAACACCGGTATCAATACTACAAATAACTTCCTTGGTACTACAGACTACGTTTCGCTCGTGATCCGTACAAACAACCAGCGTTCTGGTTTTATTGATGCAGACTCTGCCCGCCGTAACAACAGCATTGGCAACAGGGCAATGAGCGCTGCCATTACCGGCACTGGTAATAACGCCTTTGGCAGTTTTGCGCTCTCGAAGCTCACCGGCGGCATCAATAATGCGGCCGTTGGCGATTCTTCTCTTTTCAATATTACAACCGGTACTGATAATATCGCCATCGGGGCGGATGCGCTGTATACGGCTGTTACTGCCACGGGTAATATAGCCATCGGAACCGGTACGCTGAGGAATTCGGTAAGTTCTGAAAATATTGCTATCGGCAATAATGCTGCCGGCGCGAATACTGTGGGCAGCAACATACTGGCTATTGGCGCTAATGCCCTGCAAAGTAACCAGACCACGTTTACAAACCTTGCTATTGGAAACAATGCATTGAAACTGGTGACGGCCGGGCTGGAAAATGTTGTTGTAGGATATAATACAGGTACCAACCTGAGTAACGCTTCATACAACGTAGTAGTAGGGCACTATGCGTTGAGCTCGGCAACGAATACAAATAATAATACTGTTGTAGGGCATAATGCCGCGCTGGCATATACTGCTACGGGAAATACAAACAACACTTTTATTGGCTACCAGACGGCATTTACACAAACCGGCGGGGGTGGTAATACCTACGTGGGGTATGGTATTGACGTGGCGCCTGCCTCTTCATCCTTCGGTAATTCTACGGGGCTTGGCCAGGGTGTGCTGATCACCGCCAATAACCAGGTAAGGGTAGGAAATACCGGGGTAACCAGTATCGGCGGGCAGGTGGGATGGTCTACTTTCAGTGATGCACGCATCAAAACAGACATAAAGGAAGACGTACCGGGTCTTGGCTTTATCATGCAGCTCCGCCCTGTTACTTATTATTATGACGATGCAAAATTGTATAAACTGCAAACTGGTACAGAGCCTCCACAGCAAAAAGCAACTGTACGGGGTATGCGCTATACGGGGCTTATCGCGCAGGAGGTGGAAGCTGCGGCCAAGGCGGTGCAATACGATTTCAGCGGGGTGGATAAACCGGAGAATGCGAATACGCCCTACGGGTTGCGTTACGCGGAGCTGGTGGTGCCACTGGTAAAAGCTGTGCAGGAAATGAAACAGCTTATTGAAAGGCAGCAGAAGGAAATAGAGGAGTTGCGTAAAAAGACAGGCACTAACTGATCTGTGCTTTATACAATCACTTTATCTAACGAGTTAAATAAATGATCATGGACAGGAAAGAGTTTTTGACCGCACTCACCCCTTCGGGGCAGAGGATCAAAAAGGCTGCTAAACGGGTACTCGACGAAGACGATACCCTGCTGGGGCCATTAACCATTACTTCGGGGGTAGCGCCTTATACGGGCAGTTGGACGGATAACGAAGTAATACACCTGCTGAAACGCCTCTGCTTTGGAGCGCCCAGGGAAGACGTGGAGTATTATAAAACACTTACCTATACACAGGCCGTGGATGCGTTGCTGAATACGGTTAATACGCCGGCGAATATGGGCGACCCTGTAAAAGTATATACCACCAATACAACTGATACACCTGCTACTGACCCTGATTGGGGCGTGCCTGCAGGCGCCACCTGGATAAATACCAATACAAGTTCGGGTTCTGTTAATTACTATCGCAGGGAATCGTTGAAAAGCTGGTGGCTGGCCAATATGATCGGTCAGCCGGGGGGTGTGGAAGAGAAGATGATTCTTTTCTGGAGCACACATTTTGCGGTGGAATTTGATATTGTGGATAATGCAAGGTATTGTTACAACTACCTCAAGTTGTTGCGGCAGTATGCGCTGGGTAATTTTAAAGACTTCACGAAGGCTATTACACTGAGCCCTGCCATGCTCATTTATCTTAATGGCTATCAGAATACTAAAACGGCGCCTGATGAGAATTACGCCCGTGAGTTGCAGGAACTGTTTACGCTGGGTAAGGGACCTGACAGCCTGTACAGCGAGAATGATGTAAAAGCGGCTGCCAGGGTACTTACCGGTTACCAGGTGAACGGTACAACGGCTACTTCTTTTTTTACTGCTTCACGTCATGATGTTAATCCCAAAGTGTTTTCTGCTTTTTATGGCAATACCACGATCAACCGGCCTTTGGCTGCTGATGGACCATTGGAGCTTGATGATTTGCTGACCATGATCTTCAATACTAACGAAGTGGCCAAGTACATCTGCCGCAGATTATACCGCTTCTTCGTGTACGGAAATATTTCGGCAGATATAGAGACGAATGTCATTACACCACTGGCGGATACTTTCCGCACCAACGGGTATAATATAAAACCTGTGCTTGATCAGTTGTTCAAGAGTGAGCATTTCTTTGACGTACTGCAGTTTGGTGCGATGATCAAAAGCGGGGTAGACTTTACCGTAGGGCTGGTAAGGGAATGCCGCATCAACCTGCCACCTAAAAGCAATCCGCAACTGCGTCACCGTCATGTTAATTACCTGGCTTCTTCCTTCCTGCCGGGCCAGGAACAGAATATCGGCGACCCGCCCAATGTATCGGGCTGGGCTGCTTATTACCAGGAGCCTGTTTTCGATAAATCGTGGATTACGACTGATACGTTCCCTAAACGGCAAGCCCTTGTTAATACGCTGATCAATGGGGGATACAGTAATGGTGGTTTTAAGATGGAACTGAATGCAGTAGAGTTTGCCCGGCGCATGTCTAACCCGGCAGACCCTAACGTGCTTGTGCTGGATTTTAATAAATATTTATTGCGCAGGACGCTGAGCCTGACCCTTCGCGACAGCATCAAAAGGGATATTCTTTTAACAGGTCAGGTTACGGACAGTTATTGGACTGATGCCTGGAATGCTTACATCGGTACGCCTTCCAACCTGAATAATTTTACTGTTGTTAACAACCGGCTTAAAACATTAGCTGCTTACTTTATGAGTAAGCTGGAAGAGTACCAATTAATGTAAAGCCAAATTTTTAACCTGTTTATCCGCATCAATTATGCAACGCAGAAAATTTATACGTAATACAGCACTGGGTACTGTGAGCCTGCCCGGTATACTGAATGGGTTTGGTATTACCGCGCATGGTGAAAACAGTGTGCTGGGGCATTTGCTTACTTCCACAGTGCCTACCGATCATGTGCTGGTGGTGGTACAGATGAGTGGAGGTAATGATGGGTTGAATACTGTTATTCCATTGGACCAGTACAGTAATTATTATAATGCCAGGAGTAATATTGCTATTGCACAGAACAAGGTACTTGCGCTTACGGGCACTTCTGCTACTGGTCTGCACCCCTCCCTAACGGGCTTCAGGGATATGTATAACAATGGCGACCTCTGTATTGTGCAGAGTGCGGGTTACCCCACGCCGAGTTTCTCTCATTTCAGGGCTACTGATATATGGATGACGGCTTCTGACAGTAACGAGTACCTTACTACGGGCTGGCTGGGGCGTTATCTTAACGGCGAATACCCCGGCTTTCCGGGTGGATACCCCAATGCCACTATGCCTGACCCGCTGGGTATACAGTTTGGCTCGGGTACTTCGCTGATGATGCTTGGCCCTACGATACAAACAGGATATACCATCAGCGACCCCAATGCTTTTGTTAATAATGCGGACGGGGGGGAAGATGTTATTACGCCTGGTACCCCTGCTGCTGATAAGCTGATCTATGTGAGGGAGATATCCAAGCAATCTCAGGCTTACTACAACGTAGTAAAAAACGCATATAACGTAAGTGGTAATGTGAACCTTGCGACGTATCCTTCCAATACACTCGCCAACCAGCTCAAGATTGTGGCGCGGCTCATCAATGGTGGTCTGCGCACAAAGATCTATGTAGTAAGTTTTGGGGGCTTTGATACCCACAGCAACCAGGTAAACAGTACCGATACCTCAACCGGGAGTCATGCCAACCTGATGGCGACGCTGGGTGGTACGATCAAAGCCTTTCACGATGATCTGAAACTGATGGGGAAGGACCAGCGCGTGCTGGGTATGACCTTCAGTGAATTCGGGCGTCGTATTAAGAGCAATTCAAGCGGTGGTACGGACCATGGGTATGCGGCACCGCTATTTGTTTTTGGTACCAAAGCTACCGGGGGCATCATTGGTGCTAACCCTGTTATACCGGCAACCGCTGGTGTAAATGATAACCTGCCGATGGTAAATGATTTCAGGAATGTGTACTGGAGCATTATGAAACGCTGGCTTTGCCAGGATGATCCCAGCCTTACGGAGATCATGGTACGGAATTATACTGAGCTTAACATTTGTGAAAATGGAGACTGTGCTCCTATTGGTGGCAGGGAGGCCAATGCTGCACAAAGTATTGTACAGAATTATCCTAACCCTGTTACGGGCACTACCGTGGTGGAATTTAAAACTGATGGCGGGCAAACACTTTTACAGCTCATGACACCGGGTGGCAGGGTATTACAAAACTTATTAGACCTTAATTACGACCGGGCAAAGACCATTACGATGCCCGTTGATATGGGCGGTTTGAAACCGGGGCTTTATTATTTCCGTTTTCAGAATGGTCTAAAGCGGCAAATGAAAGCAGTGATCAAACAATGACAGGCAGGGCCTGTTGCTGGTGCTTATTATTGTAACACGAGTACTGATCCTTTTTTGCTGATCCGCTGCCTGGTGCTGGTTTTAGTGTACTCAACCATCCACACATACCCCCCCTGGGGGGCCATCTTTCCACCGGTTTTGCCATTCCAGCCCTGCAAGGGATCGCGGCTGAGGAAAACCGTTTCTCCGTACCGGTTAAATATCTGCATATTGTATTGTTCTATATCGCAGGCATGCAGGGGCCTGAAAATGTCATTGCGCCCGTCGCCGTTGGGTGTAAAAGCGTTGGGCAGCAGCAGGGCACAGGGGCAGTCTTCAAAAGCAACGAACACGGAAACTGTATCCCTTCCGCATCCATTTACACCAATTACCTGGTATAGTCCTGTTTGTGTTGGTGTGAACGTGTCGCCATACGAATCGTCCTGCCAGGTATATGCATTTGCGTTACCTTTTACTTTCAGGGTATATGATTCGCCACGGCACAATACAGTGTCTCTGCCAATGTTCATGCGCAGGCTGTCGTTAAAACTCACGTGCAGGCTGTCTGTATAGATGCAATGCCCCACCTGTGCCCTGAGGGTAATAAGGGCCGGGCTGTATACGTAATAAGTACTCTGGTTGGTACTGTCCTGATCATTTCTTTGCCTGGGCTCCGATTTCCACAGGTAAGTGCCTGTGCCAAAGTCTGCATCCAGGACAAGGGTATTTCCCTGGCATAGTGCGGTATCGTTAAAGTTGAGCGATTTATTATTACGGTATCTTACCAGTATGGTATCTACTGTTTCGCAGTAAGTGCCTACTCTTGCAAAAACCCAGTAACGGCCCGGCCGGGTGATATTGATGCTTGCATCGTTATCGATATCATAGCGCACAGCGTCATCAACATCAAGTCCCTTACTGTTCCAGTTATATGCGGTAGCTCCCGGCACGCCGGCATTGAGCGTAAAGATTTCGTTGGGACAGAGTAATGTGTCGGGGCCAAGTGAAAAAGCGGGTGCCGCAGTGTCGCTGAAGTTGATGGTTACCGAATCGCGGTAGGATCCGCACCCGGCTACACCGATTACGGCGGTATATACACCTCCGGGCGTGGTTACGGGTAATTGTGCTGTGGTATCGGGCAGGAGGTTGCCGTTGAGGTACCATTGATAGCGTGCATTTTCATTCACTGCATTCAGGCTCAGCAGTTCACCTTTACAGAGGGTATGATTACGGCCGAGATCGAGTACGGGCTCCCGTGTAAAGAATACGCCGATGGTGTCGCTTACAGCACAACCCCTGATGTGTACGGTATAGGTTCCGCTCCGGCGTACCGTGAGTACGGGGCCAACCGTTGCTGAATCGTCGTTCCAGAGATAATTGCTGCTGTCTGCCCCCGGCGGGGCTATGAGCTGGTAGGTACTTGTATCGCCACAGCCAAATACATCAGGCCCGAACTGGTGTATTACCTGCTCCACGATTGTAATTGTATCGGTAATTGTTATGGCGCCAATACCGGGATCGGTTACGCGCAGGGTGACGATATATGTACCTGTGTCGGTAAAAACATGGATAGGCTCCTGTATGCCGCTGGCGGTATTGTATATGCCTGAGGCGGTATCTCCAAAATTCCAGCGTATTGAATCGGGGAAGGGGGCGGCTTCAAAAATGCCTGCGCTGAACTGTACAGGTTTGGCTGCACAGGTAGAGCTGTGCCTGATGGTATTTATATTTTGCCCCTGCATAAAGCCCGGGAGAAAGACCAGGGTGAGCAAAACAGTTTGTATAAAAATATTCCGCACGTGCAGTGGGTTTTATCGATTTTAAAATTATGCTCTTACTTTCAGCATTGGGTGAACCTGCTGGATTGTACCATTCTGCAGCCGGGCATAATAGACGCCGGGGGCAACGGCGTTTGCATCAAAGCGCACATTATAAGTGCCCGCGGGATAGGACTGGTCGGCCAGCGTGGCAATGCGCCGCCCTGCAGCGTCAAAGACCTGTACGAGGGTATGGCCGCCCTGCGTTTTAAAGCTGATGGTTGTACTGTTGGTAAAGGGGTTGGGGTAGTTTTTGATCAGGTTGTCGCCGAGTGCATTAGCGTCGTCTATGCCCATGTTGCAGGCTGTGCCTTTGATGAGGGGCAGGTACTGGTAGTTTTTCAGCAGTACGTTATCTACTTCTGCGGGAGGGAGACAGAACCAGTCGCGCATGATTGTGCTGTACACCGACCGGAAATCGTACTGCATGGGTACGTTGTCGATTGCCTGTGTGGCTGTTGGCATTACGGGGTTTTTGCCCAGTACGCCCTGCCGTACATAATCTCCAAAAAGAAATACGGGCTGAGCTGCGCCATGATCGGTACCGAGGCTGCCGTTGGACTGTATTCTTCTTCCAAATTCTGAAAAGGTCATACCGAGTACCCGGTTGGATACTTTGAGGAATTTCAGGTCTTCCATAAAAGCGCTGATGGCTTCAGATACCTGTTTCAGCAGGGCTGCGTGCGTACCCGCAGTGGTATTGCCGCCGGTTACCTGTGCGCCATGGGTATCAAACCCGCCCATTCCTACCATGTACACTTTGGTTTTGAGTCCACCACCGATGAGCCGGGCGACGGCTTTCAACTGGGCTGCCAGGTTATTGTTGCCGGGATAGCCACCGTACTGCTGCGTAACTTTTTGAGCTGCTGTGCGTATGGCTTCACTGTATTTATTGGTTTGCCTTGCGATGGAGCGGAGATAGGTGATCTCTGTGCCACCTGGTGTATTGGGTGCGGGGTCTTGTATGGCATTGATAAGGTTATAGAAATCAAGATCGCTTTCTATGGCCAGTGCGGTAAACCCGTTGGGGCTGAGGAATACGGGAGAGAGTACTGATCCGATCTGTAATGCCAGGGGGTCGGGCATAGCATCGTTGGGAAAGCCAACCGGAAAATTGGGATACTGGTGGCCAAAGAACCTGCCTGCCCAGCCCGTAGCCAGGTACTGGTCGCTGTCGGCCCCGGTGAGCCAGATATCCATGCTGCGGAAGTGCGAGCCATTTGGTGAGGGGTAGCCTACTGATTGTATGGCGCAGAGTTTTTCGTTATTGTACAGTTGCTGCAGGCCTGTCATGGAGGGGTGCAGCCCTGCTTTGGCATAATTATCCAGCCGCAGCACGCGCGATTCGGGGATAGCGATATTGGGGCGTACCCTGTTGTAATCGGCATACAGTTCGAGGGGGATAAGGGTATTTAACCCGTCGTTACCGCCTGCGAGCTGGATCAATACCAGCACATGGTCGTTGTTTACTTCTGTAAGGGAACGGAGAAAGGCCGAGTTGCCCCAGGCCTTCGCCGACAACCCGCCCAGGATGGAGGGGAGCACAACACCTTGTAAGGTTTGTTTTAAAAAAGATCTTCTTTCCATTTTTTATTGGATTTCTGTATTAGCACAAATGATATTCCGGCAGGTTCATAATGTATTTATAAAGGCTTTGCAGGCGGGTAAATACCGTATTGCGTGCGAGCATATCTGAAGGGTTATTCCTGAACTGGTTCCAGGCATTCGTCCAGTAATAGTCGTCTGTTTGGCCGCTCAGCAGTATTGAGCGTTTGATAAAAGTAGTGGCGCTTTCTGTGAGCGGATACCGCAGGAGGATACGCAGTGCGTTCGTAAGCAGATGATCGGGGTTGGCTGCATCGGGCAGTTGTTCGGTAAATGCGATGGGGTCGATAAGGAGGGTAACATTATTGCGCATGAGCCCGTCGGCAATCATCCTGTCGGTAAAGATGGCCCTGCGGCTGTAGGTAGCCGAGTTGATCCACAACTCATGAAAGGCGGGCTCCTGGTAATAAGCATACCAGCCAGCCACTTCGGGTATGGCGCCCAGTTCCTGCTGCATTTCGCGGGCTTCTGTTTGCAGCGATTGCCAGGAATGATAGCGTTCTTCGGGGATAGCGGCAGGGATGGCTACACTGAATTCGTTGACGAGGCCGATCACATAATCGAGCGGGCTTTTGATGAGGCAGGCACCTGAATAGGACAGTTCGTAAAAATGGCTGCTTTTAAATAATGCTGCCAGCACGGTGCGGATATCGTAATTACTGTCGCGAAAAACCTGTGCCATGGGAGCAATGATTTTAGTTTCAACTTCTGTATCGATCTTGTAATAAACAAAATGGCGGTACAGCTTACGGCAGATGTGTTTTGATACTTCAGGTTGGGTGAAGATCATGGTCAGCAGGTTGTCTAACTCACCGGCACCTGCTGTACCTGCATAGCCTGTAATAACTGTATTGCTGTAAAAAGAAGAAAACTCCTTATTACCTGTATCATGCTTACCTGCGTCGAAATAATAATTAAAATTGGTATTACTTACGGTATGGCCTGTGAGTACGCGGGCAGCCTGTTTTACATCATCTTCGGTATAGTGCGATGCGGGGCCTTTGCCTGCTGTGTAGAGTTCCTGCAGTTCCCGGGCATAGTTCTCATTAGGAGAAGTATTTATATTTGATTCTCCGTTAAGAAAGTACAGCATGGCAGGATCGAGGGTAATGGCCTTAGCCATAGCTTTGAAGTTGCCCAGGGCATGTGTGCGGAGCGTATGATAATGGTCGTACCAGAACCGGGCTTTGATCTTATCTGACGCTGTGGCTGTATCTGTGGCAAAATGGTTGTGCCAGAATACCGTAAGTTTTTCGTGTATTGAGCGGGTGGGGGTGAGGAGTTGCCCGAGCCACCAGGTTTTGAATGAACTGATCCTTTTTTCATTCAGTTCTTTGTCTGCCAGTGCAATACCTGTATTGATCCATGTTGTCCAGGGTGCTGCGCCGCTGGGATCGGTGTATCCATTGGTACTGTAATTGTTGAGCGGCGGTTCGGCGGGTGGTGCTGAGGGTTGCAGCAGTTCTGTTACTGCCTGTTCCATGGAGAGCGACATGAAATGGGTGATATCGCCTGGTTTTGCACCATAGAGGCAGCGTTTCAGCAGGTGCGCTACCTGCGGGTGACCCCAGGCGCCTGTATAGGGTTCAAGCCCTTCAATAAGTGGCGATGGCGGCAGGCCGGGAATGGTTGCGGTTGTTGCCGGTAATACAGCAGTTGGCGTAAGTATGCCCATATACAAGATAGTTTTGCTGCGCTGGCAGCGGTGATCTGAACAGTTTTTTGCGGGTGGGGAGGGGGTAAATTGTAAGACAGATCAGTCGGAAAAGAGGGTTGTAAAGCGCCCCTGGCGCAATGCATAACTTTTCGTGCCTGCAGTGTTGCGTACGGTAACAGCAAATGTGCCTGTTACAAGACCATTATTTGTTTTGTTAAGTTTGGTGATCACTACTGAATCTGCCGGATCTGATACGCTGGAAAAATGCATACCTGTTGAATCTGTATAACTGGCGATGATTTCACTGCTGCGATAGGTACGGCTGGTATCGCCGATAATGCGCAGGGAGATGCGGTTAGGTTTGCGTATGGTATCTGCGTACTGGCCCTGCAAAACGATAGCGGTAAGCGGGCCGATTGTTTCCTTCCGGCAACTGGTAATGCTTAACGAAACACCTGTAGTATCCTGGTAAAATTGCATTGCTGTTGCCAGGGGAGGTTCAATAATTAAAGCAGGGGCTTCGTTTTTACTGCAAGACACCAGTGTTGCTAATGCGCATGCCATTGCGAGGCAATATGGGCGGATCATCTGCATCATGGTTTTTACAAAAGATGAGGTTTATGATTTTTTTAACAAAACTTATGCCAGAGAAAACAATCGTGGATAAATCGATACGGGAACTTGTAAAAAACAACATATATAATTTTTTTGTTGTTTTGAAATAGTGTTTATCTTTATATGGCTATCGGACAGTTTATAAACACAATTATCTTTTAATTTCAGTTGACCCTGGTAATACGCCAAAGCCCGCAAAAAGTAATCGGTTAACAAATTATTGACAGGTGACTATGCCTGCGCATATAATAAGCGGAAATGTCGGCTCCTTTGAAGCATTCGTGACTATAATGCAGTAAAACACAAAATAACCTATAACGATGTTTAGTTTTTATGACCCCACTGTAAAAGCTACTATCGCATTTCTGAAAATGCTTGGTGTAAGGGTTAACGATAACACCGTAAGCGAAGTATTGCAGAGTCATCCCGACTGGCCCAGTATTCTCTCTATAAGTGATGCTCTCAGGCAATGGCATGTTCCCAACGGCGCGACAAGGATAGATAAAGAAGACGTTGATCGGCTGCCTGTTCCTTTTATGGCGCATACTCCGGGCAGGGAGTGCCAGTTTCCTGTGGTGGTTAAGGTTACGGAAGAAAAAATAGTGTGGCGCGATTCTGCTGCGGCGAATCCTGTTGAGGAAGACAGGAAATCTTTTTTCGACAAATGGAGTGGTATCTGCCTTATTGCGGAGCCGGATGAAAATTCGGGCGAGGCTGCGTATGCGGAGGGCAGGCGGAAGCAATGGCTGAGCAGTATGGTTCCGGCCCTGCTGCTGGCTGGTGTTCTGTGCTTCCTGGGTTTTTCCTTTTACCGTACTGTTCTTTCCGTGCCTGTTAACTGGTTGCCTTATACCATCCAGTTTGTGCTGCTTATGGGTGGTGTATTCGTAACTACTTTACTGCTATGGTATGAAATTGACCGTAATAACCCTGCGTTGCAAAAGGTATGTACGGGTTATGGTAAGACGAACTGCAATGCCATCCTTACCAGTAAGCAGGCGAAGCTTTTCAACTGGCTGAGCTGGAGTGAAGTGGGCTTCTTTTATTTTACGGGTGGGCTGCTCTGCTTGCTCTTTTCGGGTAATTCACTTGTTTTTACCGGGTGGGCTACCGGCTGGTTAAGCTTGCTGGCGCTGCCTTATACATTATTTTCAGTGTATTATCAATGGCGTGTTGCCAAGCAATGGTGTGTATTGTGCCTGGCTGTGCAGTTGCTGCTGGTGGCTGGCGCTGCAAATGTTGTGTTCTTTCAGTTATTCAGGACAACTGCATCCTTATCTGTGGAGGCGTTCATCTCCATAGCTTTTTTGTATGCGCTCCCCGTTCTGCTCTGGTATACCATTAAGCCTGCGGTGCTGCGCCTGCATAAGGCGAAGAGTACAAAGCGCGAGTTGCTGCGCCTTAAATTCAATACGAGTATTTTCAATGCTTTACTGGAAAAGCAGAAGCGGGTAGACGTGCCGACGGAAGGCCTTGGCATTTGGTTGGGTAACCCCAATGCCAAGCACCAGCTTGTGAAAGTTTGTAATCCTTACTGTGGTCCATGCAGCAGGGCGCATCCGAAGATCGAGAAACTGCTGGAAGCAAACCCTGATGTGTCGGTAAGGATCATTTTTTCGGCGAGCAATAAGGAAAACGACAAAGCGGCGGCGCCGGTAAAACACCTGATGGCTATTGCGGGCCGTAATGACGAGGCTGTTACCAAACGGGCGCTTGATGACTGGTACCTCGTGGATAAAAAGGAGTACGAGGTGTTTGCAAAAAAGTATCCTGTTAACGGAGAGCTGGCGGCACAGGGGGATGCTGTGGAAGCGATGCGTGAATGGTGTGATAAAATGCAGATCAGGGTAACGCCAACCATTTTTATAGATAACTACCAGCTCCCCGATGTTTATGGCATTGAGGACCTTGAATATTTTTTATCCGAATAGGCCGGGTAAAGTGTTTGGATGCCTACAGCCTGCCGGTTGCAAACGGCGGGCTGCCAGACAGGCAGATGCCTAACTGCATAAATGGGTATTTTTTAAAACTTTTAAACTTAAACAGAATGAAGACACAGAAATTTAACCTTGCCAACATTGAAGGAAAGTTGAGCAGGAGCGAAATGAAATCCATCAAAGCCGGTCTTGCTGAAGGTGGCGGTGGTTGTATTCAATGCGATGCCAACAGTGGCATGTCGAGCTGCTGGTACACTTACTCCAGTGGTCCTGATCTCTGCAGCCGTGTGTATCCTGGTCAGTCGGGTTATTATTCTTACGTGGACTGTTCAGGTTGTCACATGAACTAAACAAATGTGGTAACGGGTTGATCGGTCGACCGGGATTATTATAAAAGTATAATCTGCCCGGATATGATTGATCAGCCCGCTGCCACAAATATCATTTGAAGACGATTTATACAATACGTTCTATATGAATCTCAAGTATATTTTCTTGCAATGTTTTGTTATTTTCTTTTTCTCTTTTTGCACCAATGCGGCGGAACGTATCATGCCTCCCTCTGCCTCCACACCACCTGTACTGAATACCACAACTGCTATAGAGGGAGATACCTCGTTAAGCGCTTTTAAGAAATTTATTATTGATACTACGATTGAGTATCCCACGATCGATTCGCTCCTTGCGCTGCGCAACCGGCAGGGACAGAAATTATGGGAGTATGGTAAAGTGTTTATCCGCACTTCCAAAAGGCCTGATGCGGAATATATAGTTGATTCTGTTCAGCAGTATGAGAATGAAATATTTCTTGTAGCGTTATATAAGCACCTGCTTAGATTGCCCAAGGTTATTACGGCCTTCAACCTTTACCGGGGCATCACTTATTCTAATATGATACCCGATGGGAATAAGATGGCGCTCTTTGAGATGTATCCTGCCAGTATGCGCCAGTCGCCGCTTGGGAAAAAATACCTGGCGGCCTTAACTGCGAAAGGGAAGAACGTAGGCATAAATATTGATGCTGTGAGTAACAACCGCATAACTGATAAGGAGGGGCAAACTGTTTCATTTTCTGAACTGCTGAATAATGGACATACGTACACGCTGTTAATTGTGGGTGCTTCCTGGTGCTCGCCCTGCCGCCACCAGGATATTATATTAGACAAGCTCGTTGTACAGGGTAAAGTGGATACGGGTAAAACAAGAATATTGTTTTTCTCAATAGATAGTAAGAGAACCGGCTGGGAAAGTTATGTTGCCGGTTTTCCAAAAGGTACAGATGTTTTTCTGCTGGCTGACGGACTTAACAGCCCCCTGCTTAAAAAGTTTGCAGTGCCCGGTGTGCCTTATTACCTTTTGCTGGACAATAGGAGGAATATATTAATTGAAGGTAATCACCTTAAAGATGTGATGCCAAAGATTGCACCCGGTGTAAGTATAAACAGCTTTTTCTGACAGATTGCAATATTGCACAGCATTGTTATTAATAACCTAAAAATAAAAACGATGAAAACACAAAAAATCTGCCTGGCCAACATGAGAGAGAAGTTGGGCAGGGACGAGATGAAAGTTATTAAAGGCGGCTGGGGTGCTGATCCCGGCGGCGGTGGCGGATGTGTACAATGCAGTACGTCGAGCGGAATGTCGAGCTGCTGGTATTCTACAAAGGGCGAAGAAGTTTGTGGCCGTGTGTACCCTAACGAGCCAATTGTTGCGGCTGCCAATGTACCCTGTACTCTCAATTGTCATATGAACTGATAAGGCCGTGTACCCTGACCATAACTCTTTACCGGTAATAAGATAGCACTGGTTATCCTTATGAATAATTATTGGGATGCCGTATATGCTTTATCCGTTTAGGCATGGGTAAGTTGTCTGGATGCCTACGTTCTGCCGGTTGCAAACGACAGCATACCAGACGGCAGAAATCTTTCTTCGTAAAAGAACAATTTTTTATAACCTTAAAATTGAAAAAAATGGAAACACAAAAAATGAGCCTTTCCAACATTAAAGGCAAGTTGAGCAGGGCCGAAATGAAAGCTATTATGGCTGGTAGCGGCAGTTGCATTTCCTGTAACGCGAGCAGTGGTATGTCGAGCTGCTGGTACACCAATTCGAGCGGCCCCGATCTTTGCAGCCGCGTGTATCCCGGCCAGTCTGGCACGTACTCTTATGTAAGCTGCAGTGGCTGTCACATGAATTAGCTTTAATGATATAGGCTGCTCACCGCGGCAGTGTATATCATTTTCTGGCTTGTAATCAAGTTGGAAGTAACAGGGCTGGTCATTTATAGTGCTTAGTATAACTGGTCAGCCCTTTACTTTTTTTATCCTGTTGGGGCTATAGCATCCACTTGTATTCTTCGGGGTTAATTCTTTTATATGTTGAAATGATAGATTGCTGCTTCCGAATATGTGGCGATATGTTGCTTATGTTTTTACAGGTATAAATACCAAGGCCAACCATGCACTTTTTTCTCAGCGATCTGTATAACTTGTTCTTTACAATTATAATCCTGTTTGCCAGCGGCGTGTATGCATAAACGAATATATTGTCAGCTATAAAATAAGAGCAATAAAAAAGCAACCTATTAATTCTGCCGGTATTAAAGAGAAGCTCGGCAGGGATGAAATGAAATCTGTTAGCGGAGGTGATGGCAGAACCGGTTGCATTGTATGCGGAGGGTACTGCCTGCTTGTTAAGCTGGCTTCCGGATTAGCATAAATCTGGTGTAATGTGCTATCTTTACCCGCCTGAATGACTGTTTTGGGTGGTTTAGGGAAGGCAGGGGAAGACCTGTTTCACGTTCAGGAATGTGTTTCTGCCTTACTCGCGGCGGGCAAGTATAGTTTATACAGGACAACTGCCGTTTTGTCGCCCCGCGTTGCATCTCCATACTACAAATTCACCCCCTCACCCTGGCCATGCAGTATGTTATCACTGGGGGAACAGTGGGTTAACCCCGGTACAAGGGGGCTGTTACCCCGGATTTACCCTTATGTAAACTGCCAAAATGACCTGTTTTAATAACCAAGGCCCGGGCTTCTGCCTGCCTGTTTAGCGCCTGCTTTTAGCCTGCCTGCCACCGGCGGGCCTGCCAGACTCCCAACAAATCAATACTCTGGCTAAAACAACCCCTCTGCCAAAGGTTTTGCATTGAAATATTCCTTACCTTTGCCCACTATTTTAAAATATCCCTCTTAATTATGGCATTCAAAAAAGAAAATCGTCAAAGGTTTACGTTTTCTCAAATTACCATCGGCCTGGCTTCTCCCGACTCTATCCTGGAGAAAAGCTATGGCGAGGTGCTAAAGCCTGAAACCATTAACTACCGTACATATAAGCCTGAGCGCGACGGTTTGTTTTGCGAAAGGATTTTTGGACCGGTAAAGGATTACGAATGCGCCTGTGGAAAGTACAAGCGCATCCGTTATAAGGGTATCGTGTGCGATCGCTGCGGTGTGGAAGTAACAGAGAAAAAGGTACGCCGTGAACGTATGGGTCACATTAAACTTGTGGTACCTGTAGTGCATATCTGGTATTTTAAGAGTTTGCCTAATAAAATCGGTTACCTGCTGGGTATGAGCTCCAAGAAGCTCGAAACGATTGTTTACTACGAACGTTTCGTGGTAATCCAGCCCGGTATCCGCGCGGATAAAGGTCAGAACTTCGGTGATCTGCTCACGGAGGAGGAATACCTCGACATCGTGGATGCACTACCTAAAGATAACCAGTACCTTCCTGACGAGGATCCCAATAAATTTGTTGCCAAGATGGGAGCTGAAGCTGTGCATGACCTGCTTCAGCGTATTGATCTTGATCAGTTGAGCTATGACCTGCGTAATGCCGCAGCAAACGAGACCTCCCAGCAGCGTAAGGCCGATGCCCTCAAACGCCTTAGTGTGGTAGAGGCTTTCCGCGATGCACAGACCCGCATAGATAACCGTCCGGAGTGGATGGTTATGCAATATATTCCCGTAATTCCGCCGGAATTACGTCCTCTTGTTCCTCTTGATGGTGGCCGTTTTGCGTCTTCCGACCTGAACGATCTCTACCGCAGGGTGATCATCCGTAACAACAGGCTTAAGCGCCTGCTTGAGATCAAGGCTCCTGAAGTGATCCTGCGTAATGAGAAAAGAATGCTCCAGGAAGCTATTGACTCTCTCTTTGATAACAGCCGTAAATCCAACGCCGTAAAAGCAGAGGGTGGCCGTGCCCTGAAATCTCTCAGCGACGTGCTGAAGGGTAAGCAGGGTCGTTTCCGCCAGAACCTGTTGGGTAAACGTGTGGATTACTCTGGTCGTTCGGTGATCGTGGTAGGTCCCGAACTCAAAATGCACGAGTGCGGTCTGCCCAAGGATATGGCTGCAGAACTGTTCAAGCCGTTTATTATCCGTAAACTTATTGAAAGGGGTATCGTAAAGACTGTAAAGAGTGCCCGTAAGCTGGTAGATAAAAAAGAAGCCATTATCTGGGACATTCTCGAAAATATTCTGAAGGGCCACCCGGTAATGCTGAACAGGGCCCCAACACTGCACAGGCTTTCTATCCAGGCCTTCCAGCCCAAGCTGATTGAGGGTAAGGCGATCCAGTTGCATCCCCTTGTTACCGCGGCTTTCAACGCCGACTTTGATGGTGACCAGATGGCGGTACACGTGCCGCTGAGCAGCGCTGCTATACTCGAAGCACAGTTGCTGATGCTGTCTTCACACAACATTCTTAACCCGCAGAACGGTACGCCGATCACGCTGCCTTCTCAGGACATGGTACTTGGTCTGTACTATATTACCAAGGGTAAGAAATCGACAGATACAGAAATAGTAAAGGGGGAAGGCAAGGCATTCTACTCTTCTGAGGAAGTGATCATTGCTTATAACGAAAAGCGGATAGACCTCCACGCGAATATTAAAGTAAAGGCTGAAGTGCGTCATAATGATGGTACTTTCTCCAGGAAACTGATTGATACAACTGTTGGTCGTGTGATCTTCAACCAGTTTGTTCCAAAAGGTGTGGGCTTTGTAAATGCACTGCTCACTAAAAAATCTCTCCGCGAAATTATCGGTGATATCATCAAGTGGACCAATGTACCGGCAACGGCAAAGTTCCTTGATGACATTAAGACTCTTGGTTACCGTATGGCCTTCCAGGGTGGTTTGTCCTTCAACATCAATGACCTGATCGTTCCTGAGGTTAAGCAGGAAATGATTGACAATGCACAGGGTGAGGTTGATGAAGTATGGGACAACTACAACATGGGTCTTATCACCAATAACGAACGTTATAACCAGATCATCGATATCTGGAGCCGTGTGGATACGAAAGTAACGGAAACTCTGATCCGCGAAATGGCGGCAGATAAGCAGGGTTTTAACTCTGTGTATATGATGCTTGATAGTGGTGCCCGTGGTAGCAAGCAGCAGGTAAAACAGCTTGCTGGTATCAGGGGTTTGATGGCCAAACCGCGTAAATCAGGTTCTACCGGAAGTGAGATCGTGGAAAACCCCATTCTCTCCAACTTCAAAGATGGTCTGAACGTATTGGAATACTTTATTAGTACCCACGGTGCCCGTAAGGGTCTTGCCGATACGGCCCTTAAAACAGCCGATGCCGGTTACCTGACACGACGCCTGGTAGACGTTGCACAGGATGTGGTGATTAATGAAGAAGATTGCGGAACACTCCGTGGTATTGCTACTTCGGCGTTGAAAGATAATGAAGATGTGATTGAACCACTCAGCGACAGGATTGAAGGCCGTACTTCACTACACGATGTGTACGATCCGCAGACTGACGAGCTCATTATCTCTGCCGGCCAGGAAATCTCTTCAGATATTGCGCGCCAGATCGAAAATGCAGGTATTGAAACGGTTGAGATCCGTTCTGTACTCACCTGCGAAAGTAAACGCGGTGTGTGTGTGAAATGTTATGGCCGTAACCTCGCTACAGGTGCGCTGGCACAGCGTGGTGATGCAGTAGGTATCATTGCAGCACAGTCTATCGGTGAACCCGGTACACAGCTTACACTGCGTACCTTCCACGTAGGTGGTGTTGCTGGTTCGGCCTCGGTAGAAAATACACTGCCTGCCAAATTTGAAGGAACGATCCAGTTCGATGGTCTGCGTACAGTATCAACTGAGGATGCAGAAGGCAAGAAAATACATATTGTTATCGGTCGTACCGGTGAGGTAAGGATTATGGACGTGAAGAACGACCGTCTTCTTATCACCAACAACATTCCTTATGGTGCTACACTGCTCGTAAAAGACGGACAGAAGATCAACAAAGGTGAAGCGATCTGTTCATGGGATCCATTCAACAACGTAATTGTTTCTGAGATTGTTGGTACTGTTAAGTTCGACAGCCTGATCGAAGGTGTAACTTTCCGCGACGAAGTGGACGAACAAACCGGTCACAAAGAAAAAGTGGTGATCGAAACAAAGGATAAAACCAAACTGGCCTCTATTATTGTAGAAGGCAAGGAGAAAAAATCATATAACCTGCCTGTTGGCTCACATATCGTTGTAGAAGAAGGCGATGATGTGAAGAACGGCCAGGTACTGGTCAAGATACCGAGGGTACTCAGCAAGCTGAAAGATATCACCGGTGGTCTGCCACGTGTTACTGAGCTGTTCGAAGCTCGTAACCCTGGTAACCCCGCAGTAGTTTGCGAAATCGACGGTGTGGTAGCCTTTGGTGCTATCAAACGTGGTAACAGGGAAATTGTGGTAGAAGCTAAAGACAGCGTGGTACGCAAATACCTGGTACCTCTTACACGCCAGATCCTGGTGCAGGATGGTGACTTCGTAAAAGCGGGCTCACCATTGTCTGATGGTCAGATCGCTCCATCCGATATACTTTCTATCAAAGGACCATTCGCCGTTCAGGAATATGTGGTGAACGAGATCCAGGAAGTTTACCGTTTACAGGGTGTGAAGATTAACGATAAGCACATCGAGGTAATTGTAAGGCAGATGATGCGCAAGGTTACCATTGAAGATGCAGGGGATACCAAATTCCTCGAAGGAGATACAGAAGACAGGTTTGATTTCAACGCAGAAAACGATTATATCTTCGATAAGAAGGTAGTAACGGACTCCGGCGAAAGCAGCAAGCTCCGTTCAGGTCAGATCGTAACATTGCGCGACCTGAGGGAAGAAAACTCGGTACTCAGGAGGGCTGATAAACGCCTTGTGGAGCACCGCGATGCTAAGCCAGCTACTTCAAGTCCGTTGTTGCTTGGTATTACGAAAGCTTCACTGGGTACACATAGCTGGATATCTGCCGCATCGTTCCAGGAAACAACGAAGGTATTGAGCACTGCTGCCATCAACGGTAAAACCGACCTGATGATGGGACTGAAGGAGAACGTGATCACAGGTCACCTTATCCCTGCCGGTACTGGTATGAAAGAATTCGAAAACATGATCGTAGGCAGCAAGGAAGAATACGACCTGCTGATGACTACCAAAGAGGCTATGAGCTTCGATGATGAAGAGTAATACAGGTTTACTGTAAATACAAAGGCTGTCCCGCGGGGACAGCCTTTTTTATATCCTGTTTTCGTCGTATCGGATCGGCTAACCTCAATCCATCGTATCTCTCTCCGCATTTAATGCCCTTAACTGCTTAATGTTTCAAAAAAACATCAAATGATTCCCTAATTCCTAATGCTTTGCAAAAATTTAGGCAAACGCTGGTCAAGTCTGCTTTTGTAGGTATCTTGCGGCCAGGTAAAATTGCAGGATAAAAGGGCTGCAGCAGGCTCCACCGGCAACAACAGTAAACTAAAAAATCGCAGATGAAGAATCTTTCCCTGGTATTAAATGTAGTGTTATTAGCAGCAGTAGGGTACCTCTATTACCACGCTTTCTCTGGCAGTAAGTCAAAGGTTGTTGCTAAGGCAGATGATCTTAAATCACCTGCAGTGGCTGGCCCTACCGGTAAGGTAGCCTATATCAATATGGATTCAGTGGAAATCAATTACTCTTATTTCAAGTCGCTGAAAGCTGAGTTTGAGAATAAACAGCAGGCTGGAAATAACAGTCTTGAAGCACAGCAGAAGAAATTCCAGGGCCGTATGCAGCAACTGCAGCAGAAAGCACAGACCATGACCCCGCAGGAGCAGGAAGCTGCCAGTGCAGAAATACAACAGATGCAGGAGCAACTTCAGAAAGCTAAGATGGAACTGGATAATGACCTGTACAAATCGAGCACACAACTCAAAGAGAATATCTATAAGAAGCTGGAAGGCTTCCTTAAAGAATATAACAAAGACAGGAAATACGATTATATACTTTCCTTCGAACCGACCTTTATGCTGTACAGGGATTCAGCTCTCAACATCACTAAGGAAGTGGTTAGCGGCCTCAATGATGCCGAGAAAAAAAGTAAGCAGTAAAGTTTTTTATACCCGGTATAACAGCTAACTTGAATCCCGTTATCAAAAACGGGATTTTTTTATGACCACCAGTAATACTTTCAAACCCAGCCTTGGCCTGCTCGACGCCACCATGATCGTGGCAGGAAGTATGATCGGTTCGGGTATTTTTATTGTCAGTGCCGATATCACCCGCAATGTTGGCAGCGCCGGCTGGCTGATTGCTGTGTGGCTGATCACTGGTTTTATGACGCTGACCGCTGCATTGAGTTATGGTGAGCTTAGTGCAATGTATCCTAAAGCTGGTGGGCAGTACATATACCTTCGCGAAGCCTTCAATCCTCTTGCTGGTTTCCTTTATGGCTGGAGTTTTTTTACCGTTATACAAACAGCTACTATAGCTGCTGTGGGTGTAGCTTTCTGTAAATTTGCCGGTTATTTCATTCCGGCGCTTGAACTGGACAAACGAAATATTATCTTTTCTATTGGTTCCTATAACGTCTATCTTGCACAGCTTGTTTCTATACTATTGATCGTGTTGCTCACTTATCTTAATACTTATGGTATCAGGGGTGGCAAACTCATACAAACTACGTTTACTGTTACCAAGCTGCTCTCTCTGTTCGGGCTGATCATCTTTGGGTTGATATTGGGTGCAAAAGCAGAGATATGGAATGCGAACTGGACAGATGCCTGGACTATGACGACAAGGGGTGCCGATGGGAATATTATCGCAGGCGTAGCAGGGTCGGCTATTATTGGTGCTATTGCCGCAGCGATGGTAGGTTCCATATTCAGCAGTGATGCCTGGAACAATGTGACCTTTATTGCGGGCGAAGTGCGAAATCCCAAGCGTAATATTGGCCTTGCTCTATTTCTTGGTACGCTTATCGTAACCATCATTTATGTATCAGCCAATATCATGTATGTGAGTGTGCTGCCAATGAACGGCATAGCCACAGCCCCGCAGGACAGGGTGGCCGTGGCGGCATCAAATGTCATCTTTGGGCAGAACGGAACTTATGTGATTGCGGCAATGATCATGATCTCTACGTTTGGTTGTAACAACGGACTGATCCTTGCCGGTGCGAGGGTATATTATACAATGGCCAAAGACGGCCTTTTCTTCCGCCAGGCAGGCGCACTTAATAAAAATGCAGTACCCGAATGGGCTCTCTGGGCGCAATGCATTATGGCTTCAATACTTTGTCTCAGCGGCAAATACGGCGACCTGCTGGATATGATCTCCTTTGTTGTAGTGCTCTTCTATGCCCTCACTATAATCGGGATATTTGTTTTACGGCGCAAACAACCCAATGCCGAGAGGCCTTACAAGGCTTTCGGATATCCCATACTGCCAGCCATCTATATTCTTATGGCGGTTGCATTTTGTATTGCCTTAATTTTGCAGAAACCGCTTTACGCGGGAGCAGGCCTCGTGATTGTATTAGCCGGTATACCCGTGTATTATATTGCAATGGCGAGCAAGCCCAAGGAGTAGGAACTATGCAAGCAGATCAATTCGACAAATTATTTGCCCGGCTCGAACAGTTAACGGTCGTTGTTATTGGCGACGTGATGCTCGACACCTATTGGTGGGGACACGTAGAGCGTATTTCTCCTGAAGCGCCGGTGCCTGTGGTAGCAGTAGACCGTAAAGAGCAGCGGATAGGTGGTGCGGCGAACGTAGCTCTTAATGCGCGTGCCCTCGGTGCAAAAGTATATATGTTGAGTGTAACCGGTAGTGATGAAGATGGGCGTCAGCTTACAGACCTTCTCAATGGCCAGGGTATTGATACTGGTTATATAGTACAAAGCGAAGAGCGTATTACTACCAATAAGATCCGTATTATCAGCCGTAATCAGCAGATGATGCGCCTTGATGCAGAAATTACTGCCGACCTTTCAGGGAAAGATACCACCGGCATACTCTATGCGTTTGAACAATGCATCGCAGCCACAAAGCCAGATGTGGTCATCCTCGAAGATTATAACAAAGGCGTGTTATGTACAGCCGTTATCAGTAAAGTAATTGAACGGTGCAGGGAAGAAAAGATCATTACTGCTGTCGACCCGAAGCGTAAGAACTTCTTTGCCTACCAGTATGCCGATATCTTTAAACCCAACCTTAAAGAGGTAAGGGAAGCCCTCAATCTCCTGGGCGACGAAGCAGACAGCGCAACGATGCAATCCATACATCAGCAGTTGGAAGCACAACTGCACCATACTGTGTCTTTTATAACGCTTTCAGAAAAAGGCGTCTTTTACCAGAGTGATGCGGGTAACGCCATCATACCATCCCACCGTCGCAATATTGCCGACGTTAGTGGTGCCGGCGATACGGTGATCGCTACGGCATCACTCATATATGCACTTACCCGCGATCCTGCACTGATGGCTGCTATAGCCAATATTGCCGGGGGCCTTGTCTGCGAAGAGGTAGGTACAGCCGCCATCAATAAAGATCGTCTCATCAGCGAATGCAAGCGCCTGCTGGTATAATCATTATCATCTTTGATTGTTTATGCGTAACCGCAGTATGCCGGTAGCGTTGAGGATAGTAACAGCTCAAAGCTTAGTGGCCTCGCCTGTACTTTCTTCCCCAGTTCCTCCGTTCATCCCTGTACAATCCATACCTTTCATCCAGGTAATACCTGCCGTCGTTATAACGCCAGTAACGGTATCCCTTCTGGTCATCATAATACATCTCACCCCTGCGGTTATACCTGGCCAAGCGGTCAGATATAACGATCACTACAGGTGGACGATAAGCATCTCTGTCTCTTCTGTTTCTCCAGTCACTGTTGTCATAAACCACTCTCCGGTCAGTCGGAGGAGAGTCAGGGTAATTTTTTTTCGAACAACTGCCCAGCAGTATTACGAGCGCAAGTCCGTATAACCACTGATGTAATTTAATCTGTTCCATATTGCTTCATTTATATCTTTAAATCCAATTATTTTACCAAACTGCTTAAACAACAACATTATGAAGTGTTTTCTCTTTTTTTTAACAGTCATCTTTGGCAGTGTATCTGCTTCAGCACAGACTACGGAAGACAGTATCAGGACAGTGATCAATAACCTCTTTACAGCAATGAAGAACGGTGATGGCCCATTGTTGAAAAGTACATTTGCAGACAGTGCAATATTGCAGACAATAGTAATGACTAAGGAAGGAAAAACACAAATCAGGAATGAGGCTGTAGCTGAGTTTGCAGACTTTGTAAGCAAAGAAGAAAAAGGAGCAGCAGACGAAAGAATTACCTTCGATGTGTTGAAGATTGATGGCAAACTGGCTATTGCCTGGACGCCCTACCAGTTTTATTATAAAGGACAGTTCAGCCATTGCGGCGTAAACTCTTTTCAGTTGGTGCGGTTGGAAGCAGGATGGAAAATACAGTACCTCATCGACACACGCCGCCGTAAGGGATGCCAGTGACCTTTGACAATTTCAAATAAAAAACCCTCCCGGGAACGGGAGGGGCATCAAAACCAACTGTATGCGTATATAATGAAAACGGTTATTAGAGTATCGCAATTTCCTTGCTGCCAGCCTTAGCTTCTTCTTTTTTAGGCAATACAAGCGCTAATACACCATTTTCATATTTGGCGGTAATAGCCGACCCATCAATTTTGTCGTCCAGCGTAAAACTCCTCTTAAAGCTCTTTTGACTGAACTCCCTGCGAATCACTTTGTCGTTTTCAACCTTAGTTTCAGCTTTCTTTTCACCGCTGATTGTAAGCAGGTTGCCTTCCAGTTTGATGTTGAAATCAGACTTATCCAAACCGGGAGCAGACACTTCCACGTGGTAACTATCGGTTTTCTCAACAATGTTTACCGGGGGAAACTGGAGTACTTCCTGGCGGATGGTTTTACCAAAGTTGGCAGGAAATTCATTGAACAGGTCGTTTACAAAGCCATCAAAACCTTTGGAGAGCGGGTTGTTTACTTTTACCAATGTCATAACTATAAGTTTTTGTTTATTAATTTGTTGTTTGACTGTACTATTTCAAATGCTGTTCCAATGGATTGAAACAGACAATATTGCATTATTTTAATACTTTTTAATGACATAATGTCTGTTTGATCTACTATTAACTGACTTATTGTCTGTTTTTAGTTGTCGAAATGCGTAATTTATTTAGTCTGTATCTCCTTATCGTATCATCTTACTGCCTGCTGCCTTAATTTTGTTATCCAATTCAAAATTTATATTTTATGTATCCAGCAGAGATTGTAATACCAATGAAGGAAGAGCTTACCGAAAATGGCTTTACCGAATTGTTGACTGCCGATGATGTAGAGAAAACCCTGGGCGAAAAGGGAACGACCCTGGTGGTGATCAACTCAGTATGTGGCTGTAGCGCAGGTACAGCGAGGCCCGGAGTACTAAAGGCTGTAACAGAAGGAGCTAAAAAACCCGATCACATCACTACCAGTTTTGCTGGTTTTGACGTAGATGCCGTTAAAAAAATTCGTGAGCACCTGATGCCTTATCCCCCTTCTTCTCCCTCCATCGCCCTGTTTAAAGACGGGCAGTTGGTGCACTTTATTGAGCGCCACATGATCGAAGGAAGAAGTGCGCAGATGATCGCCGATAACCTCATAGGTGCTTTCAATCAGCATTGCAACTAATTCATTTATGGATGTAGCGTAAGTCGTCCCGCAGAATACCATCTGCGGGATTTTTTATATCGCACTTAAGTATACCCCGCTTTATGCGCATATAATTAATATCTTGCAACTTCATTACCTTATTGTACAATCAACGGCAACAGCATGTATCCCAATTTATATTACGTTTTCAGGGCCTGGTTCGGAGTAGAGTGGAAGGGGTTGATGTTCCTGAATACCTTCGGTTTGATGGTAGCCTGCTCATTTATCGCAGCAGCCATTGTGCTCCGACGCGAACTGCAGCGCAAAGAAAAGCAAGGCCTGCTGTTGCCCCGGGAAGAATCTATCACCTTTGGTAAGCCCGCTTCCTTTACAGACCTGCTCATCAGTTTTGTTACAGGTTTTATTTTTGGATACAAACTTGGCGGTCTCTTCTTTGATAAACCCGAGCACATCACTGCACAGGAATACATCTTTTCTTCATCAGGACATATTTTAAGTGGCTTATTGCTTGCCCTCATCGTTGCAGGACTAAAATGGTATGAAAAGAACAAACAAAAGCTTAAAACCCCTGAACGCCGTACACTGCGTATCTGGCCGCACGACAGGGTAGGAGACTTCGTGATCATTGCATTGGTACTCGGTATTATTGGTGCCAAAGTTTTTGATAATCTCGAAAACTGGCAGGCGTTTATCGAAGATCCCATAAAAAGATTACTGGCGCCCAGTGGGCTTACCTTTTATGGCGGTCTCATCGTAGCCGCTGTAGGCGTATGCTGGTATGCAGTAAAAAAAGGAGTGAAACTGGTGCACCTGCTTGATGCTGCAGGCCCCGCACTTATGCTTGCCTATGCAGTAGGCCGTATTGGCTGCCAGGTATCCGGCGATGGCGACTGGGGTATTCATAATAGCGCATACATCACCGATAGTACTACCTTTAAAGTGGTAGCTGCAGGCCCCGGCGATTACCAGCGTAACCTCGAAAGGAATGTCAATTATTTCCTCAGTGGCAAAGTACCTGTGCCTGGTAAAGACTCCCTTGCATCAGTACCCTCCGAACGCGTAGACAGCCTGCACCACCTCAAACATATTGCTGTAAAAGCGCCATCCTTCCTCCCCGTTTGGATGTTTGCTTACAATTATCCCAAGAATGTAAACGCTGACGGTATTTTTATCACCGGCGATAATGACGAACATAATAAGGTACTGCCACAACCGGTTTTCCCTACACCGCTCTACGAAACCATCATGGGGCTCCTCCTCTTTTTAATGCTTATGTTCCTTCGTAAACGGATCAGGATTCCAGGTGTCTTATTTGGTATTTATCTCGTCGTAAATGGCATAGAACGCTTCCTTATCGAGAAAATCAGGGTGAATACCACCTATACTATCTTTGGCTTTCATCCTACACAGGCGGAGCTCATTTCCGCCGGTTTGGTTATTTCGGGCATCGTCCTGATCATTTATAAATGGCGTACTTCGGAGAAGCAACTTGCTTAAGTTGTTGATTATCAGTATTTAAACTTAATTTCAGAGCGCTTTCTTGCTCAGGGTAACCCCTTATTCCTGATTCTCCTGCTTGCTATCCTGCCTTCCATCCTTCCATATTACCGTTCGATGTAAAATCATGTACTATGCAAAACAAAGTACCTACTTTTGTGATGTAGTTATTAAAACATATAACTACATAAAGTAAAGCCAACATAAAAGTATAGTCATGAAAAATGTATTCAGCCTCACGGCAGGCCTGCTCCTTGCCCTTGCCGGCCAGGCCCAGTCCGGAACAAAGATTTCCGGCACCATCAAAGACGGTGACAATCCTAAAGTAATTGAAGCCGCTACCATCTCACTGCTTAAGGCAAAAGATTCCAGTCTGGTGAAAGCAACCTACAGTGAAAAAAGTGGTGCTTTCCTGTTCGAAGGGGTAAAACCCGGCCAGTATCTCGTTATGGCCAGTTCCATAGGTCATAATAAAGTCTATAGCAATCATTTCGGGATAAGTGCCGCTGTACCTGAACTCGGTATCGGTACCCTCCAGTTGATTCCAAGCGAAAAAAACCTCAAAGGAGTAACTGTGATAGCAAAAAAAGCCCTCATTGAGCACCGTGCCGATAAGACAGTAGTGAATGTGGAAGCAAACATCAACAACGCAGGCAGTACCGCTATGGATGTGCTGGAAAAATCGCCCGGTGTAACGGTAGATAAAGATGGTAACATCAGCCTGAAAGGCAAACAGGGCGTAAAAATAATGGTCGATGGCAAGCCAAGCTACCTGTCTGGAGCTGATCTCGCTAATCTGTTGAAGAGTATGACTGCCAGTCAGTTGGACCAGATCGAGATCATGACCAACCCTCCTGCCAGGTATGATGCCGCAGGCAACGCAGGGGTGATCAATATCAAACTTAAGAAGAATAAAGTAGCCGGTTTCAACGGTAGTATAACAAGCAATTACACACAGGGACAGCACTACAAAACATCACACAGCCTGAATTTTAACTACCGTCAGCAAAAGATCAACCTCTTTGGAAACAGCAGCTACCGTAATGAGAGAAGCTTCCAGGACCTCATCATTCAGCGTAAATTTCGTGATAAATCTACACGCGACCTGCTGAGTATCTTCGACCAGGAGGCAAATATCCGCGTAAGACGCCAGGGGATCGATACACGTTTAGGGCTCGATTACAGCCTCAGCAAAAAGACTACGGTTGGCGTGCAGTTGTCCGGCTACAGTAACCCCGAAAAGTTCCGTAACAAGAATACCACCCTGATACAGGATAGAAATGGTACCCCCGAAGCCCAGACCCTGTCTACCACAAACATGGACATGAACTGGAAGAACTTCAGCAGTAACCTGAACTTCCGCCATATATTCGACAGTACCGGACAGGAAATTACTGCTGACTTCGATTATATCAACTACAGCTCAACCAATAGCCAGGCGCTCTCTAATTATTTTTATGATGCTTCTGGCAGTAAGATCGCTCCCAATGATACCTTGCTCGGCAATCTGCCTTCAGATGTTACCATTTACAGTGCCAAAACAGACTATTCCCGCCCGCTCAAAGACAATGCCCGCCTTGAAGCTGGTTTGAAATGGAGCAGTGTAAAGACAGACAATAATGTAAAGTACGATAGCCTCCGCAACAATATCCGTACACCAGATGCAAACAGGAGTAATCACTTTGTATACGAAGAACAGATACAGGCCGCCTACTTAAGCTTAAACACACCATTGAACAAAAAATGGGATATGCAGGTTGGATTGCGCTTTGAGAATACCGTTTCCAAAGGCAACCAGTTAACAACAGGTCAGCATTTCAGCAGGAATTATTCTCAACTGTTTCCTACTGCCTATCTCGGATATAAGCTGAACGATGCCAACAGCTTCAGCCTTAACTATGGCAGAAGGATTGAACGCCCCGACTATTCGGACCTTAATCCATTTTTCTTCTTCCTGGACCGTTACACCTACGAAACCGGTAACCCCATGCTCCGGCCGCAGTTTGCACATAACGTCGAACTGAGCCATACTTACAAAAATCTCCTGAATACTACGCTCAACTATTACAAAGCCACCGACCTGATCGAAAGCGTATTTGAACAGAATGAGCTCAAACAGGAAACTTATGTAAAGAAAAGCAACATCGCCAGCCAGGAACAGATCGGCCTCGCCGTTAACCTGTCGCTGCCTGTACAGAAATGGTTATCTATCAACCTGTACAACAACCTAAGCTATAACCACTTTAAAGGCTTCCTGAACAATACCAATGTAGATCTCAGCAGTACTTACCTTACCTCTAATCTCTCAGCCCAGATGAGCTTTAACAAAGGCTGGAAGGCGAGCATTGATGGTATGTACCGCAGTAAAAGGGCCGATGGTATCCTGATGATCAGCGACATGGGTATGCTCAATGCAGGAATCTCTAAGAATGTCATGGAGAACAAAGGCACGATCAAACTGTCTGCAAGAGATATATTCTGGAGCCAGAAATTCAAAGGTGTTGCTGAATACTCGTACATCGATACCTGGTTCAAGCAGCAGCGCGATAGCAGGCAACTGTCACTGAGCTTTACTTATCGTTTTGGCAAGGGTAAACCGGCAGCTTCCCGCAGGCAGATTGGCGGGGCTGATGCAGAAAAGGGCAGGGTTAAATCCGGTAGTTAGTCATACCCACTGTCAAACGAAACCCGTTGTGCAAACAGCGGGTTTTTTTATCTTTGCAACTGACAGACCTGATTATTAACTTTCAACACATTACTATGCCTTCATTTGATATTACCAGCAAGGTAGACCTGCAAACCTTAGACAATGCCATCAACACAGTAAAAAAGGAGATCATCAACCGGTTCGACTTTAAAGACAGCCACGTAGTGATCGATTTGAATAAAAAGGACTTTAAAGTTGATCTTGAAGCCGACAGCGAGATGAAGATCAGCCAGATCATCGACGTACTGATCAGCCGGAGTATGAAACAGGGGCTCGCCGCCGAGGTCTACGACCTGAGCAAAGACCCCTGGCCAAGCGGTAAGATCACCAAAAAAGAAGTAATTGTGCGCAACGGGATCAAGCAGGAAGACGCCAAAAAGATCGTAAAACTGATTAAAGACAGCGGTCTGAAGGTGCAGGCTTCCATAAATGACGATATTGTAAGGGTAACAGGCAAAAAGATCGACGACCTGCAGGATGTTATCCAGTTGAGCAAAAGCTGGAACCTCGGTATAGCCCTTCAGTACGAAAATATGCGCAGCTAGGCTGAAAGACCGGAATTTTGCAGTGAATTAGTGAAATTTCCTTACCTTTGCACATTACAAAAAAATACGGCAAAATCCGTATATAAAAATTGATCATCATGAAACAAGGACTTCATCCTGAACATTACAGGCTCGTTGTATTTAAAGACATGAGTAACGGTCACCAGTTCCTGAGCCGTTCTACTGCAGCTTCAAAAGAAACCGTTAAATGGGAAGATGGTAATGAATACCCGGTAATCAAACTGGAGATATCTAATACCTCACATCCTTTTTACACTGGTAAGAACGTACTGGTGGATACTGCCGGACGTATTGATAAGTTCAAAAAACGTTACGAAAAGAAAGCAAAATAATCAGCATAAATCGCTAATTTTATTTGAAGTTTGTTTTTCATGGCTATACTTTAAGTCCCTTCGGATCTCCGGGGGGATTTTTTTTGCCCCGCCCCGGTACTTTACCACGAGTCAAATTTTACCATATTCCCCTTTCTCAGTAATTTCATTACTTATACCCATTATGTCCATTCATTTTTCCGATACTGCCACCGCTTCTTTTTACCCCTTCACGCTTACCCGTGGGGTGGAAGACCTGCGTATTGGGCTCTATACCATCAGGGAAAGATGGGAAGCGGTTCAGCCACCCCCCGCTGAGCAGGTTGATCCATTCCTGCTTCCCGGCTGGGCGCCTGCCGAAAGGCTCAACAACATTACCGACCTGCTGCGGTACAACAATAAAGCACTGCGTGCAGATATCACCCGGCTCATCGCCAACCACCCTTCTGCATCCCCCTCTGCCACCAACCGCATCACCCGCCCCGAAGCCGTATTTATGGAAGCCGGTGCTGTAATGGAGCATTGTATCATCAATGCAGATACCGGCCCGGTATATATTGGTAAGAACGTACAGGTAATGGAAGGCAGTCTCCTTCGTGGTCCATTGGCTCTCTGTGAGGGCACTGTTGTAAAAATGGGCACCCGCATATACGGAGCTTCCACAATTGGTCCTTATTGCACTGTAGGGGGCGAACTGAAGCAGGTGATCATGCTGGGCTACAGCAACAAGGCGCACGATGGTTACCTGGGCGATGCCATTATCGGCGAATGGTGCAACCTCGGTGCCGGTACCTCTAACTCCAATGTTAAGAATACCGGTGGAGACATCACGCTGAAATTCCCGGGCAGCAGCATGTCGGCCGGAAATAAATTCGGTCTCCTCATGGGCGACTACAGCCGTGCAGCCATCAACACATCCTTCAATACGGGTACCACGGTAGGTGTTTGCTGTAATGTATTTGGTAACGGGCTTACGCCATCTTTTATTCCTTCCTTTTCCTGGGGTACAACAGGCGACCGATACCGGTTGGATAAAGCCTTCGACGACATCAGCAACTGGAAAAAAATGAAAGGATCAGCCATTACATTATCCGAAAAGCAACTATTGACCCATATCTTTGAAGCCTTATAATCTTTTACTGTAACATACCAATATTATGCGCAAACAAATAGCAGCCGCCAACTGGAAGATGAACCTGTCTGTCGAACAGGCAAAGTCACTTACTTCAGCATTACTCAGCAACCATCCTTACGTTACCGATGGAAGACAGGTTGTATTGGGAGTGCCTTTTCCTTATCTACCTGTTGTGCAATCTCTTATTGGCCCCGGTAAAATATTTGCCGTAGCCGCGCAGAACTGTTATCATAAAAAAAGTGGCGCCTATACCGGAGAGGTAAGTGCAGAAATGCTGGAAAGCATGGGAGTAGACTACATCATCATCGGTCACAGCGAACGCCGGGAGTATTTTAATGAAGATCATGCACAGCTCGCTGAGAAAGTAAATCTCTGCCTTGGAGCCGGTCTTCAACCCATCTTCTGTTGTGGTGAAGCCTTAGCCATCCGCGAAGCCGGAACGCAGAACGGGTTTGTTGAAACACAACTGAAAGCAAGCCTCTTCCACCTCTCTGCCGAACAGCTTACAGGTTTTGTAATCGCCTACGAACCCATCTGGGCTATCGGTACAGGCAAAACAGCTACCAGCGACCAGGCACAGGAAATGCACGCGCATATCCGTAGCGTATTCGCCGCCCAATACGGCGCCGAAGTGGCAAACTCGATCTCTATCCTATATGGAGGTAGCGTTAAAGCCGCCAATGCCGCTGAAATATTCGGCAAACCAGATGTAGATGGTGGTCTTGTTGGAGGTGCTTCGCTTGTTGCCGAAGAATTTACCGCAATCATCAACAGCCTGAAATAATTACTGTCTACGTCAGTCTCCTGTAACATAGTATTACTCAGGCGGCGTCACCTGCTGCTCCGGCTGCTCAGCCTGCGTGCAGTCATTAATCAAACCCGCCTGTTCGACCTGGAGGAAGAAGAAGCCGTATTCATCCCCTTCTCAGAACCAGAAGTAAGCCTGTTCGTAACCAACGGTTTTCATACTTCTGCAGCAACAGTGCTGCATTATGAAGCGGGCTGTACGTATTTCTTTCATGTCGAAGCTGTTGTCAGCAGCAAAACTATTATTGCTATGCTTGTGGCAGCCCTGCTTTTCTTTATTATTTATGTATTTACAGGCCAGGTATTCCTGCTCATACTGGGTAACCTGCCCATACTGGTGCTGGTTGGTGTTTTCTTTTTATTTCCTTCCCGAAGTATCCTGCTCAAGCCATGGCAGCCTCCCGCGACTTCTCCGGTAACAACATCATAACGGTATCGTGTATGCCTTTAAGCATGACGACCGTAATTTCAAAAAAGCGATTGTCATTTCATCGGGTTTTGTATATTTGATAAAATTTCAATTCCAATGAAACGAATCATTATCCGTTCTGCGGCCATGGTATGGCTGCTCGCGTGCAGTATGTTTGCACAAGCCCAGTTCCTCATTAAAAAAGATGCTTCCCTTCACGATGCAGTACAAAAGGTGCTCCTGGCATTACCCGGTCAACTGAAAACCATCACCGGTACCCTCATTTCCGATAATCCGCAAAGCCGTGAGTACGAGAGTAAAGTACAATTCCCCGGTAGCCTCAGTACAAGTGTAGTGCAGTATGCTTCAGTAGACAATAAAAAAACCATTGCTGCCTGGCAGGCCGTAGTAATGGAAGAGGAAGACTTCAAGGCTGCCGGTAAAAAATTCCGCTGGCTGTACAACCAGTTAAAGGCAGGAGCCTACCAGTGTTCAGGAAAAATTATACGGTTTAAAGGCAAGTACGAAGAGCCTACGGAAGCACTCACTTTTACTACGGTAGTGCTTGGCCAGGAAGAAGGCAAAGGGCAGGAGCGTATCGAACTGAGTATGCAGTACGAAGTAACCAATTGGGTCATCCGTATCGCTATGTATAACGAGGATACAGAAACATTGTCACTCATAAAGAATGGCCCTGCGGAATAATCATTGCATCATCATCCGCCAAAGGGCATCGTTGATATTCCCGTTCTGTAAGAGAAACGGCCGTTAAAGGTTCCCTTGGGGTTAAAGAAAGTAACGGTGTTAAGGAATGTATCAAACTTAGGATACATTTCGTGAATCAGGTCTTTACCATTCACGAGGTTGCAGATCTTGCCCCAGTGAGGCCTTGCGCCCAATGCCAGCAGGTTTACCTGTAACCTGTCCAGCATCTGGTTGTCACCCACTGTGCCCAGCATCAGCGGCACATCGGTCATGCAGGTATCGCTGAGGTATTCAGGCGACATATAATCGTCAGACTTCTTTACAAAACGCATGCACATAGGAGAAGTGAGAAAGGCAAGGGACTCGGCCGAGAGGCCCGCTACCCGGATGATCTCTTCTGCGCCCTTGATAAAACTGTTGGCAGCATCTACTGGCAATCCCGGCTCTACGGAGTATCCCGAGTTCTTTACAGCCAGCTTACCCTGGTTCATCACGATATAACTCTTACCGAACTTCCCACTGCCCGATAGGAGTACAAGCATCGATATATCAAGGAAAATCGGAGTGAGGGTAGGGAAACTGTTGAGCAGGTATAGCAAACCGTCGATACTCAACTCTTCAACGATATTGTCATCGTCTTCTCCATCTATTGACGCCTCATGATAACCCAGTTGACCATTACTTATAAGATCCGCTATAAAAGCAAGTATCTTACTCTTCGGCTCACCGGTAGCTTTCTTCTGCAGTTCAGTATATTCCTCTTTTGTAATGCTGGTCTGTACCTGTACCACGCAGGTATGCGTTTCTTTCTTCGTCCAGAAGTTTTTAGTAAGATATGGGTTCACAAATACCTGTGCCCTGGAGGGAGGGTATTCACCCGTTACAGGGTCGGGCGTAACCGTACCACCCAATACATCGGTCTCAATAAAAAACTTCCTGCTTTCCATTTTAGCCTTTACCACTTCCCAGGTTGTAACCCACAAGCGTTGCAGCAGGTAAAAACTTTTTACTGGTTCTATTACCAGCGAATAAACAATACCCATCATGCCAAAACCAACTACCGCCGAATAGAATTTATCATCATCCTGTATCAGCAGTATACTGCCATCGGGATAGCGGGCACGAAAACGGGCGGGATCTGTAATACCGTTGGTAGGCTCTAAGCGGCAGCAGGTGCCGCCACCCGCGATAAGATCTATAGAACGTACCATCGCCGACATACCCGGCACCCTGATGCCTGTACCATGTGTGGAGGTAGCAATGGCGCCGTAAATCGTTTCCTGGTCAAAGGCAGCCATAGTAGGAAGTGCCAGCCCCAGTGCATCAAGATCAGCGTTGATCTGTTGTACCAGTGTACCCGCTTCACAGTTGTATAAGGTGCCCAATCCGGCTTTAAGCGTATCCGTTTCGAGCGGAAGCGCCTTTTTTAATGAAAGCATGTCAACAAGGTAATCCGTAGCATTCGCTACATCAGAAAAAGAGTGTCCCATACCCACAGCCCTTACCAGCAGTCCTTTCTTTTCGGCATCCTGTATAATATCGATCAGCTCGCCCCTGGTAGTAGGAGTAAAGTATCGCAGCGGCTGCACCCTTTCCCGGTGAATAGTATTCTCCCAGGTCCTGCGCATTGTATCTATCGAAACCGGTATTTCTGCCCGTGGTTCTGCTTTCCTGTGGGCCTGGCTGGCACGGTGTACAACTTCAGCAATAACATCCAGTGGACGTTCAAAGAATTCCTGCTTGATCCTGTTGGTGATATCCATATTGGAAGGATCTTTTTTGAGGGCTTCAAAAAGTATGGCTATTTTACTCCTTCCAAAAATGAGTGCTTTCAGCTTAAGAAAAAATCCACGAATGGAGTATGTGGTTGTCATAGATTAATGGTTTTATCAAAACAAAATACAAAAAAAACGAAATAACCAAGTAAAAAAAGAGGGCTGCTTTTGAGCAGCCCTCTTTTTTTACTATAAAGAAAATTATTAAGCCTTTTTAGGAGCCGTAGCAGGTTTCTTGTCGTTTGTAAGCAGATCGGCTTTACCCAGTGGCTTGTCTTTTGCAAAATCCACCAGGATCGGTGCTGCCACAAAGATAGAAGAGTAGGTACCTGTAATCACACCAATCAGCATCGCAAAGGCAAAGCCTTTTGTTACCTCGCCACCCACCAGGAACAGAATCAGGATGGTCAGGAACACTGTCAGTGAGGTCATGATGGTACGGCTCAGCGTATCATTGATCGCCCGGTTGATCACCGTTCCTTTGTCAACGTTTGGCGATTGCCTGCTGTATTCCCTCACACGGTCAAATACGATAACCGTATCGTTCATCGAGAAACCGATTACTGTCAGTATCGCAGCAATAAAGTGCTGGTCAATTTCAAGCGGGAAGTTTACGATGTCCTTAAAGAAAGAGAACACCGCCAGTGTAATGAATACGTCATGCAACAGGGCGAAGATCGTACCCAGGGAATACCTCCAGTCGCGGAAACGAAGGAAGATGTAAATGAAGATGATCAGGATAGCGAAAATGGTTGCTTTGATCGCACCCTTCTTCAGGTCATCCGAGATCGTAGGCTGAACCGTTGTAGTACCCTGGATGTTCTTTTTAACGAAGTCGGCATAGCTCACATTAGGCAGATCGTTTTTCAGACCTTCATAAAGTTTTGCCAGTACCGCGCTGTCCGCTTTACCATCTTCTTTCTTATAGGAAGTGGTAATATTAAGGTGTTTTTCGTCTCCTACCGTTTTGATGGTTGGGTAATCACCAAATACGGCTTTCAGTTTATCGCGAACATCATCATTCGACATTTTTTGAGGGAAAGCTACCACGTAGCTGCGGCCACCTTCAAATTCCACCCCCTTATTAAAGCCGTGGAAATAAGCGCCCACACCGGCCAGGAATACTACGATAGAAATAACATAAGCTACTTTGCGGTATTCAATGAACTTAAATGCCGCGTGCTTGAATACCCTTTTACTGATAGCAGTAAAATAATTAAAGTGACGGTTCTTTTTGGTCCACACATCAGTGATCAGCCTTGAAACAAGGATACCGCAGAACAAAGACAGCAGGATACCAATAATCTGTGTGGTAGCAAAGCCCAGTACAGGACCAAGACCAAAATAGAACAGGATAAGCGCCGTAAGTAAAGTGGTAACGTGGGCATCAATCACGGGTGCCAGCGATCGCTTATAGCCATCGTTGACTGCCAGCTCATAGCTCTTGCCCTTCGTCAGTTCCTCTTTAATCCTTTCAAAAATGATTACGTTGGTATCTACCGCCAGACCAATCGTCAGTACCAGACCGGCAATACCCGCAGCCGTCAGCGTAAAGCCAAGTGCAGTAAGGATACCGATGGTAAACAGCAGGTTCAGGATTAACGCAATATTCGCTACCCAACCGGCTGTATTAAAGTACACCAGCATCAGTACGAAGATCACACCAAAAGAAATGATAAATGCCCATTTACCACCAGAAACTGCATTTTGCCCGAGAGAAGGACCAACAACCTGCTGGGCCACAATCTTGGCAGGAGCATCCAGTTTACCGGATTTAAGGATATTAGCCATATCCTGTGTCTGCTCAACAGTAAAGTTACCGGAGATCTCAGAGTTACCTCCTTCGATCGGGCCATTTACGTTTGGTGCAGAGTAAACGATATCATCCAGTGTAATGGCAATAGGACGGCCTACGTTCTTTGTTGTCAGCCTTGCCCATGTTGCCGAACCGGAATTGGTCATCTGCATTTTGATAACGGGTTTGCCGTTCTCATTATAGTCAGATGTTGCATTTTCTATAGCGCCATCACCTTCCAGCGGTGCCTTATCGGAACCGGGAATCTTTTTAATGGCATATACCTTGAAAAAACGCTGGCGGCTCTTCTCATCTTTCTCTTCCACACTCAGCAGGAATTTACAATCGGCAGGAATATTGTTCTTGAACACATCATTATTGATGTATTTAAAGAAGGTTGCTGTGTCCTTAAGGGAAAGAAAACCGATATTGTCCGGGTAAGACGTTTTTCCACTCTTCGGATCCTGGTAAGGCTGTGCAATAGACAAAACACGGAAGAAAGGATTCAGTTTGGTAGAATCTACCACTTTGCTTGTATCGCCACCCTTCAGTGAGGCGCCAAGCGCATCATCACCCGCTTTCAGCGCAGGAAATATCTCTTCAATAT
The DNA here is from genome assembly GCA_964590975.1 of uncultured Ferruginibacter sp. Lineage (GTDB taxonomy): Bacteria > Bacteroidota > Bacteroidia > Chitinophagales > Chitinophagaceae > Ferruginibacter. The sequence goes on along the minus strand of CAZPXP010000019.1, from coordinate 27,132 downwards.
TGTACACTTCCCAGAACTGCAGGTTGGCAGAAGACTGGAGATAGTTGCGTACCCTTTCCGGATCCTTTACACCAGCCAGTTCCACGTTAATAACACCCCTGTTTTCATCAAGGTTGATATTAGGTTGCGCCACACCAAACTTATCAATACGCTTTTGCAGAGTCTGGTAAGTCAGTTTGATAGCGCCATTAGCTGTTTGCTTCAGCTTCTCTACCACTTTATCATCACTGTCTGTCGGTTTGATTTCTTTGCCGGAACCGGAAAAAAGACTTGCCAGGTTGCTGTTGGGATTTTTTGCTTTATAAGCGTCCCTGAACAGAGAAACAAAATCAGCATCGCTGTTTACTTTCTGGGCAAGTGCATCATTGATAGCAGTGTTCAGCGCAGGGTCCTGCGGGTTGTTGCTCAGCGAGCGCAGCAGGCCTTCGAGGCTTACATCAAGAGTTACGTTAATACCACCCTGAAGATCCAGGCCAAGATTGAGTTCCCTTTCTTTACACTCTTTATAGGTAGCGCCGGTGATCGGGAAGATTTTGGTATCTTTCAGGCTGTCCTGCAACTCCTGCTGGCGGCGTTCAACGGCAGCTTTTTGTTCGTCGCCGGTGAGAGAAGGATAGTTGTTTTTCACAAATCTTTCCGCCTTTACCTTCTGCTGCCCTTCAAAGTTGCGGACCACCAAGGTGTAGGAAAGTTCCCACAACGAAATGACAATGAGCACAATCGCAGAAAACCATACCAAACCTTTCAGTTTCATAATAATGTAGTTTTAATAGCTACTAGTTTAGTTTTTTAAGAAGTGTGCAAAGATAGGGGAAAAAGCTGTTTACGCTGAAAGATTGACAATTTAAGATTTTTGCTGATTTTCGCTTAAAATCCCAGTTATGACAAGGCCTTGCCTCATTGTATGTGCTCTTCTTCTGGCGGGTGCCTGCACAACTCCCAAAAAAATGCAAGAGACACCCCCACTGCCACCGGCCGAGCCGGTAACAGCCGCTGTACCGGTCGATTCAACCCGTACAGACAGCTTTCTTGTTAACCTGCTTAACCAGCACCCGGAGTACTTCGCCGATATACTCAAAAATCGTAAAGCGTGGAACGTGCAGGTGATCTATACCCAGGTAGACCGCAGCGCAAACGGCATACCTGCCCTCAGGGACTACTACTTCAACGTTAATTCGGCACGCTACTTCTACCCGGCCTCCACCGTTAAGTTTCCCCTTTGCATGCTCACCCTGCAAAGACTAAATGAATTGAAAGACAAAGGCATCGACCGGAACAGTACCATGATCACGGAAGCTGCCTTTTCCGGCCAGACACCTGTGTACAACGACCCCAATACCCCGGATGGTAAGCCCAGCATCGCCCAGTACATAAAAAAAATATTGATGGTGAGCGACAACGACGCTTATAACCGCCTCTATGAGTTCCTCGGTCGGGAATATATCAACAAGGCACTTCACCAGCGGGGGTACTACGACGTTCAACTGCTGCACCGCCTCCAGGTGCCCCTGACGGAAGAAGAAAACAGGCGTACCAATCCCATACGTTTCCTCGATATGAACGGTCGTACTATATATGAACAGGCCATGCAGGTGGATACCACAACCTATCTCCCCCGTAACGATTCGATGGGACTGGGCTATTATCGTGGTGGATCGCTGGTGCAAGGACCAATGGATTTTTCACGCAAAAACCGCATCAGCCTCGAAGACATGCACCGTATGCTCATCGGGCTCGTGTTTCCAAACAAACCGGGAGCAGCACAGCGGTTTAACCTTACGGCAGACGACCGGAACTTCCTGCTGAAATATATGTCACAATATCCCGGAGAGTCTGTGTACCCGTCTTACGATACGGCCAGCTACTGGGATGCTTATTGCAAGTTTATCTACTACGGCTCAGAAAAAGGCCCCCTGCCCAAAAACTTCCGCATTTTCAATAAGGTAGGTGATGCCTATGGGCATATACTTGATGTAGCTTATGTGGCAGACTTCGATAAGAAGATTGAATTCTTTGTATCTGCCGTTATCTACTGCAACAGCGACGGTATACTCAACGATGATAAATATGATTACGACAGTGTAGGTTTTCCTTTTATGAAAAACCTCGGACGTGTATTGTATGAGTACGAAACTACACGGCCTAAAAAGATGCAGCCTGACCTGTCGGGTTTGCAGTTCCGGTACGACAAGCTGTAAGTTAAGGCATTGTCTTTTACTGCCTGAAACACTATATTGTAAACCAATCTACCTGTATGGACAAACCTGTAATGCCGAAAATAGAAATGCGTAATGCAGCACCCGAGCCTAAACAGCCGGTCATCAACTGTCATACGCACATCTTTACGGGTCATCATGTGCCACCCTTTCTTGCCCGGTCTATTGCGCCGTGGCCATTATACCTGCTCATTAACCTGCGGTGGGTGGTTAACTTTTTCAAGTGGTGGTACAACAGGGGGCCGGGTAACTGGCCATACCGCCCCTGGTATAAAAAATGGGCACGAAAAAAGTATAACCTTAAAATGTTTCTCACCCGGCATCCCATACTGAATATTGTTAAGATAGCTTTTGTACTGATGCTTACGCTCTATGCCCTGTTTATTCTATGGCATTGGTTTACACTCATTGTTGAACCCGAAGCTTCACCGCTTACCGATGCCATGCATATTGCCCGGGAATGGCTCGAAAAACATAATCTCCTCTATCCCATAAGAAGCCTCGGCCTTGAAATTATGGTGATAGTGATCGTCTTCCTTTTTATACCGGCGGGCCGGAACTTTATATTTTCTGTATTCAAAAAAGCATGGGCCTTCCTGGGCGCCATCCCCGGTAAACAGGCAAAAGAACTATTTATGCGATATGTCAATATCGGCCGTTTTGCCTTTCACGAAAGGCAAAATACTGTGTTCAGCAAGTTGAAGGGGCAATACGTTAAAGGAACAGCTTTCGTCATACTGCCGATGGATATGGAATATATGGAAGCTGGTGGACTGAAAAAAGGATTTCTCTACCGCGACCAGATGAACGAACTGGCCCAGTTAAAAAATAACCACCCCGACATATTGTATCCCTTCGTTTTTGCCGATCCCCGCCGTATGGCAGACGAAGCAGACTTTTTCAGCTATGATGTTGTTGATGGCAAGCCTGTCTGGAATGATTGTTTTGTAAAGACGTTTATCGAACAGGAAAAATTCAGCGGGTTCAAGATCTATCCTGCATTGGGATATTATCCTTTCGATGAACAACTGCTTCCCCTGTGGAAATATGCGGCCGATCATGAGCTGCCCATAACAACGCACTGCATCCGTGGTGTGATTTACTACAGGGGCGCCAAGAAAAAAGAGTGGGACCAGCATCCCTACTTTGAGCAATGGATGGGCAGTGAAAAACGCGATGCGGAAGATACGTCTGACACTAAACCTTCAGACGATTACCGGCCACTGCTCCTGCCGGAGGTGCAGAACAATATGTTCTCCGTAAACTTTACACACCCGCTCAACTACCTCTGCCTGCTGCACGAACCCCTGCTGCGCAAAGTGGTAGCAGATGCAGGCGAAAAAGTGCAGCAACTCTTTGGTTTTAACGGACCCGGTAAACCCATGAACAGCAACCTCAGCAATCTTAAAATTTGCTTTGGTCATTTTGGTGGCGACGATGAATGGCATCGCTTCTTTGAAAAAGACAGGGATAATTTCAGCCGCCAGATGCTGAGTAACCCGGAGAACGGAATCAATTTTTTCTTTAATGCCCGGGGAGAACCCATTCCTGGCAAGATGGAACAAATGTGGAAGGGTGCCGATTGGTATTCCATCATCAGCAGCATGATACTGCAATACCCCAATATATATGCCGATATCAGTTATATCCTGCACAACGATGCTGCCATCCTGCCATTGCTGCGGCAAACGCTCAACCAGCAGCACAGCAATCCCAATAAACAACAACTGCGCGACAGGGTATTGTATGGCACAGATTTTTACGTGGTACGTAACCACAAATCAGATAAAAATATGCTGGCCGATATGATGGGGGGGCTGTCCGGAAACGAGTTCGACCAGGTAGCCCGTATCAATCCCCGGAGGTTCTTATACAACAACCTGCACGGCCCGGTAAACATATAGCGGTCTCTTTAGGGGCAGAAAAATAAGTATGAAAAATGTATTTCGCCATGCCGGGTGGCAGGCGGGTATGGTGATGCAGGGATGCACAGTGTAATACCATAATACCAAAGTCTCTATTTCTTCTGCTTATCCCATTCCTTCAGCAGTTTTTTTGCACGGTTTGTAAAAGCCGGCGACTGGCTGGGCAACTGGTCTTCGATCAATACCCTGATCTCGGGAATGATTTCGGGGTAAGATTGTGCCAGGTTGGCCAGTATGGTCAGGGAGAATGCTTTTACCGCTACGGGTTCATCCACAGAAGCCACAAACTCAAAACAAATATCCATCAGTTCCCCCTGGTATTCTTCTGGTACCGTTACGTATTGCAGCAGGCGCACCCCGTTACGGCGTATAGCATTGTGCAGGTTAGGCTGCCGCATATAGCGTAAAAGGCTTCCGATATGTTTACTGATCAGTTTGGGATGCTCTGCCACAGAAAAGCTTAACGGCCATGCCGCCCGCTGGGTAACACGGTATTCGCCTTTTTCAAAAAGAGCATAGAGCGCATCAAACCTTTTTTGTGAATCACCTACCCATTCCACTACCAGCCTGCAGTTCGCTTTTGAGTGCTCATACAGCAATTGAGCTTTGAGGTCCATATACTATACTTTTACCGTTGTAAAATACACCAAAACCCGTTGTGGTAAAAATACCCTTACCAGGGTATAGCCGGAAAATTTGAGCCGCATACATTCGTACAAAGATTAATATGCTTAAAAGTATCGTTCTCTTCTGTGTCCTGTTCCTGGTGGGTACCACCGTCTTTGCACAGGATAAAGAGCTGCCCGCCATCAGTCAGAAAAATAAGGACAGCTTCTTTATTCCCGCGGTGGTATGCAAAAAGTATAACCTCGAAGCAGCCAATGGTGATGCCTGGATGAAAGTGTATAATAATTTAGCCGACGATGCTGCTGTGCAACGGATGAACGACATCCGCTGGCAGGCGCTCTCTAAAAAAGAGGCGCTTACCTGGTACGCCGGTAACCTGCAACTGCTCAGCGAGAGCGGGGAAGACATTACCGCAAAAACAAAAAAGCCAGCCGGTACCGATGCCTGGAATGTGTATGAAGCCAATACCAGGATGAAGCAGATGATGGAAGCTATGGGTATAAAACAGAAACAGTACACTTTTACTTTTACCGTAGACAAGTACATAGCCAAGATATTTGTCGGTCTCCGCGACGACCAGACCCTCGCCGATGCCCTCAAAATAGCTGATGAAGGTGTAAAGGCAATGATCAGGGGCGCTGCCGGTAAATAACCGGACTCTGCGGAGCTCACCGTGGCTGTGTTCCCACTGGCCACTGGTTCAAGCCCCGGGCAGAGCGTCTTAATACCCCTTAACTCCTTAATGTTTCATTTTTATCTCTATACTCAGTCCCGGCCCTCATCCTGCTACTTAAGCGCTTAACTAATCTTAACTCCAATGTTAAAAAATCTTAACAATTTCCTGCCTGCAGCTACCTGCATACCAATCAACAAATCCGCGTAACTTTGTACTATGAAATACGGATTGTACTGTTGCCTTCTGCTGATAATGTTCTCTTCCTGTGAAAAAGATATCAATTTCAACCTGAACAATGCCGATGATGTATTGGTGGTAGATGCACAGATTGAACAGAATACAGCGCCCATGGTGGTGCTTACGCGCAGCCTTGACTACTTTCAGAAGATCAATGCCCAGGTCCTCGCAGGCACGTTTATACATAACGCAGACGTGACCATTTCAAATGGCACCCTTACCCACCGGTTAAAAGAATACAGCGTACCTGTAGCGCCGGGTTTTAACTTGTATTATTACTCTATCGACAGCGCCAACCTGGCCACAGCTTTCCTTGGAGCTTTCAATACCACCTACAGTTTAAATATAAAAGCTGAGGGTAAAGAATATACTGCCAGTACTACCATACCCATACTGGCTAAAACACCCGATAGCATCTGGTGGGAAAAAGCGCCTTTCAACCCCGATACGAATAAGGTGGTGCTTATGACAAGGGCTACCGACCCTCCCGGCCTGGGAAACTATATACGCTACTTTACCAAAAAGAACAGCGGGCCCTTCCTGCCGGGCGAGAACTCCGTATTCGACGATAATATAATCGACGGGGTTAGCTACCAGTTAAGGGTCGATCCGGGGGTAGACAGGAACAATATGATACCCTACGACAGCAATTACTTCAGGCGGGGCGATACCATAACGCTCAAGCTCTGTAATATCAACAAAGCCACATTTACCTTCTGGAATACATGGGAGTTTGCCTACCAGAGCATCGGCAACCCCTTTGCGCAACCTAATAAAGTGATAGGTAATATATCCAATGGCGCACTGGGCGCTTTTTGCGGTTATGCCGCCTGGTATAAAACGCTCATCATCCCCCGGTAACCTTTATGCCGGGCAGGCAGTTCCCCGTCAATCCGTGCACCGCAGGGAAACGTATATTACAAAAAAAATTTACCTTCATTACAAACAACACGTATGGCAGACGAAGCAACAGAAAGAATACAATGCCTTATTATAGGTTCAGGACCGGCAGGATATACAGCCGCCATTTATGCAAGCAGGGCCAACCTCAAACCGGTATTATACCAGGGTATCCAGCCCGGTGGCCAGCTCACGATCACTACTGAGGTAGAAAACTATCCCGGCTATCCCGATGGTATACAGGGACCGGAAATGATGGTGCATTTCGAAAAACAGGCAGCCCGTATGGGTGCAGATATACGCTATGGCCTGGCCACGGCGGTCGACTTTACAGGCCCTGTGCACCGCGTACAGATCGACGAAGAAAAATGGCTGGAGGCAGACAGCGTTATCATTTCAACCGGTGCTTCTGCAAAATGGCTGGGTCTTGAAAGCGAGCAGCGTTTGAACGGCTATGGTGTAAGTGCCTGTGCCGTGTGCGACGGGTTCTTCTTTAAAGGAAAGGAAGTAGCCATTGTAGGTGCGGGCGATACCGCTGCTGAAGAAGCGCTCTACCTGAGCAAGCTGTGCACTACAGTACACATGTTTATCCGCCGCGATGCTATGCGGGCGAGTAAGGTCATGCAGGAAAGGGTGCTCAATACACCCAATATCAAAGTGTACTGGAATACGGAAACACAGGAAGTGCTGGGCGATAAAAAAGTAGAAGGTGTACGGATTGTCAATACCCAAACCAAAGAGACGCAGGACTTACCTGTAAGTGCTTTCTTTGTGGCGATTGGCCACCAGCCCAACTCTGATATTTTCAAAGGCTGGATCGATATGGACGATGCCGGGTATATAAAAACCATACCGGGTACATCCAGAACAAACGTTGAAGGTGTTTTTGCCTCCGGCGATGTGCAGGATAAGATATACCGCCAGGCAGTTACCGCTGCAGGCAGTGGTTGTATGGCTGCACTGGATGCAGAACGTTATCTTGGCGAGAAAGGTGTACATTAATCCGGAATAACCATCAGGAATTTTAATCTATCGCGCGGCTATGGCTGTATATCATTTCAATATCGAACTTAAGGAACTGCGTTTTCACGCGGGGCATGGTATATACATGGGTGAGGCGGAAGCGGGTAGTGAGTTTGAGGTAGACGCTACACTTGAATTTGAAACTGTAACCCATGTTACCGAACTGGAGCAGACCGTTAGTTATGCTGATGTATATGCCATCATCAGGCAGCGAATGGCTATTCCTGTTGGTCTTTTAGAAAATGTGGCGCAGGATATCGCCGCCGCCGTGCATGAGTTGGATAAGCGGGTAAAGAAGATCACGATAAGCATCCGTAAACTAAACCCGCCCATCGAAAACTTTTCGGGCACCGTAGGTATTACCTGCGCTGTTATCTTTTAAGCCTAAAATGCCTGTATGAAATATTTACTCTTATCACTGTTACTATTGTTCACCGGGGTTACAGTATCTGCCCAGGACTTAAATGCTATTATCAGGGAGGGCGATCGCCTCGAAGCCATCCCCAACGAAACAGCCGCTTTTAAGAAATTCAAGGAAGTGCTGAAAATACAGCCCATGCATCTTTATGCCCTTACCCGTTGCAGTGAGCTGTGCAGCCGTATCGGTAAGCGGTTTGAAGACAGCAAAACACGTGACGATTATTATGCCGGAGCCAGGATATACGCAGAAACAGCGCTGAAGGTTAATCCCAACAGCAGCGATGCCAACTGTGTAATGGCCATTGCCATGGGCCGCGTAGCCCTCAGTAAAAGCGGCAAGGAAAAGATCAGTGCCGCCAGGGAGATTAAACGGTATGCAGACCTTGCGCTGAAATATAACCCCAGCAACTTTAAAGCATGGCATGTGCTGGGTAAATGGCATTACGAGGTAAGCAACCTCAGCGCCCTTGAAAGGGCTGCCGCAAAAGTGTTCTTTGGTGGTGTGCCCGCCGCCTCACTTGCCGAGTCGATCAGTGCTTACGAAAAAGCCCGGCAGATCGATCCTGCCTTTGTGCTCAATTATCTTGAACTTGCCAAAGCCTATAAGCGCAAGAGCCAGAAAGATAAAGCTATTGAGCTCCTTAAAACCATGCTCACCCTGCCCAACAAGACGGAAGACGATGAGCTTGTTAAAACCGAAGGGCGCAGTTTGTTAAAAAACCTGGAGTGACCGACCGTCCGTACTATTGGGTATGTTGCAGAGGTTGTTTTTACTTATCTTCGGCAGCATAAAATAGTACTATGTTCAGAAAAATCAGCATGTTGCTTTTACTCTCTTCCACTGTGCTTGGCAGTTTTGCGCAGGACGATGATGAAGACAGGAGCGATTCCCGTTATGTACCCCGTAAGCTTTTCAGTCCCATGTTTTATCCGCAGGGCAGCATCAGCCGTTCGGCAGATGGCAGTCCCAATATTGGTTACTGGCAGAACAGGGCCGACTATACCATCGCCGCTACCTTAAACGATGTTACCAATACCATCAGCGGCAGTGTTACCATCAGCTATACCAACAACAGCCCGCACGCCCTCAGCTTTCTCTGGCTCCAGCTCGACCAGAATCTTTTTAACGCATCCAGCCGCGGGCAGTTGCGTATGCCTGTAGACGCACGCAGCCGTTATGGTGATTCAAAAAGTACATTCAGGGGTGGTTATAATATTTCTGGTGTTAAGTTCAGTGCCGGTGGCGCTAAGGCAGATTACCTCATCACCGATACCCGGATGCAGATACGCCTGTCTAAAGCATTGATGCCAAAAGAAACCATACAGTTCCAGGTAGACTACTCCTTTGTTTTACCCGAACATGGTGCCGACCGCTGTGGTATACTGCACACTAATAAAGGCGATATCTTCTCCGTAGCGCAGTGGTATCCGCGTATGTGTGTGTACGACGACGTGATTGGCTGGAATACCGATCCCTACCTTGGTCCCAGTGAGTTCTATCTCGAATACGGCAACTTCGACGTAAGCATTACAGCACCTGCCTCACATATTGTGGTTTGCAGCGGCGAGTTGCAAAACCCCAATGATGTACTTACATCCGTACAGGCGCAGCGTATGCAGCAGGCACGTACAAGTGATAAAACAGTAATGATCCGTACGGAAAAGGAAGTGGATGATCCGGCATCAAGACCTAAGGGTACCTCTCTTACCTGGAGGTTTAAGCTTGAGAATGCCCGCGATGTAGCCTGGGCATCTTCAAAATCCTTCGTCTGGGATGCAGCAAAAATGAATCTCCCCGAAGGAAAGACGGCGCTTGCCATGAGCGTGTACCCGCCGGAAAATGGTGGTAAGGAAGGATGGGGCAGGGGTACAGAATACACCAAGGGAAGTATAGAGAACTACAGCAAACGCTGGTTCCCTTATCCCTATCCCTGTGCGGTAAACGTAGCAAGTAATGTGGGTGGTATGGAATACCCCGGCATTGTATTTTGCGGCAATACTGCCAAAGGGGCCGACCTGTTTGGAGTAACGGATCACGAATTTGGACATACCTGGTTTCCCATGATCGTAGGTAATAATGAAAGACGCTATGGCTGGATGGATGAGGGCTTCAACACATTTATCAACAGTCTTGCAGACGATGATTTTAATAATGGCGAGTTTAAAGAGTCAGGAGGTGGCATGGATGAGTTTCGCGTACGCTCTCTGTTTGGCGAACAGACAGAAGGTATTATGCTGGGTGCCGATGCCATGAAGGAACGCAATATCGGCAATGCCCTGTACCGCAAGCCCGGTTATGCGCTGGAAGTGCTGCGTGAAGTGGTATTGGGTCACGATCGTTTCGATTATGCCTTCCGCAATTATATTAAAACATGGGCATATAAACATCCCACTCCGTGGGACTTCTTCCGTAGTATTGATAATGCTGCAGGTGAAAACCTCGCCTGGTTCTGGCGTGCATGGTTTACAGAAAACTATCGCCTCGACCAGTCGGTACGCAAAGTGGTGTATCGCAATAACAAACCATCCGAAGGCGTGTACGTGATCATCGACAACTTAGACGAAATGGCCATGCCCGTTTCTGTAGCTTATGAAACAGTAAGTGGTAAACAGGATACTGTAAGATTGCCTGTAGAAATATGGACAAATACAAAGCACTGGAAGTTTAAGTTACCCGTGCAGGAAAAAATAACCCGCGTAGAGATTGATCCAGAGAAGATACTGCCCGATACAGACCGCAACAATAACGTTTGGATACCCGAAAAATAGTACAGGCTGTAATACAAAAGCGGCTGTTTCTATAAGAAGCAGCCGCTTTTTGTTATACCGGATGAAGCCGTTTATAAAATGCGTGGAATACGTTGTTCGAGGAGCATCAGGTCTGCCAGTACAAAAGCGGTAACCGCTTCCAGCACCACTGGTACGCGCAAGGCGATACAGAGATCGTGACGGCCCTTAACAGAAAGGGTATCCTGCCCGCCGGTTTCCCAGTTGTAAGTATGTTGTTCCTTTGGGGTAGAGGAAGTAGGTTTTACCGCTACCCGGAACACCAGTTCGTTATTATTGGTAATACCACCCACGATACCACCCGCATGATTGGTTCTTGTATGCCCGGCGCCATCTTCAATAGCATCATTGTGTTCACTGCCAAACATGCCAGCCGCAGCAAACCCTGTTCCGAACTCAATACCCCTTATGGCAGGTATGGCAAATACGGCATGGCTGATCAATGATTCCACCGGGTCAAAGAAGGGTTCTCCGAGCCCGGCAGGCAGGCCGCCAGCGCGGCATTCAATAACACCCCCAATACTATCTTTTGCATCAATAGCTTTTTGCAGCCCGGCTTCAATGTCGGTTTCACCACCGATATGGATGATGTTTGCGTTGATGTGTATAGACGATAGCAGTTTTTTTGCAACAACCCCGGCTGCTACAAGGCATACCGTGAGTCTGCCACTGAAATGCCCGCTGCCCCGGTAGTCTTCATGCCCGCCAAACTTAACAGCAGCAGTAAAATCAGCATGCCCGGGACGGGGTATGCTTCTTTGTTTTTCATAGTCACTGCTCCTTGTGTTCTTGTTCTCAAATAAAATAGTGAGTGGTGCGCCTGTTGTACGGCCATTAAAAACGCCCGACTTAAAAATAGGAATATCATCTTCCACGCGGGGTGTAGTGCCTTTCTGCTGACCGCCCTTACGCCGTTCAATGTCCGTCACAAAATCTGCTTCGCTCAACGATAATCCCGCCGGGCAGCCATCAATGGTTATACCCGCGCAGGAGCCGTGCGACTCTCCAAAAATGTGTACACGGAACAGGCGTCCAAAACTATTCATCGTTATTTATTTATGCGTACAATTTACGATATATGTATTGCAATAGCTGTTATTACCCTTCAACGGGGATGCCCGACAGCCTGCAATGATCCCAGAAATCAGGGTAAGATTTATTAATGGCATCAGCCGCTTCAATGGTTACCGGTCCGGCTGCGTTGAGTGCGGCAATGGCGCAGGCCATGGCAATGCGGTGGTCGTGCCGTGAATGTACAGTGGCACCTTGCAATGCAGCCTTGCCTTTGATCATCATCAGGTCATCCTGCAAGTCTATAACCAGCCCCATTTTACCAAACTCCTCCTGTAAAGTAAGCGCGCGGTTGCTTTCTTTATGCGCCAGGCGGCTCACCCCTGCAATCACCGTAGTGCCTTCACATTGCGAAGCGAGTGCAGCAAGGGGAGGAAAAAGATCGGGGCAGTCTGTGGCATCGAAATGAAATGCGCGGAGATCGCCCCCGTTTACGTGTATATGATCTTCGCGTATAGAAACCCGCGCCTCCGCCGCTGCCAGGGCTTGCAGGATGGCTTTATCCGCCTGCGAAGAGTGGAGCCTTAATCCTTCAAGCGTTACATGGCCACCAATGGCACCAGCTACCAGTAAGAAAGAAGCGCTGCTCCAGTCGCCCTCCACCGTATAGTGAATGGTATTGGCAGCAGCAGCTCTGGGCAAAATGGTAAAGCGCCCGTATGCCTCGTGCTCTACCCGTTGTCCGAAATGCCGCATCACTTCCAGTGTAAGGTCAATATATGGCCGGCTTTTCAGGTTGGTAACGGTAATGGTTACCGGTATTGTTGCAGCAGCACCAAAAGCCATCAGCAGGCCCGTAAGAAACTGTGAGCTTAATGATCCGTCTACAGTAATATCGCCGGGAACCAATGGTCCTTTAATAGCCAGGGGAAGATGGCCATTGGCCGATTGTACACTAACGCCGAGTTGAGGCAGTATCTCGTCAAAGAAGTGCATGGGCCGTGTAACAAGGCTGCCGCTGCCCGTGATGGTCAATGGCTGGTTGCTCAGTGCAGCTACGGGAGTAAACATGCGTATGCCAAGCCCGCTCTCCCCGCAATACAGCCCGTCATTTACCGGGGCAACTCCATTGCTTTGTACAGTAAGCTTTTGCTCCTGCGGGTGCACCCTGGCGCCAAGGCTTTGGATAACTGCGATAGCCGCCAGGTCATCATTGCAATGCCCCGGGTTATCAATGATCGTAGTACCGCGATGCAGTAATGCCGCTGCACAAGCCCGCTGCATCGCGCTCTTGGATGCAGGTACCCGTAATTGACCTTTGGCCGCAGCAGGTGAAATGGTTACTGTCATGCGTTAAAAAATTTGTGAGAGCAGGCTCCTGAACTGACCGGTAGGAACAGGGCGTATTACCGCGTGCCCGATATGGTCTAAAAGTATAAAGTGTATCATGTCTTTTACCCGTTTCTTATCCAGCAATACTGCATCAGCTACCTGCTGTTGATCGAATTGCAGGGCTATTGGTAAATGATATTGCTGCAACAGTTTGATAACCCTCTCCTTATCCGCTGAATAAAAGTTGTTGATCTCTTCAGATATGCGGCAGGCCGCCACCATGCCGATACTCACCGCGTGGCCATGCAGCAACTGGTGCGTATTCTCGATAGCATGACCAATGGTATGCCCGAAGTTGAGCAGTTTACGATCGCCCTTCTCCCATTCATCCTGCACCACTACATTGCATTTGATGGCGATATTGCGTTCAATAAGATCAAGCAGCAGGGCAGGGGTGGTACGGAAATCTTCCAGGTGATGCTGCTCCAGCAGGTCAAACAGCGCCGCATCTTTAATACAAGCGTGTTTGATCACCTCTGCAAAACCATTTATCCACTGTTCTTCCGGCAGGCTGTGCAGTAAAGACATATCATACAGCAGGAACTGTGGCTGGCGGATGGTGCCCACAAGGTTTTTATACAGGCCAACATCCACGCCGTTCTTTCCCCCGATCGCCGCGTCTGCCATAGCGAGTATGGTAGTAGGTACAAAACCGAAGGGAATGCCACGCATATAAATACTTGCCGCATACCCTGTAATATCCGTAATTACGCCGCCACCTACACCTGCCAATGTAGTGCTCCGGTCGGCCTTCAGTTCAATAAGGCGTGTGATGATATGATCGGCCGTTGCCTGTATCTTATTTGCTTCGCCCGCAGGCAGTACAATACAGGGATGGGCAGCAAGCAGCGGTTGGTGCGCTGCGAAAACATGCTCATCTGTTACCAGTACCAGATTGCCCGGAACAAGTTGCGCGAGTTGAGAAAAATCCGTATCCGTATAGATCGTGCAGGCCGAAGAAGAAAATTGATATGTGCTTTGTTTCATTATATAATACTGCAGGATATATCTATCCCTTTTCGTCAGGCATTCATGATCTTGTTCTGGTGATTGATACTTTCAAGGTGAACAGCATCGAAATATTTTGTGATAAACTCTTTGCTGAGCCCCAGTTTTTCACCTTTAAGCATAGCCCTTTCGAGGATATCATTCCAGCGCCTTGTTTGTAAGATAGTGATGTTATTGTTCTTTTTGTACTCACCGATCTTATCCGCGATCTTCATACGCTGGCCAAGCAGTTGCAGCAGTTCATCATCCAGTTGGTTGATCTGTTCGCGCATGGTGGCCAGTGCAGTAACAAATTCATTTTCTGTAGTATTCCCGTACCGCCAGGTAATGGCGCTGAGTAATTCAGCAAGCCGCTCGGGCGTTACCTGCTGTTTGGCATCGCTCCATGCATTATCAGGATCAATATGACTTTCGATCATAAGCCCGTCGAAGTCAAGATCCACGGCCGTTTGTGCTACATCCTGCAATATATCCCTCCTGCCGCAGATATGACTGGGATCGCAGATGATAGGCAATTTAGGATTGCGTCGTTTCATCTCGATGGCGAGGTGCCACATGGGAGCGTTGCGATATTCGGTATTGCCATAGCTGCTGAAGCCGCGGTGGATCAAACCGATATCTTCGATGCCGGCCTTGGCTACGCGCTCTACAGCGCCCGTCCACAGTTCAAGGTCGGGGTTGATGGGGTTCTTGATCAGCACCGGCACTTTTACGCCGCGCAGTGCATCAGCCACTTCCTGCACACTGAAAGGGTTCACTGTAGTACGTGCACCAATCCAGAGAATGTCTACGTCAAAATTGAGCGCATCCTCTACCTGCCTGGCCGTAGCAACCTCTACCGTTGTAAGCAGACCCGTTATCTTTTTAGCCTGTGCCAGCCAGGGCAGTCCTTTTACGCCATTGCCCTCAAAGCTGCCGGGGCGGGTACGCGGCTTCCAGATACCGGCGCGCAGGATGTCAATCTTACCCGTAGCGGCCAGTCTTGCAGCAGTAGCGATCATCTGGTCTTCCGTTTCTGCGCTGCACGGCCCCGAGATGATGAGAGGGCGTTTGTTCCACTTCTCCTGGATAAGAGAGGCAACTGTGGTTTGTTTTACTTCCATAATTATTTGTTCAATAGTAATTGTAATCTGTTGTATTATTTAATAATGCGTTTGATCTTGTTGGCGTTTTCGATAAGCTCTTTCAGGTAATCATAGTTCTCTTTTTCAAGGCAGCTCTTGAACTTCCGCAATTGTGTAATATGCTCATTCAATACATCGAGCACATTTTCCCGGTTCTGCTGAAAGATAGGCACCCACATGGCAGGGTTGCTCTTGGCAAGGCGTACCGTGCTTTCAAAGCCTGCACTTGCCAGCTCAAAGATCGCATCATCTTCCTTTTCTTTCTCCAGTACTGTGTTGGCAAGAGCAAAAGAAGTGATGTGCGAAATATGGCTTACATAAGCTGCGTGAAGATCATGCTCATGCGCTTCCATATCGAGCAGGTGCATCTCCATCAGTGTGTACATCTGCCGTACCAGCGCTACGGCATCGGCATCGCTCTCATCTGCATTGCAGATCACTACCGCCTTTTGCCGGAACGCTTCGCGTATCGCCGCCTTCGGGCCACTGTATTCCGTACCCCACATGGGATGTGTGGCCACATAACGGCTACGCATGACGTGATCTTTTACGCCCTCTACCAGCAGTGCTTTTGACGAACCCATATCTGCTACCACCTGGCCGGGCTGTAAAAGATCAAGTACGCGCGGCAGTGCCGTCAGCGCTCCGTCAACAGGTATAGCAAGCAGTACCAGGCTGGCAGCTTTTACACCTGTTTCCAGGTCGGCAGCTTCATCTATGATACCGAGGCGCAGTGCTTCGGCGGTATGTCCGGCATTGTTATCTACACCTATAATGTGCGTAGCAAAGCCTTTCTCCCTTAATACCAATGCAGCAGAGCCGCCTATCAACCCGGTGCCTATTACTGTAACTATCATTGCGCTGTTGTTTTTATTGTTTGCCCGATCCTCCCGATTGCTGTTTCGAAACGCTCTTCCGGTGCACAAAGACTGATGCGGATATACCCGTTGCCTTCGCTGCCAAAGATACCACCTGGTGTGATGAACACATTGCTTTGGTGCAGCACTTCGTCGCTGAGGGCATAGCCGTCGGCATACCCATCCGGTATGCGGGCCCATACAAACATGCCACCCTGTGTATCACTGTAATGGCAACCGAGCAGGCCGAGCAGTTCAAATACTTTTTTTCTCCTGGCCGTGTAGGTAGCGTTAAGCGCTTTGTACCAGCCTGCATCAAGCTCAAGCGCTTTAGCCGCTGCCAGTTGAACAGGCAGGAACATACCGCTATCCATATTGCTTTTAAAGCGGAGGATATTGTTGATGTATTGCTCCGCCGCGCAGATCATACCAATGCGCCAACCCGCCATATTATGACTTTTGCTGAGTGAGTTAAGCTCTATCACATGGTCCATGGCGCCCGGGGTAGCCAGCAGGCTCATGGGTTGGGCATTCAGGATAAAACTGTAAGGGTTGTCGTGTATGAGCAGCACGTTATGCTGCGCAGCCCACTGTACCAGCTCTTCAAAGAATGCAGCCGTAGGCAGTTGCCCCGTTGGCATATGCGGGTAGTTTACAAACATCAGTGTTTTGCCGCCGCGCTGTAATGATGGCAGTTGTTGTGCCAGCACTTCAAAGTCGGGCAGCCAGGCGTTTTCGGCACGGAGGGTGTACTCCACAGGCACGCCACCTGCGAGCGTTACTGCTGCGCGGTAAGTGGGGTAACCGGGATTGGGAACAAGCACCGCATCGCCGGGGTTGATAAAGGTCATGCAGATGTGCATAATACCCTCCTTGCTGCCGATCAGCGGCAGGATCTCACGGTCGGCATCGGGCGCAGCACCATACGACGACTGGTACCATTTGGCGATCGCCTTCCTTAGTACGGGCGATCCTTTGTAGCCCTGGTAAGCGTGTACCGATGGTTTGCCTGCTTCCTCCTGCAATACGCGGATCACATCCGGGTGCGGGGGGAGGTCAGGGCTGCCGATACCGAGATTGATAACAGCTTTGCCAGCCTGGTTCATGGCGTCTATCTCCCGCAGCTTGGTGGAAAAATAGTATTCATTGATCGTCGATAACCGTTCTGCTGCCTGCATTATGATTCGTTTTTACCTTTTATATATACGCCCATTACGAGCAGTTCCTTTGTTGTTTTTTTCAGTTGCGCCATCGCCTTTTCAAAGAGCGGCAGCCCGTCAAATTCCAGGTCGGCATAAAAAGAGTATTGCCAGTTGCCACCCGGTATGGGAAAAGACTGGAGCTTACTGAGGTTGATGCCTGCATAGGCGATCTGCCCCAGCACTTTAGCGAGGCTCCCCGTTGTATGATCGGTTTTGAAATTGACAGAGGCTTTGTTTGCCCCCTCCGGTGTTGTTGCACGGCCCCCAGGTTCGAGGGCAAGAAAGCGGGTATAGTTGTTTTTCTGGGTATGGATATTTGGCGCGAGGATATTCAGTCCGAACCGTTCAGCCGCCAGCTTTCCCGCGATAGCTGCAATATGTTTGCTCCGGTGCTGGGCTACCAGCTTTGCGCTGAGGGCGGTATCCTCCGTTTCCACCAGTTTCCAGTGGTGGCTGTCGAGGTAGTCGGTGCATTGCAGTATGGCCATGGGGTGCGAATGTACTTCCCTGATGTCTTCAAGCGCAACGCCCGGGTTGGCCAGCAGGTGCTGTTTGATAGAAAGGTAAACTTCGCCGGTAATGACCAGCCTGCTGTTTTGTAATAATTGGTAGTTGGGCAATATACTCCCGGCGATAGAATTTTCTATGGCCATAATACCCGCATCGGCCTGCGTGGGGTCAACAGCTTTTTGTACCAGGCTCCTGAAAGTAGCACAGGGAACCGCCTGCGTCTGCCTGCCGAAGAAGCGGAGGGCCGCTACTTCGTGAAAACTGCCTGCATAGCCCTGTATGGCCACCCTGGTACCTGTAAGAATAGTTCTGCTCGTCGTCATTGTATGTATATAAACAAGAATCCCGGCCTTTTGACCGGGATTCTTTATGATTTGTTATGGTATATTATAGTTCTAACAAAAGCGTCCCGGATCACTCTTTGAAGTAATAAAAAAAGTAAAACCAGTTGTTGCTTTGTATGTTCATATCTGCGTGTGTGGTTGTATTCCTACTACGAAAGTAGGGAGATCGGTTTATTTCACCAAAAAAACTACGCAGCCGCGAGATGCATCGCAGCCGTATGGATCGGCTTGTCCGGCAGAATTACGTCTGTATGGGTGAGGGCGTTACATCAAAGCAGGGTAGTTCTTACCGGCATAATCCTGCTGTTTATCAGCATTGCTTTGATGTTTGCAGCTATGGTATTAATGCTTGTTAATATAACGCCGATGTCAGTAACACTTGACTGTGAACTTACATAGATTGTAGCGATGCTGACTAATATTAAGGTAATGTTTGTAAAGATTGCCGTGAGTTAAGCATTACCTGTGGCGATATTGTTGAAGGAAGGGCAGAGCAGAGGCAGGTTGGAGGCAATGTTGATTAGCATGGGCACAATTGTGCTCAGCATTGCGGTGGGTATTATAAACATTGGCGCTGTGGTTATTAAAATTGCCGTAATGTTAGTAAAGAAAATAGTTTACAGGAGGGGTTAATCATTACTGATAAACTGCCTGAGATTGAAAAGGGGTATTTTTCGGGGTGGTAGGGGTAAGGATGATGGTTTATTTTGTACCCGTTAGCTAAGTAACGGTAAATAAATATTTTATTAAATAAACTCCAATACTCATAGATTATATTATTTCTAATAAAGTGTTCTTTGGAGGTAACTACAATGCTAAAGGAATAAAAAGAATATTTGACTCTCTTATAACGAATGTTGAATTATGGGGTACTTACAATTGGCCTCAACAGCGGGGACCGGATCGTACTGCAAAAGATAGACGGTTTGACGGCAAAGCAGAACCCACGGCTGCCTGAATATAAGTTGTGCTGGAAGAATTATAAAGGCTTGTGAATATGCAGTAAGATGTTTAGCTATTCGGGCTGGAATAAAAAATGCCCCCCATAAGAATATGAGGGGCGTCAACGATTGCTTGCCATATGAAAATCTTCACGTAAACCGGTCAACGAACAAGCAACCTACCGGTCATGTTTGTAATAAGTTATTACTTAAACCTAATTAAGCAGGCTTCTTAGCATCAGCTTTCTTAGGAGAATCTACCTTAGGAGCATCAGCTTTCTTAGGAGAATCTACTTTAGGAGCTTCAACCTTAGGAGAATCTACTTTAGGAGAATCTACTTTAACGGGAGTAACAGCAGGAGAATCTTTCTTTACTTCTGTAGTAGAACCGTTATTTTCGTTACAAGCAGCGAATACAGATACAACTGCGAAAGCCAATAATACTTTTTTCATTTTTTGCAATTTTTAGAATTTATTTACATTTAATACCGGAACTTTAAAAAGGTAACCCGGTATCATAAAAAATTTTTTTTCGGCTTGATTTTGGGTTACCAAATCAGCTTTAACGTATTAATAGCAGCGTTTGAGTACTACAGAACAGGATAAATTACTACTGGAAGGCCTCGCCCGGAGTGAAAAAGGGTCAATTGAAGCCATTTACCGTGAGCATTACAGCATGGTACAGGCGTTCATACTGAATAATACCGGCAGTCCGGACGACGCAAGAGACATCTTCCAGGAGATTATGATCGTCTTATATGAAAAAGCGTGTTCAGGCAGTTTTGAACTCAACTGCCAGTTAAAGACTTTCGTATATTCAATAGGTAAGCGCTTATGGCTCAAGAAGTTGCAGCAATTGCAACGATACAGCAGCGCACCGGTAGAAGGATTACAGGAAACAGTGCCGGTGGATGAGGAAATGGAACTGCACGAACGGAAGAATATGCAGTTCTCGTATATGGAAACGTCTATGGTTAAGATTGGGGAACCCTGTAAGAGCCTGCTTGAAGCGTATTATATCCAGAAAAAGCATATGCAGGATATTGCGGCTGAATTTGGATACACGAACGCGGATAATGCAAAGACACAGAAGTATAAGTGCCTGATGCGGTTAAAGAAGCTATTTTTTGCACAATATAAAAACGGAGTATAGGATGGATGACATTTTATTAATGGACGCGGCAGAGAGATACAGCAGGGGAGAAATGTCTGCCCAGGAGAAGACTTTTTTTGAAGAACTGCGCAAAAGCAACCCGGATATCGACCAGATGGTGGTAGAGCATAGCTTTTTCCTGAATGAACTGGAAGCTTACGGAAATACCAAATCTTTCAGGCACTGCCTGCACGAAACAGAGAATAAGCTGGTAGAAGAAGGAGTCATCACCAAATCGCAGCTCAGGGGTAAGGCTAAGGTGGTATTCCTGTGGAACAAGTATAAGCGTACGGTAACCGTAGCGGCTTCTATTGCAGGTCTGATCTCGCTTACCACTGCCGGGCTGAATATGGCCTATAACAAGAATATCGACAACAGTAAATACGAAGAACTGGTTTACCAGGTTAATAAGACGCAAAACGAGGTAGAGAATATCAAGCGGGGACAGGGAGATGCGGTAAAACCACCAAGGCCGGTGCCTAATGTAGATTATATGGCCACTGGCTTCCTGATCGATGGTAAAGGTTATATCATTACCAACGCTCACGTGATTGCCCCGATGAAGCGCAGCATTTATGTGGAGAATAAGAAAGGGGAGTACTTTACTGCAGTAGCGGTATCTACCGACGTAAAGGCCGACCTGGCTATACTTAAGATCACCGATACGGCTTTCCGCAGCCCCGGTATATTGCCCTACAGCATCAGGCGTATTAACAGCGACCTGGGCGAGCAGATCTTCACCCTCGGCTTTCCACGCAAAGAGATCGTTTACGGTGCGGGCTACCTGAGTGCAAAGTCGGGCCAGGACGGAGATTCCAGCGCTTACCAGCTTACCATCCCGGCCAACCCGGGTAACAGTGGTGGTCCTGTGATCAATAACAATGGCGAAGTGATCGGTATCATTACCGGTAAGAATACTGGTGCTGACGGGGTTACTTATGCTGCCAAATCCAACAATATTTTCAAGCTGCTGGAAGAGCTGAAAAAGCAGGATAAGGAATTCCAGTCGGTGAAAGCGCCGGGTAACAGTTCCCTGAGGGGGCTTGACCGTGTACAGCAGATCAAGAAATTGGAAGACTATATATTCATGGTGGTGGGTAATTAATACACGCCGTCTTTGAGCAAAAGAAAAGCCCATCGGAAACGATGGGCTTTTTAGTATGATCTGTTTTGACCTTTTGTGAATGGGGGCGCTTAACCAAACATTTCTCTTACCTTATCAAAGAACGACTTATCGCTCTTGTCGGGTTTGGGCTGGAAATTAGGCGAGTGGGTAAGCTTTTCGAGAACGGTTTTTTCTTCAGCGCTTACATTCTGTGGTGTCCAAACGTTTACATGAATAAGCTGATCTCCTTTTTCGTAGTGATTGTTTACTGAAGGAAATCCTTTGCCTTTCAGCCTGAATATTTTACCGCTTTGTGTACCCGGGGGTATTTTGATCTTAGCCCTGCCATCGATGGTAGGTACTTCTATCTGGGTGCCAAATACAGCGTCGGGGAAAGAGATGTGCAGGTCGTACGCCACGTTAAGCCCGTCGCGTTGTAACTGCGGGTGTGCATCTTCCTCGATCAGGATGATAAGATCTCCATTCGGGCCGCCACGCTCACCGGCGTTACCTTTGCCGCTTGCATTGAGTTGCATGCCTTCCTGTACACCTGCCGGTATGTCGATATTAACCGTTTCTTCACCATACACCCTGCCTTCGCCGCGGCATGCCGTACATTTATTGGTAATAGTGGTACCCTCGCCGTTACAGGTGGGGCAGGTGGTAACCGTCTGCATCTGGCCAAGAAAAGTATTCTGTACCTTTCTTACCTGGCCGCTGCCATTACAGGTGCTGCAGGTCTGCACGGCACCCTTATCTTTTGCACCACTGCCGCTGCAGGTAGTACAAACCACGTGTTTTTTTACTTTGATGGTTTTGCTGGTGCCTTTGGCGATCTCCTCGTAATTGAGCTTCAGCTTAATACGCAGGTTGCTGCCACGGGTACCCCTTGCACGGCCGCCACCTCCTGAGCTCCTGCGGCCACCGCCGCCAAAGAAGCTGCCAAAAGGACTGTCGTCTCCAAAGATGTCTCCGAACTGGCTGAAAATATCATCCATGTTCATACCGCCGCCTTGCCCGCCACCGCCACGGCCGGGGCCGAAGGCCTGGTGACCGAAACGATCGTACTGTGCCCTTTTATCCGGGTCGCTTAATATTTCGTATGCTTCGGCTGCCTCTTTAAACTTCTCCTCTGCTACTTTGTCGCCGGGGTTACGGTCGGGGTGATGCTGCATTGCCACTTTGCGGTAAGCTTTCTTGATCTCATCCGCAGAGGCTGATTTGCTGATCCCGAGTATTTCGTAAAAATCTTTTTTCATAATTCCAGATGGATTGTACTGCCGGTCAGGCAACGGTTATCGGTTTATTGATCAGTTGCCTACCACCACCTTGGCAAAGCGTATGATTTTGTCGTTCAGGTAATATCCCTTTTCCACTTCATCCAGTACTTTTCCTTTTTTGTCTTCTGCAGGGGCAGGGATTTCGGTAATCGCTTCGTGCTTCTCCACGTCAAAGTCGGTACCGATGCTTTCCATAGCTTTTAAGCCTTTACCCTGCAGGGTATTGCGGAGCTTGCTGAAAACAAGGCCAATACCTTCCCTGATCTGGGTTACGTCTTCTGTTTGCTGTAATTGCTTTTCGGCACGGTCGCAGTCGTCCAGTACTTCCAGCAGAGAAACGATCACTTCTTTTCCGGCTGTCTGGAGCAGTTCGAGGCGTTCCTTGGCGTTGCGGCGCCTGAAATTGTCAAATTCTGCAAAAAGGCGCAGGTATTTGTCTTTTTGTTCTTCAAGGGCGGCCTGCAGTTGCTCCTGCGGGTTCTCTTCTATCTCCTGGTTGCTCAGGTGTGTATTTCCGGGTATATCCGCGTCTGAGTTAATGTCCATTTCTGCATTTTCGGCAGTATTCAGTTCTTTTTCTTCCATAATGCTGATAAAATTGTGTGCAAATGTACGATTGTCAAAGAGTTTGCCAAGCCTTACCAACGCGTCAAATTGGCAATATTGTTCACAAATACCGTCTTTTAGCCAGTGCCGCCGGGGCGCAGAAGCCATATCGTCGCCCCGTGCGGACACATATTGCTGTTTGCACTACTGTACCGGGTTGTTCTTTGGACTTGAATAGGTGTTACTTTTGCGCCATGGCAAATGTAATCCTGCGTAAAAAGATCAGCCGCCGTATTGAAAGCGGGCACCCCTGGATATTTGGAAACGAGGTAAACCTGGTAGAGGGAGAACTGACGGCAGGTGGTATTGCTGATGTGTTTACCCACGATAAGAAGTTTGTGGGCCGGGGTTATGTAAACCCGCAGTCGCAGATCGTGGTGCGCCTGCTGACGCGCGACCGTAACGAGCAGATAGACCGTGATTTCTTTGACCGGAAGATCGCTGAGGCCTGGGCCTACCGTCAGCAACTGGGGTACTCGGACAACTGCCGCCTCATCTTCGGCGAGGCAGACAGCCTGCCCCAGTTGATCATTGATAAGTTCAACGACTATTTCGTGATCCAGACCCTGGCGCTGGGTATTGACGCCTGGAAGGAGGTGATCGTGGAGATACTGAAAGAACGCTTTAACCCGAAGGGCATTTATGAGCGTAACGATGTACCCGTGAGGGAACTGGAGGGCCTGCCCCAGCAAAAGGGGTTCCTCTCTGAACCTTTCGATACGAATATCATTATTACGGAGAATGGCGTACGGTTTCATGTGGACATTGCCAACGGCCAGAAAACGGGCTTTTTCCTCGACCAGCAGGATAACCGGAGGGCCATACAGCATATCGTAAAGGGGGCTGATGTGCTCGGCGCCTTCTGCTATACAGGCAGCTTTGAACTGCATGCGGGGTATTATGGCGCCAAATCGGTGCTCGGTCTCGACATATCGGATAAGGCCATTGATATGTGCAATAAAAATGCGGTGCTTAACGGCCTGGAAAATACCTGCCGTTTTGAAACGGTGAATGCTTTTGACGTGCTGAAAGTATGGGCTAAGGAAGGTAAGAAATGGGACGTGGTGATGCTGGACCCCCCTTCTTTTACCAAAACGCGTGATAATATCCAGAAGGCTATTACGGGCTATAAAGAGATTAACCTGCGGGGTATTAAGCTGGTTAAGCCGGGTGGCTTTCTTGTTACTTCTTCCTGTACCAACCTGGTACAGCCCCCCTTATTTACCGAGATCATCCAGATGGCAGCCAAGGATGCCAAACGCCGTATCCGCCAGGTGGTATTTAACAGCCAGTCGGCCGACCACCCCATCATTCCCGGGCAGGAGAATACACATTATTTGAAGTTTCTGATCGTACAGGTACTGTAAAAGGATGGATATAGTTTCAGGAGCATAACTGTGTCTGCTGTATTGCCGGGTACAGGCATACGCTCATCCCTGATCAGAACGGGTAACGCCATCTTATTGTTGATTTATTTTACGACCTGGAGCTTACCGGATTCGATGATACGGCTGTCTTTATCGCGAAGCTGGTAGATGTACACCCCACGGAAGAGATCGGCAAGGGATACGATGAATTTGGGTGTAGGTGTGCGTACTTCAAGCACTTTTTTACCCATGAAGTTATATAACTGGAAAGAATAGGATTTATCATACCCACGTACAAACTCAAAACTCACCACTGGAGTATTGGCAGGATTTGGATAGAACTTCAACAACTTTGACTGCTGGTCGCCGGCGGCGGTTGTTTTATTTTGAGCGAAAGAGGTAAAAGTTAATCCAATAAGTACAAAAAATATGAGTAATAATTTTTTCAATAAAGTAAAGTTAGAAGTTTTCTTTTATTTGAACAATTTTTTATCATGTGTCTAAAGGAGTGCCTGTTTATGTTAAAACACTGTGAAATACCGGCCCGGGAGCTGCCTGATTGTTGCTTATAGATCAATTTTGGCTGATTTACAGCTTTTTATGTTTCCCAACTTTATGCAAAGTCTTATAGATCTCAAACAATTGGAGCTACAGGCTGATATGGCTGCATCCGACTCGTGTAGCTTTCCCTGAAATAAGGAATGGGATGTTTCAAACGGGAGTCACTTTTTTAGATATTGTACTGTGGTAGATAACGGAAAGTATTGGTGGAGGATAAAATTTGTAGGCCGGGCCTGAAATACTGCTGATAGGTATTGCATATTATGGTTGTTTTTATATTATTCCGTCTTGCCTTAGTAAATACTTTTGTTGTTAATGGATTTATATGCTCATTATGCGAGTGATCTTACTTTGAATATTGTCTAAGCTTTCAAAAAAAGTAACCATTTCTGGGTCTATCCATCCTATCAAATCGTATAGTTTTTTCCTTATGTCTAAAGCCCAAGAGCAATCAATATTGTGTTCGTTAAAACAGAGAGGCTCGCAATGATTGACTCTGTTTCTAAAGTTCTTTATATCATCAAGTTTATTATAAATGCTTGCTCTGTTTTGTGTTGCAGGCTTATGTGCAAATACATGTATAGGTTTTCCTTCAATCAATGAATAATGATGTGACAAAAAAAATGCTAACCAAAATCCGAATGTTTGGTCAGATATTATTTTGCCACTTGTTACAATTATAGCCCTCCTCGCTAATTTATCTTCTGTTTTCTGAACACAATTTCTCAAAAAATAGCCTGATCTGCTTAAGGAACTATGTCCCATAAAGCCAGCTTTCTGAGTAATAATCCAATTTGCATCTGCAAAGTGAGTCGACAAGACTATGTTAAGACTATTTCTAAGAACAACTTCAAATTGGCTCAAAATAGGATGAAATGCCTGTGCTAATCGTATGTTCGCATTATAGAGTTTTTTCGCCCTTTTATTATTATTCTCTGTAGCATTTAGGTATCTATCATACCTTGGTCCTGAAAAATATTTATTTCTTAGCTCTATCCTCATGTTTGGCAATATCGCTAATTCTCCTTAAATTTGTAGTATATAGACTTGATAAAGCCTCTTCCTATTTTTAGGAACGTAATCAAGTAAAAGATTTAAAGGAACTCATTTCGGGTTCCTTTTTGTTTTTAATCTGTCTTGCGTACATTTTGTACTAATCTGAGACTTAAGGCCAACTAATATTCCTTGTCGAAGTGTGGATATAGATGTTCGGCCGTTTTCATTTTTGCAAATTCATTTTGCCTACTGGCCTGCTCATTTTTGAAAGGTGATTTGCACTGATTAAGAAGGCTGGTTTACTCTCTTAATATCTTTTCCATTTTCCTGCCCTTTGCCAATTCATCGATTAGTTTATCGAGGTAGCGCATTTTCTGGATAAGCTCGTCTTCTATCTCTTCCACCCGGTAGCCGCAGATTACCCCGGTAATTTTTGATGCATTGGGGTTCATTTGCGGGGCTTCTGCAAAAAAGGTTTGAAAGTCACTTTTTTTATCAATTTGTTGTTGCAGTGTCTTTTTGTTGTAGCCGGTCAGCCAGAATATTACGGTATCAACTTCTTCTTTTGTACGGCCCTTTGCCTCTGCTTTTTTAATGTACAAAGGGTAAACGCTGGAGAATAAAATTTTATAGATTCTTTCTTTATTCATTTTGGTAAATATTATGTCGTAATATTTAATTGCTTAAAACCGAATGTAAGTCAATCTGTTAAGAATTACAGCTAATGGGCAGGGCTTGGTACAGGTTCAGAATCCCGTCATTACCGGGAGTTCTTCTTTTTTAGCTCTTCTGCCATAGCCCGTGTATGTTCCAATGATTTTACGCTTGTCCAGTCACCATGTCCCACAATAACATATTTGGGTT
>CAZPXP010000018.1:0-113705 GCA_964590975.1 uncultured Ferruginibacter sp. | reverse complement strand
GCGGTCGACCTTACCATTCAGCGTACGTGGCATCTCCTTCAGCGACACAAAATAACCGGGTATCATAAAGGCGGGTAACTGGCTGCCAACATAGTTGCGGAGGTCGGCAGTGCTGATCTCTTTACTGGTAATCAAATACGCTACCAGTTCCTTATCGCCGCTTGATGTGGTACGCACCATGGCTACGGCATCTTCTACAGCTTCGTGTTTCATCAGGCAGGTTTCGATCTCGCCAAGTTCAATACGATATCCCCTTACTTTTACCTGTGCATCCATACGGCCCAGGCAATCGATATTGCCATCAGGCAGCCAGCGGCCAAGGTCGCCTGTACGATACATCTTTTCGTTGTATCCAAGTATGTCATCTACATACTTTTCCTTCGTGAGCTCAGGTTTGCCAAGATAGCCCCGTGATATACCCGCGCCTGCAATACATATCTCACCAATCACTCCTACAGGCTGTATCTGGTTCTTTTCGTTGAGGATATATACGCGTGAGTTGGCAATGGGCTTACCCACAAGTACCGGCTGATGTTTCCGGAAACGGAATATCGTACTGTAAGTAGTGTCTTCGGAAGGCCCGTAGAGGTTGTTCACCTCCATCCGCTCTGTATCAAGCGCCTCTATATATTGCGCAGGTACTGCTTCACCGGCAAGGTTCATGATCGTAACGCTGCTGAAATCCTGCCCTTCTCTGATCAGGTTACCGATCACGCTCGGAACTGTATTGAGCAGTATGCGCTGGTCCTTTTCCTTTTCGAGGTATTCCGGTATAGCAAGGGCATTGTCGAGCAGGCGTATGCGTTTGCCTGTGCTGAGCGTATAGAACAGTTCAAAGATGGAAATATCAAAACAAACAGAAGTAACGGCAAATACCACATCAAACATCTCAGGCCTGAACGCGGAAGGGCACCAGTGCAGAAAAGCTGCCACATTACGATGCTCGATCATCACTCCTTTCGGGTTACCCGTTGAACCCGAAGTATAAATGATGTAAGCAATATTACCCGGATCATGCTGCGGCAGAAGATTGCCTGTATCATAGTTAGCCTGCTCATTGCGGAAGTTTTTCATCCATTCTTCGTTGATGAGGAACTTACTCTTACTGTCGTCAAGAATATAGTCAATGCGTTCCTGCGGGTAGGCCGGGTCTACAGGTACATAGGCTGCACCCGACTTGAGCACCCCCAGCAGGGCGATCACCAGCCATTCATCACGCTCAAGCAATACGCTCACCAGGTCGTCGGGCTTAACGTCATATTTATCCCTGATATAATTCGCGAGCTGGTTGGCCTGTTCGTTAAGTGCCTGATAGGTAATGGTACGGTCGGCTGTTGATATGGCAATATTACCAGGTGTACGCTCTACCTGCTTCTCGACGTAAGTGGGTAGCGTATAGGTAATATCGTGCGGGGAAGCATTGTCGTTAAAATCATAGAGAATATGTCTTCTTTCATCGCTTGTAATGTATTCATAATCAACCAGCGGCGTATCGGGCTGCCCGGCAATAGCCTGCAGCAATACGTCGAAGTGGTTGATCATACGCCGGATGCTTTCAGGGGCATAGATATCGGTATTGTACTCAATGGCCATATCAATACCGCCGCCACTTTCAACAAAGCTGAACATGAGGTCAAACTTACTCATCGGCATTTCCCCTCCGCCAAACGCAGATATTTCAAGGCCCTCGGGTTGTATGCCTGTACCGCGCTCGTGCATCTCGTTGTTCTGCAGTATCACCATCACATCAAATAAAGCACTCCGGCTCATATCCCTTTGCAACGACAGGTTATTAACCAATTCATCAAAAGGATATACCTGGTGTTCATAAGCGCCAAGCGTAAGTGCTTTTACATTATCCAGCAACTGCCTGTAGGTATCGTTCCGGCTGAACCGTGTACGGAGGGTAAGTGTATTGATATAAAAACCGATCTGGTCGTGCAGGTCGCTATGCGGCCGCCCTGCAATAGGGCTGCCCACAATAATGTCTTCCTGGTTGCTGTAGCGGTACAGCAATGTATTTACTGCTGCGAGCAATGCCATGAAAAGGGTACCACCCTGTTCCTGCGCTATTTCCTTGATGAGCTGGGTGGTGGTATTATTAATGCGGTGCGTAAGTGCATAGCCGTTATAAGTCTTAACCGCAGGCCTCGGGAAATCGGCAGGTATATCCAGCACAGGCAGGTCGCCTTCAAACTGTTTCATCCAGTATGCCTTATGTGCTTCCAGTGCAGTACCACTGAGCTGCTGTTGCTGCCATACTGCGTAGTCTTTATACTGGATGCGCAACGGGGAGAAGGGGCTGGCCTCTGCTCTTCGGTAAGCGTTATAGAATTGCAGCAGTTCGTTGATGAGTATACCCATCGACCAGCCATCACTGATGATGTGGTGCATGGTATAGGTAAAGAGCCACTGACCAGGCGCTACGAGGTAAAGACCAGCGCGGATAAGCGGGCCTGTGGCGAGGTTGAAGGGTTGTGTAAAACTCTGCTGTACGAGTTCTTTTATCTTTTCATCGCGCTCTGCTGAAGTGAGCTGCTGCAGATCCTGGTGGTCTACCGCAAAATCAGAAGCACCCGGCTCAAGGATATATTGTTTTACCTCACCGGTTTCGTCTTCTTTAAAAATGGTACGCAGACTCTCATGCCGTTCAATGAGGCGGGCAAAGGACTTGTCAAGCGCCGTTTTCTTTAGTTCACCACGAAACACATAGGCCGCAGGCATATTATAGGCCACATTTCCTTCTTCAAACTGACTTAACACCCAGAGGCGGCGTTGTGAGGAGGACAAAGGATAGCAGGGCATTACGGGTGCTACGCTAATGGCTTCAAAACTTTCCTTACCTGCGTTATCGATAAATTTTGCCTGTTCTTCAAGGATGGTTCTGCTGAACAGGTCCTTCAGGTCTACACGTACGTCAAATTCTTTGTGTATCTGGCTGGCCAGCCGTGTGGCTTTAAGGCTGTGCCCGCCAAGGGTGAAGAAATCGTCTTTTACACCGATCTTCTCATGTCCCAGTATTTCTTTCCATATATTAACCAGTTTTTCTTCCGTTACGCTCCTCGGTGCCACATAATCTATACCGGTGCTTACGCCCGCGCCTTCCAGTTCGGGCAGGCGTTTCTTATCTACTTTACCATTGCTGGTAAGGGGGAGTGCATCCAGTTGTACATAGTGCGACGGCAGCATATACGGTGGCAGCGATTCGCTGAGAAAATTATTGAGGGTAATACTGTTCTGCGGGGTGGTGCTAACGATATAAGCTACCAGTTCTTTTTCACCATCGCTTCCTTCCCGCGCAATAAGGGCGGCAGCGTCTATTTCCGGATGTCTTTGCAGGGCGGCTTCGATCTCACCCAACTCAATACGGTATCCCCTTGCCTTTACCTGTGTATCGCGGCGGCCCATAAAGGCTACATTGCCATCAGGCAGCCAGCGGCCAAGGTCCCCGGTCTTATATATGCGTTCGCCGGCAATAAAGGGATTGACAACGAATTTCTCTGCAGTAAGCTCAGGCTGGTTAAGGTACCCGCGCGACAGGCCTGCCCCACCAACACATATTTCACCTACCACACCCATGGGCAGTAACTCCCCGTTTTCGCCAAGAATATACACCGTACTGTTATCAACAGGCTTACCGATGGGTATGGGGCCATTCACTTCACCAATGGTATAGGTAAGTGAGAATGTAGTGTTTTCTGTGGGGCCGTATCCGTTGATTATACGTAGTTCGGGATAACGTTGCCGTATCAGCTCTATATGTACAGGAGAGAGTTTGTCTCCACCCGCCATGAGCGTCTTTAACCCGCTGAAGAGCTCAATATTCTTATCAACCAACTGGTTTAACCAGCCGGCTGTAAACCACATGGTATCTATACCATATTCGCGGATGGCGGCTGCAAGTTTTTGTTCGTCGAGCAGGGTTTCTTTGCGGCACATCACGAGCCGGCCGCCATTGAGTAATGCAGCCCAGTATTCGAAAGTGGTAGCATCAAAAGAAACGGCGCCGGTAGACAGGATGGTTTCCGTTCCGGTAATACCTGCATACTGGCCGGGCTTTACAAGCCGCACCACGTTCTGGTGCTCTACCAGCACTCCCTTGGGGTTACCGGTGGTACCGGAGGTGTACATTACATAGGCAAGATCCCGGGGTTGTGGTATGGCTTTCAGCGGTTCAGCAGGCGGAGCCATCTCGTCGAGCTGTACGTCGAGCGCGATAAGGGCCCCGGTATAATAATCCACTTCAAACATATAGTCTGTAGAAGTGATCAGCGCTTTAATACCGGTATCCTGAACCATGAATGCTTTACGTGCACGGGGATAATCTGGATCGAGCGGTACATAGGCTGCTCCTGCTTTCAGGATACCCAGAATAGCGATGATGAGCTGTTCGGACCGGTCGAGCATGATACCCACCATATCGCCGGGCTCAATGGCGTGATTCCCGAGCAGGTAAGCAGCTAGTGCGTCGGACTTATCGTGTAACTGTTTATAGGTAAGACTTGTATTTTCAAAAACCAATGCCGTGCTATCGGGGGTTTGCGCAACCTGCTCTGCAAACAGCGCTGTTACTGACTTATCAGACATATAGCTCACAACGGACTGCTGGTTAAATCCATGCACCAGTTGCCGTTCTTCCTCTGCAGAAATAAACTGAAGGGCATTAACAGGTGTAGCGGGTGCGGCTGCGGCTGCACCAAGGAGCGCTTCAAAGTGCTCAGCGAGGCGCTGTATGCTTGCTTCGGCATATACATCACTGTTATACACGATCATGCAGTGTATCTCCTCTCCGACTTCACGAAAGTCGAAAGCCAGCTCATACAGTCCGCTGTGGCTTTCCTGGTCGGGATAAAGGCTGATATGCAGCGCGTCCGGGCCGGTGGCTTCGCGACCGCCTATGTCGTCTGTATTATGCAGCACTACCGACACATCGAACAAAGGTGTACGGCTCATATCCCGCTGAACCGGCAATGCATTTACAAGCTCATCAAAAGGGAATACCTGGTGGGCATAAGCACCCAGTGTAAGAGATCTTACATTCTCCAGCAGGCTGCTGAATGAATCGGTTGCCTTAAAACGCGTACGTAATGCGAGCGTATTGAGGTAGAAACCGATCTGGCTATCAAGGTCGGCGTGTTCACGTCCGGCAATCTGTGTGCCTGTGATGATATCTTCCTGCCTGGTATAATGATACAGTACAGCATTTACAGCCGCAAGCAGCCCCATAAACAGGGTGCTTCCCTGTTCCTGGCAAAGAGCCTTAACAGCCTTACTGTGTGCTGCGCTGATACGCCTGTGTATGGCACCGCCATTATAGCTTTTTACTGAAGGCCGTGGATAATCGGCAGGAAATTCAAGAAGGGGAATTTCGCCGGAGAATTGTTCGAGCCAGTAGTTGCGGTGTGCCTCCAGTGCTGCGCCGCTCAACTGCCCTGCCTGCCAGGCTGCATAATCCTTATACTGGATGCGCAGTGGTTGTAACGGGTTGGGTTTGCCTTCGCAGTACGCGTTGTACAGTTGCATAAGCTCGCTGATAAGTACTGTCATTGACCAGCCATCGCTTACGATATGATGCATGGCATAAATGAATATCCACCTATTATCTGTAACCTGTATCAGGCTGGCCCTTATCATAGGGCCACGAGCCAGATCAAATGGCCTTACAAGGTCATGGCCTACTTGTGCCTTTACCATTTTGTCCTGTTCGGGGAACTCACGCAGGTCGGTGTATTCGATCTCAAAACCTGCCTGCTCTGGTGGCAGCACTACCTGCCGCACTTCGCCAAATGCATTTTCCTTAAACACAGTGCGCAGGCTCTCATGTCTCTCAATCAGGGTGTTAAAAGCAAAGGCAAGGGCATCCTGGTTAAGGTGACCTTCGAATACATACACCGCGGGCATATTATACGCAATATTGGCTTCGTCAAACTGGCTCATTACCCAGAGCCTGCGTTGTGAGGAAGACAGTGGATAATCGGCCTGTATGGGTACAAGCGGTATATTTACCTGTACATCGTCAGTGGCATTCTGGCTGTTCTCTTTCAAAAATTCTACCAGCTCTTTTTTTCTTTCCCTGATTTCACGGAGCAGTTCCGGATCAATAGCCGACCCATCGCCAAACATTTTCAATTCGCCGTTTACCAGTTCCAGCAGGAGACCATTGTTTCTAATTCGTGCTAATAAACTTTTCATAGTTCTATTTCTGTTAATCTTTCTTTTTCTTTTTTCCTGTCATTCTGGTCGAGCACAAATAATATCTGCTCGCTCAGATGCTCTATTGTTGGGTTCTTAAATACGTTTTGTATACTGATCTTTACATGAAACTCATGAATGACTTTCGACGCCATCTTTGTGGCATTAAGACTGTGTCCACCCATCTCGAAGAAATTATCCTTTACTCCTATCCGCCCGCAACCGAGTATCTCTTTCCAGATGGCTACCAGCTTTTCTTCCGTTTCGTTGCGGGGTGCTATATACACTTCATTTGTGGTAAGGCCAAGGCCTTCGGGATCGGGCAAACGTTGTTTCTCTACCTTGCCATTGGCGTTAAAGGGTAATCCGGTGAGCGGTACAAAGCAGGCTGGTATCATATAGCCGGGCAACGTGTTACCGAGGAAGTTCCGCAATTCTGCAATGTCGACAGGTTCTTTACTTACGATATAGGCTACCAGTTCCTTATCGCCCCTGCGGTTGACCCTTGCTGTTACTACGGCAGAACTGATGGCTGCATGCTGTTGTAATACTGCTTCAATCTCGCCTGTTTCTATACGGAAACCCCTGATCTTTACCTGGCTGTCGCGACGGCCGATAAATTCTATATTACCATTGGGCAACCAGCGGCCAAGATCGCCTGACCGGTATAGTTTCGTTCCCGGAGCAAAGGGGTTGCTGATAAACTTTTCTCTTGTTAATTCCGGCCGGTTCAGGTAACCATCTGCCAGTCCTGCACCCGCGATACATATCTCCCCTGCTACACCAATGGGCTGCAACTGCATATCCTCGCTCAAGATGTAAATACTTTCGTTACTGATGGGTTTGCCAATGGGAATATTGTGGGAATATTCTTCTACAATAAAAGAGGTGGTGAGTATGGTATTTTCGGAAGGGCCATATACATTCACCACAGTATAATCACGACGCGCGTAAGTATTAAGCTTATCACCACCCAGTGTAAGCAGACGCAGTGATTTATTGTCTTCCGAACTGACAAACTGCTCGCCCAGTTGTGTAGTAAGAAAGCTTACGGTGATATTATTTGCTTCATAGTATGCCGAGAGTGCATGAACATCGTAGCGTGTTTCTTCTGGTACTACAAAAAGTGCAGCGCCTGCCAGCATGGCAGGGAATATCTCCCAGGCGGATGCATCGAACGAGACCCCGGCGCAGAGTGTTGACCTGTCTTTATCAGAAAAGCCGAAACTGGTCATAAACCAGTGACAGAGGTTGACCATTGCCCTGCCGGGGATGGCAGAGCCTTTTGGCAGGCCTGTAGACCCCGACGTATAGATGGCAAAAATGGTATCGGCGGGCGTTACCGCGATGCCCGGGTTGGCGGCCGTATATTTATCTTCTTCTGAAAGAAACTCTTTTACGAGTTCTTTATCGATGTGCAGCTTACACTGGCTGTCGTTAATAATATAAGCAATACGATCGCGCGGGTAAGCCGGGTCGACCGGTACATAGGCTGCACCACATTTCAGCACTGCAAATATCGATACAAGCAGGGCATCACTGCGTTCAAGCTCAACTCCTACAAGATCGCCCGGCTGTATGCTGTACCTGTCTATCAGGAAGGCTGCGAAACAGTTGGCCCTTTCATTAAGCTGCTGATAGCTCAGTTTTTTATCCCCATCA
The DNA here is from genome assembly GCA_964590975.1 of uncultured Ferruginibacter sp. GTDB lineage: Bacteria > Bacteroidota > Bacteroidia > Chitinophagales > Chitinophagaceae > Ferruginibacter. The sequence continues at coordinate 105,851 of CAZPXP010000018.1, read as the reverse complement.
ACCAGCGCGATGTTACCGGGCATCATTTCCACTCTTTCTTCAAAAAGTTGTACAATGGTTTTGTCTGCCGGGTAAGGGCATCCGGTATCATTAAAATCACGGATCAACTGATGCTGTTCTTCCTCTGAAAGAAAAGACAACCGGCTGATGGGCTTATCGGGTGATGCGACTATTGCCGTGGCGAGCTGTTCAAAATGTTTAATTAATTGTTCGGCTGTAGTGCGGTTGTATATATCACTATTGTATTCTATGTTTACCTGTAAGGTATCGCCCTTTTCTTCAAAGGAGAAAGTGAGGTCGAATTTACTGTTCTGCTGTTCTTCTTTCTTATAGGGCGCAATCTTTATATCGTGTACATACTGCTGCATATCTTCTACGGATCCACCGGCATTCTGCAATACTATCATTACGTCGAAGAGGGGGGTTCTGCTGAGATCGCGGCCGAGGTGCAGGCTGTTTACCAGTTCGTCGAAAGGAAAGGCTTCATGTTTATAGGCTTCGAGTGTAAGTTGTTTAACATGGCCCAGCAGTTGGGAGAAGCTGTCGTTCCTGCTGAAACGGGAACGGAGGACAAGTGTATTTACATAAAACCCGATCTGGTCCTGCAGGTCGGCGTGTGCCCTGCCGGCAACAGGTGTGCCCACTAAAATATCTTCCTGCCCGGTATAACGGTGCAGTAATGTTTTTGTTAAGGCAAGCAGGCTCATGAACAGGGTGCCGCCCTGTTGCTGCGCAAGGGCCCTGATGCCGCTGAGCAGGCGGGCACCAAGTGTTCTGCTTACCAGGCCGCCATTGTAAGTTTTAATGGCCGGCCGGGGATAGTCGCCATGCAGGTCAAGCACAGGCACTTCACCATTGAGCTGGCCAAGCCAGTAGGCTTTGTGGGCGTGAAAGGCAGGACTGTCAAGTTGCTGCTGCTGCCATACTGCATAATCTTTATATTGTATGCGCAGTGGCGGTAGCGGAGCGGAGGTTCCTGCACACCTTGCTTCATACAGGAGAAACAGTTCTTTAATGAGCACATCGAAAGACCAACCATCGCCTATGATATGGTGCATAACAAAAGCGAATACCCATTTGTCGTTTGCTGTTTCGTATAAGGAAGCAGAAAGTAAAGGCCCGGCTGCCAGGTCGAAAGGATGGGTGAATGCGGTAGTAATGAGCTGTTCAAGGCGTTGGCGTTGTCCTGTTTCGTTACGCAGGTCGTGAACATGGAGTATAAAGCCGGTGTCGTTTGTGGCACGTATGACCTGTTTGATCTCGCCCTGTGCATCTTCACGAAATACAGTACGCAAGCTTTCGTGCCGTTCGATAAGATCAGTAAAGGCTAAGCGTAACGCTGCTGTATTGAGCGGGCCCTGCATTTCAAAAACACCGGGCATGTTATAAGCGATATTGCCTTCCTCGAACTGGCTGAGTAACCATATCCTGAGTTGTGATGAGGAGAGCGGATAATCCTCCTGCTTTTCTGCAAGCGGGATATCCGACAGCAGGTCCTGGCTGTTAACGGGTGGGCGCAGGAATTGCATAAGCGCAGGTTTATTAGCCTTCAGTTTCCCGATAAGGGCGGGGGTGAGGCGTTCTTTCGCCCCCTGAACTATCAGCTCATCTCCCTGGACATGCAGGTGTACGCCCAGTGCTATCAATTCATCGATAAGGTTTTCTATCATCATATCGCTATGGTTATCATTTCATCTTCTCCGGAGCGTTGTTGTTCCATCATCCATTGTTTCCTTGCAATAGCTTTAGCCATATACTCGATGGTGGGGTGGTTGAACACTTCTTCTATTTTTATGTCTACTTTATATTCGTTTCGTACTTTGGATAAGACCCTGATCACCCGCAGGCTGTGGCCGCCTATCTCAAAGAAATTATCTGTTACGCCTACTCTTTCGAGGCCAAGTATTTCCTGCCATATTTCTACCAGCTTTTCTTCTATGGGGTTTCGGGGGGCGAGGTACAACACAGCAGCAGAGAGATCCATGCCATCGGGATCGGGCAGTTTTTTCCGGTTTACCTTGCCGTTTGATGTTAAGGGCAGTGCATCCATCTGCACAAAATGGTTTGGCAGCATATAAGCGGGTAACAGGGTACTGATCTGCGCCCTCAGGTCGGTGGTATTAACCTGTTCTTTGCCCGCAATATAGGCTATCAATTCATTTTCTCCATGCTTATCGGGTTTTGCGGTTACAAATACGGATGTAATTCCGGGATATGCCTGTATGGCATGCCCGATCTCCCCGGGCTCTATACGGTAACCCCTTACTTTTACCTGGTCGTCTTTCCTGCCGATAAATTCTATATTACCGTCGGGCAGGTAGCGGCCAAGATCGCCTGTTTTATAAACCAGTTCACCGACCCGGAAGGGATCGGCCGCAAAACGTTCGCTGGTCAACGCCTCGTTACCGAGGTAGCCCAGTGCAAGACTGCCACCAATAACGATCTCGCCAATAGCACCCACAGGCATCAGTGTTACCTCTTCTGAAAGAATATATACGGTGGTATTGGCAATGGGGCGGCCAATAAGGTTACGCCTGAACTCACCTACGTCTTTCAGCGCAATGGCGTCGATGACGGCCTCCGTAGGACCGTACTGGTTGTTGATGACAATATGGGGTAAATGTTGTTTAAGCTCCTTTACAAGGGCACCGTTAAGTGATTCACCCCCGATGGCTATATGGGTCAAAGCCGGAAGAGGGGTACCTTCAAGCGCTTCAAGGAATATACCTTTGATAAAGCTTGGCGTGCCCTGCAGCAAGGTCACTTTGTGCGCAGCAATGGTATTAACCAGGTTGCGGGGCGACAGCAGCAGGTCTTTTGACAGTACAATAATTGTGCCCCCGATGGTTAAAGGAAAAAGTGTTTCGAGCAGCGATACGTCGAAGCTCATATTAGTAGTGGTACAGGTAATGGTATGTTGCCCTGCATTGAGCAATGCCTGTTCTGCGGCAAAGCGCGATGCCAGCGCACTATGCCCGATCATTACGCCTTTGGGCAGCCCGGTGGTACCGGAAGTATAGATTACGCAGGCCAGGTGACTACCAGTTACACCGTAATTAACAGTACGTGCAGCATAGCTCCTGATTGCAGCCAGATCGTACTGGTATTTTGTTTTGACCTGCTCAGCGGGTTGCCCGTTCTTATCTACCAGCAGCATAGCATCGTAACGGAAATCCGTCAGCTCGTTGGCAATGGTAAATATTTTGTTTGTATATATTCCGTTTGTAATGCCTGTGCCATCTGCAATAAGGTCGTTAAAGAAATTACGTGACACAAACAGCTCCATACCCCAGTCGGTCTTGGTATGCTGACCGTTTTTACGACGGTGTTTTTTAAAGTCAATAAAATCTGCCACCATTTCTTCCCGCTTGTCTTCATCCATTATATCGCCGATAAACAGGATGCCCTTGTCTTTCATCTTAGCAATAGCTTTGCTGATTACATCGCGCAGGTAGTTGTGCCCGTTGAAACACTGGATAACACTATTAATGATAACGAGGTCAAAATCTTTTTCATTAACCTGGTCGATCTGGTCGGCGGGCATGCAGTGGAGCCGGATATTGGTATAATTCTTCTCTGCAACTGCTTCGCGGGTCTTATCCAGTATGGATGACGAGAGATCGGTACCATAATAGAAACCGACTAACGGGGCGATCTGGAACATGGTAAGTCCTGATGAACAACCGATCTCAAGCACACGCATATCTTTATGCAGGTGGTCTTTGAGTTTGAGGTAGGCATTTACACTGTACTCTTCCATTTCAGAAGCGGTAAAATTTTCGCCTGTGTAACTGTTGATCCAGCCACCCTGCCCTATATTATCTTCCGCCACATCGCCGATATGATCCCATAGTTCCTTACGCATCAGGTCGTTTTTCAGCAATCCGCGTTCTTCGTATATGGCGCTGCTGTCCATACACACAATATGTTTCAACGAACTGCACCGCCATTGCAGGCTGTTGGCCAGTTCGATGTATTTTTTTTCTGTAAGCAATACTTCAATGCCCGCATCCCGGATCATAAAGAGCAACCTGTCTTCCGGGTATTCGCTGTCGAGCGGTACGTAAGCCGCGCCGGATTTAAGGATACCCATCATTGAGATGATCCATTGGGCCTGCCTGCTTTGTAATATGCCTATCCTTGCGCCTGCTTTTACCTGTATGCCATCGTGTAAGAAGCGGGCCAGTTGACTGGCCTGTTCATCCAACTCATTATACGTAAGGGTGTGACTGTTACTGACAACAGCCGTATGCACAGGATGAAGCGCGGCCTGCTGCTCAAAGAGGCTGTTTACTGTTGCACCAGCAGCTACAGGCAATATTTCTCCACTGGTATAGCAGGTGAGTAATTCTTCTGCTTCGGCAACTGTAAGCAGGTTGATATGTGAGAGGCGTATACCGGGATTATCCAGTACGCTTTCCAGTACATTCAAAAAGTGCCCGGCCAGCCTGGCGATGGTTTGCTCGTTGAAGATGGCGGCATAATATTCGAGATTGATGTGAATGTCGTTGCCTGTTTCTTCTACAAACCAGTCCATATCGAACTTGGAGGTACGGGGTGCATATTTAATGAGAGCCAGTTTTCCGGGATCAATATCCGGTGCAGCGGCAAAAAGTGCTGCCTTTTCTGCCCGTGAACGGTCGAAGTTCTGCACGATCAGCGAGATATCGAAGACGGGATTACGTGAAGCGTCGCGCTCTACATTGAGCTTATCGAGCAGGTCTTCAAACTGTACGTCCTGGTTCTCATAAGCTGCAATACAACTATCGGCTACTTCCTTATAGAAATCTGAAAACCGTTTATTACTTTCGGGATAACTGCGTATTGCAAGTGAGTTTACAAACATGCCCACGATTTCCTCCACGTCGGCATGGCGGCGCCCGGCGATGCCGCAGCCGATGACTATGTCTTCCTGGCCTGTGTACTTATACAGCACAGTATTGAGGATGGCCAGTAACACCATTTGTAATGTGCCCCTGCTCTCCTGTGTAAATTGTTGCAGGCGGGCCGTAAGCGCAGGCCCCAGCGTAAAGGGATAGGTATTGCCCTCAAAATTGAAAGCGGAGGGACGCGGCCTGTCTGCAGCCAGGTCGAGACGGGGAATGCCGTCAGCAAAGGTCTTTTGCCAGTAAGCCACCTGCGTGGCGAGTGCACCATTTGCGATCAGGTCATTCTGCCAGTATGTAAAATCTTTATATTGTATAGTCAGCGGACTTAATGATTCGCCCTGGTAGAGCTTCATAAAATCATCCGCCAGTATCTGCTGGGAAGTACCGTCGGAGATAATATGGTGCATATCTACCACCCACGCATACCCGAGGCCGGTAACATGAACCACGGCTGAACGGAATAAAGGCGCGCGGCTGAGGTCAAAAGGCTGAATATACTGCGTTACCCATGCTTCAAAGGCTTCGGGTGTGCATTCGTGCCTGTCAAAGCTGAAGGGAAATGCAGGATGCACTTTCTGCCAGGCTACTCCGTCTATTTTTTCAAAAGAAGTACGGAGGCTTTCATGACGTTCTATCAACTGTTCAAAGGCCTGCTCCATGCGCCGGAGGTTGGCCGTGGGGCCCAGGAATTTTACGAGCGTCATATTATATCCTGTACTATCCGGCGCAAACTCCTGCAAAAAGAACAGGCGTTTCTGCGCAGAGGACAGGGGATATAAGTCTCGCTGCTCTATTGGGGGGATACCGGTGTATTCCGTTTTGGTGCCACCATCAATCAGCATGGCCTGCTCTTCGGGTGTAATATGGGTAAAGAGGGTTTTAAGCTCCAGTTGTACGCCAAAGGTTTTATTGATACGACTGGCCAGCCGGGTGGCCTTAAGGCTGTGGCCACCCAATTCGAAGAAATTATCTTTTATACCTACTTTATCAATGTTCAGCACTTCTTTCCAGATGCTGGTTAGCTGGGCTTCGGTGGTATTCCGTGGCGCAACATATATTGTAACGCTTGCGGGTGCCAGACCGGACGGGTCCGGAAGCCGCGACCTGTCTATCTTGCCGCTGCTGTTGAGCGGGAAGGCTTCAACGGGCACGAAGTAAGCCGGTATCATATAGGGGGGCAGGGTATGGCCAAGAAAGCGGCGCAGGTCTGTTGTTGATATGCCGTCTTTGTTTATAAAGTAGGCGATAAGTTCGTTGTCTCCTTCACGGTTGGGTTTGGCGATCACCACGGCGGTATCAATACCGGGATACTGCTGCAGGGCATTGGCGATCTCGCCGGGCTCTATGCGGTAGCCGCTTACTTTTACCTGGTCGTCGCTGCGGCCCAGGAAAGCGATGTTACCATCGGGCAGTTGACGCCCGAGATCACCTGTACGGTAGAGTCGCTCATTGGGCAGCCAGGGGTGCGGGATAAACTTCTCCGCGCTCAGTGCAGGGCGGTTCCAGTACCCCCGGCCCACTCCTGCACCACCAATAGCTATTTCACCAGCCACACCCGGGGGGCAGCACTGTAATGCTTCATTTAAAATGATGATGTGCTCGTGCAGCAGGGACCGGCCGATGGAAAGCGATGTTGCCGCAGCCAGGTCAAGGCTGCTGCTCCAGATGGTGGTTTCGGTTGGCCCGTAGACATTAATGACCCTTGTGGAGGGCAATGCTTTTAACCGCTGGTACACGGCCCCCGGTAAGGCTTCGCCACCCACCAATAATACTTTAAGGGGTTGCAGGAAGTGCATACTGTTATTGCCTGCTTCAAGCAATTGGTTCAGGCGCGAAGGCGTAAGCTGCAGCACGTCTATTGTGCCCCGGGTTATAAGCTCCAGCAAATGCCGTGGTTCGGGAGAGGTAACAAGGTGCACCGGGAGGCCGTGCAACAGGCCGCCGATGATCTCCAGTACAGAGATGTCGAAAGTATAGTTGGTGGTGGCAGCGATGCGCATACCTTCTTTTAGGCCAAAGCGGCTGCTGAAATTATCAAGGAAACCCACGATATTGCGATGCTCAATCACTACCCCCTTAGGCTGGCCGGTGGAACCCGACGTATAGATCACATACGCGGCATCGGTAGTGGCGGAACCTGTCAGCTTATTATTGATCGTTGTTGTAACAGTCCATTTCGTAAAGTGCCCGATACAATCCTGGTCGATCACCATTTTTGCTCCACTGTCTGCGATAATATAACTGATACGGTCCTGCGGGTAAGCGGGGTCGACAGGCACATAAGCCGCACTGCATTGCATAACAGCGAGCATGGCAATAACCATCCATTCACTACGGGCAAGCTGTATGGCGACATGATCGCCGGGCTGCACATTGCCGTACCCGTGCAGATAAGCTGCCAGCTTGTTTACCTGCTCCTGTATCTCTTCATAGGTAAATGTTCTGTCTTCCACCAGGAGTGCTGTTTGTGCCGGATATTTATATGCCTGCTCCCGGAACAGGCTGTTGATCGTAGCCGTGGTGGACCATGCCGTTGCATTTGCAGCAACAGCATTGAGTTGCTCCTGTTTTTCTGCCGCGGTGAGCAGATGAAGTGCGCGTACAGCCGTAGCAGGTGCTGCAACAGCGGCAGACAGTAACTGTTGCAGGTGATGTAGCAATTGGCCTGCTGTACGGGGCTGGCAGATGTCTGTATTATACTCAAGCTCTATATCTATTTCTTCGCCGCGTTCTGTACAATTGAAAGTAAGGTCGAACTTACTGGTGGCGGGCAGGCTGCCTTCATAACGATGTATGGTTACTCCTCCCATGCGGCGGCCTTCTACAGTACGATCGCCGGTGTTCTGAAGGATCAGCATCACGTCGAACAGGGCGCTGCGGCTGAGGTCGCGCTTCAGTTGCAGGCTATTCACCAGTTCATCAAATGGCCATGCCTGGTGGCGGTAGGCGTTGAGTGTATTTTGTTTTACAACCGATAATAAGTGGTTAAAATCCTGTGCCGGGTCAAAACTATTGCGCAGCGCAAGGGTATTTACATAGCAGCCGATCTGTTCTTCAAGCCCTGCCTGCTCACGACCCGCGACAGGTGTACCGATAATGATATCGTGCTGCCGTGTATAATGATACAGCAATGCTTTTACACCTGCGAGCAGCCCCATAAACAAAGTAGCACCCTGTTGCCGGGTATAGGTACGCAGGGCAGCCACAAGCCGGGCATCCAGCTTAGCTGTTATTACAGCGCCGCAATATGTTTTCTGAGCGGGACGTGGTGTGTCGGCGGGCAGGTTAAGTATGGGAATGGTGCCTGTAAACTGTTGCTGCCACCAGGTTTTCTGATCGAGCATGGCGGGCGAAGCAAGCTGTTCCTGCTGCCATACTGCATAATCTTTATATTGTATGGACAGCGGGGGTAATGCCGCAGCGGTACCACCGGCATAACTGGTATAGTATGATTGCAGTTCGTTGATGAGTAAACCCATCGACCAGCCATCGCTGATAATATGATGCATACAGCAGGCAAATACCCAGCGGCTGGTGCTGACTGGCCATAGGCCGGCACGGATCAACGGGCCGGCAGCGAGATCGAAGGGTTGTGAAAGCAGTTCCTGTAATACCGGGGCAATGTTTTTTTCTTCAACAGGCTGGTATGTTGTTACAGAAAACCCGGTATCTGCATTGCTTTTGATATACTGCCTGATCTCTCCCTGTTCGTCTTCTCGGAAAACGGTGCGCAGGCTTTCGTGTCTTTCTGCCAGTGTTGTAAATGCTTTGGCCAGCGCTGCCTTGTCCAGCTCTCCTTCAAATATATATACGCCGTGCATGTGATAGGCTGCGGTGGCTTCTTCAAAACGGCTCAATACCCATAAGCGTTGCTGCGCAGATGACAACGGGTAGCTTTCCTGTATGGCTACGGGTGTAATGGCGGGTGTGGCTGCTGTTGTTTTACCTGCCGTTGCCAGGAAACCGATCAATTCCGGTTTATACTGTTTGATCAAAGCGGCATCCCCGGGTGTAAGGCTTTTGAGATTGCCTTTTGCTTCGAGGTTTGCACCCGAAGCATCCAGGGCAAGGTATATGCCTTTGGCTTTTAGTTTTGATAATATGCTGAAGATTTCCTTCATTCTAAAAGATCAGTTTTTGGTCGTTCTCCATCACTACATCGCCGGGATTACTCATCCACTGAACAGTTTCTATATAATCAGACAACTGTGCTACTGTCGGGCTGGTAAAAAAGTATTTCATGTCAACCTTAATACCATAGTGTTCGTTGATGCGCGACAGTACACGTGTGGCTTTTAAGCTATGGCCACCCAGATCGAAGAAATTGTCTTCGATACCAATATGGCTGCGTTCGAGTACTTCTTCCCATATTGTTACCAGTTGCTGGTCGAGCTCATTCCTGCATGGCACAAAAGCTGCCTGCCGCAGGTTGAGGCTGCCGGGCCCCGGCAGGGCCGACTGATCGAGCTTGCCATTACTGTTAACGGGAAACCTCTCCAGTGGAATGAAGAACGTGGGTACCATATATGCCGGAAGCTGCCCGCTCAGTACCTGCCGCCAGTTAATGGCTGTGGTTGTATTGTCTGGTATGTACCAGGCGGTGAGCTCGTATTCGTCATTGTTATTTTTAAAGGCCAGTACAAGGGCATCTTTGATGCCCTCCTGCCTGCGGAGCGTGGCGGCTACCTCTGTCGTTTCGATGCGATGTCCCCTGATCTTTACCTGTTCGTCACGGCGACCGGCATATTCCATATCGCCCGAAGGGAGCATACGTGCGTAATCGCCCGAGTGGTAGAGCTTCTGCCCGGAATGATAAGGGTCGTCTGCAAATCTTTCAGCCGTAAGCTCCGGCTGGTTAAGGTAACCCCTTGCAACGCCTGCGCCACCTACACAGAGCTCACCAATAACGCCAACGGGCACCTGCTGTAAGTCGTTGTCGAGTATAAAGCAACTGAGAGTGGGTATGGGTAAGCCGATATTACTTTTATTGAGTGCAATCTCAGCGGGTGTGATCTCTTTATATGTTACGTGCACGGTAGTTTCGGTGATACCATACATATTTATGTTCCTGCATGAGGGCAATGCTTCGCTCCAGGCGCTGAGGATGGCGGGCATCAATGCTTCGCCTCCAAAGATGAGGTAGCGAACGGCGGGTGGTGTGGAGGCAAGGCGGTATGCATTTTGCTGCACAAGGCTCCGGAATGCCGTAGGTGTCTGGTTGAGCACGGTTATTTGCTGCTGCAGCAGCAGATCATAAAAGGCCGTGCTATCCTGTGCTACTGCCTGCGGCACGATTACGAGCGTACCGCCAAAGAGCAGGGCGCCATACATTTCCCATACAGAGAAATCAAAACAGTAAGAGTGAAACAATGTCCACCTGTCGTTCTCTGTAAAGTCGAACAATGGTTGTTCATTGAACAGGAGCCGGGTTACGTTACGGTGTTCTATGAGCACTCCTTTAGGCTGGCCTGTTGTACCCGAGGTGTAAATAACATAAGCCAGTTGCCGGGGTTCAATGCTTACCGTAAGTGGTTCGCTGTCGTAAACAAGTTGAGTAATATCTATACAGGGTATGCTATCCCAATCGTAGTGTGCCGTTTCATCGGGCAGCGCATCGCAGAGCACCAGCTTTGTACCGCTGTCGCTGATCATATATGCTTTCCGCGAAGCAGGGTATTGCGGGTCAACCGGCACATAGGCCCCGCCTGCTTTGAGTACAGCCAGTATGGCAATGATCATCCATTCACTACGTGCGGTGTGGAGCACGATCCTGTCTTCAGCTTTTACGTCATGGTGCTGTACGAGTTGTGCGGCCAACTGCCCGCTTTTGTGATCCAGTTCTTTATAGCTGATGGAGGTATTGCCGATAACCAATGCCGTTCTTTCAGCAAAAGCAGCAGCGGCCCTGCTGAACAGGCTTACAATAGTTGCTTCCCTGTCCCAACCAACCGCCGTTTGGTCTGCCACTGCCCAGCGGCGGCGTTCTGCTTCATCCATCAGGCCAATATCTTTAACAGTGATCGCCGGGTTAGCCGTAGCCTGTTCGAATACACGTTGCAGGTGGTGCGTCATGCGCTGTATAGTGGCGGGAGTGTACAGGCTGGTATTATATTCCAGTTCGAGCCGGAGTTTGCTGTTCTGTATTTCAAAAGTAAAAGTGAGGTCGTACTTGGCCGTACTCACCGGGTGTGCTGCACGCGTGAGACTGAGTTGGGGGGTGATAGCGGTAGCGGTAAGGCTATCTTGCTGTTCGAAGTTTTGTAAGACGACCATTATGTCGAAAAGCGGTGAGCGCGAGAGGTCGCGTTTTACATCCAGCGCAGTAACGAGCTTTTCAAAAGGGATATCCTGGTGCTCAAAAACTTTAAGCAGCAGTTCGTGCTGGCGTTTCAGCAGGCTACTGAAACTTTCTTTACCCGGCACCCGGGTACGCACTGGTAAGGTATTCACGTAAAAGCCAATCTGTTGCTGTAACTGCCAGTGCGTCCTGCCAGCCAATGCTGTTCCTACAACAATATCATCCTGGTTGGCGTATTTCTTCAGCAATACATTTACGCCTGCCATCAGCACGGTAAAGAGAGTGACATTTGCCTGTTTAGACAGCTCTCCAATGCGGAAAGACAGTTCCCCCGGAAAGTAAACTGTTTGGCTATTGCCTTCGTAGGTCTTTATGGCCGGCCGGTGCATATCTGCGGGCAGCTCAAGCTGTGTAATACCATCGGCAAATATATTGCGCCAGTAATCCAGCGACGCCTGCAGCGCCCCGCTTTCATAGCTGCTGCGCTGCCATTGTGCAAAATCTTTATACTGTAGTGTAAGTGCCGGTGGAGCAACCATATTGCCACCGGATATACGCCGGTACGCGTTCGCTACCTCACCGAGCAATACCAGTACGGACCAGCCATCGCTGATAAGATGGTGCATATTGAAATAGAGGTATTGTCCTTCGCCCGTAGTGAGGAGGCTGCAACGCAGAAGTGGCCCGCGCTGCAGGTCGAAAGGAATTAATATCTGCTCTTCCAGCCATGTACTGGCAGTTCCGGGCAGGCTTACCGTTGTTATTATAAAGGATACCTCACCGGCAGGCAGGATCACCTGCACAGGCTGGTTGTTCTTTTCAATAAATATGGTGCGGAGTATTTCATGCCTGTCAATAACTTCAACGAAAGCTGCCTGCAATATGTCTTTATCAACAACGCCTTCTACCCTGAACAATGCAGGCATGTGGTAGGCTCTTGCTGCTTCTTCAAAACCGGAGAGCACCCAGAGACGTTCCTGTGCCAGTGAAAGCGGGTAATAGGGCTGCTGCGCGGTAAGGGGTACAGGCGCAGCAGTAACAGCCGCGCGTGTTTCGAGCAGGCCTGCCTGCTGTGCTATGGTGGGGTGGCGGAACAGTTCATCGAGACTGATCGTTTTTTCAAGTGTATGGCTGATTGCCGCACGCAGGCGTACGGCATTCAGACTGTTGCCACCCACTTCAAAGAAGTTGTGCGTGATGCCGATCCCTGTTACTGGCAATACGGTTTTCCAGAGCTCCAGCAGGGTTTCGTGTAAGGGTGTTTCCGGAGCAACGAATAATGTCTCTGTTGTACTGCTGGCTGGCGGAGGCAGTTGCTTCCTGTCTACCTTACCATTGGCGTTGAGTGGTATGGCATCGATGCGTATCCAGTGTGCAGGCACCATCCAGTCGGGCAGTTGCGCAGACAGCCAGTTTTTCAGTACAGCAGTTGTAAGCGCTTCCTCTCCTACCCAGTATGCCGCGAGTTGTTGCTCCTGCCCCATGGCGAAAGCTGTTACTACCGATTCTTTTATGCCGGGGTGCTGGTCGAGCAGGAACTGTATTTCGCCAGGTTCGATACGGTAGCCCCTGATCTTTACCTGCTCATCTCTCCGGCCGCCAAAAAGTACGGTGCCATCGGGCAGCCATTTGCCCCTGTCGCCCGTGAGGTACATGGGCATACCGGGTATAAAAGGGTTATCAATAAAATGTGATTGTGTAAGTTCAGGCTTATTAAGGTACCCTTTCGCTACCGAGAGGCCGCTGAGCGCTATCTCACCTTCCACACCAATGGGCTGCAGCCGGTGGTGATCATCGAGAATATAGAGTTGCGTATAACCTACAGGGTGGCCAATGGGTACCGATGCATAGTCTTTGTCATCAAAACGGTAAACAGTACTGTAGGTCGTATCTTCCGAAGGGCCGTAGAGGTTACGCACTTCTATGCGGTGATGGTTGAGTTGCTGCCTGATGGCTTTGGGTATGGGCTCGCCGGCCATATTGAGCGCAGCAACATCACCCCAGTCCATCCCCTGCTCCAGCAGACTGCGTACCACGGAGGGAACCGTATTGATGAGTATATTCCTGTCCTGCTTCACATAATCAGGTATTCGCAGGGCCGAACCGAGTACGCGTATGGTTTTGCCCTGTATGAGGGGCAGGAATATTTCAAAAACAGAAAGATCAAAGCAATAAGATGTTGTTGCATAGGCAACACTGTAGGGCGTAGCGGCAAACTCCCTATCGGCCCATTTCAGAAAGGCGATGACATTACGGTGGCAGATGTTTACGCCTTTGGGCTGGCCTGTAGAGCCTGATGTATAGATAAGGTAGGCAGTATCTTCGCTGTTACCGGCGGGACGCGTAAATTCTTTTACCGCCGGGGCATTGATCAACGCATTAAGCCCAACCACTTTGCCGGTATAGCTGGGCGGTACCATCTGCTGTGCCTTTTCGTCGACCACGAGTACGGCCGGTTGCGCATCAGCAAGTATATAGGCCTGCCGCGATGCGGGATAGTGTATGTCTACCGGTACGTATGCCGCACCGGATTTGATGATACCGAGGATGGCAGCGATCATCCATGCCGACCGGTCGATCAGCAGCGCTACACGACCCGGAGCTTCGTTTCCCAAAGCGGCAGTGAGCTGCGAAGCGATCGCATCAGCAGCTCTGTTCAGCCGGTCGTAACTCCATTCTTCCTGTTCATCAATAAGCGCCGTGGCTGTTGAGTGATTCCTGAAAGAGGGTTCAAGCAATTCATACAGATGCTGTTCGCTTACCTCCCCGATGGGTTTATTAAAGGTATGCAGTATGGTGTACTGTTCTTCAGGGCTGGTGATGCTGATAGCAGACAGTTGCTGATGTGGATTTTCCAGCACCTGCCTGAGAATGTACAGGTAGGCCTGTACAAATCGCTCTATCGTGCCGGGAGCAAATAGCGCTGTGGCATAACCCACTTCGAGGAAGAAGGCTGTGCCCGGTTCCATACCCGGTTCGTGATCAAAGCTGAAAGAAAGATCGAACTGTGCGGCACGCTTTCTTTTGATGGTTTGCTGCCCGGGATAGAGAAAGCTATCCAGTGCGGCAAAGGATATTCCATCGGCCGTAACAAGTGTGGTGGCCGATACAGCGTTCTGTACCACGAGGAGTACATCAAAGAGAGGGTTACGGCGTGGATCGCGCTTAACGTCTGCATCGGTAATAATTTTATCCAGGGGATAATCCTGGTGTGCAAAAGCAAGCGCAGCGTGTTCGTTGACCCGTTTGAGTAAGTCTACTATAGTTTCCTCTTCTGCAAGACGGGCCTGCAACGGAAGAGTATTTACAAAGAGCCCTATCTGCTGCTCCAGGTCAGCGTGATTACGTGCAGCTACGGGCGTACCGATAATTGTATGCGGCTGACCGGTAAGTTTGCTGATGAGCAGGTGCAGGGCGGCGCGCAGCACACTGAACAGAGGGAGGTGCTGTATTTTGCAGAAAGCCTGTACTTGCCGGTACAGCTCCGGGGCGATATAATATTTATTACTGTTTCCTTCATAACTTCTGGTAACAGGGAATGCTGCATCAACGGGTAGTACCGGAGATTCAGGTGCATGGGGAAATTCCTTTTTCCAGAACTGCTGTGCGGCATGGCCTTCGCTGCCATTGATCCGGTCATTGAGCCATTGTGCGCAGGCTGGATATTGTACGGTTAGTGGTGCAGGGGGTGGTATGCTTTTATCACCCGTGGCGTTATAATAATATACCAGTTCTTTCATGAACAGGGCCATCGACCAGCCATCGGTAATGATATGGTGTATAGCAATGAGGAACGCCTGGGTATTATTATCCAGTTGTATGAGCCGGGCATGAAGCAGCGGGCCTCTTTCAAGATCAAAGGGCCAACCGGCAAGTTGCTGCAGCACTGCTTCGAGATGTATGGCGTGATCACTTTCTGCTGACCAGTCATCGTACTGTACCTCTACCGGCAACTGCTGCCGGATATACTGGCGTGGCTCACCGCCTGTTTCGATAAAAACTGTTCTTAGACTGTCGTGCCTGTCTACAAGTGTATTGAGTGCTGCCTGGAGGCGAGGGCTATCCAGCAACCCGGTAATATACCAGCCGGTAACGATGGTGTAGGCTTCCTGCGCTCCTTCAAACTGGTTGAGCACCCAAAGTCTTTTTTGTGCGGCCGAAAGGGGATAATGTGGTTGCGGTGCAACAGCCGGTACAGGACGGTAAGCGAGTTGGTCAGCGGCATTATCAAGATAGGCCATCAGCTCTGCCTTAGCATTTTTTACCTGTGCAAGCAGTGCAGGCGTAAGCCCTGCGGTGTTGCCGGCCAGTTTCAATGTATCACCATCCTTACGGAGTGTTACACCGATTTGCCTTAGCGCGGCTATGATAGCTGAGACGTTCATTTCGTAGAGCCCTCCCCGAGTTCTTTTTCATTTGTTACATACCGAAAAATGCCTGGCCTGGTTAAGCGGCCGGAGCAAAGCATTAGTTGCGCTGTAGATATTACCTTCATTTTTCTGTTCGTCTTATTGCCAATATTCCATCCTGATCTTCTCTGTGCTTGTCTTATTTCTCATCGTTCCGGTATAACAGCAAAACTGTTCTTTCATGCCGGTAATAGTTACGTCAACCTGCCGGCAGGCTTGCTTTCATTCCCAACGGTGGCTCCGCGCTGCCCCGGTATCATGCCCTTGCTGCCGGGGCAATAAAGGGCTGAAAATGCCAGGCATTATTGTGTTTGCCAGGCAGCTTATACTCATGCATTGAAGAAAGGCCTGTCACCCGTTTACCCTGCCAGGGGCAGGATGCCTGGCGTTTTTGCCCTGCATTTCCCGGCAGGAGAGGTTAATAGCTTTCTGCTTACAGCCACTCGCCCGGGGTGAACGGGATCGTCAGATTGATCAAATCGGGTGCCTAAATGGTTGAATGACACCCATGACACGTGGCCATAAATGTACATACCTGTTTAACAGGCTATTAGGGGTAAACGTATTTTCGGGTTAAGTAAATAATCGCGGTAAAAGTAGAATATAATTCCCAAAAAGACGGCGCGCAAAGGACAAAAAAATACTAATTTTTTTATCAACGCATTTGATTATTTTAAAATATATTGAGAATCAATAAATTATAACCCCCCTTCATTGGAAACAGAGGCAATATTATTAAATTATTCACTGCTATTTCCCGGAGTAAACGCTTCTACCATCAGCCTGCACTGCTCCGGATTTTCGTTCCGCAGCCGTCTTGCCCTGTGGCCTGAAAAGCATACTCAACGGCAACGGCGGTGGATGATGACATGCCCGGAAATGTCTGGAAGGAACGGGACTGGTGCAATTGACCAATTGCCATACCCGCTTTACCTGTACATGACTCCTCCCGCAGATTAAAGCATGGTTACGGCATAGTTACAGTATATTCCATCCACGGGTACATACGCTGCCGTTTCAGCAGGTAGTATTTTCTTGTTTATGCTTTTTTGTAAATGCTTCTGCGCAGCATTGCATTTTCTGCACATTCTTTAATTTTTTAATGGAAACCGACCACGATCGGGAAGGGCAGCATTTTGTTGTACCTTAAAGCTGCACACACTCCTGTTACCCACCCTATCCCGCCCCTGACCGC
The DNA here is from genome assembly GCA_964590975.1 of uncultured Ferruginibacter sp. Classification (GTDB taxonomy): domain Bacteria; phylum Bacteroidota; class Bacteroidia; order Chitinophagales; family Chitinophagaceae; genus Ferruginibacter. The sequence goes on along the minus strand of CAZPXP010000018.1, from coordinate 89,060 downwards.
AAGCGGGTAACAATTTTGCCTTTTTGCGGATATAGAAAGGAATAGCATTCTTCACTTCAAACAACTTTTATGCTGAAAACAAAAACCGCATTCCTTGTTGCTATTATTCTACTGGCGGCAGGATGCACAAAACGCATTAACCTGTCGGGAAATAAAAAGCTGATCCGCTGTGCTACGCCCGAGCTACACCTCGCCATACAGCGCACCAACCCGGAGGTTATTACGCAGGAGCGGAAGATTGAAGACCTTATACAACAGTATTATAAGCGTTACACCGGAGAGCAGGACGGAACAGGCGCTGCACGGGGCAGCCGCCTTATTATTCCCGTAGTGGTGCACGTACTGTATAACAACAGCGCAACCGATGCCACCAATATACCGGAGGCAAGGATAACGGAGCAGATCGACCGGCTGAATGCAGACTTCCGGCGGCTCAATACCGACGCAGGCAGCGTACCCGCAGCTTTTGCCAGCGTTGCCGCAGACAGCCGTATAGAATTTGCCCTCTGCAAAAGAGACCCGGGTTGCAATGCTACTACGGGCATTGTACGTAAGCTGGTTACCACAACTAATTTTGATGTGCGTGATGCCAAATTCAGCAGCCGCGGTGGCGACGATGCCTGGGATACACGCAAATACCTCAACATCTGGGTAGTACCCAATATATGCCTCGGCGGTTCCTGCACCGGCTGGCTGGGCGCATCTTCATTTCCCAGCGACCCACTAAATGAGTATGGTTTTGTGGTAGGTTACCGTTATATGGGCAACGGCGCGGCACCTTTTAACCTGGGACGTACGGCTACGCACGAATTTGGTCACTTCTTTAACCTCCGGCATACCTGGGGCGATGACTGCGGTATGGGCAACGGCACCTGTTCCTCACCCGCCGAATGCGCCGGGAGTGATTATGTGGGTGATACGCCCAACCAGGGTGAAATGAATTACGGCGTTCCCACTTTTCCTGTTACAGACTGCTGCTCCCCTTCCAGCCCGGGAGTAATGTTTATGAATTATATGGATTATACAGACGATCGGGGGATGTTCATGTTTACGCAGGGCCAGGTGGATCGTATGGTGGCTACCCTATACACCACACAGGCAGGCCTGCTGGCATCAGATGCATTAATACCCCCACCCGCTTCGGCTGGCCCCGATCTGTTCATACAGGATACGCCTGAAGATACCGGCAATGAGCCCAATAATGAATCGCCTGGCTTTTACTATAGTGAAGATATCTGGATCAGGAATACCAACCCCGATGGCGCCATGAACCAGGAGCACCAGAATCCTATTTATCGCCCCGGCGGCGGCGGATCAAATTACGTGTACGTGCGTATCCGCAACCGTGGCTGTTCTCCTGCGGCCAGCGTAAACGTACGGCTCTACTGGGCCAAAGCCTCTTCGGGATTGGGATGGCCCAACCCCTGGACTGGCGGCATAATGGTTGGCAGTGCCCTTATGGGCAGCGAAGTGGTTACGGCTACACCCGTATCAACAGGTGCTGTGCCGGGTGGCAGCTCTGTGATCGTGCAGTTTCCATGGAACCCGCCTAATCCTGCTGATTATATGGCTGCCTTCGGTGATGACAAAGGCCATTTCTGCCTGCTCGCTGTAATTGAACCTGTACCGCCAACTGCACCACCGGCCGACCTGAGTACTCTGGTGAAAAACAACAAAAAGATTGCCTGGAAAAATGTTGAAGTGGCGGGTGCCGACGGCGACGGAAGGGCTGCTTCCACCCTACTGGCCAACTACGATAAAGATAATATTCATTTCTCAATTGGCTTTGGACTCGCACCCCGGGAAGAATCGCCTTTTGATAACGGAACAGTGTATGTACAACTTAATGACCGCGTTTACCGCGACTGGATAGCGGGCGGGAAAAGAGGTAAGAATATAACAGTTGGAGACAGCGGGCTGATACGGCTAAACAACAGCGATGCTACGATCGACAACCTTACGCTCGTGTACAAACAAATTGAACCTCTCAAACTTCGCTTTGTACAAAATACCAGGCAGGCAAAGCCCGGCGCGCATATCTATTTTATTGACATAAAACAATACCGTACCGAAGTAGGACCTAAGAATTTTATTGGTGCACAGAGAGTATGGATAAAAACGATGAACAGGAACATAAAGGGTAACTAAGAGTATCGTATACCAGGTCTTGCAAACGGGTAATAGTACTGTACTATTACCCGTTTGATATTTGGCAGGATGCAGCCTATTACGCAGCGGTAACGCTTTTACCAATATTAACGCCAGAATGTTTAAAAAACCTGTTCCGGTCAACTTAATTGTTGCCGGGTTGTTAGCTTTCCATGATCGGTTGCCTGGGCAGGCTTAGGTGCTCCTACCAATCTACGGGTTGTGATTTGCTTTCAAAATTTCATTAGCTTCGGTCAGGAACAACGCTTGATATTAAAGACGAGTTTATAACTATGTTGTGATTTGCTTTCAAAATTTCATTAGCTTCGGTCAGGAACAACTATAATAGGGCGACGTAGACACTACAATAAGTTGTGATTTGCTTTCAAAATTTCATTAGCTTCGGTCAGGAACAACCTTTCTGCTCGTGGAAAACCATGAAAAAAGGTTGTGATTTGCTTTCAAAATTTCATTAGCTTCGGTAAGTAACATCTTTTAGGCTGTATCTCTGATGAGTTTATTAGTTGTGATTTGCTTTCAAAATTTCATTAGCTTCGGTCAGGAACAACAACTTAAAGTGTTGATAATGTCTGTTAGCAGTTGTGATTTGCTTTCAAAATTTCATTAGCTTCGGTCAGGAACAACAACTGCATCATACCTTTCACGAACCTTTTTGTTGTGATTTGCTTTCAAAATTTCATTAGCTTCGGTCAGGAACAACCGATTTCGACCAAAGCCCCTGCCATGGCGGATTTAAGGGTAATTTTAGGATAAAAAATTACCCTTTTTTCTTATTTTTTTAATCCTGTTCAGAACATTTCCAGTTGTTGTACCGGCTCGGTAACGCCCTGTTCTTTCCGGCCATAAAAGAGCTCAATCATCCCAAATTGCTTGTCGGTAAACTGAAAAATGCCCACATGCCCCTTTTCAGGAAGCATCTTCTTTACCCTCTTAATATGCACGGTTGCATTCTCACGGCTCGGGCAGTGGCGCATATAAATACTGAACTGAAACATCTGGAAGCCATCCGCAAGAAGTTTTTTACGGAATACGGTATAGGCTTTTCGTTCTTTTTTCGTTTCTGTTGGCAGATCGAAAAGTACCAGTACCCACATAATACGGTAAGCATTTAAACGGTTATTGTAATGGCCGCTCATGGCAGGCTGACAAATTCGGGGTAATCTATCTTTCTCACTTTTCCCTCGAAGCACCTGGCAAGGCTGGCTGTCGTTTTTTGTACCGCCACCATCAGGGGGCTTTTCTCGCCCTTAATCTTTACATCCATTGCCGGTATGTTCAGCAGGTCTTTTTTCATTGATGGCGTAAGCTCAAGAAAATTACCGTTCATACGCACAATTTCAATCACTACCCTGTCTACAAACGGCCGGTAGGGTTCCATAATATCATCAGCCAGGCAGTAGGCATTATACTGGTTTTTGTGAAAAATGCCGAGCGTGGGCAATAGCCCGCTGGCTACAAGGCTGCGCGCTACCACAGCGCGTAATATAGCATACCCGTAATTAAGCAGGTTATTGGGCGGAGCACCCTCCCGCTCACGGCGAAAATCGAGAAAATCGGGAAAAAGGTTTTTCCAGTAATAAGCGGCAGCGGTAGCTTCATGGTTTTCAACATCCCCGCTGCGCACCTCGGCAGCCAGGGTAAGCATATTCTTTACGGCTACCCGCTGGCTGCCGAGCAGGGCTGCCTGGTTGGTAATCTTAGCGGCAATCGTTTGCTGCCAGAGTTGTTTTTTAAGGGGCGTAGTAGCTTCAATCTGAGCGGTAAACTTGGCGCTTTGCAGCGTATTACCCTCAAGGTTGAGCATCATGCCGGCAGGGAGGTGGTTTTCACCGCAGCATACAAAAGCCACATTGTTGGAGAGCAGCTTTGCCAGCAATGCCTGGCTGATGGTGATCTGCTGGTGATCGGCAATAAGCACCCCGATATCCTCTATGGGCACCTGTTTTACTTCCCCCGTCTCCGGGCTTTCAAAAACAAGCTGTTCATTACGGGTTTTGAGGTAGGCCGGGTTGCCAAAGTATAAAGTACGTTTGATCATGATAAACTGATATGACCGAGGTTATTAACCCTCACTTTTACAGGGTTGATTTTATTCAAAGTACCGATACTTTGCACTATGATAAATCTTTTAGCTGTTTTCGATTCAATGCTATTATTAAGTTGAGTTTCGGTATGCGCCCGGAACACATACTCCTTTGTAGTAATTTTCTGTACCCTGTACAGGTACTGCCCCAACAAACGGTATTGCTTGCTTTGTATGGCTGCATTAACCTCATCACGACTAAGCCCAATGATAAACATTTCATTCTGCTGCAGGCTTTCCCAGTAAGTCCATTGATCGCCGGGAAGTTTAGCCAGGAAATCTTCCGGGTAAAGGGCGGCATTATCCAGCACTTTAGTCCAAACCGTTTGTGGCGAAGTAATCACTGCAGGAATACCATATTTTTTTCGCTCTACAGCATGCCAGAACGAACATACGTGCTCAACCTTTTCTCCATTTGCATCAATATAAAAAGCGACATGATGATTATTGCCGGGCTTAACAAAGCCTATAGGTTTTCCGGCTTCATTCTTCTTTACGGCTTCCACTGCAGACAGACCGGTATAACAGCGGACAGAAAGGATCGGTATCCTTTTTTCCTCATTCAGCCAGATCGGGTTGGTGTCAAGGTCTTTAAACGCTTCCTTTTCTTTATTATCAAAAGCAGCCAGCCTTTGCCTTACAAGTGCTCTTACTTTCGCATCAACAATGAATTCGGTATCTTTTGCCTTGAGGCTTCCTATGGGATACTTCATTACATATTCCTGCTTAAAGCAGGATGCATAAGTAAGCTCTACTGTATGCGCCTCATCAAGATAAATTGGCAATTTTTTCAACGAAGCAAGGGCCTTTTTTGAATTATTTTCAAATTCGGCCAGCCGGTCTTCTACCAATTGCTTTATGTAAGGTTTGAAGATCAGGTGAGGGTTCTCAAAGAGATATTTTACAGGTTTATTTTTTTCTATCGTTTTGATCACACCATAAACACTTTCTTCGTTCAGCGGCCCCTTGGGAATAATAACGCCCTTTTGTTTATTTATACCAGCAGCTTTATACCGGCTTACCACAGCCACTTTTTTGCCCGCCTTAAAAGACACCAATACCCCCGATACCGCATCCTGTACCTGCTGTGTAGTAAATGGTTTTTTCGATATCATGTAATTATCCAGCAGGGATAGTTTTTCCCGGAAACCATCTCCATGCTGAACTTCGCCATACATCTCGTCTCTCGTATGCTGCGCATTCAGCGTATTAAGTCTTTTAATAAAACCCGGTTTTGTGCAGGCTACTACCAAAGCGTCAACGGCATGATGCCTGTGGTCGTCTCTTTTAGACCAGTCTTTTATAACTTCGTACCTGCGCACAAGCCCGGCCTTATCTTCTGCTTCTTTCCACTCAGTTAATCCCATTGCCCGGTAAGCCGGAAGTTGAAGATTGAGTAAGACATCATCCCATCCCCAAATGCGTCGCAGGTATTCTGTAACACCACCGCTTGTGGCAGATACATCCCGGCAGATGAGTTGCAGAATTTCTGTTGCCTTTCTTGATATGTATTGCGTTTCCCTCAACTGCCGGTCAATAAAATTCTGCGGTATCTTATCTTCACTCATCAGTAATTTATCCCGCTTCCCTTTACCGATCAGCTTTTGCTTATACAGTTCCTCTACCCTTTCTATATATGCGTCAAACTCAGCATCACCCTTTTGCCTCATGTAGTCAAAGGCTGTTCTGTTTCCCTTTGCATCATTGCATTTCCGGTGCGATAAAGTTTTATTACTTTGCGAATCATCAAAGAGCTTAGCCTTAGGGATGATATGTTCCACATCCACTTCATCGCCACCCAGAGCCCCTGTAAGTGTAAAAGGATTACCACAGTAAATGCATACGGCGTTCAGTTTACTATCTCTTTCATCAATTTCCTGGAAAAGCCGGTATTTAATAATTCGCTTCCGCGTTGCCTTTAAACCAAATTCTTCAATACGCGCGGCAAGAATCTCATTTTCTCTCTCGCGTTTGGTAAGGCTTGTAAAAGCATCATTTCGTTCCTCCCGGCTCTGCTTAAGTTCTCTCGCCAGTTCAACGCGTATCTCATCGGGGGTACCGTATTGATCAACAAGAGCATTTACCACGTTAATCATCTGGTTAAGTATCTTCTCTACAACAGGTTGTCTTATACTGTTCTTTTCAACGATGGGCAGGTGGGTAAGAAGCTGCCTTCTGCTGTTTTCTTCCCGTGTCAGGCCATCGGAATGATTATACCCTGCAAAGGAACAGGCATCGCTGTAATGGTATCCTTCCCGGAGATAAGGCAGTATCTTACGCATAGCCCTGGCGGATTTATTACCAAACCCATATTTTGAAAAATCTATGCCGGCCAATGCGAGTGCCCTGTCTTCCTGCAGACCAAAATTCTTCATCAGTGCATTGCTGCATTCTTCCTTATCTGATAAGGAGTATATGGTATACCACAGCTTATACAAGGGCTCATATTCAAAGTCTGGCGTAATTTTATACTGTATTTTTTCATCTGTAACCTCATCTGTCTTCCTGTTTACCAGGCGCGCAGTTCCTTCCATTTCGGCAACCTGCAAATCGAACCGGAGCAGAGCCGCTGCGCCAGGATAATTATCCAGCTTTTCAAGGATCGCAGTTTTAGTTACATTGCCCTGTATCCCTTTATTGATATGCTTATTACCGTACCAGCCGTCATCCTTTTTCAGCTTCAGTATTTTAAACATATCAGCCTGGGAAAGAACCTTGTGGTTATCCAGGTGCGTAAACAGGTTGTACTTATCTTCAGCGCTCAATTCATAGATCTGGCCAGACCTGTTTTTAAGGGTTATGTTATTGATGCTTTCCCAAATTTTACACACCTGGAAGAGCGGTGAGCTTTTAGGAGCAACCCTGGGGCCCCTTAGTACCAGTCTTCCTTTTTCGTCTGGCATATTTGTGCCTTCAAATTCACAGACACTCACAAGTCCTTTCTTAGACTTCAGTTTACGCTGGTAATAAATGATATTATCCTTCAGAAGGGCAATAGTTTCATCGTTGAGTAAAGGGTGGTATTTACGCTGCTCACGGCAGATGGCCTCAAACTCTTCTATATAGGCTTCCCGCGGAAAAATCGCTTTCTTTACACGATGCCAGGGATTGGCGGTAAGATGCTTATAAAAGTACTGGCCTATAGTAATCCCTTCTTCTTTCAGGTGCTGGTGGCGGTTTTTAATTTCTGCTACATACTCTGTTTCTTTCTTATCAAGATTAGCATCTGCCCTGCTGCTTTTATAACCCCGTTTCTGGTTGAGGTGGTATAAAATGCGACCCAGTTCGGTTAGCGTAATCTTTTCAGTAACAGCCCTGCTCCTTAGCTCGAACAGTTGTATAGCAGAAAGCTTGTCCAGTTCCCTGTCATACATATCATTTTCCGATAAAAAAGCAATCAAATTTTTCTTCCGCAACTGGTAGCGGTCATAACCACGCCTGATCGTTCGCTTAAGGGTGCGTTTCTGGTTTTTCGATATTTTATTACCCGAAGAAAATTCGTTCTTATCATCTGCGCTTAATGAAATGATACGACTGCCAATGTCGATAATTTTCAATTCTTCATCATCGTCTTCAATTAATGCCCATCCAATAGACGTTACACCAAGATCCAAACCGATAATTCTTTTCATTTTATAAAATATTTTAAATAATTATTTGCAATACTGGTTTTTTTATTATTTTTGATCTGAAGCAAATCACAATAAGGATTATTCCGTTGTGTAAACATTTACAGTTGTCCCGCCCAACGGCGGGATTGTTGTTTTATACACACTCTTCTCTGTTGCTTTTTGAATAATGAAGCCACAATTATACCGGGTAAAGCGGTGTCGGGCTGAATGATTTTGCTGTCCCATTCCCAGGTTTTACAATGTTAAGATACTAAAAACTCAGGGTAATAGCTGCGTTATTACACCCTGCAATTTTATTACCCGGAAAAATAAACTATCCATTTTTTACCTGTTCCCGGAAAAACACTGTTTTTTTGAAAATTGCGGGCGCCCTGCAGTGTTACCTGCTTCCTGCAACATGCTTCCTGTTACTGATTCTTAAACGGCCACTGTTTCGTACTCTTTGCATAGATAAAATAAGCAACAGTACCAAGGCCAAAAATGACTAAGAAGGATTTGACAGCGCTGGCATCGGTGGAGAAAAGCACGAGCAGCCAGCATACAACAGCGAGGATAACGGGCAGAGGATACAAGGGCATTTTCCAGGGCAGGTGTACCGTACCGTTACGACGGCGCAGCAATATAATACCAATGGCCTGTGCAATAAACTGCACTACGATACGCATGGCCAGTATGCCGCTGATTACCTCGCTCATCTTGAACAGCAGGCTGAATACAAAGGCCAGCGCGCCAAGGATAAGCAGGGATACGTACGGAAACTGCCGTGTTGGATGCAGGCGGGCAAAAAGGCGGAAGAATGATCCATCAGCCGCAGCGGCATAAGGAACACGGGTATAACCAAGCATAACGGCAAAGAGCGAAGCCAGCGCTACCCACAGGATCATGATGGTAGCTACTTTGGCAGCGCCGGTGCCATAGAGGCGCTCAATAAATGTGCTCACCACAAAACTGTGCGACCCTTCTTTCTGCCACTGCGCAATCTCAGTCCAGGATATTACGCTGGTAACACTGATATTCATGAGCAGGTACAGTATGGTAATGCCCAGAACGGAGATAAACATGCTGCGGGGTATATTACGCCCGGGGTTGATCATTTCGCCCCCCAGGTGGCAAACATTATAGTAACCGAGATAACTGTAAATCGTTTTTACCGACGCCTGCCCGAGAGCTGCGAAAAAGAGGGCACTTGCTATAGGAGGTGTGCTATCACCGCCGCCTGTACGAAAAGGCAGTGACAGATCGCCACCCGTCAATCCGCCAAAAATGATCCAGCCCATTGTGAGCAGCACACCGCTCCACAGCAGTACACCAATGCGGCCGATACTGTCGATACGGCGGTAGAGCAGGAACATAACAATGATGATGACCATACCCGAAACACCTTTCTGCTGCCATTCGGTGAGCTTTACAAGGTAACCGAGGTACTGGGCAAAGCCAATTGCTGCCGAAGCAGCCACCAGCGGAGCCTGTATAACTGTTTGCCATACATACATAAAGCTCATCATGCGGCCCATACCCCGGCGGCCGTAAGCCTCCTTTAAAAAGTTATAGCTGCCACCAGCCAGCGGGTAGGCAGCACCCAGTTCACTCCAGATCATCGCATCGATAAAAGACAGGAGCGCCCCGGCCACCCAGGCCCACAGGAACCAGCCTCCCAGCTTACCGATCACGATCGGCAGCACAATAAAGGGACCGATGCCGACCATGTCGATCATGTTAAGTACCGTACCCTGGAACAGGCCCAGCCTGCGGGGCATTGCCTGTACGGGGTCTTTGGGTTCTGTTGTCAATGGAGCAAATAGTTAAGCAGTTATAAAGAGAACAGTTTAGGCAGGTGGGCAAACAGCATCCTGTTAACGGCCAAACTCGTCGTAGAATTCTGCTGCGTATTTTTCATACCGCTTTATAAGCGCTTCGTTCTTCTTTTCAACAGCGGTAAGTTCATTGCGGATATCGGTGTTCATTGGAATATACCAGTCTTCCCTGTCAAACAGCTCCCGCATATCCTTCATCTTAAACGAATAACCATGCCTGGCGTAAATGCTGTTGCGCATGATGCGCAGATCATTCTTTACGAGGTTGGCCACATCGTCCTCTTTCAGCACCGAACCTGATGCATCGGGATAGAGCCCCACAGTGGGCTTATACACATACTCCTTTTTAGAGAGCGTAAATATTTTCGTTTTGAGATGTTTATCAAAAGGAGCCCATTTGCCTTCGCAGATCATCCCATTTTTTTTGATGGTGATGTCGAATTCCCCGTCGTATTTATCATCGCCCGGCTCCTGCATATGCAGGGTATAGGCGTCGCTGCTCTCCGATATTGTGCCTTTAAGGGTTCTGAAATTACCCGCAGCTACACTCCTGCCCTCTATATTCGCCCCGTCGATATGCAGCAACTGCACATTCAGCTTATTATCGCCCAGCATACCCACCCAGTTACCGGCAAGAGGATGCGGTGCAGACGGATTGGGGGTGGGGGTGGCAACTGCGGCTGCCGGTTTATCTTCCACCACAGGATTAACCTTGTTCTTATTATTGTTACAGGCCAGCATAAAAATACAGCCGGCCAGGATGATCAATTGTCGCATACCAATCTTGTTTATCTTTAATACAATGTAATACAAAATTGGCAATACAAAGTATCACCTCCAAAAATATCCGCGCTATATTGCTCACCGGGCTGCTGGCATACTTCAGTTTCCTGATGCTCAGGATAACGCTGCAATATATTCCGGTACAGACAGATGTGGCCTTTTTACAGATCAAGCAGTCATATATCGGCATCAGCGCCTGGTTTACCTGTTTCTATGTGCATGTGTACACCAGTATGTTTGCACTTATGGCCGGGTTTACACAGTTCTATGGCCGGTGGACGAGAAGATACAGATCGTTGCACCGCTCGATGGGTTATATATACATCATCACTGTGGTAGTTGTATCAGGACCAGCATCGCTGGTGATGGGCTGGTATGCCAACGGAGGCTGGAGCTCACGGCTGGGTTTCCTGTTGCTGGGTCTGCTGTGGATATTTTTTACGGCTATGGCCTGGCGTAAGGCTGCACAGGGCAATTTCAGCGCTCACCGGCGCTATATGATCCGCAGCTATGCGCTTACACTGTCGGCTATTACACTGCGGGCCTGGAAAGCAGGTATCATCTATGTATTTCATCCGGGGCCGGTGGATGCGTACCGTATTGTAGCGTGGTTGGGTTGGGTGGGTAATTTATTAATAGCAGAATGGCTCATAAGAAAAGGAACTGATCCGGTAAGAATTCAGGAGCCAGGTGTTGGTAACTGGTAGAGTGCTGTGCTCCGGGCATTACCAAATTTCCTCATACCGGCTTCTGCTCCCTGATCCTGGCGGCACCAAGCTAAAACAGGCGCCCTTGCGGGAGCCTGTTCTAATCAAAAAACCATTAACCATTAAACCTTATCCTATGAAAAACCACAATATAGTAGCTTTGTATAAAAAAAGGGTTGCATAGGGGTAGATTTTTTTTTAAGATTACTTCTGCAATCGTTTGCAGGAAAGAGTTTCAGCATACCACTCCCGGATCCGGTTATGCGCAGGGTGTACAGTACTCACTTAATATGTAATACACAACAAACAGTATGAATAAAATTGTCATTGCAATAACGGGAGCCAGCGGCTCAATTTATGCCCGGCAACTGGTTACAAAACTGGTGCAATTGCGCAGCCAATGGCAGGAACTTGCCGTAGTAATGACGGAGAATGCAAAAACAGTATGGGTTACTGAACTGGGAGACGATCATTACCTGTTTCCTGAACTGCGTTATTTTGGTAATAAGGACTTTTCAGCCCCCTTTGCCTCAGGTTCGGGTCAATATAACACCATGATCATTATCCCCTGTAGTATGGGTACACTGGGCCGGATCGCCGCCGGCACTTCGAACGATCTGATTACACGTGCGGCGGATGTTATCCTGAAAGAACGCAGAAAACTGATCTGCGTAGCGCGCGAAACACCCTATAACCTCGTACATATCCGTAATATGGAAACGATCACTCTTGCCGGAGGCATCATCTGCCCGGCTACCCCTTCGTTTTACAGCCGCCCGCAAACGGTTGAAGAGGTAGTAGCTACGGTGGTAGACAGGGTTATTGACCTGGCAGGTATTGACAGCAATAGCTACCGGTGGGGTAATATAACGGAAAACAGCCTGTAAAATTCGTCGGGAGCAGCTAAAAAGCTGTCTGATTGCATAATTTCCTTAATATGCTTCGGTTTTATCTTTGCAGTAGAATCAGTGGTTAAACGTTGGTTTTGTAATTCCCCGTTTTTAAGATCCATAAGCTGTAAGCAGGGACAGCTTTAAAAATCCCCTGCTATCAATTTCTCTGGAAACTGCAACAAAAAGGGTACTGTATTAACAGCACCCTTTTACATTTTATGATAAGCTTCCGTATTAGCGGAGGTCTACTACTTCTACACCGGGATATTTCCTGGCGTCAAAAATAAACTGCGCATCGGTAACGGCCGCATTCGGACTAAAGCTGCTTACAGCGATGGTATAACGGTTGCCTGTTTTCTCAAACACCCTTGTAGAGATGATTGCCTGGCCGGTTTTGTCTACACTCAGTAATACCTTATGGAACGGCCTTGATTTGTCAATGGGGGTCAGTTCCACTTCCTGGATGGTTTTAGCCCCCGCCTTACTCTCCCCGTTCAGTTTATACAGGAAGTCCCTGTCGTAAAAATTGGTAAAGAGCTTTTGCGGGGTAATAGAGTTATTCGAGCCATCAACCTTGGTAATCGTCACTTCATTGGCCAGTTTGTCGTAGGTCCATACGGTACTGCCATCGCAGAATATCTCCTGCCCGGTAATACTTACGCGGTAACGGTTACCTTTCATAGATACCGATCCGGCTTTATTGCCCAGCGATTTGCCTGCAGCATTCTCGATCTTCACGGAAAATTTGGCTGTAACCGACTTATAGGTGCGGAACTTAGCACTTACACCGTCCAGTACTTTTTTGGCTGCGGGGTCGCTGTTGCCCATCCCTTTAGGGGGTTGTGCCAATGCTCCGGCAGTAAAGAACAAAAAAGTCAGACCTGTGAGGAATTGTTTCATTTTCATTAATTTATAAAATACACTTTCGGTTTTCAGCCCCGCAAAGATATAGCAATAGACGGGGATGGGCAATAATGGTTTAAACGTAGTTTCTTAACAAAACGTTAAGACCCGGCCCCCTGATTCAATCCTTACGCTGCCGGGGAAAAGGACAATACCTTATTTTTGCCCACTATGGCAAAAGCAGCGTCGGAAACACCCTTAATGCAGCAGCACAACGCGATCAAGGCGAGATACCCTGATGCTATCCTGCTGTTCAGGGTGGGCGATTTTTATGAGACCTTTGGCCAGGATGCCGTTATTGCAGCGCGGGTGCTGGGCATTACCCTTACCAAACGCAACAACGGATCGGCCTCCTCTTCTGAACTGGCAGGTTTCCCCCACCATGCAATGGATACCTATCTCCACAAACTGGTGAAAGCGGGCTACCGCGTAGCGATATGCGACCAGTTGGAAGATCCCAAACAGGCCAAAGGCATCGTAAAACGGGGAGTAACGGAGATGGTAACGCCCGGGGTAGCTACCAACGATAAGCTGCTCGAATACAACAGCAACAACTTCCTGGCGGGGTTACACATTGCAGACGATCACTTCGGCATCGCCTTTCTTGACATCAGCACAGGGGAGTTTTTTGTAGCGGAGGGCGACAGGGAATATGCCGACAAACTGCTGCAAAGCCTCAAACCTGCGGAAGTGGTTTACCAGCGTAACCAGCAAAAACACTTCAAAACATACTTTAATAGCAAATTCTATACCTATACGATGGATGAGTGGATATTTACGGAGGCTTATGCCACCCAAATCCTGCTCAAACACTTTGCTACACACAGCCTGAAAGGATTTGGTGTGGAGGGACTGACGGCAGGCATTATTGCCGCAGGGGCAGTACTGCACTACCTGAAAGATACGGAACACCCCAACCTGCAGCACATTACTTCGATGCAGCGCATCAACCGCGAGGAACACCTCTGGATGGACCGTTTTACTATCCGAAACCTGGAACTGCTGGGTGGTACGGAGGGCAGCAATACGCTGCTGAAGGTGCTGGACAATACGGTATCGCCCATGGGAGCCCGCCTGCTTAAGAGGTGGATGGTACTCCCGTTGATGGATATTACCCGCATCAATGAGAGACTTGACCTTGTAGAATACCTGGTCAAAGAAACGGAACTGCGCCATCAACTGGCTCAGTATATTAAAAACAGTGGCGACGTGGAGCGCCTGGTGAGTAAGATACCACTGAAAAAGATCAATCCAAGAGAGGTATTACAGGTTGCACGTGGCCTGCAGCAGGCCAATAGCATCAAACAACTGGCCGGCTCTTCCTCTAACAGCTACCTGCACAAACTCGGCGAACAGATTGACCCCTGCACTGCGATCTGCGACAGGATCACAAAAACCATTGCCGAAAATCCGCCTGTTGCCGTAGCCAAGGGTGGAGCCATTGCCACCGGTGTACATGAAGAACTTGATGAACTGCGGAGCATTGCCTCCACTGGTAAGGACTACCTGGTGCAACTGCAGCAAAAAGAAAGTGAGCGTACAGGCATTGCCTCGCTCAAAGTAGGTTTTAATAATGTATTTGGCTATTATCTTGAAGTGACCAATTCGCAGAAAGCAAAAGTGCCTGCCGAATGGATACGCAAACAAACACTGGCCAATGCAGAACGGTATATCACCCCCGAGCTGAAGACCTACGAGGAAAAGATCATGGGTGCTGAAGATAAGATACTGCTCATTGAACAGCAGCTCTTTGAAGAACTGCTTAATGGGTTACAGGAGTATATTGCACCCATGCAGGTAAACGGGCATACCCTGGCCGTTCTCGACTGTCTCTGCTGCTTTGCTTCCAATGCCCTGGCCTTCCAGTACAAGAGGCCCCAACTGCACGGGGGCCTGGACCTTGAACTTACTGCCAGCCGGCACCCTGTAATAGAGCGTTACCTGCCCGAAGGAGAACACTTTATCTCCAACGATATACGCCTTGCGCCCGGCGAACAGCAGGTGATCATTCTTACCGGTCCAAACATGAGCGGTAAAAGCGCCATCCTCCGCCAGACGGCCCTCATCACCCTGATGGCACACATGGGTAGTTTTGTACCCGCAACTGCGGCGCGCATACCCCTCACCGATAAAATATTTACCCGCGTAGGTGCATCGGACAACCTGAGCGGCGGCGAGAGCACTTTTATGGTGGAGATGAACGAAACTGCCAGCATCATCAATAATATCAGCGAACGCAGCCTTATCCTTTTAGACGAGATCGGGCGCGGCACTTCTACCTACGATGGTATCTCCATCGCCTGGAGTATTGTAGAATTTCTTTACCAGTCGCCCTGCCAGCCCAAAACGCTGTTTGCCACCCATTACCACGAGCTGAATGAGCTGGAAAATAAACTGCCGGGTGTAAAGAACTACCATGTTACCAATAAAGAGGTGGGCAACAAGATCATCTTTCTCCGCAAGCTTGCCCCCGGCGGCAGCACCCATAGTTTTGGTATACACGTAGCCCGTATGGCGGGTATGCCCCACAGCCTGATCGACCGTGCCAACGATATCCTCAAACAACTGGAGGCTAAACACGAAGATCACGACACCGGCGAAACCATCAAACAGATTGCCGCCCCCAAGGTACAGCTCAGCATCTTCGACGCCCACTCCGAAACCTTCGACGAGATCCGCAAGCTCCTCGAAGAGGCAGACATCAACCGCCTTACACCCGTAGAGGCATTACTGAAACTACAGGAGATAAAAGGGAAGCTGAAGTAGTGGAACGAACCAATGTTTTTAAACCTGTACATCAATCACAACACCACCGCCTCCCCGGTACCACAAACAATATTATATAACCCGTTCGTGAACTGATCCTTGTTAATTGGGGCAATTCGTTCCCGGCTTCAGCCCTTCTGATCCGATGGTCATTACAGGTGTGCCACCTCCTGCCGGAAAGTCAATGATCCAGATGCTGTCGAAATCACTGCCCTTCCATCCCGGCACGTTCTGTACACCCAATGCACGTGCTATCGGGGGTATATTACCATGCTCCCATACCAGCAATACCGTACCCGTTTTTTTAACTACAGACCCGGCTACGCCAACACTGTCTGTTTCAGCATACCTGGTATCAACAGTCAGGTTGTATTTTATGGCAAAAGGGCTTACGGTCTGGAACATTCTTACGCTGCTGGTCGACTTACCGGTCTTCATGCGCGGCACGTAGGTATAATCGGGCTTACCGAATTTACTGTACAGTACTGCGGGTAATCCGATAGCACGGTTAAAGCCCTGGCAGGACAGGTTATCGCCTTTAGGCGGTTTTTCACCATGGCGGATAATCACTACACGGAGGGTTACACCGTCGGGTAAAGAAGATTGGCTGAATACATCGCTTACGGTAAAGAACAGTAAAGCGGTTAACAGCAGGAGCTTACATGATTTTGTAGACATAGATGAGGGTTTAGAAAGGCAAAGTACAAAGTAATTGTGATAAAGTTGTAGGGCTAAGGTGAGTTAAGCACCGAAATACAGCAGGCTGCCATCCATACAGAAGAACGTTCGGCTAATCGGTGAAATGCTTAATTTTAGTGCTGCCAACATTATGCTGCACCCCATTTATTCATAACAGAAACTTAAACACATGAAACGGATCTTCATCGTATTGCTATGCATCAGTTTTGGTACTGTGGTAACAGCACAGGATGCTATAGACTACCAGGTACCGCCCAAACCGATCTACGACCTTGTAATGGCCCCACCCACACCGGGCGTAATGGCCGACAGCAAAGGCAAGTGGATACTCATTAATGAGCGGAGTAGCATGCCTACGGTAGAAGACCTGGCCCAGCCCGAGCTGCGTATTGCAGGGCTGCGCATCAACCCTAAAAATTTCGGCCCCAGCCGTGCCGGTTACAGTACCGGCATTACACTTAAAGATATCGCCACTGGCAAGACCTATCCCGTAAAAGGATTGCCGCCCAACCTGAAGGCAGGTAATATTGACTGGAATCCTTCGGAAACAAAGTTTGGCTTTACCAATACAACGGCGGGTGCGATAGATATTTACGTGGTGGATATTGCCACTCAAACAGCTACCCGCTGGAATAAACGCGCAGTTAATATGGTAATGGGGCTCGACTTCCAGTGGCTCGATGACAATACCATCCTTTATGCCGCGGTAAGCAAACCATTATCGCAACTGCCGCCGCAACCCCTCGCGCCCAAAGGGCCGATAGTGCAACAAAACCTCGGTAAGGTAAGTGCTGCACGTACCTACCAGGACCTGATTAAATCCCCCTACGACGAAACCCTGTTTGAATTTTATGCTACCACACAATTCGTTAAGAATACGATGGGCAAAGAAACGACAGTAGGCCAGCCCACGATCTGCGGCAGGCTCGACATTTCGCCGGACAAACAGTTCCTGCTCATGCAGCGGATCGATAAGCCCTTTTCTTATCTCGTACCTGCAAATGGTTTTAACAGCACCATGCTGATCGCCGATATAAAAGGCAACATAGTAAAACAACTCACCAAACTCCCCAGCAGCGAACAGGCGCCCACCGGTTTCGACAATGTACTGGATGCTCCCCGCAGTTTTCGCTGGAAGGCGGATGAACCGGCTACGGCATACTGGATCACGCCACTTGACAGTGGCCTGATCAGGAATAAAGTGGAATACCACGACGCTGCCTGGCTCCTCCCCGCTCCTTTTACAGCACAACCCAAACTGCTCACCCGTACGGCCATGCGCATGTCGGGCATCAGTGTAACGGATGGAGGTAAAGTACTTGTAACAGAGGGATTATTTGGCAAGAGAAAAACCAAAACCTCCCTGCTCGACCCCGCATCGGGCAACACGCAGGTATTGTTTGAGCGTAGTACCGACGATGCTTACAGTAACCCCGGCACACCAGTTACGGCAATGAACCGTTATGGCCGAAGCCAGGTTAAACTTATTGACGGCAATAAACTGCTGCTGAGCGGAACGGGTGCTTCACCCAAAGGCGACCTGCCTTTCCTTAATCTCTACGATATCAGCACTAAAAAAACTACCCAGTTATGGCGCTGCGAAGAACCTTATTATGAAACAGTAGTAAAAGTGCTCGACCCCGAAAAACTACAGGTGCTCACCAGCAGGCAAAGCCAGGCGGAAGCGCCCAACTATTACCTGCGCGACCTGAAACAGAACAGTATGAAAGCCCTGACCAGCTTCCCCGACCCCCAACCCGGCCTGCGTGGCGTAACACAGCAGAAGATCACATATAAAAGAAAAGATGGCATCGATTTGTCTGCCGATCTCTACCTGCCTAAAGGCTATGACGCTAAAAGAGACGGGCCGCTGCCGGTATTCATGTGGGCCTACCCCCGCGAGTTCAAGAACGCCAATGACGCAGCGCAGGTGCGCGGCAGTAAATATATGTTTACACGCGTAGGCTATGGGTCGCCCGTATTTTGGGTAACCATGGGCTATGCTGTAATGGACAATACAGAGTTCCCGATTGTAGGCGAAGGGGAAGATAACCCTAACGATAATTTTGTGGAACAGCTTACCTGGAACGCAGAGGCTGCGATCCGTAAGGTAGCGGAAATGGGTGTGGGCGACAGCACAAGAGTGGCCGTAGGCGGCCACAGCTACGGCGCTTTTATGACGGCCAACCTGTTGGCTCATACCAGGCTCTTTAAAGCAGGTATTGCCCGCAGCGGGGCTTATAACAGAACGCTCACGCCCTTTGGTTTCCAGAACGAGGAACGTACTTACTGGCAGGCCCCGGAAGTGTACAACCGTATGAGCCCCTTCAGCTATGCCGACCAGCTCAAAACGCCCCTGCTGCTCATCCATGGCGAAGCAGATAATAATTCAGGCACCTTCCCCATACAGAGCGAACGGTTGTATAATGCTATTAAGGGACACGGCGGTACAGTACGCTACGTGCAACTGCCTTTTGAAAGCCATGGTTATGCAGCAAAGGAAAATATTCTGCACATGCTCTGGGAAATGACACAGTGGATGGAGAAATATGTAAAGGGCGTAAAACCTTATGTAAAATAGGCAGGAAATTTAACGGGGCATTAACGCAACAGCGGCACGATATTTTACGTCAATAGTGCAGTAAACAAAACATGACCAGATCGTTCCTTTTTACAATGTTACTGTTAAGTATGCTGGGTGCAAAAGCACAGAAGATCGACAGTATTTATGTGAACCTCTATACAGATAGCCTTAAAAAAGGTACGCACAATTATATCAATATAGACGGGCTGCTGCATAATGGCCGTTACCTGCCGCTCGACTCCACGCATATCCAGTTCTCTGCCTCTGAAGGTAAGTTTGTTGGCAACAGCCTCGTGGTCGATAATAATACCACGGCAGAAAAGATAACCATCCGGGCCGTGCTGCGCAGCAATCCCGTAATGTTTAAAGAGTTTACTGTATGGATCAAGAAGACAGAAAGCGGAGAACGGCTGAAAACCACCGAAGAAATTCTGCGCGATATACAGAACGGGGCTAAAAAGAAGAAAAAGAATCAGCTGTAGTATTGAACTTACAGAATCAGTTACATAAAAAAGCGGTGGTTGTGTTGTACAACCACCGCTTATAATTTATTTACTTTACCTCAACCCATCATTCATCTTTCATAACCTGCCTGCGTAAGGCAGGCTCATAACTTCTTAAGCAAACTTCTTCGCATCCTCCAGGAACTTAGCCAGGCCAAGATCAGTCAGCGGGTGTTTGAGCAGACCGAGGATAGAATCCAGCGGGCAGGTACAAACATCAGCACCGGCTTCGGCACATTTTACAATGTGCAGGGCGTTGCGGATAGAAGCAGCCAGGATCTCTGTTTTAAAACCCTGCAGGCTGTAGATATGGGCGATCTGGGTAATCAATTCGATACCATCCCAACTGCTGTCGTCTATACGACCAATAAAGGGCGATACATAAGTGGCGCCTGCCTTGGCAGCAAGTATAGCCTGACCCGCAGAGAATACAAGGGTACAGTTGGTTTTAATGCCATTCTCCGTAAACCATTTGATGGCTTTTACACCATCTTTGATCATCGGCACTTTTACCACAATATTAGGGTGGATAGCAGCGAGCTTTTTACCTTCCTCAACGATGCCGTCGAAATCGGTAGAGATCACTTCAGCGCTGATATCACCATCAACAAGTTCACAGATCGTTTTATAATGTGCATATACAGCCGCAGCGCCCTGTACACCTTCCTTTGCCATCAGGGAAGGATTGGTAGTCACCCCGTCGAGAATACCCAGGTCGTTAGCTTCTTTGATTTGTGCAAGATTGGCAGTATCAATAAAAAATTTCATATTATTTGTCCTTCCGGACTGGTTTAATAAAATAAAAAATGGCAAGTTACTTACATCGCACCGCTCAACCACCTACCCTTGCTGCCTTCCGGCCCTGGGGGAGTTCAGCAGGAGCTGGTCGTATAAGACTTGCCGGTGCAAAGATAAGGGATTGACAGTAATTAACCCATCATAGAAACAAGAATAGTACACTGCATTTTTACTTCCTGACTCCTAACCTGCCTGCCGCAGGCTGGCTCCTGATTCATTCCTCTTCTCTAAAACCCGCTGGTTCTGCCCAGCGACCCAAGCTTACCCACCCCGATCAACTGATCCGCACGGTCAGTAAAAGCTTTGTAGTAAACCAATATGGTATAAACATTCTCTGTTTCGAAATAATTGCCTTCCATGATCTTGCTCTGCGCAGGATCATTGTGATCGGCGAGATAATAGCCGTAATTGTAATACCCCTGTTTGAGGTACAGGCTCACCTCATACATGCCCTTTTCAGTATTGTACACCATACGGCTTTTATCGTCGAATGTATAATTGGTAAGCTGTCCTGTCATGTACAGATCTTTATTGGTATATGGCTGCCCGCCGGGTGGCGCAAAACTGAAGGTCACAGTAGCATAATCACCCTGCCAGTAGGGATTGATCGTTTCGTAAGTTTCTACGCTGTACATACCATTAAGGTCGCGGTAATAAACATAGCGCTGCCCGTTTAGATCACCATCCGGTTTTACATAGATATGCGTAGCGGTTTTCTCGTAGTCAGCTTTTTCCACCCTGTCACTCTGCAGGCGGAAGCTGCGCAGATCAACCCAGCGCCATTCTTTGCCACCCGGAAAAATGCTGTTGTTCTCCGAATTAAACTCAAGGGTAGTGCCTCGTATAAAGCTGGCTGTAATATCGCGTTGTGCATTATCCCAGCGGTTGTTTTGCAACAATACCACCTTTACCTGCTGTGCCGGGCTGAAGGCGTTCATACCGGCTATATTTACACTATACACCAGTTTCTGGTGCGTACGGTAGAGCTGCGGGGCAAAAGGTTGTACCACCTGTCCGTTTACAATGGCCCTGGGGTCGAGCACCAGTAACCTCCTGGTACAAACCAGTTTGGAGGTATCTCCGTCAAGAAACACTTTAACCATATAGTTGCCCGAACGGGAGGGCACCATATTACGATCGGGCAGCATGGCCTGGTAATGCGTATAACGGGTAAGCGCGATGGACGATGTACGGTAATTACTGATGCGCTGCTGGCTGAAGCCCCTGATATAATCGAACGAACTGACGCTGGCAGGCATCCAGTTATAATCGCAGAGCATAAAAGTATAGTAGTAGTTTTTTACACCACCATCAAGATCGTCAAAATGAAGTTCTAACTGGTCGTTGCTGTTGAGGTTATACACGGCAAGCCCCAACTGGTCGCCATAGGGATGCAGGCGTACCGTGGCAATGTTCGATTTGTACACAGAATCGGGAGATTGAGCTTTTGCTGCCATAGTAAAAAGCAGCCCGGTTAGCACCCATAGTGTTCGTTGAAAGGGTCTCATTTGTATCGTTAAATCATTTACTTTTGAAAGGTACCAAAATTATGCCGATTGAACATTGCAGTTTTTATAGCCCGCCGGATTGCCTTTAACCGGGAAAAGAGCTTTTCGCGCTTTATCATCCGTATGGCAGTGGCAGCCACGGCGGTAAGCGTAGCAGTGATGATCGTAGCCCTCAGCTTTGTAAACGGGTTTCAGCAGGTGATCAGTAATAAAGTATTCAGTTTCTGGGGACATATCCGCGTACAGCAGGATATTGAACAGAAAGCCAGCATTGCAGAAGAATACCCCATTTACCAGAATGATACAGTAGAAAATTATCTCAGCAGCCTTAAAGGTGTGAAAACAGTAGAGCGTTTTGCTACCAAGTCGGCTATGCTCAAATCGGGTAGCAGTATAGAGCTCGTATTGCTGAAAGGTGTAGATGAGCATTTTCATTTCGACAGGATGAAGGATTTTCTCATCGCGGGCCGGTGGGTTTCTTTTGCCGACAGCGGATATTCAAAAGAGATCAATATTTCGGCTTATGCAGCAGGACAGTTACAGGTAAAGACAGGAGATACGTTGTTTGTCTATTTTTCAAGACAGGATGGCAGCAAGACGGCCCGTAAGCTGAATGTAGCGGGTATCTATAAAACAGCTATCGAAGAATATGACCGCAGCTTTGCCATCTGCGATATCAACCTCATCCGCCGGCTTAACAACTGGGAGCCTAACCAGATAGGAGGTTACGAACTGTTCCTGAACGATTACCGTATCACCGATACCCTTAACCGGCAGGTGTACAGGCAACTGCCGCAGAGTTGGTACAGCAAGAGCATTAAAGAGATCTATCCCAATATATTCGACTGGCTGAACCTGCAGAATAAGATCAAAATGATCCTGCTGGGTATCATGATCGTTGTAGCAGTCGTTAACCTTATCACCTGCCTGATCATACTCGTATTGGAGCGCACACGCATGACGGGCGTACTGAAGGCCCTTGGTGCAGGTAATAGTATGCTGCAGGATCTTTTTGTAATCAATACTTCGTTTATTGCCCTTACGGGTATCATCCTGGGTACCGGGCTTGGCCTGCTGGTTTGCTGGCTGCAAAACAAAACCGGTTTTATCCGTCTTAACGAAGAAGCATATTATATGAGCAGTGCGCACGCAGATATCAATGGCTGGCAGGTGGCAGGCGTTGGCCTTGCCACGCTGGCAATCTGTATGATAACCCTTTTTATACCTGCGGTATTAGTAAGAAAGATCAACCCGGTAAAAGCGATCAGTTTCCGTTGATGGCAGCGCACATTGTGCTTCCCTGCAAAAACTGTTCACCCTGCCGGGTTGTATAATAAAGGGTATAGTATTTAGTCGAAAGATTCATTGTTGAGATGAACCTTGGTCATGTCATAAAAATGGTTCTGGAGATTGTGCAGGAAGATCGGCTGCATGATATGCCTTCTTTCATCACGGTACCATATCTCCATACGGCTGAAATCGCCCGGCGCCGCAAGCAGTATCCTGAAAGCACCCTTCAGGTATTTAACCGTACCATCATCATTACTTTGTTTGTGAAACTGCAGTTTGAGCAACTGGCTTTCATCCAGCGGAATAGGATTGAGATCATCCATACTGTGCCAGAACTCCAGCCCCCCGGCATTGATGAGTGCGAGCTTCTGGTCTTTCTGCAACTGGGTTACTTCACCCTGGTGGCTTTCACCATCAAAGCTTGCCATTACATAATCGCCAACTTTAACATCCTGAAATTTAATCATATCACATTTGGTTTTGCAGATTAAATATAAAGAGAGTTTTTTATATCGCCACAAAATCCATCAACAGGTTTTCCCCCTGGCTGAGCAACTGTCCGTTACTTTATCTCGCAGGATACCAAAGGCATATTATCACCAAGCGAAGACGTAGTCAGTACCAGTCCTGTACCGCGCGCATAATACCATTGATACCTGGTACCGGCATTGATCTTACTGCCGTTCACCACAAAACTCATCATCCCCTCCAGTTGCATCACATCCGCGTAGCTCTTCCCCTCCACATTCACCGGCTCACCTACCGATTTAACTACTACACTGAGAATACTGTCGACACCATTTGCCTTGTAATGAATTTCCCAATGGTCGCCGGCTGCTGCATCCTCCTTCAGAAAGGGCTGGTAATTACCGGCCTCATAGCTGTCGGTGTACAGCGTATCGCCTTCCCTTTTTACATGTGTGGGAACAGGAGAGAGCGTATTGGTCATAGTGAATACACCATTCTCTTCGGTCACTACTGCATTTGAAAAAGTGCTGCCGGTGTTGTTGCGGTAGGTCCAGTTGTTGCCTGGCCGTAATGGATAAAAGCTTGCCATAGATTATTTGCCGGGTTTATTAAATAAAGTCCATAAAAATGCTTCATTTTTTTTTCCGGTGCAATACCACTTTTATGTGACAAGTTCATCCAGACCCGCCACCCTACTCTGCCCAGCTCATTACATACCCGCTGTTCTCAATATCGATCGCCTGTTTAGTAAGTTGCAGGGGGTGGAAGGTATCCACCATTACCGCCAGTTCTTTGGTTTCCTTAGCGCCAATGCTTTTATCTACAGCCCCAGGATGAGGTCCGTGCGGAATACCGGCGGGGTGCAGTGTGATCATTCCCCTCGTAACGTGCTTACGGCTCATAAAATCGCCGTCTACATAATACAATACCTCATCGCTGTCGATATTGCTGTGGTTATACGGAGCCGGAATGGCCAGGGGGTGATAGTCGAACAGGCGGGGAACAAAAGAGCAGACCACGAAGTTATGCGCCTCGAAGGTCTGGTGCACAGGTGGTGGCTGGTGCACCCGGCCGGTGATCGGTTCAAAATCGTGTATCGAAAAGGCAAAAGGATAGCAGCACCCATCCCAGCCCACCACGTCAAACGGGTGATGCCCGTAATGCAGGCCATACTGTACGCCTTTCTTTTTTGTTTTGATGAGGAAGTCGCCAGCCTCATCGTGCGTATTGAGGTGGTGGGGTGGCCTGATGTCGCGCTCGCAGTACGGACTGTGCTCCATCAACTGTCCCAGTTTGCTCATATAGCGTTTGGGATAGCGGATCGGGCTGAACGACTCCACGATAAACAACCGGTTGCCAGACGTATCAAATTGTATTTGATAGATTGTGCCGCGGGGAATAACCAGGTAATCGCCATAGGCAAAAGACAGGTCGCCATACATGGTTTTAAGCATACCACTGCCCTCGTGTATAAAGATCATTTCGTCCGCGTCGGCATTCTTTACAAAATAGTCTGTAGTGCTTTGCTGCGGGGCTGCCAGCACAATGTGCAGGTCGCTGTTGACCAGCACCGGTATGCGGCTCTCAAGATAATCCGCCACAGGAGGCACTTTAAATCCTTCAAAGCAACGATGCCTGAGCATTTTTTCTTCAGCTACCACAGGCGCTACTGAAACCGGTTCATCCACGCGGATGATCTCGGTGGGAGGATAACAATGGTACAGCAATGAATAATCGTTACTGAAGCCTTCGGTTGAAAACAGTTGTTCAGCGTAAAGACTCCCGTCTGGTTTTCTGAACTGAGTATGACGTTTGTGCGGGATGTTACCCAAAGTATGATAGTGTGGCATATATCCGAATTACAGGTTTGAGAAATTAATAAATATCCACCGGCAGGATGCCGCGGAAGTTGCAGGATGAAGGAATCACCGGTGCAGTTCAAGCGATACCATCAGGAAATAATATTTCCAGTTGCGCTTGTCGATCCAGTATGTAAAATTTCTGCAAAGAGGCATAGCTGATGCTGATAGTGGGATAAAGGTACATTTTTTTGAAAAACCATACTAAAAACCAAACTTTGCCTCAACACGACCGCCTTGAAAAGGATAGCATTACTCTCAGATACACATAATTACCTGGATGATGCCCTGCTGGATCATCTCCGCTCCTGCGATGAGATCTGGCACGGGGGCGACTTTGGTAATGCTGCTATAGCAGAACGGTTAGCCCTTATAAAACCCCTGCGCGGGGTTTACGGCAATATCGATGGCAATGATATCCGCAGCAACTACCCCGAAGAACTGTTCTTTACCTGCGAAGAAGTAAAAGTGTACATGAAGCATATCGGCGGTTACCCGGGCAAATATGCCCCCGGTGTAAAAGACCGGCTCAGGGAACTGGGTGCGCAGTTGTTTATCAGCGGTCATTCGCATATCCTCAAGATCATGTTCGACGAAGCCCTGCAATGCCTGCACATGAACCCCGGTGCCGCAGGACGGCAGGGCTGGCATAAGGTACGTACACTGGTAAGGTTTACCATCGAAGGCAATGACATAAAGGATTGCGGGGTGGTAGAGCTGGGTAAGCGGTGTTAATGCCGGCCAGCCAACTGTACGGGCCATTAACACTCCTCATTAAATTATTTTTTTGCTTTTATTTATCCCCATTATTGTATATGCTGTCTTCTGCTGAAATGCGCTGCCCATTTTTTGTTTAGCTTCTGCACCTTATTTACGACCAATATTAAACAAGCCCGTAAAATGCACTCCAGTAAAGGCTTTTAAAAAATCTTCCCAAACATATATCCTGTACATTATCACCTTACCAGGACTATTTCCGGGCCATTATACCACAAAAAAGTTATCCGGTCTTGTTAGTACACTGCGCTGGTACACTGCCGTTATTTTGTATTTATCAGAGCAATATCCGGAATTGCAAAACCGGGCTTATTTTAATCGCGTATTGCTGGTAGAAGAAGCATCTGCATCATTTAAAATAATAAAAAGTCAATTTATGTTAACAAGTATCCTGTCAATATTTCTTTTATCCATGCCCGGCGGGTCGGAAATGATACTCATCGTGGTAGTACTGCTGCTCTTCTTCGGAGGCAGAAAAATTCCCGAATTAATGAAGGGCCTGGGAAAAGGAGTGAGGGAGTTTAAAGATGCAAAAGATAATGTAACAAGCGGGATAGAAGAAGGGATGCAAGGTCAGCCAGGAAATGTTGCCGGTAGCACCCGGAGATAACGTACAAGTCCGTATAACACATACGGGCTTTTTATTGGAATCAATCAAATTTATTCTTCAACTAAACAATTCATTATGAAAAAAACAGTCTTCACACCACCATCGGAAAAAGATGTGCCGATCTCTGAATACGGGATGCAACGCCGGAACATGCTGAAGTTCTTTGGTGCTTCTGCAGCAGTACTGGCCATTGGGGCAACGGCCTGTAAGAAGAGTGACACTATGAGCTCTGACGGTGTAAACCTCGGAAGCGGCGACGTAGGCATTTTAAATTATGCTTATGCCCTGGAGCAACTGGAGGCCGCATTTTACGAAAGAGTAGTAAGCTCCCCTTATTCCGGCATCTCGGCCTTAGAACTGGAATACCTGATGGATATCCGCAACCACGAGGTGGGCCACCGGGAGTTTTTTAAAACAGCTATTACAGCCGCTGCACCAACGATGATCATCCCTTCACTGGAAGTTGATTTTTCGACCATCGATTTTACCAGCAGGGCAAGTGTACTTGGTACCGCCAAGGCTTTTGAAGATTTAGGCGTAACGGCTTATAATGGAGCAGGACAACTGATTACCACTACCGGTAATGGGCCTGCCTACCTGACCCTTGCAGGCAAGATCGTTTCAGTAGAGGCAAGGCATGCGGCACTGATCGCAGACCTCTTGTCCAACGGGTCTTTTGCTGCCACAACAGACTCAAACGGTTTAGATATGGCCCGCACCCCGTCGCAGGTTCTGGCAATAGCCGGTGCTTATATCAAAACAAAAATCAACGCAAGTAATTTACCGTCTTAAAATCATCAACTATGAATTTTGAAAAAATAATCACTGAAATAGAAAAGGTAGACCCGGAAGTTTACGACAGGTTTGACAGCAGAAGACAGGTAATGAAACAATTTACCAATCTATCAGGTAAGCTGGCATTAGCAGCGTTGCCCCTGGCTGTTGCCTCCATGTTCAGCAAGGCGTATGGACAGGTTCCCGCCGATGTAAACGGAGTTTTAAATTTTGCCTTAACACTCGAATACCTCGAAGCAGAATTTTATACCAATATCGTTGGGTCGCCGGGTTATCTTACCGCCTCTGCCGCCGCGCAGGGAGCTTTAACCAAAATAAGAGACGACGAAAATAAGCACGTTGCTTTTCTCAAAACGGTGCTGGGGTCAGCAGCAGTTCCTAAACCCACCTTCGATTTTACGGCGGGTAATGGTAGCGGTACGGGTCCTTTTGCCGGTTACCTGGGCAGTTATGCCGTACAGCTTGCTATGGCACAAACATTTGAAGATACGGGCGTAAGAGCCTATAAAGGACAGGCGCCTAATCTGCAATCGAACCGGACCGTGCTTACAGCAGCACTGAATATCCATTCTGTAGAAGCCCGTCATGCCTCACACATCAGGCAGATGAGAAGGGCTTTGGATGTAGCAGTACCTGCTTCCCAAAAGCCTTTAAAACCCTGGATTACCCTTAACTACAGCGGTATCGACTACAGTCCTTCTGCCAATGCTGCCATACAGTTAAGTTATAACGGGGAAGAAACCGTTTCGCAGGCCGGTGTCAATATCGTAAACCTCGGAGGCAGTTTCAATACAGCCGCAGCCGCTTCTGAAGGGTTTGACGAACCATTAACAGCAGCACAGGTATTAACCATAGTTGATCCCTTTATAGTGTAATTACAGGTTTAAGTAAATACGGGGTTATTGATTTTAAAAAGGAACGGCTTCAAAGGCCGTTTCTTTCTTTTATGCAAATGCCTGTTGAATGGTTTAATTTTGATCACGGCTTCCAGTCACCCGTTACGAACAATATCAACTATTATTATATGGCTACTCATACTTTGCTGAATCAAACCCTTATTACTCTCTTTAAAAGAGATCTTGGCAAACTGCAACAGGAGCTGGGCAGTTACAGCAATGAAGCTGCAATTTGGAGCATTGGCGGTCAGATCAGTAATTCGGCAGGTAATCTTACCCTGCACCTGCTGGGCAACCTGAATGCCTTTATCGGGGCAGTGCTGGGGCAAACAGGCTATGTACGCAACCGGGAGCAGGAATTTACACAAAAGGATATACCGGCAGAGGAACTGCTTGCACGCCTGGAGGCAACATCGGTAATGATAGAAAACGTACTGGGCCAACTGACGGAAGAACAACTGCAGGCCGAATACCCACTGCTGGTACTGAAGGAGAAAACAACAACCCTGTATTTTCTTGTGCACCTTACCACACACCTTGCTTATCATTTGGGGCAGGTAAACTATCACAGGAGGTTATCAGATAAGGGGTAAAGATCGCGATGACACACAATATATAAAGCAAAGGCCACGACTTGCGCCATGGCCTTTTATCCAGTCATTGATTATCGTTAAATGTCGATGGCTTCCCCATAAGCCGCTGCAGTAGCTTCCTTAAGCGCTTCGCTCATAGTGGGGTGAGGATGCACGGCATTGAGTATTTCGTGTGCCGTAGTTTCCAGCTTACGCGCAGTTACCGCTTCTGCAATGATCTCAGTTACATTACTGCCGATCATGTGACAACCGAGGAACTCACCGTATTTAGCATCGTAAATTACTTTTACAAATCCTTCAGTAGCTCCGGCAGCGCTCGCTTTACCACTCGCCATAAAGGGGAACTTACCCACTTTAACTTCGTAGCCTGCATCCTTAGCCGCTTTTTCAGTATAGCCTACGCTCGCAATTTCCGGTGTGCAGTAAGTACAACCGGGAATATTATTATAATCCATCGCTTCGGGGTGATGGCCTGCAATATGCTCTGCTGCATTGATTCCTTCCTTGCTGGCTACGTGTGCCAGGGCCTGTCCGGGAGTACAGTCGCCAATGGCGTATATACCCGCTATATTGGTTTGCTGGTTGGCATCTACAAGGATCTTGCCTTTCTCTACTTTTACACCCAGATCTTCCAACCCGATCCCTTCAATATTTGCCACCACACCTACCGCGCTCAGCAGGATATCCGCTTCGAGCGTTACCTCGCCGGTGGGCGTTTTTACTTTGGCCTTTACACCATTGCCTGTAGTATCCACGCTCAGCACTTCGCTGTTGGTCATGATCTCGATGCCCTGGCGTTTGTATTGTTTCTCCAGTTCTTTGCTGATATCTTCGTCTTCCACCGGTACGATGCGGGGCATAAACTCCACGATTGTTATTTTAGTACCCATACTGTTATAGAAATAGGCAAACTCAACACCAATAGCACCGCTGCCACAAACGATCATACTTTTGGGCTGCTCAGGCAGCACCATAGCTTCGCGGTAGCCGATGATCTTTTTACCATCGATCGGCATACTCGGCAACTGGCGTGCACGGCCTCCTGTAGCAACAACGATATTGGCGGCTTCAACCACCTGTTTGCCACCATCGGCTGCTGTTACCTCAAGTTTGCCCGGGGCAAGCAGTTTACCGGTGCCCATAATAACGTCGATCTTATTCTTCTTCATCAGGAACTGTACGCCCTTGCTCATCTTATCTGCCACACCACGGCTGCGTTTGATCACACCGCCAAAATCCTGCGACACATTTTCGAGGTTGATGCCATAGTCTGCTGCATGTTTTGCATATTCGTATACCTGGGCGCTTTTCAGCAGGGCCTTGGTAGGGATACAACCCCAGTTCAGGCAGATACCTCCCAGGCTCTCTTTTTCTACAATCGCTACCTTTTTACCCAGTTGAGACGCCCTGATGGCGGCGGGATATCCCCCGGGGCCACTTCCCAATACGATTACATCATAAGCCATATATTCTGTTGTTTTTTTAGTTGACTGATCCGGCACCGCCGGTTACGGGCGCAAAATTAACCTGAAACGGCCAAAGCGCAAAAAACGGATACCCTCCTATTTCACCAGTTTCATCTCCGCGATCAGGTTCTTTGCACCGGCAAATTTGTCGATAATAAAGAGCACATAACGGATGTCTACCATGATGTTACGGCAGATATCCGGATCGTAGTTGATATCGCTCATGGTGCCTTCCCATACCCTGTCGAAGTTGAGGCCGATCAGGTTACCATTGGCGTCGAGGGCCGGGCTGCCACTGTTGCCTCCCGTAGTATGATTGGAAGCAATAAAACATACCGTCTGGCGGCCATTGGTACCATAAGGACCAAAGTCTTTCTTATTATACAGATCAATCAGTTTAGCCGGCACATCAAACTCATAATCGCCCGGCTTGTATTTTTCCATTACCCCGTCGAGGTAGGTGTAATAGTCATACTCCACACCATCCCTCGGCTTGTAAGACTTTACATTGCCATAAGTAACACGCAGGGTACTGTTGGCATCGGGGTAAAAGGTTTTACCACTGAATACATCCATCTGTGCCTGCATATAGGTACGTTGCAGGCGGTTGATATTGGCCTGCAGCTCGTTGATCTTTGAACCAATATTGGTTGCATAAGTTTGCTGCATATCAGCAGCCAACTGAAGCGCCGGATCATTACCTATGGCTTCCAGTACCGTTGCTGCATCGCCGTTCAGCAGGCTCTTTACATTTTGCAGCGAGCCAAATTTTGTCTGTTTATAGAAAGCAGCCGCTGTTTTGGAAAAATCATTACCATTCTGCTGTAAGAAGTTTTTAAAATAAGGAGAAACATTTGCGTCTTTCTGGTCTTTCACATACAATTCCATCAGTACTTCCATCAGCTTCTGGTCTACCGTAGCGTTGTATTCCTTAAAGAAAGCCTCTACGTTACCCATCATTTTACCGCGGGCGTCTTCAAATCCTTTTTCACCGCCTTTTTCATGGGCCCTCGACAAACTGCTCAACTGGGCTGCAAGACCGAGTATTTCTATTTTCTGCGTGATTTCGTTATAATAATCACGCGCATAAGCATAAGGTTCTATATCCGCGTATGCCTGCTCAAGATTCTTCAGCAGGTTTACATAACCCATATTCTGCTCCGGCTTGGAGAGTACGATCTTTTCAAAGGAAGACTCAAGCATCTTTTTCTTCCCCACAGCATCCTTAGCCTTAAGGCCAAGCACTTCCCCTTTCCATTTTTTATATGCGTTCTCGATAGAAGCATATTTAGCAGCGTACTGTATTTTAATCTGTTCGTCTTTACGCATAAACC
Source organism: uncultured Ferruginibacter sp. (assembly GCA_964590975.1). GTDB lineage: Bacteria > Bacteroidota > Bacteroidia > Chitinophagales > Chitinophagaceae > Ferruginibacter. Next base: position 57,130 of record CAZPXP010000018.1, on the reverse strand, counting down.
CATCCAGCACCTGCAGCGCTTTTTCGCGGATACCGATCCTGGCAGGGTCCAGCACATCCATAATCTGCTGTACCGCACGTGAGTGCAGGTATTCAGAAGTACGGCCGGGAAATCCAAAGACCATGGTAAAATCGCCGGCTTTTACGCCCTTCAATGATATATTGAGTGAACGCCTGGGCTTATACGGTACATTATCCTGCGAATATTCAGCCGGTTTACCATCCTTACCCATATAAATACGGAAGAGACTGAAATCGCCCGTATGGCGGGGCCACATCCAGTTGTCTGTATCCTTACCAAAATTACCCACCGAGGCGGGTGGCGCACCTACAAGACGAACATCTTTAAAAGTTTCTGTTACAAAAAGAAAGTATTTATTACCGTCGAAGAACGGGCGTACCAGTACATCCTGCCAGGCTTCTTTTTTGGCTGATGTTCTGATACCATTAAGATTTTTATCTATCTGGCTCTGGCGTTCCCTCTCTGTCATATTAGCCGTAACCCCTTCCAGGGCCTGCTTTGTTACTTCGTCGATGCGGATGATAAAAGTAGCTGTAAGCCCGGCATTCGTAAGCTCCTGGTCTTTATTATAAGCCCAGAAACCGTTTTTAATATAATTGTTCTCAAGGCTGCTATGATTCTGTATGGCGTCAAAACCACAGTGGTGGTTGGTAAGCAGGAGCCCCTCGTTACTGATTACTTCTGCAGTACAGAAACCGCCAAAGCTCACGATAGCGTCTTTAAGACTGCCCTTATTGATATTATAGATATCTGCCGCATTGATCTTCATGCCTGCCTTTTTCATGTCTTTTTCATTAAGCGCCTGCAGGAGCTGTGGTAACCACATGCCTTCGCCTGCAAAGAGTTTACTGCTGAACAGGCAAATCAGCAGCAGGAAAGAAATCGTTTTTTTCATCTGTATCATTTTATTTTAATCACCGGGCGGGGTTGGGCCGCCGGTTAATGGTAGATGAGCCAAAAGTAAGGAATATTGGGGAGGTGAGCAGAACGGGCTGTCGGCTATATGCCAACTGCCACAAATACCCGCAGGCAAACCCGGCCGGGTAATGGCCATGAATCATTAATTTCCTAAATTTGATTCATTGAGCCTGTATCACCGGGTTATTTTTTACCTTATCATTAAAAACCTTTACTATGGACATCAGCAAAGCCCTTGAGATGAAACAAGCCATCTCAGATTCCCTGCTTTCAGGAAACAGACGCTCAAGAAGTATTGGCCTTGGAGCCAGAAGCGCAGCAGGCGCAGTGGAAATGGCCGGAGAAATGGCCAATTTAGTAAACGGCGTGGGGATCGGTCAGAAAGCCAACGGCGAGAATTTCATCAAGATATTCTCCCGCAACACACTGTCCGTAAGCGAAGCCTATATTTCAGACTACTATGGCGTACCCAAAAAAGACATCAGTGTGGAACAGGTGGGGCAAATTGAGTTTATGAACGCTACGCTGAAATACCGCCCTCCCTTTCCCGGCATCTCTGCAGGACATTATAAGATTACGGCCGGCACCCTGGGCTGTTTTGTGGAAGACAACAAGGGAGGTATATACATACTGAGTAATAATCATGTACTGGCCGACACTGATAAAGGCCTGTTCGGAGACCCTGTATTGCAACCCGGTGTGCTTGATGGCGGTAAAAAGAAAACTGACATGATCGCCACACTGTCGCATGTTGTTCCGTTAGACAGAAAAAAGCCAAACGCCATGGATGCGGCTATCGCCAAAGTAGAGAGCGATATACCCGTGGAATACGCCATATCGAAAACCAATAAAATTACAGGAACAACACCTCCCGTGTTTAATCAAAAAGTAGAAAAATTTGGCAGAACCACAGGGCATACAACCGGCAATGTTACCGTTACCAATATTGATATGCAGGTTGACTTTAATAAGCAGATCATATCTTTTACAGACCAGTTCCAGGTAAAAGCAGCAAGAGGAAAGAAATTCTGCGAAGGTGGCGACTCCGGCTCATTGATCTTTGAACAGGGAACGCTTAATGCCGTTGGGCTGCTCTTTGCAGGCACGCGTGACGGCACTACTTTTGCCACACCCATTGACGAAGTTTTGTCTGCCTTTTCCGTTAAGATTTTGTAACTTTAAATATGGTTATCACAGACGCTAAAAGAGAATTATATCAGCAACTCAGGAAAAAAAATGTTCCTGTAACAGGCGCTGGTATAAAACAGAAAAATGGCGCTGAGGTAATTGTCATCTTTGTATCCGGCGCCAAAGAAAAAAGAAATCCCGATATCCCTGCTGATTATAAGGGTAATAAAGTGATCATAGAGGTCAGTGATATTGCAAGGGCCATGTAAAACCTCAATAATATTACGCCTCTCAGGTTATAAGATAAAAAAAGCTGCGTTCCTTACAGAACGCAGCTTTTGTATTTAACCAGGTCTATTGTCAGTTCTTTATAAACCTGCTCCATTCATTAACCGTATCATTGCTGTACCTGGCCTGGTAGATACCTGAAGGCAGGGCACCTACATCTATATAATTTCTGCCCGCCTGCAGCTTCATTCTTTTTACCACCTGCCCGTTGGCATTTACAATTTGCAGATCACCGGCATTCTCACAGGTAGCCCATATGCTGCTCTTAGCCGGGTTAGGATAAAGGGTCATAGCCGTTTGTTGTTCTTTAACCACAGCCGTAACCGTTTTGCTGTATGTACTCAGCCCGCTGATATTCGTCAGCTTAAGCCGGTAGTAGTTAACACCGGTAACGGCATGATTATCCGAATAAGAATAAGTTGAATTATTGATGCCTTTTGCTGCTATGGTAGTAAGCGTATTGAAATTTCTGCCATCAGCCGAAGACTGCAGTTCCATTACATCGCCCCTGTCTTCAAAGAGATTTATCCAACTGATGCCGTTTGCCCTTCCCCTGTTCTCGGCAGTTATGCTGCCGATCCTGATGTCCAGCGGCGTACTGTATGCAGTTACGGAAAAATCGTCAACAGCCAGTCCGTGATCGTTATTAGCATCATTAGCATCACTCCAGCGGAGCCATATCTCTTCACCCGGGTTAATCGTAACCGATATAAACGATGAAAGTGCAGTGCGGTTGGCACCTGCATTACCGTCGGCGGCCGTAGCCGTAGAAGTACCGGGAACAGGGCTGTTAAAGTCCAGCGCATCGTAATCGATCCAGCCCGTAGCAGGGGTATTAGCGTCTGTAATGGTACCGGCACCGGCTACCTGGTACTGAAAATCGAGCTTCTGCGACAGTGGCGTGCATGGCGTTGGCGTGCAACCACCCTGCCGCCATTGTTCACCATTATAGGCTACATTAAGCACAACAATCGGCGAACCTGTATTATTAACCAGCCTGACGGCATTATAAATGGTGCCCGGCGTACCAGACGAAACAGAGCCCAGTGCACGTTCGGTAAGTGGATTGGTGCCCGCCACACCCCAGCTATAGATAGCGCCGGTATTAGAAGTACCTCCATCAGCCCGGTAAGCTGTTGGATTGGCAGCCTGTAACTGAAACTGCGAATACCAGCCCGCAAGCGTAGTATTGTCAGTCCAGGTATTTGTCGTACCCGTTGTTGCCAGCACATCGAAATTCTCGGTATAGCTTACCCCAACAGAGGTAATGGATATCTGGCCTTTGGCAAAACCAACCAGTAATCCTAATGAGAGTGTGAGCATTAAGCAAAGCGTGTAATTTTTCTTCATAATTGTTATCAAATTTAATGTGAATGAGCAGGAGGATTTATCATAATAAATAACACGGCGAAAGTACTTAAAATACACTACGCAATACTGTCATACAAATGTTAAGTTTCCGCTATCATTTAAACTGCAGAACTGTTTCACCTCAGGCAAAATTGCTTATCTTAGTTGCAACAATCAAGCCAAATCACCAACCAGGAATAACTTATGGCCAAGCTCTGCAAATTGCTCTTCCTGCTGCTGTCAGCCGGGTGTACAGCACAAAACCAGCCACCAGCAAAACCTGCCATACCCTCCGTAAGAACAGGTCATGGCTTCAAAGTGGATGTATCGCACATAGAAGCGATTACCCCCGAGCGTAAGAAAAGGATAGATTCCGCTATGGTTCTTTTTGAAAATGTAATGAACGACCCTGCCTTCCAGGCAGAACTGCGCAGCCTTACCTTCTATTATGATGTGCCCGACGACCCGCTTCGCAAGCTCACCACGCAGCAGGTGGTAGACAGGCTCTATGCGGCAGAAGAGTTTTACCAGCCTGGTAAGGACAGTATTGCCACCCCGCACTGGATCATCAGGCAACGCAACAAACCCGGGCCGGCAATCGGCTATGCCGATCAGGATGAGGTGGAGTTTTATACCTTCAGTTGGGTGATCGACCAGGGCGATGCCGGAGATATTGCAGGAGTAGCCGCTCACGAATGGAGCCATAAGCTCGGCTTTCAGCATGGCTTTGATGCCGACCCGCACCGCCAGGAAACCGTTACCTATGCTTTTGGTAACCTCGTAAAAAAGTATGTAAAGAAAATGCTGACCCCATAGTGCAGACTTCCTGCCCTGCCAGCCCCGGGCGGGTTCATAACCCTAATCATCTAAATGCAGTATCGCATTATTGATCTTCCTGTGGTGTAAACATTCCGCATCCGTAACCGCTTCATGATACAGCGGGATCATACGGTGCAGTTTTTCCTTCCACTCTGCGGACTGCATCTGCGCCGGAAAACATTTTTCCAATACTTCGAGCATAGCAGATACTGATGTAGAAGCGCCGGGTGAAGCGCCCAAAAGGGCGGCAAGACTACCATCGGCGTCGTGCACCAGCTCTGTTCCAAACTCCAGCACACCACCCTCCTCTTCGTCTTTCCTGATCACCTGTACGCGCTGCCCCGCTACAGCCAGTTCCCAGTCGTGGGCATCGGCCAACGGAAAATATTCCTTCAGGGCTTCAATCCTGTCGTGCTGGCTCTGCGTAGCCTGTTGTATGAGATATTTGGTAAGAGCGATATTGTGCCACCCGGCACTCAGCATCGGCACAATATTGTCGAACGTGATACTGGCAGGAAGGTCGAAATAAGACCCATGCTTAAGGAATTTGGTACTGAAGCCCGCAAAGGGTCCAAACAGCAGGGCTTTTTTACCATCTATTATACGGGTATCCAGATGCGGCACGCTCATAGGCGGGGTACCCACACCAGCTTTACCATATACCTTAGCGTTATGCCGGGCGATAACTGCTTCATTATGGCATACCAGCCATTGCCCGCTTACGGGGAAGCCTCCATAGCCTTCTGCTTCATCAATACCTGATTTCTCGAGCAGGGGCAGGGCACCACCACCTGCACCGATAAAAACAAAGTCGGTATAGCGTTCATATTTCTCATCAAATACAAGGTCTTTATACTCTACAAGCCAGGTTCCATCATCTTCCCGGGTAAGATCCCGCACTTCATGCTGCAAAAACAGCTCTACCCCCGGCAGGCTGGTCAGGTATTGAAAGAGTACGCGGGTAAGGTTACCAAAATTAACGTCGGTGCCGGTATCCATCCTGGTAGCAGCAACCGGCTCATCCGCTTTCCGCCCCTGCATAACGAGAGGCATCCATTCCATCAACTCCTTCACATCAGCAGAGAACCGCATACCCTCAAAAAGGGGATGCCGTACAAGAGCATCATAACGTGCTTTGAGGTAGGCAGTATTATCATCGCCCCATACAAAGCTGATATGAGGAATATTATTAATAAAAGCTTCCGGTGTATCAAAATATTGCTGCTCAACGAGGTAAGCCCAGAATGATTTGGAGAGCTCAAATGCACCCGCCACTTTTGCAGCTTTACTTATATCAATACTGCCGTTTTCTTTCTGCGGAGTATAATTGAGTTCGCAGAAAGCAGAGTGCCCGGTACCGGCGTTATTCCAGGCATCACTGCTTTCAGCCGCTACCCCGTCCAGCCGTTCATAGATGGAAACAGAGAAGTTGGGGTTAAGCTCTTTCAGTAAAATACCAAGGGTGGCGCTCATGATACCTGCACCGATAAGTGTAATATGACGGTAAGATTGGGGATTGGTTTCACGCATGAAGCAAAAGTAAGCCTGAACGCCTTTATTCAGGCATCCAGGCTTACTTAACTAAACTTAATATTCAGGCAGGAAAATATTGAGGTAATGCCCAACCGGGTTTATTCCTTCATTTCGTCGAGGAGCGATGTAATATCCTGCGGGGCCGTTTGCAGCAGCAGTTGTTCAAACAGCCGGTCCCGATCTTCTTTAACGATTACCATTTCATCCTTTATTTTATAAAAGATGCGGCCTTGTATAGCATGCCACATTTTATCTCCCTGTTCGAGCTGCAGGCCATTATAGCCCAGCAGTGATGCTGCCGGGCTATGGTCTGCCGCTACAGGAGCGTTCTGAAATACGGTCATTGCCTTTTCCACCACGTCAGTCCTGATCTCCCAGGAAGGATTTTTTCTGCCGGAGAATACCAGCGCCGTAGCGTAGAAGGTTTTATTTGATGTTGATATGGCCATGTAATACATTCATAAACGTGCAAAACTGTGTATAGTTGCCCCTGTTGGCAGTACGTGGGTCAGCAATAGTATTACCCGAATTATCGAGGTTGGTTACTGAAGTACTGCCAGGCTTGTGGCTCCACATGGTATTTACGCCTTTGCGATACCAATGGAAATCCCGGCCCGGCCAGATAACCAGGGCTACAAGATGCCCCTTGGCAGGACAGGCATTATTGGCAGCAGGTGTATCGATGAGGGCATCGCTGATTGCACCCGTTTTAGCGCTTTTCTGACCTGCGGGAACATTACATCCGGCCAGTGAAGTGTACATATTACCGGTAGCACGGCCGGGTTGGGCAAACGTGTCTGTACGGTGGTTACAGGCATAGTTGTAACAGTTGTTATTGCCTTTGATTGTTGCGTTCAGGTTCCACCAGTCGGGTTCGTAGACAGGCCCGCAGGTACAGGTAGGCAATGCCACTACAGGGCTAATCACCACCGGCGCTGCCGGCATAGCTGTTTTCTCGCGTACGTCAAAAGATTCTGTCAGCGCCTCCTTATAAGTCTTGAGGAACTCCCTTACGTTTCCTGCCCCGGTAATCAGCTTACTGTTTGCGCTGATGAACTTGTGTACGCGCTCCATGGTGCCCATGTCTTTAAACGCAGCAGCCTTACCACCACTGAACATGGTTTCATGCGCAACGAAGAAGGCAGAGGGCAGCTCCTTCGTTACCGTTTTCAATTGTTCTACTTTTATACCACGCAGTCCGAGGTGACCAGGCTCAACGGGTGTGGTAGCGGCAGCTTTACGCATAGCGCCAGTGGGTGCAACCTGTTTGAAAAGTTCTTTTGCTTCTTTAGCACTCAGTACCATTTCAGGGTTAGGGCGTCCACTAAAAATGTCGATAGTTACTTTAACTGACATAAGTGTAAGTTTTAAAAATGATGAGATCGCACAAAGTAGCCATTCAAAATGAGGAAGGCAATACCACAAAGCGGGTACTGGAAGGCAGTTGATCAGTTGAAAGGTTGAGTGAAAGATAAAATAACCAGGAGCATCATAGAGAAAATGTCAAATCACCAGGGAGCCAGGCATAATCAAACCTTCCCGCGCCAGGATACCTGCAACCGTATCCGCATAACCCCAACTCATAAATCATAATTCATACCCTGCGGCCGCAGGCAGGTTCCTGTCCGCCAACTCACATATCTTTCAGCAAACCTATCGTAGCAACAGGGTCCGGTGCATTAAAAACAGTACTGCCCGCTACCAGCACATCGGCGCCTGCCGCAATAATAGTAGTAGCATTGGTAAGCGTAACGCCACCGTCTACTTCAATCTGCACGTTATAACCGCCATCGAAGATCATTCCACGGAGGGCGCGGATCTTATCAAGCGTACGGGGAATAAATGACTGACCGCCAAAACCGGGATTCACACTCATCATACATACCAGGTCAATATCACCCAGTACATCGCGCAGCAGCTCTACCGGGGTATGCGGGTTTATGGCCACCCCGGCTTTCATACCTAATCCTTTGATCTGCTGAATATTGCGGTGCAGGTGCCTGCAAGCCTCAATATGTACAGTAAGAATATCTGCACCTGCCTTTTTAAACGCCTCTGCATACTTTTCCGGCTCCTCGATCATCAGGTGCACATCGCAAACCTTATCAGTTGTTTTACGGATAAATTCAATGACCATTGGCCCAAAACTGATATTCGGCACAAAGCGGCCATCCATCACGTCAAGATGAAACCAGTCTGCCCTGCTGGTATTGAGCATAGTACAGGCAGCTTCCAGTTGTAAAAAGTTAGCCGCTAATAAAGAAGGAGCAATGATTGCCATAGTAATGATTTAACCGGTATATGATTGATAAGATTTATCAGGTATAATTATTTCACGCCCAGCCGTCCCAGCGCGTCCTTAGCCTCAATGTAATTGGGATCATACATAAGGGCCGTCTGGTAGCTTTCGATTGCCTCCGATGACTTCTGCAACTTTTCATAACAACGCCCCATCCAGTAATACCCTTCGTCAAAATTATTTTGCAGGGTGGTAGCCTTTTGCAATACAGCAAGCGCGTCAGCATACCGGCCGTTATTATACAGCAGTATTGCTTTTTCGCGGTAAGCCAGCATATAAGTATAGTCAAATCCAAGAATCTTATCGAATACCTGGAGGGCACTACCGGTTTTACCCACATTACCGTAATAGATGCCTTTTAAAAGAAGGGCTTCCCGTTCGGAATGTGCCTTATCAGCTACAAGCAAAGCATCTGCAATCATGATCGCTTTTTCATTTTTAGTATCGGCATACAGGTACCCCAGCGATTGCAGGTACTGCGGCAGAGGGCGGATGTCTGCAGCTTTCTCCCATGCTTTGATCGCGTTGGTGGTATCATCGTTCCCGGCATAGAGCGCCGCCTTAATATCCCACCAGCGGTCATTCATTGAGTCCTTTTTCAGAACACCATCAGCAATAGCAATACCCTCTTCCAGCCTGCCGGCATCGAAATAGAACTGCGCGAGGTTCTCACGCAGCGACAGCGAGTCGGGATATTGTGCAATAGCCTCCTTCATTTGTTGCTCAGGCGTGTTGCTTACCGGCCTGGGGTCGGCAGGCTCATTACCACCGGAAGAATGATCTGAACAGGAAAATAGCCCTGCAGCAAGGGCAGGTATAAGAAGTAAATAATATAAGCGTTTCATGCCGCTGCAAAAGTACAGGCTTATTTGTTACCATTTTCTGACATTTACTGTTCCATAACCAATTAATTTTGCAAAAATTTACCATGATGCGAAAGCCTGTTTCACTTATTACCGGTCTGCTTGCCACAGCCACCGTTATCTGTTCCTTTGTATGGCAGCCCTTTGCCGGAAAAGCCATGCCCGTTACCGGTCTGCAGGACACCCTACTCTTCCCCGGTGAAACACATTTTAAGAATGTACGGCAGCTCACCTTTGGCGGCGATAATGCAGAAGCATACTGGAGCTTTGATGGTAAGTACATAATTTTCCAGAGAACAGATCCTGCCAAAGGCATTCCCTGCGACCAGATATGGATGGGTAAAGTACCCCAGGGTGCAGATGAGAAATTTGAACCCAAACTGGTAAGCACAGGCACCGGGCGCACCACCTGTTCCTTTATCTACCCCGATGGCAAACATGTGCTTTATGCTTCTACCCACCTGGGCAGCAAGGAATGTCCTCCTGTACCCGACCGGCAGAAAATCAAACGCTATATCTGGCCCATCTATCCCGACTACGATATCTTTAAGGCCGACACCAGCGGACGCATCGTAAAACAGCTTACCAATACTCCCGGCTATGATGCCGAAGCTACCATTTCGCCCAAAGGCGACAGGATCGTTTTTACAAGCATGCGCGATGGAGACCTTGAGATCTATACCATGGACCTCAAAGGAAAGAAAGTAAAACGCATCACCAATGCGCTCGGGTATGACGGCGGCCCCTGCTTCAGCCCCGACGGTAAAAAAATTGTATGGCGCGCAAGCCGTCCTAAAACGGAAGCCGAGATCAAAGATTATTCAGACCTGCTCGCGCAGGGGCTGGTAGCGCCTACCAATATGGAAGTATGGGTAGCCAATGCCGATGGCAGCGATGCACACGCAGTAACAAAACTCGGCCAGGCCAACTGGGCGCCTAACTTCCTGCCCGACGGCCGTATCATCTTTTGCAGTAACCACGAATATCCCAGGGGATTTCCCTTTAATATGTACACCTGCAATACCGATGGCAGCAATTTAGAGAAGATCAGCCGCGACAAAGGTTTCGATGCCTTCCCCATGTTCAGCCCCGATGGTAAAAAGATCGTTTTTTGCAGCAACCGCAACAATGGCGGTACAAGGGATACCAATATTTTTATCGCCGACTGGATACCGTAGGGTAAATTATGAGTTATAAACCCTGCCCGGCTGCAACAGGCAGGGTATGCGTGTTTGAACCGGGGAGATTACTGCCCAGGCCTGGTATAAACAGAGGCATACTAATACCCAATTACAAATTCCTGTTCGCTCATTACAAATCCCTAATTTTACCGGGCATGTTTATCGCTTCATTAAATTCTGGCAGTAACGGCAACAGCTATTACATCGGTAACGATACCGATGCCGTGCTGGTCGACGCCGGTATTTCCTGCCGCGAAACAGAAAGAAGGATGAAGCAACTTGGGCTGAGTATGGCCATCGTACGGGCCATCTTTGTCTCACACGAGCACGCCGATCATATAACCGGCATACCCGCCATTTCTAAAAAATATCAGCTACCTGTTTATATTACCCCTGCTACGCTCAAAGCCGCAGGCATCCCTGTTGAAGAACAACTGGTGCGGTCCTTTGCACCACACGAACCAGTACGTATAAATGGGCTGAGCATCACCCCTTTTCCTAAATCGCACGACGCAAGTGATCCCTATAGTTTTATTATTACGGGCAATGATATTACCATTGGTGTCTTTACAGATATTGGTCATTGCTGTGCCGGAGTAACGCGTTATTTCAGCCAGTGTCATGCCGCTTTCCTTGAAGCCAATTATTGCGATGATATGCTGAGTAAGGGAAGCTACCCTTATTACTTAAAAAGACGCATCAGTGGCAATGATGGGCACCTGTCCAATACCCAGGCCCTGGCGCTCTTTGAAGCACACCGCCATCCTCAACTGAGCAGGCTGATACTTTCCCACTTATCTAAAAACAACAATACCCCGCAACTGGCGGAACGTCTCTTTACAGAAAAGGCAAACGGGGTAGCGATCACAGTGGCCTCACGCTATGAAGCAAGCCCTGTATTTTGTATCACGCCGGGAGCCGCCCGCCAGTATATTGCGCCTGCAAGGGCGCAGCTTAGTTTGTTCAACGAAGCATAACCCACATTATTTGATCTCCTTTACGTTATCGGCCAGGTTCGCAGCATCCGGCACCTTTAGCCCGGTATTATATACGGTCACTTCCGGTATCGTAAAGCAAAGATATTTACCCGCTACGCAGGTATTTATATATCCGTATCCCCGCCATCAGCAACACAACCAGTACCGCTAACCCCAGTAAACCCCACCAGAAATCGACGGTATTCTTGAGCACTACCAGGAATACGATGGCAAAAAGCAGCACAGTGGGTATCTCGTTCCACGCGCGCAACTGCTGACCCGATAGCGTGAACACTCCCCTTTGCTGTTGCTTAAAAATGATTTGCAGAGAAAAATGATACGCGTATAAAACGAGCACAAAGATGAGTTTTATCTTAAGCCAGTCTGTAAGCGGGTACAGCATCAGCAGTCTTGCACCCAGCAGCAGCGTAATCACCGCCGATGGCCAGGTGATGCCATACAGCAGGCGCTTTTTCATAAGGCGGTACTGGTTCTGCAGTATCAGCTTTGCCCCTTCATCTTCAAGCTGGCTGGCTTCCGCAGCATATACCATCAGCCGCGGCAGGTAGAACAGGCCTGCAAACCAGGTAACGATAAAAATGATATGGATCGCTTTTATATACTGTAGCTCCATCCTATAAATGATTGACAAATTCGGTGGTTGCCCGGATCGTCTGGTCAATCTCCGCATCCCCGATGGCAGTGCTGATAAACCAGCTTTCAAAAGCAGAGGGTGGCAGGTAGATACCGTTCGACAGGCAATGATGGAAATACTTTTTAAATATTTCGTTGCCCGGAACAGATGCCGATGCAAAATCAACTACCCTGCCGGCTGTAAAGTGTACACTGATCATGCTGCCCGCCCGGTTAATCTGTACAGGCACACCCGCGTTACTGAATACCGCAGAAAGGCTCTTTTCAAGAAAAGCGGTTTTCGTTTCCAGCTCACTGTATATCGCCGGGTTGTCAGACAATGTTTTCAGCATGGTGTACCCTGCGCGCATAGCCAATGGGTTACCGCTGAGGGTGCCCGCCTGGTACACTTTACCAACAGGCGCAATACATTCCATAATCTCTTTTCTGCCGCCATAAGCGCCAACAGGCAGCCCGCCACCAATGATTTTACCAAAAGTAACAAGATCAGCAGCTACGCCATATACCTCCTGTGCACCGCCCGGCGCCAGCCGGAAGCCCGTCATCACCTCGTCAAAGATCAGCAGCATACCTTCCGCGTCGCAGATAGTACGTAACTGTTCAAGAAACCCCGGCAAAGGCGGAACGCAACCCATATTCCCGGCCACCGGCTCAATAATGATGGCAGCTATTTCACCTTTATGCGCTGTTACCATCTCTTTTACAGCGTCGATATTATTATACGCCACGGTGAGCGTATCAGCAGCAGTAGCAGCCGTTACACCCGGCACAGATTGTATGCCCAGGGTAGCCACACCACTTCCCGCGCTGACGAGAAAAGAATCGGCATGTCCGTGATAGCACCCTTCAAACTTAAGCACTTTATTTCTTCCCGTATAGCCCCTCGCCAAACGCAACGCACTCATACAGGCTTCAGTACCACTGTTCACCATACGGATCAGTTCTATACCCGGCACCATCCCTTTGATCAGCTCGGCCATTTCAACTTCAAGCCGCGATGGGGCGCCATAGCTCAGAGAATGCTGCAATTGATCCTGCAACGCTTCCAGTACCGGGCCATAAGCATGCCCGAGTATCATTGGCCCCCAACTGTTGATATAGTCTATATACTTATTTCCATCCTCATCATAGAGATAGGCCCCCCGGGCACTCCTGATAAATACGGGTGTGCCACCCACGCTTTTAAAAGCACGTACGGGAGAGTTCACACCACCCGGAATAGATAGCTGCGCCCGTTCAAACAAAGTTTTACTGCCCGAATACATCAGTCGTTTAATAATTGAATCATTTCTTTTGCAAAATAGCTGGCGATCATATCTGCACCTGCGCGCCTGATAGCCGTTACCGTTTCCAGTATCGCCTTTTTTTCATCAAGCCACCCGTTAGCAGCAGCGGCCCTGATCATCGCGTACTCACCGCTTACCTGGTAAGCCGCCACAGGTATCGTCACTTCGTTTTTTACTTCCCGGATAATATCCAGGTAAGCCAACGCAGGTTTAACCATCACAATATCCGCACCCTCCTCCACATCCATAAGCGTCTCCCTGATCGCTTCGCGGCGGTTGGCATAATCCATCTGGTACGTTTTCTTATCGCCAAAGCCGGGAGCGCTGTCAAGCGCATCACGGAAAGGGCCATAAAAGCAGGAAGCGTATTTGGCACTGTAGCTCAGGATACCCGTTTTGGTAAACCCGTTCCCTTCAAGCGCCTGCCGTATAGCACCTATCCTGCCATCCATCATATCGCTCGGCGCTACAAAATCAGCGCCCGCCTGCGCATGGCTCACGCTCATCCTGGCAAGCGCCTCTACCGTTGGGTCGTTTACAATCTCATTATTCACCACAATCCCGTCATGCCCGTAAGAAGAATAAGGATCAAGCGCAACATCCGTCATCACACAGATCTCGGGTACCGCATCCTTGATCGCTTTGATGCTGCGTTGCATCAGCCCGTTCTCATTCCAGGCCTCCTTACCCGTATTATCTTTCAGCTCGTCCTTACACTTTATAAACAGCAGCACTGTCTTTAATCCCATCTTCCGGAGCTCCTTTACTTCCTCCACCGTAACATCAAGACTATTGCGGTAGTAACCCGGCATAGAAGGGATCTCTGTTTTTACCCGCTGCCCTTCATCAATAAACAGTGGCACAATAAAGTCGTTGGGCGTTATGGCCGTTTCGCTCACCAGCGCCCTTATCGCTGCCGATTGCCTTAATATCCTGTTTCTTCTTTGCATCATCAGTCAAGTATTTAAACCCAGTCGCGGGGGTGCAGGCAAACCTGCGTCAGCAGGTCCTCTTCCGTTCCCGCTACGGGTTGGTAATTATAGTCAAACCTCACGGTGGGCGGCAGGCTCATCAGTATGCTTTCTGTTCTTCCATTGGTTTTAAGTCCAAACAGGGTACCCCTGTCGTGCAGGAGGTTAAACTCCACATAACGCCCCCTCCTGATCTCCTGCCAGTATTTATGCCGCGGCTCAAATGTCGTATCTTTTCTTTTCTGCACAATAGGCAAATAAGCAGGCAGGAAAGATTCGCTGCATGCCCTGCTGAAGCTGAGGTAAAATGTTTCGGTGTACTGTTCATCCCGTTTCAGGTAGTCGTAGAATATGCCGCCGATACCCCTCGCTTCACCGCCCCGGTGTTTGTTCACAAAATATTCATCGCAATGCTTTTTAAACCTCGGGTAAAACGTTGCATCAAAGCCGTTACAGGCAAGCTGTAATGTCTGATGAAAATGAACAGCATCCTCTTCAAAAAGATAATAGGGCGTCAGGTCTGTTCCACCACCGAACCAACTGTCTGTTTTATTACAATCATTGTCGTACAATTCAAAATACCTGAAGTTGGCATGTACCGCAGGCACAAACGGGTTTACAGGATGCAGCACAAGAGAAATACCCGCCGCAAAGAAACGGTCGCCATTTATACCAAGCTGTTTCTTCATCGTATCCGTAACCTCCCCTTCCACTTCACTGGTGTTAACACCACCCTTTTCAAACAGTTTACCGTTCTGTATAATACGGGTGCGCCCTCCGCCGCCCCCGGGTCTATCCCAGCGGTCTTCAGCAAAGAATGCGCCGCCATCTTCCCTTTCAAGAGTTGTGCAGATGGTATCCTGTAAGCTTTTGATATGGGATGTAAAAGCAGTTTTGATATCGGGTGTATTGTCTGTCATTTATTGTCCATACTGTTTTACGGCGTCGATAAACGCCCTTGCATGATCAACCGGTATCTGCGGCACAATGCCGTGCCCGAGGTTGGCGATATACCTTTGTGTACCAAAAGCGTCGATCATCTGTTTTACATCAGTCTTTATCTTACTCACCGGCTGCAGCAATTTAACAGGATCATAGTTTCCCTGTAAGGTAATGCCCGAACCGGTGATCTGGCGTGCAAGCTGTGGCGTATTACACCAGTCGAGCCCCAGCGCAGCAGCACCCGTGTTCTGCATTTCGCGTAAACTATGCCAAGCCCCCTTTGCGTACACGATAACAGGGCATTCATTGCGTACACCCTGTACAATCTGTTCAATATAAGGCAACGAGAACCGCATAAAATCTTCCTTGTCCCAAACACCCGCCCAGCTATCGAATAGCTGTACGCAGTCGGCACCTGCCTTTGCCTGTTCTTTCAGGTAAGCAATGGTAACCGTAGTGATGGCCTGCAACAAAGCATGTGCTGTTTCGGGCTGCTGGTAACAAAAAGCCTTAGACCTCTCAAATGTCTTGCTGCCCTTTCCTTCCACCATATAACAGAGTATCGTCCATGGCGCACCCGCAAAACCGATAAGCGGAACGGCGCCGTTCAGTTGCAGGCGGGTAAGCGATAGTGCATCATATACATATTGCAGGCGGGTATGCGCATCCGCAACAACCAGCCGTTCAACATCCGCCATGGTCTGGATCGTAACAGGCAGCAGCGGCCCTTTTCCTTCATTCATTTGTACCTCCAGGCCCATCGCCTGCGGCACCACCAGTATATCACTGAATATGATCGCCGCGTCGGTACCAATAATATCAACCGGCTGCGTGGTAATCGCTGCCGCCAGTTCCGGCGTCTGTACGCGGGTAAAAAAGTCGTACTTCTCTTTTATAGCCATATACTCCGGCAGGTAACGGCCCGCCTGGCGCATCATCCATACCGGGGGGCGTGGTACAGCTTCTCCCCTCAATGCTTTCAGCAGCAGATCATTTTTTAATGGCTCCCGTTTCGCTGCCGCCGGCATGTCTTCTTTCAATGTTGTCATTTCGCTTTGCTTTGTTCTTTTTAAAAAAATCCTGTATCGCTTCTATCATGCTCTCCTGTGTTGTTGCAGCAGCCGTTAATACAGGATTATCCGTATGCTCCCTTACCGCTGCCGCCGTAGTACCCCCGATACAGAAACAGGCAACGCCCGCAGCCAGCACGTTTGTTTGAAAAAAACTTTCTACCGCTGTGGGACTGAAAAACAACACCCCTGCATACGCCTGCTGTACAGGATGGCCCGTAAGCAGGGTCTTATATACTCTCATCTCCTGCACAGCAATACCATGCCGGCTTAAGAGGCCGGGCAGCTCATCCCTGCGCTGGTGGCCACAAATAAAACTGACACTGCTTACCGCTGCACCCGCAATGATGGTATGCGCCAATGAAAGCGCATCTTTGGCTGTCGCCACTATATCAATACCTTCTATCTCCTGCAACGCCTGCAGCGTTTCGCCCTCCAGGCAGTACACTTTATAATGCGGTAACCCATCCCCCGCTTTTTCTTTAAACACTTCAAATGCCTTTACCGCATTCCTGCTGGTAAATACAAGCGTTTCACCGGGATGCTCCACAGCACCCGTAAACACTATGCTGATAAAATCGTAATCAATAACAGTAAATCCTGCCAGGAGTGCCTGCCGGGTTACTCCCGGCTTTAACTTTTTAGTAGACAATATGGTGGTGTGCGTACTCACTTCAGCAGTTGCTGTACATTATGACTTGCCTTTACCTGCTCTACTGCACGTTGTGCAATCGTTTCACTACGAACCTGCTTATCCCTCAATATCACCGAAACACAATCACTGCCATCCTTAGCCGTGATATTTCCTTTAAAGCAGATGTCCCCGTCTTCAATAACCGCCAGCGCAGCAATGGGAGTAGAACACCCCCCCTGCAATAAACGCAGAAACTGTCTTTCCGCCTGTGTACACAAAGCCGTCGCTTCGTCATTCAGTGGCTGGCAGGCTTCAATAATACCAGTGTCAGCCTCCCTGCATACAATAACAATAGCCCCCTGTGCAGGAGCAGGCAGCATCCAGTCGAGCAGCAATTGCGGCCCTGTCTCACGTACCCCAAAGTTCAGCCGTTCCAACCCTGCGGCGGCAAAGATAGCGCCGTGCAGGTGCGAGGCATGCAGCTTCTGCAAACGCGTATGTACGTTACCCCTTATGCTCTCAATAGCAGTGTTGTGGTACCGGTACAGCCATTGTGCCTTACGCCTTATGCTGCTCGTAGCAATCGTAAGTGGCAAACCCGCAGCAAGCGCTTCCGGCACCTGTTCATCCCGGCATACCAGCACGTCCATCGGGCTATCCCTTTTCAACACGGCAGCTACACGCAAACCCTTCGCCAGCACTACGGGCACATCCTTATAAGAGTGAACAGCAATATCGATCCTTTTTTCAAGTAAGGCAATGTCAAGCGCTTTTGTAAAAATACCCTGCACACCCAATTCGTATAAAGGGGTGGTCAGGTTGATGTCTCCTTCGCTTTTTATGGGAACCAGTACCGAAGAACAGTTGTTTTTTTGTAAAAGACCAGCAGCAGTTTCGGCCTGTTTCAGGGCCAGGCCGCTCTCCCTTGTCCCGATGCGTATAAGATTACTCATTATACAGGCTCAGTTTGTAAGAAATCATTGATAGCGTTGATATAATGACAGCCCTTTTCTGTTTTATGGCGCAGGTTCATAGCCAGCGACCCCACCGTTTTGTTCACCCTGGTGCTGAGGATCTCTCTACTGCATACTGCACACAGGTGCATCTCACCCAGTTCGTATAATTTATCCTTCATCTCGTTGATAAGAGGAACATGCTTTTGCAGGCTCAACCATTCGTAAAATTCGTATTGGTAGCGTTCAATGATGCCCAGCGCTGCAGGTATTTCATCATTCCTTATGGCCAGTGTAGCCTTTATCTCCTTCGATACTTCATCAATCCCCGCAACCGTAATACCCCTTATCGCTTTAACAGCCGGGTCAACATTTTCCGGAACAGAAAGATCCAGTATCCATTGCGCACGGTCGCCCGGGAACAGGTAAGGGTGCAGGGTATAAGTACCGGCATTGGTACAAACAATGGTAATATCAGCCGCTTTTATTTCTGCTGCCAGCATCGAAAAAGGCTTCCAGGTAAGCCCGATCGAATCAGCCAGCGCACTTGCCGTTTCGTCCGTACGGTTGATGATCGTAACAGGCACACCAGGAAAATAATGCTTAAGGTTTTTGGCAAGCGTGCTTCCAAACTTACCCGTACCAAACAAAACAATCTTTTTATCCTCAATAGAAGGAACCTTCCTGAGCCACTCAATTGCAGCATAGGAAACAGATACAGTACCTGTGCTCAGCCTGGTATGGGTGCGTACCGATTTGGACGCCTGCAGTGCAAAATTGATGGTGCGATCCATAACAGGACCGATCATACCCCTGTTACGCGAAAAAGCCACGGCCGTTTTTAACTGGCCCAGCACCTCGTAATCGCCAATGATCTGCGAATCCAAACCTGATGCTACATGAAACAGGTGCTCCAGTGCCTGGTTGCCCTTTTTAACAAAACCAGCCTTATTGAAAACCGCTGCCGTTCCGCTGGTATGCGCCAGCAATAAACTGATCATCTCCTCCTCCTGGTAGCAATATCCATACAGCTCAGTACGGTTACAGGTAGAGAGCGCAAACAGGCTCGACATACCCTTTTCCTTCGCAGCAGCAAGCATTAGCCCGCAATTATCCTTTGAGATGTTGAACAAACTCCTTTCCGTAACGGTTGCATGGCGGTAACTAATACCAACAACGACCAGTTTTGATATGATTAGCTCCGGATTTGTATTGACGGATAAGTGCATAATTAATGATACGCAGCAAAGTTCCTTTAAGGATCGTCTTTACTGTCACTGCACTGTAAAAAAAGGGAGAATGACAAAAAGATTACAATACAAGTAGCTACATTTGTTGCCACTCAAAATCTATATGGCCATATCAGCGATCCTTCTCATTAACCTCGGTTCACCAGACAGTCCAACAACCAGACATTTAAAGCCATATCTTACCGAATTCCTGATGGACGAGAGGGTTATCGACGTTCCCCGCTGGCTCCGCACCTTTTTAGTAAAAGGCATCATCGTACCCTTCAGGGCAGCAAAAAGCGCCGCTAAATACCAGAGCGTCTGGACGGATGAAGGCTCGCCCCTCGTTGTTCACACAAAAAGACAGCAGGCCCTCGTGCAGGAAAGAACAGATACTCCTGTTTATTTCTCCATGCGCTATGGCAACCCCGATACGGCAAGTGTATTACAAAAGATACATACCGACAACCCCTCCCTTACCGATCTTTTTGTATTTCCCCTCTACCCCCATTATGCCATGAGCAGCTATGAAACCGCGGCAGAGCAGGTTAAACAGCTCCATGCACAGTCAAAATATGGTTCAGCCCTCCGCATCGTACCGGCATTTTATAATCACCCGGCCTATGTAAAGGCCCTCGCCGAATCCATCCGGCCCTACCTGTCCGACCCCTTCGATCACATACTTTTCAGCTATCACGGCATTCCCGAACGGCATGTAAAAAAGACAGATTGTACCGGGAACCATTGCCTGCAGTCGCCGCAGTGCTGCGATACCCCTTCCGCCGCGCACGACTATTGTTACCGGCACCAGGTGATTACAACCACCAATCTCGTAGCCGGTCAACTCGGTCTCGACAGCAGTAAATACAGTTTCTCCTTCCAGAGCCGCCTCGGAAGAGACGCCTGGTTGCAGCCATTTACCGTTAACCAGTTGGCCGCATTCCCTGCCAAAGGGATCAGGCGGTTACTGATCGTATGCCCGGCCTTTGTAAGCGACTGCCTCGAAACGCTGGAAGAGATTGCCATCGAAGGAAAAGAAGATTTTATCAAACACGGCGGGGAATCGTTTACCATGATACCCGCACTCAATGAAAACACCCTATGGATAGATTGCATGGAAGACCTGCTCAACCGGCAGGCAGCAGCTTCATCTGTTGGCAGCCTCATGCATTCAGTATAAACAACGCTGCCACCCGGCCTGTTTCATTTCGCTTTAGTACAGACCAGCCCCGCTTACAGTTTTACCTGCAAAGTAAAATAGAAGTTGCGCTTATCCGCGGGCAATATACCCGGACCAGGATACCCGTCGGCGCGCCTTGTAAAGTATTTTTTGTCCAGCAGGTTATTCACCCCCGTATATACCGTAAACATCCGCCAGTTATAACTAAGGCTCAGGTCCATCACGCTGAAAGAAGGTATAGCCCCGTCAACAGCCGTAGGCGTGATCTCAGTATTGGTAGCATCAGAGTATTGCTTCGCCTGGTACGAATACTGCCAGGTGATATTATACCTCGGGCTGCCAAACGACACCCCTGTGCGGAATAAAACAGGGGGAACATTCTCTACCAGCTTATCCGCGATAGCCGTGTTCCTTGTATTGATATAACGCGCATCGATCAGGGAAATATTAGTGTACAGGTTGAGCCGGTATTTCGACCTCCCGTTTGTCAATGCCTTCAGAACATCTCCTTCGAGTAAGGTTTCGAGACCCAGGTTCCTGCTGTCCGACACATTCGTACGCAGGCGATAGGTCATAAAATTGGTATCGCGTGCAAATACAGAACCAATACGGTCATTATACTTCAGGTAAAAAACACTGATGTCGGCATATAACCAGCCCTTATAAGTGCCCCTGAATCCAAGATCAATATTATAGCCCGTCTCATCCTTCAGACCGGGGTCAACCTTTGCATTTACATTCACTACCCTTATATCATTAAAGTTGATCGAGCGGTAGTTCTGCGAAACATTGGCATAAAGTTCGGTACCATTACCAAATTTCCAGGTAGTACCTGCACCCAGTAAAACAAACGATCGCGGGTTCGACTTTGTCTCTTCTATCTTTTCACTCGCGATAAAGATGTTCTGCTTATAATAATAACCACCTGCCTTTGTATTGATGTGTTCAAAACGGATACCCGGCGTAACGCTCCAGTGTTTGTTAAGCTGGAAAATATTTTCGGCAAATGCCGCAATATTCACACCCGGAAAGCGGAAATTCGATTTATCCGGCTCAGCGCCGTTAAAAGAAAAATCAGCATCGCTGCCATTGCCGGCATCCCCCTGCTTTCTTTTCGTAAGTCCCCTGTACACCCTTGCCCCCACCAGGAAGGTGCTGTGCAGGTCTTTGATAAGTTTATACCGGTGAATAAAGCGCAGTTCCGAGCCAAAGTTGCTGTACCGGTCAGACAGGTAATCGCGGTTACCCCCATTATCCGGGCGGTTGATATAAGCCAGTACGCCAAGCGCCTGCCTTCCCCCCTGCAGTGTATAGCTCCGCCAGTTCAGCCTTGTATTGGTATTGAATGCATAATCCACGTTCAGGCTTAGCAGGTTCCAGTCTACCTTAAACCAGTTGCGCGCCCTTACCGATACCGAGGGGTCCTCTTCAAACTGCGCATCCGTTAATCCGCCCGGTTGTTGTGCCAGGTATTTCATCAGCGTGTACTCCCCCGTGATCTTCAACCCGGGGCTAACCTTGTAAGCAAGATGCGCGTAGGCGTTATGCTGGTCGTAATGGCTGTTGGGCCGCCAGCTATCCCCTTTTTTGAACTGGTAAAAACCATAATAGTTCAGCCTGCCACCGGCAACCGTTCCGCCAATGCTGTTAAAAGAATTGAAGAAGCCGAATGAGCCGGCGGTCTGCCTTGCGGTAAATTCAAAAGGTTTATTTTCAGGCCCCTGCTTCATTACAAAGTTAACCAGCCCCCCAAACTGCGGCCCGTACTGTAAGCTGGCCGCCCCGCGTATGATCTCGATCTTATCCAGCGCTTCCGCCGATGGCGTGTAATAACTTTCAGGATAGCCCAGCGCGTCAGCGCTTATATCATACCCGTTCTGCCGGGTATTAAAGTTTGAAGAACGGTTAGGGCTCAGCCCCCGACCACCAATGCCCAACTGCAAACCACCATGATCGTACTCCCATATATTCAGACCCGGTACACGCGCATAGATCTGGCGCGTATTATTGGTAGCAAGATTGGCATTGATATTACGCATATTGATCAGCTCCGTTTTCTTGCCTGCATAAATAGCCGTACCCTCCACATCCCTCAGCTTGCCCGATACTTTTTCGTTACGGCCTCCTGTTACCACCACCGCCGTTAATGATCCCGTGTCTTTTGCAGACAGGTTAATATCCAGCACTTTAGCCGCCGTGGTAAGCTGTACAGTGGCAGTATAAGTTTGATACCCAACAAATGATACCGTTACCCTGTACCCGCCCGCAGCAAGCCTGCTGAAGCGGAAGTAACCATTTTCGTTGGTGATGCGCTGAAGACCCTCCGGTTGTAACGACACGGTAGCATTGGCTGCCGCCGCCTCCCCGATGCGTACCGTACCACTCAGCGCATAACGCTGCTGGGCCTGCGCCAGCAATACCGCAAAACAAAACATACAGGTCAATATCATTCCTTTCATAATCATCATTTGTTCGTACAGGGCAGCACCCATGTATAATGTTTCCAGTTCAGCGGCTCCGCCGCAAGATTAACCGCAGAATCTATAAAAAGCTCCGAAGGCGATCCGTTAAGCGTTACATATACCTCGGCATACACTTCCGGATTTTGCAATCCCCTCGCCGCATACTTCTTTTTCAGCAGGTGTGCATACTTCAGTATCAGGTCGGGCTGTGTACTCATCATCTTTTCCTGCAGGGGCGTTAAGAACTCTGCATTATTAACCTCAAGCGACTGATGCGTAGCCTTATCCTTTACCGTAAAATAAGCAGTGCCCGCTTTTTCCATCAGCATCACCCGCCACGAAAACCGGTACCCCTCTTCCGTCCAGAACAGGCAACCCGGGTACAGCAGGAAACGGAGCGGGATCGTCAACTGCAAAAAAACATACACGCCAACCATAACCCCCATAACCCGCCGGTACCTGTACCGGAAGGCCGCATCCGCCTGCGGCACTACACTCCTCCTGCCCCGGTAAAATGGCAAAAGAGACAATAATCTTTCATGAAACCGTGCAGAAAAAAAGACCAGGCTGCACACCATCATCACATAGGGAAACATACCGATACCCGGAAAAAATATCGCCGTAGCCGTATGAAAGATCAGTACAAAACAATACGCTGCCAGCCTTGTTCTTTTATTCAGCAGAAAAAAAACGATAAAGAGGTCATAAACCGCTCCAAACCACGAGAACAGGTAGGCCACCCACGCCTCGTACATATACTTTCCCACAATGGGCAGGTGCGTTTTTGCCGGCAGCCAGATACGCATAGGCTGTGCGTGCAGCAGCCAGTCGGGGTTCAGTTTGGCCAGTCCTGCAAAAACATAAACAACCGCCATCTGGAACCGGAGGATGCCAATCGTCCAGGCCGGTACCCATTGCTTTCTTTTAGATGGCCGCAGCCACACATCAAGCGAATAGTCGCGGTCAGCAGGCAGCCAGATCATGATAAACGCCACCAGGCTTACAAAGTAGTAATGATTCAGGTAATTCGTTACGTCGATCATTTCCACATAGGTAAACCCCGTAAAAAAAACAACAGCAGCAATCCTGTAAAATAACCCTGCCGCGATGCACAGCGCCGATACCGCTATTATAAAAAAAAGAAAGTGCATACCCCCGCTACCCAGGGGCTGCACCCATTCAAAACCGGTATAGGTAAAATGAAACCCGGGAGTAACATACACCGAGCTGATCCACCCGCGCCACCAGAACCTTACCGTACTGAGCAACATCAGCAGGCCGAATACGATCCTGAATGTTACCAGAGGCGTTATGGGAACCTGGCGGCCGGGGCTGAATGTTTTACTGTTGAATATGCTGCCCGTCACCGAAAATTGATTTAGTCTCCGTCATTATCTGTAAAAGTGATCTGAACAGCAGTAGCCGAAGCCACATCCGTTTTTAACAGGGTCAGTAATTTCTGTATTTCTGTATACGCCTGGTTTACCTCCGTGGCATTAGCCGTAAGCGATGTGGAGAGCGGGTCGGGTATCAGCCGCAGCCTGGCCAGCGCCACATCAAACTGGGCCAGCACCTGTGTATTCAGGGTGCCCCGGTTCAGCGACACCAGGTAGTCGGACATACCCTTGCCGCTGCCCGCAGCAGTGTACGTGTTCTTTAAAGCAGCCAGGTTTTCAACAGCCAATGCCACAGACATACCCGCAAAATAAGCCTCGCACTTGGTGGCAAACACAATGCCGTTAGACTGTTTGCCAAACGGCCAGCCAATGCGTGGGCCCTTCAGCAAATCCAACTGGTAAGCAAACTGGTTTACAAGGTTGCCTATCGGGCTGCCCACATTGGTTTTTGTATTGGCAATAAAAGTGGCGCGGTAAGTGCTCCATCCTGCCGCCACATTATCCACGAGGTCTTTCATACGCGTTACAACATCCTTTACGTACTTAACCCTGTTAGCAGTATTGGTATTGAACCTGGCTATCGCGTTCGGGCCAAAATAGAGATAGTTCAGCGCCGGGAACCCCTGCGAGTAAAAAGAGCTGCGCGAGAGTGTGGTGAAACTATACGTACCCCCCGCAATATTTGCTTCTATAGTTGTACTGTCTGTCGAAAAGCCCGTCAACTGCCCCGCCGTGGTAAAGCTGTAGTCCAGCCCGCCGGAGAAATTAACAAACAGGTCCAGCAGCGCCGTCTCAGCCGGTCCGAACTGGAAAGCCGCGATCCTTTCGTACTGAAGATGCGCTTCCGCATAAGCCGTTTTAACCGATGCCTGTGTGCCCGTTGAAGGGTTGGCAAGAAAAGCATCCGAAGCCGTTTGCAAAGCAGCAATCTTAGCCTTCATGGCGGCATAACCCGGCAAAATAAGACTGTCGGCATAAAAGGCAAGCATAGCCGATTTATCGAAGCCATTCACTACCGGGGAGTCTGCATCACCTGATGAACCCTTTTTACAGGCATAAAAGGTGGTAGCAACAGTCAGCAACGAAACAATAAATATGAATACTCTTTTCATTTTTTGCCTGATTTTGAGGGCTTGTAAAAATATATTTATCAATAAAACAGGAAAACAGAACCCCCTGTATATAAAACACAGGGCGTTCTGCCTGAACAATAAAAACTCAGTTAAGTTGTCTTTACAGCATGTTTGTCTTACAGGCCATAAGTTGTCTGAAGAATCGTCTGGGCCGTTACGAGGTCCGTAAAACCAGGCTGGTTCAGCAGTACATAAAAGTCTTTATTCAGAATAGCTTCCAAAGTTGCAAAATTGGCTGCCGACAGTTTGCTGCCCGCAGGCCTGTATTTAAGAGCCGCCACAAAACCATATCCTTCGCTCAGCGCATGTAATTGCGTACCATAGTTACCGATGGCTGAAGACGCAACAGGAGAAGTTACATAAACCCATGCAGCCCTCGCTGCCAGTTGCTCCCATTTGTCGAGGATAATATCGATCTGTGCATTACGAACAGCAACATCATGACCACCTATCGCAGCACGCCCTTTGAGGAAAGCCCCGAAGATGATACCGCCAGCCTGTATTTCCCTGCCCCTTTCCCTGAGGTATCCGCCCCAGAGCAATGGCCTGTTGGGGTCGGTGTTGGGATAAGCTACAGAAGAATCGTAGTTAGCCGGTACACCCAGGTAACCGAATGCTTCATCCCATTTCTTCTGCGCGGCGATGGTATCAACAGCCGGTAATGCTTTTACCTCTGTCAGCAACCTTACAGCTTCCTTATAAAATAAACCACCCATGGTACCCTTCAGAAAAGCCTGTCCATACTCAAGCCCACGCGGACCTACGATGATTTTATTAGCACCACGGGGAACAAAACCACCCGTACCCGCTGAGGCGGTAACACCGTTGTTATACAGCAGCACGCTGTCGGCATAAGATTTGTACCTGGCATAATCAGAAATAACATCTTTGATATTGATGCCCGATGCATTCAGGGCCGCTTCCGCAAATGGATTGCCCGTGTTGGCAAACATATTATTCACCTTTGCCTGGTCAAGGGCTACAGTTGCTGTACCCGCATTAGCCAGTTTCAGGTAAGCGTCCAGCTCGTTCGTCATCCTTACACGCTGTGCAGACTTAGTATAGTCGGCATTGCTGAAAGTATAAGTGGCCGGCACGGTGTAAGCCTTTACTGCGGGGCCGTTATTATCATCATCTTTACTGCAGGATGTCATCGCTACGAGCGAACCCAGGAGCACTGCTACAGGAACTATTCCTTTTTTCATTACGTTGATTATTTATTTTGCGGCAAAGGAAACACACCGCAGCAAGCAAAGACTTACCATAAAGGAAATTTGATTATCAATATCCGGAAAACCTCTTTACCCTATACAAAATGTGTCAGAAATCTGACAGTTCTGCGACAATATTTAAAGTAGAATACTGTAACAACCTCCTAATACCTGTTATTAATATTATATATATTACAGGTATCATTTTCCGCACTTTAGAATAAGGTATCAATACGAACAACTGATACTATTTACGCAAACCAGTACAACCCATGAAAAAGACTCCTTGCAAATCTCAAAATTTAGCATTAGGTTTATAGTATTACTTTCAATAATAACAGCCCATTACCGGAATAATATACCCCTCCAATTTATCCTTTACTGAATTAGCCGGTTAAACAGACACATAATAATATTAAATCAGGCACACCCTGATTTAAGTTTCCATGTATATAACAACCTTTTATAACCAGCATAAACCCGTTCATTATGGCTAATTCAAAAAACAGCATCGAAAAATTGCTTGATAAAAACCTGGAGTTTAAAAGCTTTCTTATCGCTTTTACTGAGGGCTCATCAAGAGGAAGAAAATTGATTAACATTTTAACCATCACCTGCATCGCTGCATTACTGGGAGTATTTAATTCCTTAAAATCGGCCTGGAATTGGTTTCCCAGCCGGCAAGATAAAATCAGGGAGCTTACACACATTACTATTTTTGAGGACGACGCGACCGAAAAAAACGCATACACAAAAGTTTTCTATTACAAAAAGGATAGTCATCATAACGTTGATACGCTGCAAAATAAATTTACCACTACAACTTACTGTGCTTTACTAAGCAGCCTGCTTGAAGAAGACCTGCCGGATGATTTAAAATCGGTTGACACCACTAAAGTAAAACCATGGGTTTATCTCAGGTTGCCGGAATATGTTATCGACACCTCCAAAACCCTTAATATTAAGAAACTCAAACAATTTAAAGCCAATATTATCAATGCGTATAAAATTTTCTGTATTGCAGGCTTTTCATCAAGATATGAGTTGAACAGGCATTTACAAAATATGGACAGGGCTAAAATGGAAAACAGCACATTCGTAAGGGTTCCCATACTGGGTATTGCATTTGACGTCAACTGGCTCATTGTAGTAAGCGGCATCAGCTTTATCGTTATTTATTTCCTGCTTTATTACGCTTTAAGCCGTGAACGAAAAAACATTACGCTCTTATTCAGGATAGCAGAAAAAGAGGAGATCTCAAAGGCAAGGCTATACCAGTTCATGTCGATGCAGCAGGTATTCACTATTCCACCCAGTATTGATGAGGCTCTCGACGATAATGATAAAAATGATTTCCTGACAGACAGGTGGCCGAATAAAGTTAAAAGAAGCCTTCCCAGGGTTGTATGGTGTGCCCCTCTTGTTGTTTGGGCATTTATCTTCTGGTATGATTATAATACCCGGGCAATCGGTGAAATAATCAACCCATTCCTCCTCACCACACAGATGGTAATCAGCCTGTTACTGGGAGTTGCTTTAATCTATCTGGCTTTCCTTTGCATCAGGGAATCTTTACAGATAGACGGCGGCTGGAAAGAAGAAGCGAAGAAAATTTTTGAAGAAAGAAATGAACGTAATGACGGGAACAGGACAGTGGACGAACAAGGTGATAGTTGATTGCCGGAAACCAGGCAATTCTTTAAATCACCGGAACAGCAATCGCTTTTTTCGGTAAGTATGCTGCTGGCGCATAAAAGTAAAAGACGGGCTGCCTTTTACAAAAGAGCCGAACGCCCTCAGTACCGGCTGGCAACGCGCTGTTTGTACCTGCGCGTTCCTGTAGATAACCCCTGCACATCCACATATCATCCGGAATCGGATAAAATAAGTTGTACATGGGTAAACAAAGCCACACACACGCGGAAAAATCAATCTTACATCCGCGCAATTGAGTAATACCCCCGCGAAAACCGGTCTTACAGAAATGAAAAGCATATAAACACGCGCGAAAACCACTCTTACAGAGATGAAAAGCATACAAGCATGCGCGAAAACCGGTCTTACAGAGATGAAAAGCATACAAACACGCGCGAAAACCATGCTGCACAAAAGAAACAGGCCTGAACAGGAAAGAAAACAGCTCCTGCATCCGCGGAAAAGACTCAGACAGTAAAGAAAATCGTACTTACAGATGCGAAAACCACTCTTACAGGCGTGAAAACGATGCTTACAGTTGCCACATCTGCACATAGACAGGAGATAAGCGAACAGTATAGGCCGTGAATAAAAGATATGCCATCTTTGCTGTCAGTAAATAAGCATATATGTCGAACATCAACCTCATTATCGAAGAAAGGGCCGCCAATATCGGCAATTTTATCGTAGGC
Organism: uncultured Ferruginibacter sp.; assembly: GCA_964590975.1. Taxonomy (GTDB): domain Bacteria; phylum Bacteroidota; class Bacteroidia; order Chitinophagales; family Chitinophagaceae; genus Ferruginibacter. Next base: position 28,244 of record CAZPXP010000018.1, on the reverse strand, counting down.
CGTATCCTGCCCTTCAGGCAGAAAAGAATGGTAGGACCTTTTATCTATATCGACCACATGGGACCGGTAAAGCTCAACGAACGCGAGAACTTCGACATACTGCCCCACCCCCATATCGGGCTCTCCACGCTCACCTTTTTATTTGAAGGCAGCATCATGCACCGCGATACCCTCGGCAATGCTGTAGAAATAAAACCCGGCGCCGTAAACTGGATGACCGCCGGCAAAGGCATCGTACACTCCGAACGAACACCCGAATACCTGCGCCATTCCGATAAGATCATGCACGGCCTCCAGATATGGGTAGCATTACCCAAACACCTGGAGCAGATGGAGCCCGCCTTTTTTCATATCGACAAAGAACAGATACCGGCCTGGACATCGGGCGGCCTGCAATATAAACTCGTAGCCGGTGAAGCCTTCGGCCGCAGATCGGCCGTACCGGTTTACAGCAGGCTTTTTATGATAGAGATAAAGAGCAGTGAAAGACAAACCGTTAATATAGGACACGAGCTGTTCGGAGAAGCCGGGCTGTATATACTCGAAGGCAGCATCGAAAGCGACGGGAATGTGTACGGCGCCAAACAATTACTGGTAGCCCTGAACAGCACCCTATGCGAATTTACCATCGAAGCCGGCAGCACCATCTATCTCTTTGGTGGCGAACCCTTCCCCGAAGAACGCTTCATCGACTGGAACTTCGTTGCCTCCGATAAAGACCTCATCCGGGCCGCCAAACAAAAATGGGCCGATCAGGCTTTTGATAAGATAAAAGGCGACGAGACGGAGTTTGTGCCTTATCCTTCGTATAAAAAATAGCACTCAGGTTTAACAGCAGAACATAAAGCGTTCTCTATCATTTATCATGATAAGAACGATAACAATATATCATACAACGAATAGTAAAGCCTTCCTGTTCATTCACAGGAAGGCTTTACTATTAGACTACATTTTCAATCTAATTTGTCAATACAATCCCTGGTATGGCTGTCACATTAAGTCCCAGAATAGTCAGACTCTCGTTTTTAAGCTTATGATTACCCTCAGAGCCTCTTCCAACATACATATTGAGGCGTTTATCAACTGGAAAATCAGATAAGAAATCACTTGAGAGCGACACAGGCCCATTATTATCAAGAAATTTAGCAACTTTTGTAATAATAGCATCGGAAGAAACTTCTTCATCAGAAGGCAGATACTGCACCACCACTACTACTGGCGCATTATTTAACGGATCAGGGTTCCATTCAAGATCAATCCCCTGAGATTTTGAAAATATGAGACTGCTATTATCTGTGAACTTTACTTTAACGGGTGTGGGTACATACTGTTCTGCAAAATCATCAGAGTTGTTAAATCTGTACTTATTGGTTTTACCAAAATAGCTATCCTGCTGACTCCCCAGAGTTACAGAATCAGTTACACTACTGGAAAAACTCTCCCGCTGATCAGTAATATCCATACCATAATTGTTTACATAGCATTTTGTTGCGGTTACACCATTAGTAAACCTTCCCGAAAAATGATATGTACCATCAAATTTACCATACCTGGTCTGCGTAATATCATTGATCATATCAAATGTGCTACCTCCACGGGCTGGTCCTTTGAAAGCGGACTTAATTATCTCAGCAGCAGTTTTATCAGAAGTTAATTTTTCTTTACTGCATGACTGCGTAACTGCAAAACAAAAGAATGCAATAAACAAGCTGTAGACCATATTTATCTTTTTCATATCTATCTTTTAAATGTGATTAACTATTTTTAGATACCTCAGCAGCCACAGGTTTCTGTTATTTTATTGGCAGGCGTTATTGGAAAGGTGAACAATGAGGGAGTACCAGTATTATAAGTCTCTTGCCTGAAATATTCCTGTTTACTTGAGAAAGGCTGCGCTGTACAGCTTGCATTTACCCATGTACATTCAAGTCCGATTACCTCTACCTGTATTACAAATGATCCGGAAGATGGCACTTCAATGTTTTCCCTGAACCAGGCCTTACTGGAAGAAAAACTTTGTGCATAGGTTTTATCATAGCTTTTATACAATACAGCGTTTCCATTACCATTAACCGCTTGGACTTTTATTTTTATCCGGATGTCGGGATAATTATTAATATCCGGATTACTAAGTGGGCCTACAGGAAGCGCCCAAAGAACATTTTGAATATCAATCGGTGTAGTTTTAGGTGGCCCCACAGGTCCGGGGCCATTACAGGAAACAACACACATAGCTAATAATGCAAGAAAAAAGACACTCTTTTTCATTTTTATTTTTTTGATTGATCCTTACTTTCAGGATTAGGCGCTGTTTCAGGTTTTTCCGCCCGCCAAGTTTAAGTAACGATTGCGCAATCAATGATACTGCTGTCTTTACCTTACTGCATTACACCAAACTGATTTGTAAATAAGGTTAAGAATGTGTATCAGAATTGCTCAAAAGTAGCTCTAAGGCTATTCAGACAGCTACCGGAAAACCACCAATTATGACTGGTGGTTTTCCTATTCTCTGGCTAAGGGGAACCTGGTATTTATTGATACGGAAGGATTAAGCATGAAATTTACAATTCCAACTATAGCCACTCCCTCTCCCCACCACCACTCCCGCCTGTCTACGGCTTTTTGCCGGGGTGCGGGGTTATTGTGATGATTGTTTTTATAATCATGTCGCCCCGGCGGGGTTAGGGGGCGGGTTATTATGATGGTTGTTATTATAATCATGTCACCCCGGCGGGGTTAGGGGGGCGGGATTATTATGATGATTGTTCCTATAATAATGTCACCCCTGACGGGGTTAGGGGGGCGGGGGTTATTATGGTGGTTATTCCTGTAACTATGTCACATGTGCGGGGTTGGGGAAAATCTTTTTTTTATGTTCGCGGAAGATTGCGAAAGCGGGCGGGAGGAATATTTATATGATTGACCGGCTTAACGATCTGCTGATACCCATTTCCAAACCCCTCAGCTCTGCAAGCCCCCTTAACCTGCCAATGGCGGAATAGCCGGGGTTGGTTTTCTTTTTGAGATCGTCCAGCATCTGATGGCCATGGTCGGGCCGCACAGGAATAGCAATATCCCGTTGCTGCATTACAGTAATGATCTCTTTTACCACAGCATACATATCCACATCGCCTTCGAGGTGATTGTCTTCGTAGAAATCGCCGAGCGCATTTCTTTTCGTGCTGCGCAGGTGAAGAAAGTTGATCCTGTTGCCAAATTGCCTGATCATAGCGGGCAGGTCATTATCTGCCCTCACACCAAAGGAGCCGGTGCAGAAGCACAACCCGTTATTAAGCGAGGGAACAGCAGTAACCAGGGCTTCAATATCGGCAGCAGTGCTTACCACCCTCGGCAGGCCAAATATCGGGTATGGCGGGTCATCGGGGTGTATCACCATCTTAATATGATATTCATCGGCCACGGGAATAACCTGCTGCAGGAAATATACGAGATGGTCTCTCAGCCGGCCGGCATCAATATCCTTATAGCTGTCCAGCGCCTGCCGGAACTGCCCGGGCGTAAAGCCTTCTTCGCTGCCGGGTAACCCCGCAATGATATTTCTTTGCAGCAACAGGCGTTCTTCGCCGGTCATGCTGTTAAAACGGCGCTCACCGCGCTGCAATTCATCTGCACTATATTCCGCCTCTGCACCCTTACGCTTCAGCATGAAAACGTCGAAAGCTACGAGTGCCGCCTTTTCAAAGCGAAGGGCCTTGCTCCCATCTGCAACGGTGTACGAGAGGTCGGTCCTTGTCCAGTCGAGCACCGGCATAAAATTATAGGCAACAATATTGATACCGCAGGCACTTAAATTTTTTAAAGACGCTTTGTAATTACTGATGTACCGTTCAAAACCGGGATGCTGTGTTTTTATGCCCTCATGCACCGGCAGGCTCTCCACCACATGCCAGCATAAACCAGCCGCCGCCACCTCATTCTTACGTTTCATAATTTCTTCTACCGGCCACACTTCCCCATTACTGATATGATGCAACGCGGTTACCACACCGGTACAACCTGCCTGTTTAATGCTGCACAGGCTTACAGGATCGGCCGGGCCATACCAGCGCATTGTTTGTATCATACGGTTTATATTACTCTTCTTCATTATCGTTAGGTATTACCGGTATATGTTTAATATGCATCATACTCCGCTGAATGCGCTGAAACCGCCATCAACGGTAACGATGGTTCCGTTTACAAACCGGGAGGCATCGCTCAGCAACCAGATCAATGCACCCTTCAGTTCGTCTGCATTGCCCATACGCTTATATGGCGTGTTCTGAACGATCAGTTCGCCCCGGTCGGTATAGCTGCCATCGGGGTTGGTGAGTAACGACCTGTTCTGTTCGGTAAGGAAGAAGCCGGGCATGATCGCATTCATACGCAACGCATCTCCATAACGGCTGGCCAGTTCTACCGCCATCCAGCGCGTATAACAGTCTATGGCCGATTTACCGAGGCTGTAGCCCAGTACCTTTGTGAGCGCCCTGGCCGAGCTAACAGAAGAGATGTTTACGATGCTGCCGCTTTTATTCTCTGCTATGCTTCTGCCAAAAACCTGCGTGGTCAGTATGGTTCCCCAGAGGTTCAGCTTTACGGCATTATCAAGGGCTTCCATATCGAGCGAAAAAATATCATCCTGCGGATTTACAATGGCTTCGGGGATATTGCCCCCCGCGCCGTTCACGAGGCCATCAATTTTTCCAAAGGCAGCCAGCATTTTCTCTCTTGCTGCCCTTAGTTCTTTTTCACTGGTTACGTCGGCCAGCAGGGGAATGGCATTACCGCCAGCTTCAATAATGGCATGCGCCCTTTCTTCTGCCACCACCTTGTTTCGCCCCAGCACGCCCACATTACCACCCCCGGAAGCAATCGCTTCAACAAACGCTTTACCGAGTACACCCGTTCCGCCGGTTACTACAACTGATTTGCCGCTTAGTGTGAATCTGTCTGTCATCTTTTCGTTTTGCTGTTAACAATGCCGTTTACTGTTCTACTGGTTAATTATTTCTGCGGGTGTACGAACAAATATATTATCTGTTACCTCGTTATTGGAAGGTGCTATATCCTGCATCACCCCTGAAGGATATCGTTTGGTATCGAACTTACCCGTCCAGTCTGCATTCTTACCGTCGCCAATTAAAATACCCGTAGCTGCATCCTCTATACGGTTATACTTAACCACGCAATTGCCTGCGGCTATATAAAACCCGATGCTGGTTTTACCACCGGCCATACCATACATAAGCCGGATGCCTGTTTTAACGTGGCTGATATTATTATGCGCAACCGTATGACCGGTACCATTGATACGAATACCGCAGTTGCTTCCCCGGATCGTATTGCTGTCTATCGTGCAATCGTGCCCGCCCCTCATCACCAGCTCGCCATCGCAATCTTCAAAGTAATTCTTAATATAGGTGTTGCGGCTGCTTTTGTTGCTGATCACCTCCGGCTCACCATTGCAACGCAGGAAGCGGTTATCGCGTACTATGGTCCAGGATTCAGCATTACCCAGTAAAACGGGGTCCTGCCCTACCTGTACACATTCACCGCCATTGAATACTTTCCAGCTTACTTTGTTCTTATCCTTAAAGGTGTTATTGCCGATAAGGGTGTAGAGGGGGCAGGTTTCCTTCGTAATCTTTACCTGCACTTCCTGGTTATCGATATTGCCTGAAAAGGTACAGTGATCTACCTCGTTGTACTCTCCCTGGCCCGACACCACCACGATGGGCATAAACTGTGCTTTGGCCACATTTTCACTGAATACGCATTCTGTTAACCGGCAGTGTAAAGTTGCATTCATTTCAACGAGCACACCCACCTGCCTGTCTGCCTTCATAATAGTACAGGCGATGAAGCTGATGCCCTTTAAAACGGTATAGCTGCCCGTTAGCCTGAAAACCGGCTGCTGTACATCGCCCGTAAATATTACCTTACCGGTTGTTTCTGCCCTCACCGTTACCGGATGATTTTTATTTCCGCTGGTATTGATGACGAGTGCCCAGGGTGCATAAGTACCATTGGCGATCAGCACTTCATCGCCGGGTTTTAGCTGCCCGCTGATGTTGTTAAACTCTTCCTGACTATGGATAAGATAGTTCTTACCCAGCGTTATTCCTGCACACAGCAGTAAGGGCACCAGCATCATTATATTTTTTATCCTGATCATCTCTGCTGCTTTTTAATATTATTTTTCAATTGTGCCATATACAATGAAACGGGTTGCAAACCGGCTCTGTTCTGTCCTTCCCATACGCCTTGCGGCCTGCCTTTCAGTCTGCCTTCCTCTTTTTTTGCCCGCATGCCAATTGCATAGTTTTTGCCTGATACCCACGGGCTTTGTATGGCGGCTTCTGCTGCGGTGCAGTTCCAGAAAACCTGGTTTACTCCCGACCAGCCATGCCCCGTGCCCCAGTTACCGCGGTCCTGTGCATTGATGGCGCCATCGCTGACAATGTTATCGTACAAAGTGCCCATTGCCCAGCGGTGATGAGGGCCGGTATCGGCATGTGTTTTCTCTGCTGTACAGTTATAAAATACATTCGGGCCGCAGACTTTTGCACCTGTTACATAATCGTGCCGGCCTTCGGAGGCAAAGCAGTTCATAAAAAGGTTTAGCTGGCCGTCGTTATTGAACGAGTACCGGCGCCCTCCTTCTATCTTTGATTTTGCATCGAGGCTTTTACAGTTAAGCACCGTAATGTTTCGGCTCTTATCGCCGAGGTTCACGCAGGAATAGCCAAAATAAACCGACGTTACGTTCTGCACCCAGGCGTCCTGCACCCTGTTCATACGTATGGCATCCCAGCCGTGAGCTTCATCGGTATTTTCGTTATACTCCGATTCGCACATCAGGTTTTCGATACCGATGTTGCTGATGCGCCCTGCAAAACTGTATTTATATACTTGCCCGCCACCGTACTGGTCTTCCATCGCCATTACAACAGGATTATCAATAAAAATGCGCTTGCCTTTAATGGCGGTAATAACCCTTTCAAAGTGCAGGTCGTATTCGGCAGGTTCCCATTGTTTGGTAGTACTGTCGCGGGCTTCGATAGCGTTCATCTTTAAATCATCGATCCACTTTGCCGTACCGGGGCGGAACACAATTATGCTGTCTCCTTTTTTAAACTCTTTTGCCGACGATACCGTAAATGTCATTGCCCCAACGGGTACATAGGTATCCGTAATTTTTTGTCTTGTTCCTTTTATTTCTTCCAGGCTGCCACTACCTTTTACTTCTATTAAAGCCCGCTGCTCTTTACCGGTGGCCACCAGTTTTGTGGCATCGCCTTCTCCGCGCAGTACAATACCTCCTGCCTGTATTTTTATGGTGCCCGGTATTTTATAAATGCCCTTCCTGAGCAGTATGGCACCGCGAAAGCCGTCTTTATTCAGGGGTAATGCGGATACCTCGCCGATGGCGGACTGCAGCAGTTGCTGGCTGTTCTCCCCTACTGCTTCAACGGTCTTTATAACAGGAATGGCGGGCAATGCTTTGCTGTTTTGCCTGTACCCTACCTTACTGAAATCGGGAATGGTATTTCCCTGTGCATCGGGAACATAGGTGAGCGAGCCATTCTTATTATATTTTACATACTGGGAGGTCCAGCCGGGCTGGGGGTATGCCAGGCAAACAGCACAAAGCATACCTGCTATGAGCAGGCTCTTTTTAAATATGCCGGTATATATGCTGTTCTTTTTCATTGTTAAAGATTGATAAACACCGTTTGTACGCCATCTACCTTTGCGCTTACCGTGCTTTTTCCTGCATTGGTTCTTACCCGGATGATTCCTGTACCGTTATACAACTGAACATATCGTGACCCCGTTGAAGTACCGAGGTTATCGATCAACTGCCCGTCGCCCGTGAGCCCAAACCGCACCCAGTTCACCGCATCGAGGCATTGTGTACCGGCACTGTCTGCAAGCGTAACCTGTATGGTCGCTATACCGTCTGCTTCGCCGGTTTTTTCAATGACGGCTTTTGCGGGCTTACCCCATTTTTCTACCTGGTACCTAAAGGTAATCGTATCGTTTACTATCTCCTTAGCCTTCCATGCCCTTACACTTATTATGTTCCGGCCTTTGTTAAAGACCACATTCCAGTGCAGCCCGGCAGCGGGAAAGTTCTGGCTGCTGCGCAGTTTTATACCGGCGCTTTTACCATTTACAAACAGTTCTGCTTTTTCGCAATTGGAATATACTTTTACCATCTTCTCCTCACCGTCATCGCCCCAGCGTACGGGCATAGCATGGCCATAAATACGGGCCATGGGTTTTGCGGCCCAGTAAGACTGAAAAACATAGTAGGCTTCTTTCTTTGTAAAATCGCGCTCTACTACTCCTTTCTGGTTTACATAAGGAACGGGATTATCGGGACGTATGGGTGTTGAGAAATCTTTAAATGCCCATTGTGCGGTACCCGTTAACCAGGGCATGGTTTCCTGCTCCTTTAAATGCCAGTCTATTAAATTGCAGGTATAGGTTTCATTCCAGTCGCCGTCTTTGGCGCCTTTTATCGATTTGATAAAGGCGGCGGTATCATGGGTGCTGAGCAATTGCTGTACGTCTTTATCGGGCGTTTCCGAGAAGCGCCGTGCATGGCTATCGCCGCCCCACTCCACGTGTAAGAAATGATCTGCCTTACCGAACTCTTTTATGGTAAAGTTTTTATAGTCTGTATAGTTGCCGCGGTACCAGCCGGCCCAGATGGTGGGCGAATACACGTCTACGATGTCTTTACAGAAATCGCAGCGGCGCAGTGCGGTTACCCGGTACGGATCGAGCTTATGTGAGAGCGTATTCAGCTCACGCATAAACGCTTTTATTGCCAGGGTATCGAATACGGGAAAATCGCCGGGCCAGTCGTTCTCATTACCGAGCCCCCAGGCAAAAACAGCGGGATGGTTATAATGCTGCTCAATCATATTGGTGAGCATTTTCCTTGCCTGTGCTTTATAGCTTTCGCCACCCAGGCCACCCCGGCACCAGGGTATCTCTTCCCAGGCCAGTATGCCGAGGCTGTCGCACAGGTTTAAAATGTTGCGGGATTGCTGGTAGTGGCCGAGACGGATAAAGTTCACCCCCATTTCCTTCATCAGCAGCATTTCGGTGCGTTCCATATCTTCCGTCATGGCAGCGCCCACACCTGCATGGTCTTCGTGGCGGTGTGTGCCCCGCAGCAACAAGCGCTTACCGTTCAGCAGGAACGGGCCTTTCTTTACAAACTCAAAATGCCTGAACCCTGTCTTCTCTGTTTTTTTACAACTGTCGCTGTTATTGCTGACGGTTACTTCTACGGTATATAAGTCGGGCCTGCCGGGCGACCATAGTTGTGGTGTCTGGATCGTAAAACTGGTCAGCACCATATCTTCCCGCAGGTTGTTTAACTGTTTTTCACTTTGCTGAACCAGTTTCCCCCCGGGGTCTGTCAATTTTACCAGGGCGGTGGCTGTACCTGCTCCTGAAGGATTGTATAATCTTGCTTTAACGGTTACCTTACCCTGCCTGCCGTCTTTATCCGTTTCGGCAAGTACAAAGAGTTTATCGATGGAAAGGGAGGGAACATATACCAGGCTGAGGTAGCGGCTGATGCCTCCATACACGTTAAAATCGGAAAGCCCGGAGGGTATCATTTCGAGGTCGCGGCTGTTGTCGCAACGAACGGCAATGGGTATTTTTCCGTTAAATTGCTTTTTACAGGTTTCCGTTTTAGCGAAGGAGTCTGCCACCTGTGTGATGTCGACCGTCCATTCATCATACCCGCCTGTATGGCTGCCTGCTTTGGTGGTGTACACGTACACCTCCGTCTTCTGCCCCGCGCCTTCAAAGTGCAAAAGCGTTCTTCCGCCTTTATAAGGATTATTAATGCTCAACTGTGTTTTGTACCAGGAGGGGCCCTGGTAATAATTTACATCAGGGTCAACGGCGTCTTGTGCATTTACGCAATGCGGCAAGCAGACATTCGTCCACAGGGGAACGGTTTCGGGCCCATTTTTTGTTACGGGCCTTACGGCTTCCCATATACCGCCAAGGTCGTGCTTTACAAATTGCCAGTTGCTGTTGATACGTATGCTTTGCTGTGCCCTTGTTGCCGGATGGCAAAAACAGTACAGTATAAAAGGTACTATTATATATTTATATGATACGCTGGATGGCATTACGGTTAATAACAGTTGTTAAAATAGTGATTTCTTTTCTTTGAGCTTTTTACTTCTCAGCAATGCTTCGAGGTAATAATAGTCGGCATAGACCAACGGCACATCTACTTCGCTGCCGGCCGGTTTTGAACCGGTGCTGTGCAGTAACAAAAACCCTTTGTTCTCTCCTGCGGGGGAGCGGTATTTTGCCGTAACCTGCTTTATTATTTTATTGGCCTTTGATAAAAAGGTCTTTTTATTCTTACTGTACGTACTGAGTTCGTACAGGGCGGATGCTGTAATAGTGGCAGCCGATACGTCTCTCGGTTCGTTGGGTACACCGGGGGCATTAAAATCCCAGTAGGGCACCATGTCGCCGGGCAGGTTGGGGTTATTCAATATATAAGCCGCAATATGTTCTGCCTGCTGCAGGTAGGCGGGGTTCTTTGTTTCGCGGTAGCAGAGGGTGAAACCATAAAGGCCCCATGCCTGCCCCCTGGCCCAGGCACTTTCATCTGCATAGCCCTGGTGGGTGGTTTTTTTAAGAACATTACCCGCGCGTACTGTATCGTAATCCACCACGTGATAAGAACTGTAATCGCTCCTGAAGTGATGCTGCATGGTTGTATTGGCGTGTGTAACGGCAATGGTATAAAATGAAGAATCGCCGGTGAGTTTAGTGGCTTCAAACAGCAGTTCGAGGTTCATCATATTATCGATGATGGTAGGATAACTCCATTCCTTCCTGTTGTCCCATGATTTGATGGTTCCCGCAGCCCGGTTAAAACGTTTAGATAAGGTTCTGGCGGCCTCTATCACTACGGCCTTGTATTCTTCATCGCCCGTTAAACGGTAGCCATTGCCAAAACTGCAATAGACCATAAAGCCAAGATCGTGTGTGCCGCCATAGCGCTTCAGGCCTTCCAGCGGGGCCGTAAACTTCTTTGCCTGCTGCATCCATCCGGCGTTGCCGGTGTATTCGTAGAGGTACCAGAGTTCGCCGGGGAAGAAGCCACTTGTCCAGTCCTGCATCTTCACCAGTTTTAATTTATCCTTATCGACCGTACGGGGTGAAACGAGTTCGGGCCCGGCTCCGTTCAATCGTGCAGAATCGATCACTGATAACATATACGATGCCTGCCGCGCTGCGTAGCTGAATGCTTTTTTTACATTATTCTTCTGGGCGAAGGCCTGGCTTGTAATGATAAAAGCGAGTGCTGTAGCTGCAACGGTACAGAACAACCTGCTTTTCCGTTCTGATGAATTGATCATATTTATAATTTAAAAGTCGTTATCAGTTGGCTTCCTGCGCATCCTGCTTTTTGAGCTGAACGGCATTTAATACCGGTTCGCCTTCTATGCTTTTAAAGGTAACCGTTATGCCGCTGCCGCCCGCTGCTGCAACCCTGGTTTTCTTTACAATGGGTGTTGCGGGGCCGTATACTTTCTGCATATTAAAGTGTTGCAGCAGTGGCATATCGTTTACTGCAACGTCAAAAATTCTTTTAACATTGTCTTCATTGCGCACCGTATCTGAAAGGTTATAGGGCTGGTAGCTGCCTTCGCCGCCTTCGAGTTCTGCAAAATGGAGTGTGAGTGTGTAGTTTCCGTCGGGCACATCAAAGTGAAATGCCTTTATGCCGGTTTGCTGTGCCTGGTAAACGGGATCATTGTCTGTACCGGCAATGGCTTTATCTGTACCATAAGGCAGGCGGTTATTGCCGGGCATTTTGTATGGTTTACCTCCTATATAGCCCCAGCTTCCTTTACGACAGGCCCGGGCGGGGAGCCATAGTGTGTTTGTATGATCGATAAAAGACCTGTTTGCGCCGAGCAATATATTTAAACCGGTAAAGGGCACCCTGTTGTCATCCAGTTCGTACCCCAGCAGGCAAAATGCTACGGGCAGGCGATCTGTAACGGCCTTGCCGTTTTGCAGGGCTTTGGCCTCAATGTTATTCGTGCCGTTTGCAAAGGGTATGTTCCATTCGCTTATGCCATTTTCTGCCTGTTTGCTGCCCTGCGACTGCCCGTTTACGAAAAGCTCCACTGCGGGGGTATTACTGGCTACCTGCAATATTTGATGACAAATGACAGTACCACTATCAGCAGTACCCCCGCGCAATGTGGTTCCCAGTATTTTTACAAAGGGTTCTTTGACGAGCATGGCCTTGTAATAATAGTAGGGGTCTTTGGGTGTTCTGTCAAACTCCAATAAGCCTTTATTATTCATGTGCGGCATGGTTTCGCTTCTTGTTTCGGAGTTAAAGTCTGCCAGGTTCCATACTATTGCAGCGGCTACAAAGGGGCGCTTCATTATTTCTTTAAAATAGTACTGGTGAAAGCGGGTGGCATATTCCACGCTTTTATCGAAGCGAACGGGTGCAGTGCTCCGGATACGGGGATCTGCATCGGCGCCGTACTCGGTAACCATTACTGGTATGCCGGGATAGTCTTTATGGTGGCGGTCGAGAAAGGCGGGGAGCTCGTTTATACTGGCTCCGTACCAGCCTGCGTAAATGTTCCAGCCTGCCACCATCGGCACATCGATCATACCGGCATCTTTATAGCGTTTATAATCGCCATGAAAGGCGATCATGGTGTACCGTGAAGGATCTTCTTTACGGGTGAGGCTGTCGAGTTTTTTAGCGAGGGCGGTAACGTTTGAAAAATATATTTTTTGTCTTTCCTTATCATTGCTGAATGGTGGCCGCAACAGTACTTCGTTCATACTGCACCAGATAATAACGGAGGGGTGATTGAAGTGCTGCCTGATCATTTCTACCTGCATCTGTTCGCAGTTGCGGTAAAAGCTGCCAGACTCCGTGATTTCGTTCACTACAGGAATTTCTACCGAAGCGAGGAGGCCAAGCTCGTCGCAGGCCTGCAGGATGGCAGGGTCTTGCGGGTAGTGCGCCACCCTTAAAAAGTTGCCGCCCATTGCTTTCAGCAGTGCTACATCTTTACGTGCCAGTGCAGGGGGTACGGCATTGCCCATACCTTTATAATCCTGGTGGCGGCTGGCGCCTACGAGCTTTAAGGGATTGCCATTGAGAAAGAACCCTTTTTCTGCATCGAAATGAAACCAGCGAAAGCCTAACGGGCTGGTTATTTCATCCAATGGTTTACCTGTTTTTGCGTCGGAGATAGTGGTGACTGCTTTGTAGAGGTAAGGATCGCCTGGCGACCATAACCGCGGATGGCTGATGGCTTTGATATCCTGCTCAATACTTTTATCGCTGCCTGCTGCTACTGTGATATTGCCCGATACACCTGCTACTTTTATTCCCTTTGCATTATAAACAACGGTACTGATTTTTACCTGCTGCGGGATGGTTTTGTTATTTGACAATACGGAACGGATATGCACGGCAGCTTTATCCTGCCCGACCGAAGGGGTGGATATGAATACGGATTTACTGCCGTTGTTGCCACAGGAAAAATGAACAGGGGCAAGTGCGATGAGCGAAGCCTGCCTGTATAAGCCGCCATAGAAGGTGAAGTCGGCGGTGAGGGGTGGTATGGCGGGGTTAAAACTATTGTCGACTTTTACCAGGAGTTCATTTTCTCCATTCCAATCGATCAATGAACTGACGGGGATGGTAAAGGCGGTGTAACCACCGGTATGGCTGCCGGCTTTTTTGCCGTTTATGAAGATCGTGGCTTCCTGGTTGGCGGCTCCAAAGGAGAGACAGATTGTTTTTGCACGCAGTGCTTTGTCTAATTTCAGTTTTTTCCTGTACCAGCCTGCGCCCCTGTAGTAACCGGGCACGTCGTCGAGCACGTCTTCAGCGTTCCAGGTATGGGGCAGGCTAACAGCCTGCCATTGAACGGCATTATTGCTGCCACCGTTTACTTCATAATTATCTTTTGTGAACTGCCAGCCTTCGTTCAGGGGTATTACTATCCGCTGGGCATGCAGGGTACTGCAGGCGAGCAGGATAAAAAAGAAGAAAAGTTTTTTCAATGGCAATAATTTCTGAATTAAGCGGGAATGTTGCCAGGACAACATTCCCGGTATTTTACTAACGATATGCCTGCTCAGTTGATCTGTACAGGCCTCCGGTAAGCGGTAGAAAATATGTCTACATCAAACTGCGTGGTTATATTATCCATCATCTGTATCTCCATCCTGCGTACGCCGGGGGCGGGGTTATTCAGCAGTTTTATATAGATCGTATCCATGGCCTGCCTTGCCTGTGGAAACACGATGGTATAAGTAGTATCTGCCGAGGGTATTACCGCCCCGTTTTTATCTACAATATTAAAATCCACTCCTACTTTAGCCGGGCCGGTGATGCCGCTTGTTACAACGGCATATTTGGCTACGGCGTCGTAATTGCGTACAGCCGTTGAATAGAACTGTACCGGAAATTTGAGCAGGGCGGTTTGCGATCTTGATACCGTAACGCCGGTATTGTTATTGGGTACAAATATGGCATAATAATGATGTTCTAATTCGGGCAACCCGGCCGGGTAATCTTTTTTCTCGCATGATGCGAATACTGCAACCGCAAAAAACACAAACAGGATATATTTAACCGATTTCATTTTTATTTTTTTTTCGTTGTTACCAATTGGGGTTCTGTACTACGTTGCCACCGCTGGTGGTTATTTCATGGATGGGAATGGGATAGAGGTAGTCGCGGTCTGTTCTGAAATGTCTTGTGCCTGCAGGTTCTGTGATCAGTACCTGGTTGGCATTGAGGTTCAGGCTGTTTCCGTTGGTACCCACCCATTCTGAAGCGATGAATTTGGCGCCCAGCAGTTCCTGCGGCATAACAATTTCGGCGAGCTTCCAGCGAATCAGGTCGTCGTACCTGAACCCTTCCAGCGCCAGTTCAACCGTTCTTTCGCGCCTGATCTCTTCGCGCATGCTGAGGTTGTTGAGGGTTACAAAGGCATTGGTAAGTTTTGCTGCAAAGCCTGCCCTTGTGCGCAGGGCATTGATGCTGAGGTTAAGATCGGCATCGCTGATGGTACCGTTCAGCTCATATTTTGCTTCTGCGAAGATGAGCAGTACTTCGCCATAACGGATAAGGATACGGTCGACCGTAGCGGCGCCGTTGATTGTCTGATCGATGGTATTAAAACCCTTCCTGGGTGCAAAAGCCGTTCTTGAGCCCAGGGAGGTTTTAGGTATCCAGGGGCCCTGGTAAGCTACTTCGGGTGTTCTGAAAAAGGTAAAGGCTACACGCGGGTCCCTGTTGTCGAGTATTGTGTTGTAGCTTGATTCGCTGCCTTCGGCCACAAAAAGAGGTGAGCGGGTGGCAGAGGGGGTATTGTCGTTATTGAATGCGGGGAGCCCGTCGCTGTAGAGGTACTGGCGCAGCAGGTTGCGCGTGGGAGCCATACGCCCGTTCTCAAGGTCGCGCGAGTTGTTATGCCCGAGAATGAGGTTGGTATTGCTTACGCCAAAGATCTTAACGAGGATATTTTCTGTATTTGAGGGGCCTTCGCCAGCCTGTACAAACAGCCCGCCGTAGTTGGCAAACAGGGTATGCCCTTCTGCCATTACGTTTTGCGCGGCATCTACAGCAGCAGTCAAATGATTCTGCCAGTTGATGGAAGTAATATTATGAAACTTTGCCCTTGTGCCTTCGTACAATGCTACCCTTGCTTTTAATGCCCATGCGGTACTGCGCGTTACCCTTCCGTATTGCGCGGTGGGGAGATCGGCCCTCCTGGGCAGCCACTGTGCGGCATAGTCCAGATCATCGTAGATGGCCTGTACAACCTGTGCGCGTGGGGTGCGTGCCATATAGAGGTCGGGAGAGTTTAAGCTGAGGGTGTGCAGTACTAATGGCACATCGCCATAGAGCTTAACGAGTTTGGAGTATGCATAAGCCCTGAAAAATCTTGCCTCGGCAAAATAGCGGTTTTTGATCGCGTCGGTCACTTTTGCCTTGCCTGCTTTTTCGAGTATATTATTAGCGGTGAATATCTCATCATAGCGGTCGTTCCAGTCGCCGCTTGTATTGGGCACCGACCTGTTGCCGGTACTGATCTCGTTTGGCCCGCCTGTATTTACCGCATCGTCGGCGCGGTTATCGATCCAGTCGGCATCGAGCTCCTGGTAAAGCCGGTTGGCTGCATTGATCAGGTCGGTTTCTGTGTTCCAGAAATCGGCGTCGCTGAAATCGGTTTCGGGAAAACGGTCTATTTTTTTACATCCGCTGACCAGCAGTCCTGCTGTTAGTATATATGCGAGTAATTGCTTACAATTTTTCATTTTACTTGTTTGATATTAGAGTGAAACATTAAGGCCAAAGGCAACGGTACGGTAGAAGGGATATGCGGTTGCGCTTACGTTGTTGCCTACTTCGGGATCGAACACGCTCAGCACTTTTGTAGATTCCCAGAGGTCCTGCCCCGATACATAGATCTTTACTTCGCGTATGGTTTTCTTTTTGGGGCGGAGGGTATAGCCGAGTTGTATATTTTTAAGCCTGATATAGTTTCCGTTCTGTGCCCATTTATCGGAGGGCCTGAAGTTATGCGCGCTTGTCTGGTACATTCTCGGGAAAAAGCCATTGGGGTTGGAGGGCGTCCAGTGATCCATGTGGATGCTCCAGGGCATATCGGCCGTTCCGAGCATGGGCGACAGTGTTTCTTCGCTGATCAGGAATTTCCTGTCGAGCGATCCCTGGAAGAATATTGAGAAATCAAAACCTTTCCAGTCGGCCCCAAGGTTAAAACCATAACTGTAACGCGCGTTGGTGGTACCGAGGTAAACGAGGTCGCCGGGTTTGCCGGGCGTACCATCTCCACCATTGATAACACCATCGCCATTCATGTCGAGGTATCGCATATCTCCTGCAGCGGGGTTGGGGAAGAAGGGATAAGATACCCTTGCTTTATATTCGTTGGCTTCCTGCTGTGTCTGGAAATAGCCTGCGGTTTTATAGCCCCATACTGTATTGAGCGGATAGCCTTCCATGAGGGGTATTACGCCACCTGCGCCGATGGAGTTCTTTCCGTCGTACTTTACCAGTTTGTTCTGGTTATCGGCAATATTAAACCCGATATTATAGTTTACTTTACCGATCCTGTCTCTCCACCTGATATCGAGTTCTTTACCCCAGCTTTTTAGCTCGCCTACATTGGTAAAGCCGGTACCTACGCCGATGATATTGGGTACATCCAGCGTGGCCAGCATATCTTTATTACGCTTTACATAGTAATCGGCTGTGATGGTAAGGCGGTTACGCAGCAGGCCAAGGTCGATACCGATGTTTGACTGCTGTATGGTTTCCCAGGTTACATCGGGGGAGGCCAGGATGTTCTGGTAAAAGTAGGGTGTGCGTACCCCGTTGAAAGTAAGGCTGTTGCTGCTTGTTAACAGGGGGATATAGTCGTACAAGCCTATGGCGGCACTGTTACCGAGCTGGCCCCATGAGCCCCGCAGTTTCAGGTTGCTGATAAAGGGGAGGGATTGCATAAAGTTTTCTTCGCTTACCCGCCATGCTGCTGAGAAAGAAGGGAAAAGCTGCCAGCGGTTGGAGGGCGCCAGCCTTGAGCTTCCGTCGTAGCGGTATGAGGCTTCAAAGAGGTACCTGTCTTTATAGCTGTAGTTTAACCGGCCGAATGCCGATTGCAGTGCCCAGGTTTGTACCACATCCCTGCTGGTTTTTGTGAGGGGGTCGGCAAAGTTGAAACTGAAGAAATCGTTGGTGATCATGTTTTGTGCAGAGGCGGTAAATTCGTCTTTGCGGTATTCTTCATACGACCCGCCCTGCAGAAGCGTCAGCGCATGCTTTCCTATTTTATAATTATAGGTAAGGAAGCCCTGGAGGTTATTCTGGTAGGCCCTGTTCTTTGTTTGTGTGTAAGAGTTGGGCTGGTTGATGCCAAAGCGTATGGTGTTAATGCTGCGGCCATACCATACCAGGGTACGGCTTTTATTCTGCATCTCGTAGTTGTTCTGGTTTCTCCAGCCGATTATATCGAGTGTAAGTCCTTTTACTACATTTTTTACCTGGAGGTTCAGTTTACCTGTAAAGGTTTCGTAGTTGCGGGTTTCTTTTCCTGCGTTCTTTTCGATGTCGACCGCATTGATCTGGAGATCGCCGTTGTAGCGCTGGCCTGTTACATCTTCTGCGGGTGTGTACAGCGACTGGCGGGTACGGCTGCGGTAAAGCCTGTTGATGATCTGGTCGGTACCGTAAGAGTTTTCGTTGGTGAACGACCCGATATATCCTGCGGTGAGTTTCAGGCTGATATATTTGTTCAGCTCACCGTTGAGGTTGAGTTTAAAATTGTACCGGGAGTTATCGTCGGGGCCGAAACGCAATACCCCATCTCTTTTGTAATAGCCAGCCGACACGAGGTAGTTGACTTTCTGCTCACCACCACTGATGGATATGGAGTGGCTCTGCTGGTGGTTGATCTTATCCATCCCTTCTTTTACCCAATTGTTATTGCCGTAATATTCCCAGCGGTCTGCCGAGGGGTTGGGGCGGTAGGAGAAGTTGGGGTTCTGCAACCATTCGATCTGTTCGGCAGTGAACTCTCTTGCGCCGGTAGCATTAAAGCGGGCTTCGTCGATCAGCGACTGTTCATCCCACGAATTGAGCCGCTGCGGCTGGCGTGCTGTGATATTAATACCATAATAGCTGGTGAAGTTGACTTTTGTTTTGCCGGGGGTGCCCTGTTTTGTAGTAACAAGGATTACACCTGCGGCAGCCCTTGCGCCGTAGATGGCGGAGGCTGATGCATCTTTTAATATGGAAACGGATTCGATATCGTTGGGGTCGAGCAGGTTAATGTCCTGCTCAATACCATCTACCAGCACGAGGGCGGTTGCCGAATTGGTAGAGGTGAAGCCGCGCACCCTGATGCCATAGCCTTCGCTGCCGGGTTTACCGCTGCTCCTGAGTACGGTTACACCGGGCAGTACACCCTGCAATGCGCCGGTGAGGTTGGGTACGGGTCTGTTGACGAGGTCTTTACCATTTACCTGTGCTACTGCGCCGCTGAGGTTTACTTTACGCTGGCTGCCATAACCTACCACTACCACATCCGCTAATTTCGATGGCATTTCTTTTAATGTAACATTCAATACATTATTGTCGCCCACGGGCAGTTCCTGTGGTTCGTACCCAACATAGGAGATAACAAGGGTAATTTTAGAATTATCCCGTACGGATAATGAGAAGGTTCCGGACTCGCTGGTGGTGGTTCTTGACCTGGTGCCTTTGATGGTAATGGTGGCACCGGCTAATGGTAAATTATCTGCGCCCGTTACTCTACCGGTTATATTTTTCTGTGCATTTGCAAGAAAGGATAACGCAAGCAATAAGGTTAAATAAAATAATTTTTTACTCATACAGGCAGTCGTTTTAATATTAGTTTGGGTAGAAGAAAATTGATTTCCGGTTTTAAAGTTCTTTTAATTTTTCACTTTTTTATACATCGCCAAACTATTTATTTACGATAACGTTGTAGCTTTTTACTATAATGTTGTAGTAGGTTGTAGTAACATTTTCGTTACTTTTACTACTTCAGCATTGCTGCAAAAGAGGGTGTACCATGTCAAAAATCAATTTGAAAAAACTCGCTTCGGAGTTAAGTGTTTCCATTTCAACTGTATCGAAATCGTTAAGGAACAGCCATGAGATCGGCGCGGATACAAAGAAGAAAGTACTGGAGAAGGCTGCGGAGATGGGGTATAAACCAAACCCTTATGCGAGTTATATGCGTAACCAGAAAAGTAAAACGATTGCCCTTGTCATTCCTGAGATGATCAACAGTTTTTTTCTGCAGGTGATCAACGGGGCGGAGTCGGTTGCGCGTGAAAAGGATTATCACCTGCTTATATATATCACGCATGAGGATGCGAAGAAGGAGATCAGCATCATCAACCATCTTCAAAATGGCAGGGTTGATGGCATTATCATGTCTTTATCTTCTACCACCAACGACTATACGCATCTTACGGAATGCATCAGCAATAACATACCCATTTTCTTTTTTGACAGGATCTGTCATGAAATCGAAACGGTAAAAGTTACTACTGATGATTTTGGGGGAGGGTTTACTGCAACGGAGCATTTGATACAAAGCGGCTGTAAAAATATTGCTTACCTGTCGGTATCGGAGAAACTGTCTATAGACTATAAGCGCATGCAGGGGTATTTAGAGGCGCTGGATAAGCACAATATTAAATTTGATAAATCGAAAATTGTAAAGTGCACCAACGACGACAAGGCTAATTACAAGCGGATCAGGAAGTTGCTGAGCGGGCCCGGTAAGGTTGACGGGGTATTTGCTTCTATTGAGAAGCTTGGACTGATGACTTACAGTGTGTGCCGGGAGCTTAACCTGAATATACCCCGGCAGGTAAAAGTTATTTGCTTTTCGAACCTGGCAACGGCTGATTTCTTAAGCCCGCCGCTGACGACAATTACCCAGCCTGCAAATGAAATGGGTGTTGCCGCGGCCTCTCAATTGTTTAAGTATCTTGACAAGAAGGGGGCGCAGATGTTCAATGAGAATATCATCATTAAATCTGCGCTTACTGTACGGGGATCGACGGTTTTACAATAGCTAACCCGGCTGTTATTGCCGGGTATTACTTAGCTGCTGCTCTAACTTCTGTACTTTACCGGAGAGTTCGTTATTCTTTTTATTCAGTTCGATAATATAAAGGGTGAGTTCTTCTATTTTCTCCATCATCCTGGTTGTCATAGCCCCGAGCTGAATACCATCTTTACCGATTTCGCCGGCGGAGGGGATATTTGGCAGATGGGCTTCTTTTTTGATGTATGTTTCCAGTTTGTCTAACGGCATCGGGCTGTATCCTTTACCAAAAACATAGTCGGGCCAGGAGGCTGTTGGCAGGGTGGTAAATTCGGTAGCGATGACCTTGCCGGTTACGCTGAGGGAATAACCTGTAGCAATCCTGCTGCTGTTGTTGCCGATGAGCATGGCACCATTGAGGTGCAGCTTTGCATTTGGGGTGTAGGTGCCAATACCGGTATTGCCCCATGAGGGTTGCAGCACGAGGTAGTTATTGGAGTTACTGTTGGACCATATTACGAGTGAAGTATCGGTGGGGAAAATAGCACCGCCAAACGCGGCTTCATTGGAAGTGTACATATTTATACCTGTTCCCCCGAGGTTAATGGTACGTCCGTAAGTGGTTCCATTATAGCCAATACCCATCCTGCCATCGTCGCGCACTCTCATAATTGTATCTCCGATGGAAGTTCTCAGGAGCAGTGTATTTGTGCTTGAAGTGGTGCCTGCCCCTATTACATCGAGCCTGCCCTGTGGTACGCCCGGGCCGGAGAAACCGCCTATACCTACGTTACCGTTCTGGCTGAAATAGTGACGGGG
Source organism: uncultured Ferruginibacter sp. (assembly GCA_964590975.1). Taxonomy (GTDB): domain Bacteria; phylum Bacteroidota; class Bacteroidia; order Chitinophagales; family Chitinophagaceae; genus Ferruginibacter. The sequence continues at coordinate 6,753 of CAZPXP010000018.1, read as the reverse complement.
TGCTATTGTTGAACCGCCATCTGTGGTAGTGTACCACCGCAGGTCTGCACCAGCACCTGTAGTAGCGAGCTGCCATTCGTTACCGGCCTGATAGCCAAGCCTGATGAGGCCCACGGCGGAGTTAACGAACAGGTCGCCGCCACTGACGTGGAGTTTATGAATTGGGTTGGTCGTTCCCACACCTACATTTTGTGCGAAGGAAATGGTAACGGAACAAACAAAAATTGCGAGGAATAATTTTGTTTTCATGTTTTATTGTTTAGTAGTTCGAGTGTACAAGAAAAGAAAACCAGTTATCATGGTACCGATGTTCTATATCTTTTTTCAGTGCGTACTCACGGCACCTCTTACCGGGGCGCTATGAAGGTTTAAATATACGCAAGTTTACAGAACCTGGCATTGCTTGCCAATACCACAAACTGGTGATTTCATTGAAAAAATGATAATAAAATGGCTTTTATTTTAAAAAAGCGGGGTATAATTTATTACGAATATCCAGAATGGTGCTTAGGGGGTATCCGGGTGAAGTAATGGGGGGCAACAAAAAAGGTTACTTCTGCTGAAGTAACCTTACAAAATACCGATGCCTTTACCGACATTGCCATCATTGATTTATTCAATATGCAAAAAATGACCTGAATGATAACCACCCGGGGCAGAAATGGGGTGCCGTGTTGCGGGGATCTTACTTATCTGTATTGACCCTGTTTTTTTCGCTGTCTGAACCACCGCTTTGTCTTGCCCGCAGGCTCTTACCTTTACTGAACCGGTAGGAGAAGGAAAGGGTGGCTACGCGGCTGTCGAGATTATTATTATAGGTAGCGTTTGCATTGGCAATACCAACAATTTCACCGCGGGGTTTAAAGCTGTAGAAGATATCGTTGACCACCAATTTTACGGTTCCTTTTTCCTTCAATATTTTTTTCTGTGCTCCTGCCCGCATGATCCATATTGATTTTGACCTGAACTGCCCTGAAACGGCATTACTCTTGAAGAAGCCGCCCAATTCTGCACTCCACAGCTTATTGATCCTGAACTGGTGGGTACCGCTGACGAGCAGATAGGTGCCATCGGTATTCAGTTCCTTATTGTAGAGTACGCCTTTGAAATTATTATTCATGAGTTCGGTATAGAGCTGCAGGGTCCACCATTTTATTTTTTTGGGCTGCCAGTTTACGTTTACAGAGAGGCCGATGTCGCGCTGCCGGCCGATATTGCCGGGCCTGCTGATGAAGAGGTTCCTGGTTTGCTCGATGGTTTCCTGTATGATATTTTTTGTATAGCTGTATTGGAGTGTTGTGGTAACGATGTTCTTATAGGTATGGGAAAGTTCGAGGTTTTGCGAGAAGGTGGGTGTGAGGTAGGGGTTTCCTGCAAAATAAGTAAATTTATCCAGCGGGTATATGAAGGGGTTAAGGTCCTGGTAGTTGGCTCTTTGTATCCTTCTGCCATAAGAGAAGCCGAGCTGGTTATTACCGGTGCTGTCGAGTTTATAGGAAAGATAAAATGTAGGGAAGAGGTTGGTATAGCTGAGCTTAAATGAAGAATCTGCTTTTTGCGGGTTGCCGAGCTGGTGTCCTTTTACTTCTGTCTGCTCAAGCCTCAGTCCTGCCTGTACGGATATTCTTTTAAAGTCGCGGTTGAAGTTCATATAGACCGCATTGATATTCTCGTCGTATTTAAAGCGGTTGGACAGGTCGTAGTTGGGTGTGGTGGTGGTGCCGGTTCTGTCGAAGAAACCGGCGGTATTATCGGTATTGATAAAACTCGTTTTAGCACCCGCTTCGAAGTTGCCTCCTTTTTGTAACGGGTGGGTATAGTCGGCCTTTGCGGTTGTGATATTGATGCTTGTGGGGAGATTGCCGATGAGGGTATTCCTGCTTTTGAGGTTGCCATCGGGATAGTAAGCGCTGGTGATGAGCGTTTGGTCTGAAGCGAGGCGGTACCTGATGTGATCCGTATTAAACGACAGCGTTCTTCCTTTTCCATCAATGGCATAATTGAGGTTGAAGTTGAAGCTGCGGTTCTTCCATTTTTCATGCTGGCTGTTACCGGCGAGGATTGAGGAGTCGACCACCATCGCACCGTTCAGGAGTTTACTGTTGCTTGTTGTTGTTGTTGTGGTGGGGTTATTAAACCCGTTGAACACTACCCCCATGGTTACTTTTGCTGAAACATAGTAATCCATACCGAGCCTCATGCTGCCTGATCTTCTTTCGTTCTTTAAATAGGAGCTTTGCCGGAATGCAATATTTATTGAACCATCGGGGTTGAGGTAATTTCTTGCAATGTCGAGCTGCTGGTAATCGTTGTTGATGTTATAGGCTATGTTACCGAAGAAGTTTACTTTGTTAACGCGGTAATTGAAGTTGAGGCTGTTGGTATTTCGTGCATAGGTACCCTGGCCATAGCTGAGGTTAAGGCTGCCGCTCCACCCTTTTACTGTTGCTTTCTTAAGCCTGATATTGATGACACCGGCATTTCCGGCGGCGTCGTATTTGGCCGGCGGGGTGGTCATGATCTCAATGGTGCTCACCACACTTGAGGGCAATGATTTGAGGTAGTTGGCGAGTGCGGCGCCTGACAGATTGGTTGGCCGGTCGTTGATGAGTATGAGTACACCCTGTTTGCCTTTGAGGCTGATTGCCCCGTCTATGCTCACCTGCACGCCGGGAGATTTTTCCAGTACTTCGAGGGCATTGGCACCTGCGTTGGAGATGAGGGCATCGGGGTTAACGACAACCCTGTCGATCTTACGTTCGACAAATGGTTTTGTGGCTACAACGGTAACACCTTCTATGGCCACGCTTCCTTTTTCCTGCAGGCGTATTACGGGCAGTTGGAGCGAGGCCTGGTTTGTATCCATTATAAAGGGAGCCGAAGTGTACGTATTAAACTCTACTGTGGTTACTGTGATCAGGAAGCTGTCTTTTACGGGTTCAAACCCGAATTTGCCATCGGGTCCTGTAATAAAAACTTTTATCAGTGCGGCGTCTTTAGCGCGCAGGAGGGATACTGTGGCTCCTTCTACTGCTTTACCGCCCTGGCTACTAACCGTACCGGATATACTGCCGGAGGGTGTTTGACCAGATGCCACATTGAAACCAATGCAGAGGACAGCGAACAATGTGGCGATTATTATTTTCTTCATAAAAAGTGTTTAATTCTTAACGGGTTCGGGTGTTGGGCAGCAGGTTAATGATAACAGGCATCCTGCTACTGCATGTATTCCAGGTAAATAATTATTTTTGAAAAGGTTTCCGGTTACTGCTGACTGTTGCGGCAATAACAGTGTTACTGCTTACTTTTAAATATTCCATCAATTTCGGCCTGGTGCTCTTTGATCTTTTCGGCGGTGAGGGCTGTTCCTTTATAGTAAACCTGCACCACAACAGAATCCTGCACTACGAGCCGGTATCCTTTGTCGTAGTAGCTGGCGCTGCGGGGTTCGGCCGGTTTTAAATCGTTTACAGCCCCTGACATATCTTTCAAACCGGCTCCAGTGCTTTTCAAACCGGCTGTTGTGCTGCGCAATCCGCCAATGGGAGCCAGTGACCCGGCGGCCGTGTTGGCCACGGGAGCATTGATATCTTTTACCGGCTGTAACCTGGCTAAAGGCTGGTTCACGATATTATTATATTCGGCAATTAAAGTGTTTGCTAATGGCAACTGTTCCTGCATTTTTTCTCCGGCGACAGGTTGGCCGTTGATCTTAAGTGAGGTGATCTTGTTTTCTACTTTTTCAATCTTGTATAAAACGTTGTTGCGCCTGAATTCGTACTGGTTATGTGGCACACCATTTACATTGGTAACTGTTCCTGAAGTTTTATCGGCCGGTTTTTTATCTTTTGCCGGTATGGTATCGACAGGGATCTGCGGAAGCACTATATTTTTGCCGGTTGTTTTTGCCTGGAAAGCCTGCAGAGGGAAGACAGCGGTTAAAATTAGTAATGGTACACACAGAAAAAATATAAATTTTTCGGTGGCATGAAATGGTCTTGGCGTTTTGTGGATGATGCGTTTAACGCGGTTGAGCAGATCTTCCTTAGGCCTGCCAAAAGCAAGGGCGTAGCGGGGGGAATCCTGTATGCTGAACTCGCGGCAGGCTACAATTGCCTTAATGAGGGTAGCTTTGTTCTTCAATTGTGAAACGGCCAGGTCGTCGCAACAGTTTTCACGTTCTTCCCTGATGAGGCCGGACATCCAGTACACGAAGGGATTAAAGAAGAATACGGTTTCGATGAGGTTCTGCAGGAGATTTACTAAAAAATCTTTTCTTCTTATGTGCGACAGTTCGTGCAGCAGGATGGCTTCTATTTCATCCTGGGGCAGCGTGGTGAGCAGGCTGGCGGGGATGAGTATCACGGGCTTAAAGTAGCTGATGACCATGGGTGTTTTTACGAGCGTGGACTGGAGTAACCGAACGGGTTTACTGACTTTAACGGAGGCTACCAGTTCTGCGAGTTTTTCGTTCCAGAAATCGCTTACGGGTGCAACCTGTGTTTTTTTGATCCTGTTGATTGACCAGTACCCGATAAACAGGTGAACGAGGCGTAGTGCTGTGAGCAGGAGCCATACGAATACGATCGTTACGGCATGGGTATTTAAGAAAGCAACTATTCCTGTTAAGCTGCCTCCTGTATTTGCTGCCGGTGCGGATGGTTCGTACAATATACCGTTGCTACTAACCAATGCCCCGGGCAGAGCAGGGCTGTGCGCGGCGCCGGGCTGTAATAAAAAGGTAACCACAACAGCCGACACGAACAGGAGGAGGTTTGCGATTAAAAGATCGTACCGCAGGGCGGCCGACGCTTTTTTTGTGGCTGCCATAATGAGCAGGGCCAGTATAGCGGCTGCCATACCCTGCCATACCGAATGAGCCAGTGTGAGGCTGATATTTTTTACCAGTTGTTCTCCAAAGATATTTTCCGCAAAAAGTGTGTACATACAGTTCGGTTTATATATGACCAGATCTATTCTCCTTTCTCAAGCTTAGCGATTATTTCCTTGATAGCGGTAAGCTCTTCGTCGGACGTTTTTTTATTTCCAAGCAATTCTACCATGAGCTTGGAGGCAGAGCCATTGAACAGGTTATTGAGAAAGCGATCGAGCAGGTAGCTTTTTGTTTTCTGTTCTTCTTCTACCGGCATATAAATATGCTTCATTGCGCTTTCATCTCTTTTGAGCATCCCCTTCTCCAGCATCAACTGCATTAATTTAAGGGTAGACGTATACTGCACTGCTCTTTTTTCCTTATTGAGCATATCGTTTACTGTTCTTACTGTAGAGGGCCCCTGCTTCCAAAGCACCTGTAAAATTTCGAGTTCCGACTTAGTGGGTTCTGTTTTTATTTCGATCTCTTTTTCTTCCATGCACTAAAGGTAGGATATTTTTCGTACGAAATACACTTTACCATTATTTTTTTTATTTTTTCATTCAGGGGGGTGTATGATAAGGGGCAGGATGGTTACCCACCCTGCCCCCTGGTGCAGTAACGGGACTGACAAAAAGCCATGATCCGGCAACCCCTTACTGTTACTATACTTCAACATCACTTCAAGATTACTTCAACATTACTGCAACAACACTTTTACTCCGGGGCAAAAATGGGGTAATTTCTGCCCTGAAAGGTGATTTCCTGAGCAGACAGACGTCATTTTGACAGGCTTTTTAACTGCTCTTAACTTCGGTACACCTGATTTCAGCAATATTTTTTGTCTTTTAATGCATTTACCAGTACCTGTGGTCCTTCTCCCTTACACATGCTAAAGTGATTTCCGGGTATGGTAATGGTTTGGGTACCGGCACTATTGGAGGACCAATCCCTGATATCACTCTCCTTCATCCTGCTGTTTTCGGCCGCCTTGCAAATGATAAGGGGGGATTTGACCTGTGCCTCGGCGCGGGAGCTGATGGACATATTATGGATTTGGAGATCGAGCATATTTAATAAGAAGTCGGTATTTGTATTATCCATGTTTTTTTGCTTTTTCAGGAACTTACGCATTGCCGGCACCATTTGTTCTACTGAAAGGGGGCGCAATTCTTTTTCAAGCTGTTCGCCCCATACGCTGTATTGATCCCGAACAGACGGGTCGGCTTCGAATATATTACCTGCGATCTGCATTACCGTATCTATTTTATTTTCCTCTGTTATTGCTATGCCTTTCAATTCGATACCAATGTCCATAATCACTGTCCATTCCACCTTCTGCTTTTTGGCTTCCAACTGTTTGCACATTTCGAGTACAACGTGTCCGCCAAAAGAGTGGCCGATAAACCTGTATGGCCCTGAAGGCTGTACTTTCTTTATCCATTTAATATTCTGTGCTGCTATTTCGCTGATTGCAGATAAGGGCCGCTCTCCTTTATAAATCCCTTTCATTTGCAGGCCATATACCGGAATGCTGGGGCCGAAAGCCTGTGCCAGTTGATCATAACTGTCGCTTACCCCTTCTGAACCCGGTATGATAAAAATGGGCTGCTCTCCGCCCGATTGATTCAGGGCGATGATGTGTTCTTTCTTTTCCCTGCTGCCTGCGCGTACAAGCGGTTCCGTTACTACCTCTTTATTACTCAACAGTTTAACTGCCTGCTGCCGTATAGTAGGCAGGGCAAAGAGGTCGCTCAACTGCAGGTGCATATTGTGTTCGCGCAGCCGGTAGAGCATACGGATCATAAGCAGTGAGTGACCGCCACGTTCAAAGAAGTTGTCGTGGATACCGATGGGTGCTTTGCCCAGCAGCTCTTCCC
>CAZPXP010000017.1:0-117764 GCA_964590975.1 uncultured Ferruginibacter sp. | reverse complement strand
TTTAAAGCAAAGAACTATTTTTGCACTTATTCACACTTTTGAGATATGCTCTAATAAAATGCCACCTCCTGCAATGTGCGAAGGTTGCAAAGATGACATGAATTATTATATGGCAACTGCACTACATTTTTATAAAAGCAAAGAGTTAGATAGTATTGCAAAGAAAATGTTTGCGACCCAGGAAAAAAATAGCAAGAGAAATGGGTTAACAAATAAATAATGTAAACAAGGACAAATAAAATTTCGGTCTGGCAAATATGCCTGTCGCTAACAAGAGGAACTGGCCGCTCAACTTGAAAAGACGTTATGAATTGAGCAGTGGAATATATCATCATCTTTTTATCTTTACAGACACATTAGACTTCAAAAATTGATATGAAACTTATCACCACATTTATTTTGTTATACCTTTTTTCATATCAGACAATCTACGGGCAGGACACAACTGCACAGATAAACAAGGCGTGGACAAATCTAAAAACACAATTACAAAAGCGGGCAGGTATTATAAGCAATCTGACAAGTATTTTATCTAAGTCCACAAAAGTTGACAAAGAACAATTGAATAATTCTAAGCTATTTTCTATTGACCTTTTTAATTACGTTGACACATTAAGTTTCAAAGACAGCCTAACAATCTCTTTGGCAAGCATGAAAAACAACAAATTGACACAAGCACTTGCAAGGACTTTGGCTACATTAGAGAATAACAAAAAATTTAGGTCTGACAAGCAACTTCAAGGATTATTAATGCAATTGGAAGGATGCGAAAACAGGATAGCTTTGGCAAAACGAGATTATAATAACGTTTGTGAGGAATATGGAAAAACCAATTTGCTATTTAGCTCTGGCAACATAGAAAAGCACCTGAAGTAAAGTTCTGACAGCAAGGCGAACGCACAACAAAAGTATTTGCAACAGCAGGGCTGGACATTGTAATATCAGCTATGTGCAGGTAAAATTCCACACCCTCAGCAATATGTATTATGAAATCTGGCGATTGCATCTTGACTAAAACTTTAATGAAAAAATCATCTCAACAAGCCTGCTTGTATTTTCAGTGACTAAACATTATTATCTAACGAATAAAAATAAATAAGAAGTCACTTTAAATTTTTGAATACGTTTTGACTTTGAAATCCAAGATTTCCTCTTTCAATTTTTTGTTTGCATTATGAATAAGTTCGTTCTGAACTTTCATTATACTCAGAAGGTCGTGCATGGCATTAAGGTTTTCGAGTTGAACAGAAACAATTCTTTCAAGGTCGGCTTTTGTGTATCTTGTACTCATAGCTTTTATTTTTTTGTGAGTGAATTATAAAGCAAATGTAAAACAGAATTGCATTAATGCAAAACATTAATGCATTTTATTATTTCATTAATGAAAACTATCCTTTCATTAGTGTATAACTGAGTTACATTTACTACTTTTAACCCGTGGACGAGAAAATTAACAAGATAAAAGAGGTTTTAGTGCGTAAAGGCGTAAGCCAAAAGGAACTGGCTGCTCAACTTGAAAAGAATGAGCATACTGTTTCAAATTGGTGCATTAACAAATCTCAACCTCATCTTAAAGACCTGCAAAAAATTGCGGAGTTTTTAGAGGTGGACATTTGCGACCTTTTGATTTCAAATAAAAACAAGTAGAAGTTCGACACCTGGACGAGAAAAACCGCGAACCGTTGGCTACTATATGACACAGATTAAAACTTTAAAGCTATATTTATTGACTACTGCAGGCTCTCCCCAAGTTCGGCCAATCAGTTTAGAGTTGACATGACAAAGATTGTTAACTTTAAATTTTATAATCATGCGAAGAAAATTTACGGAAAGCCAGGAATCCGTAGTTACCAATACAACCGGTAAAAGAACGATACTAACACACAAACAATAGCTCCAAGCACGCCCGTAAACGATGCTGACAGACAAACAATAACCCCGAACAGGCGTGAAAATGATGCTGACAGGCAAACAATTGCTCCAAACACACGCGCAAACCATGCTGAAATAGGTACAATAAACCTGGGCAGGCACCGGAATAATACACACGTGAATGCTAAGCAGTAGTAGCAATAAAAAAGGGATACAAACGTATCCCTTTTACTATAGTAAACAGGTACGATTAATACCTGTACATATCAGCTTTAAACGGACCTTCCTTGCTGATACCGAGATAATCAGCCTGGGCATCGGTCAGTTCTTCCAGTTGTGCACCTACCTTAGAAAGGTGAAGACGTGCCACTTTTTCATCAAGATGTTTAGGCAATACATACACCTTATTTTCATAGTTGGCGTGGTTAGTCCACAGTTCAACCTGTGCAAGAGTTTGGTTACTGAAAGAGTTACTCATTACAAATGAAGGGTGGCCAGTAGCGCAGCCAAGATTTACCAGGCGGCCTTCAGCAAGAATGATGATATCGTTACCATCTACATTGTAAAGATCAACCTGTGGCTTGATGGTATCTTTGGTATGACCATAATTGGTATTCAACCATGCCATATCAATTTCGATATCAAAGTGACCAATATTGCAAACAATAGCCTTATCCTTCATCAGGCGGAAGTGCTTTTCAGTGATCAGGTCGCGGCAACCGCTGGCAGTAACTATAATGTCAGCTTCTTTAACTGCATCCACCATCCTTTTAACTTCAAAACCGTCCATAGCAGCCTGGAGGGCACAGATCGGGTCAATTTCAGTAACAATCACACGGCAACCCGCTCCACGAAGTGAGTTGGCAGAACCCTTACCCACATCACCATAACCACCAACAACAGCTACCTTACCAGCCATCATTACGTCGGTAGCGCGGCGGATTGCATCCACCAGGCTTTCCTGGCAACCATACTTGTTATCGAACTTAGATTTTGTTACAGAGTCATTTACATTAATAGCGGGGATAGGCAGGGTACCTTTCACCATCCTTTCATACAGGCGGTGTACACCGGTAGTCGTTTCTTCAGACAAACCTTTGATGTTGGCTACCAGTTCAGTATAAGTATCAAATACCATATTGGTCAGGTCGCCACCATCATCCAGGATCATGTTCAGGGGGCGGTCAGCGCCACCAAAGAACAAAGTCTGTTCAATACACCAGTCAGCCTCTTCCATCGACTGGCCTTTCCACGCAAACACACCAATACCCGCAGCAGCAATAGCAGCAGCAGCATGATCCTGTGTAGAGAAGATGTTACAAGAGCTCCATTTAACCTCGGCACCCAGGGCAACCAGGGTTTCAATCAGCACTGCCGTCTGGATGGTCATGTGCAGGCAGCCTGCAATGCGGGCACCTTTAAGGGGCTGTTTGGGGCCGTATTCCTGGCGAATGGCCATAAGACCGGGCATTTCTGCTTCTGCAAGACGGATCTCTTTGCGTCCCCATTCTGCGAGACCGATATCCGCTACCTTGTACTTCAGGCTGAAATCAATAGTATTCTTTGTAACTGTTGACATATTTTCTTAAAATTTGCCGCAAAGGTAATGTGGAAATAGGTAATATCCTAACTTTTATCAGGCCCTGAGAACAGGCAGACCAGGAATCAATCTTTCAACGATTTAACTTAACTTTGCGCCGTTATGACAATAGAATACTTAAAAGATATGAGGGACCGTGTTCTCGTCCTGAGGAGGTTTCTTTGACGTCGGGAACAGAAACGCTAAAATAAGCAACGACAAACAACTCTCACTTTCTCCCGGGTTCTGGGATGATAATCAGCGTGCCACAGGCATCCTGAAAGATATTAAGCTGAACGAATATTGGGTAGACCTGTACCAGCAGGTGGATACAGCCGTGGAAGACTTTGCCGTACTCTTTGAATTCTGGAAAGAAGGCGAAGCCTCCGAAGAAGAGGTTAAAACGGCTTACGACGCCGCGCTGGCCCGGATCGAAGAGGCAGAGTTTAAAAGTACGCTCAACCAGCCGGAAGATGAAATGCCTGCCGTGCTCCAGATCAACAGCGGAGCAGGGGGCACCGAAAGCCAGGACTGGGCCGAAATACTGGCACGTATGTACCGTATGTATGGCGAAAAACAGGGCTGGACCGTTACCGAGCTCGACTGGCAGTGGGGCGATGGCGCAGGCATCAAAACCTGTACCCTCCAGTTTGATGGCCCCTTCTCTTACGGCTTCCTGAAAGCAGAAAGCGGTGTGCACCGCCTCGTACGCATCAGCCCGTTCGACAGTAATGCCCGCAGGCATACCTCTTTTGCAAGCGTATATGTTTACCCGCTGGTAGACGATACCATTACCATCGACCTGAAAGACTCAGACGTAAAGATGGAAACTGCACGAAGCGGTGGCGCCGGTGGTCAGAATGTAAATAAAGTGGAAACCAAGGTAATGCTCACGCACCTGGCCACTGGTATCGTAGTGGTTTGCCAGACAGAACGCAGCCAGTTGGGTAACCGCGAAAAAGCGATGCAGATGCTCCGTAGCCGCCTCTACGAAATCGAAATGCAGAAAAGAAATGCACTGAAAGACGCCGCCAACTCCTCCAAGAAAAAGATCGAGTGGGGCAGCCAGATCAGGAGTTATGTCTTCCATCCCTATAAAATGATTAAAGACCATCGTACCGATTTTGAAACAGGTAATGTGCAACCGGTAATGGATGGTGAGCTCGATGGCTTTATTAAAGCCTACCTGATGCAGTTGAAAGAAGACGAATAATTTACAGGCAGTGCAAAATAAATACGAGTAACTAATAATACATCATTCTTTAAACGATTGAATATGCAATACGGCGATTTTTACTTTCCATTACCGGCAAATGAACCCGTACTGAGCTACGCTCCGGGCAGTAAGGAAAAGGCCGCGCTGAAGGCCACATTAAAAGCACTCAAAAGCGAGCAGATCGATGTACCCATGTACATCGGCAGCGAAGAAGTGCGAACCAACAAGCGGGTAGCCATGTGCCCCCCGCACGAGCACAGCCATATACTCGGCCATTTTCATGCAGGCGATGCCAGCCATGTAAAGAAAGCCATTGCCGCAGCACTGAAAGCTAAAGACAAATGGGCAAATATGAGCTGGGAGAACCGCGCGAATATTTTCCTGAAAGCCGCCGACCTCATGGCCACCAAGTACCGCTTCCACATGAACGGAACCACCATGCTTGGCCAGAGCAAGAACGTCTACCAGGCAGAGATCGATTCCGCCTGTGAACTGATCGACTTCCTGCGTTTCAACGTACACTTCCTGAGCGATATCTACCGCCAGCAGCCCATCAGCGGTGCAGGTATGTACAACAGGATGGAATACCGCCCCCTCGAAGGTTTTGTGCTGGCAATAACCCCATTCAACTTTACCGCTATCGGTGGCAATCTGCCTACCAGTGCAGCAATGTGCGGCAACGTAGTGGTATGGAAACCCTCCAATACACAGGTGTACAGTGCCCAGATGTTCATGCGCATCCTCCGCGAAGCCGGTCTGCCCGATGGCGTAATCAACCTCGTGTATGTAGATGGCCCAACAATCGGCGAAGTATGCTTTAACCATCCCGATTTTGCCGGTGTGCACTTTACCGGTAGTACCGGTGTATTCAATAAGATGTGGGAAACAATTGGTAAGAATATGAGCATGTACAGATCTTACCCCCGTATCGTAGGCGAAACAGGCGGAAAAGATTTTGTTATTGCACACAAATCAGCCGATCCCGACGTAGTGGTGGCTGCGCTCGCACGTGGTGCCTTCGAATACCAGGGACAAAAATGTTCTGCCGCATCAAGAGCGTATATCCCTTCCAATATCGCCGCAGAAGTAAAGAAGAAACTCGTAGCAGAGATCAAATCAATGAAGCAGGGTTCCGTAGAAGACTTTACCAATTTTGTAAATGCAGTGATTGATGAAAAAAGCTTTGATCGCCTTGAAGGACACATTAAAGCCGCAAAAAAGAAAGACTCCGGGGTGAAGATACTCGTAGGCGGCAAGTGTGATAAAAGTGTAGGTTATTTCATAGAACCTACGGTGATCGAAACCACCGATCCTAAATATGTAACCATGTGCGAAGAACTCTTCGGCCCGGTGCTCACACTGTATGTTTATGATGCCGGGAAGTATGAAGACGCACTGAAACTGGTAGACTCTACATCGCCTTACGCGCTTACGGGTGCAGTAATCGCCCACGACAGGGAAGCGGTAGAACTTGCCACCAGCAGGCTGCGCAACAGTGCCGGCAACTTTTATATCAACGATAAGCCAACCGGTGCCGTAGTAGGCCAGCAACCATTTGGCGGCGCACGCGGCAGCGGAACAAACGATAAGGCAGGCTCTATCCTGAATCTTTACCGCTGGCTGAGCGCAAGAACAATAAAAGAAACCTATAATCCACCTGTAGACTACCGCTATCCTTTCTTACAGGAAAAATAAACAACAACAGATAAAAAAAAGGCCGGGTACAATTGTCCCGGCCTTTTCAATACCATCAGTTTCTTAAGAACAATACCAGTTGCGGCAAGTACAGCCGGCCTTGCATACACCCGCACCCGCACCGCATTCACCATGGCAACTGGCAGGAGGATCAACCACCTGTTCCTTACCGCCTTTTACTCCTTTCATTTCGTCGCGGCTCAGTGTTTTCAGCGCAACAAGACCGCTTTTTTTGAGTTCTTTCATAATACAATAATTAAGGTTACAGTATGACGATTGCAGGCCATACCCTGATGTTTGTTTTACCCAAAGGCAATCATAGGCCCTGCCTATCGTTGGGTGGTAGTCAGCTTAGATCATCCTCATCCGCAAAATCACCTTCATCAAAGTGAACATTGCCCAGGTTGATCATACTGCCCATCAGGTCTTTAAACTCAATCTTTCCGTCAATCACCTTCTTACTGATGAGCGAATGAGCAGCCAGCCCATGCAGTACAAACTCCATCAGCAAACCTTCTTCAGTTTCCGTAGCGGTATGGAAGTACTTTTTAACAAGGGCATAAAGACCATCCACCTTATAGAGGAGTTGTACTTTATCATCGTCTTTTGTTTCCAGAAAAACATTCAGCCAATTCCCCGCATCAAACCAGCGCGATATAGATTTGTACGGGTTGTCATCCGTTCCCTCTGCTTTACCTTTCTTCTTTTTAAAGCTGTCCGGGTTAGGAAAATACAGGCCAAACTGTGTACGTATTGCTTTTTCAAGCAGGTTATAAGCCACCTGGTAAGGCCCTTCCTGTTCACCCTCGTACACCAGCTCTATCTTACCCGTTACCGAAGGGATAATACCCACCAGGTCGCTGATCCACACCTGTGTGTGCTTTTCTTCATTGATAATAGCCCGGCGTTCTGCTGCGCTCACAGCATTCTCGTATGCTGCGATGGTGAGCCTGGCAGATACCCCGCTTTTCTTATCTACAAACTCACTCGCCCTCGCTTCAAACGATACCTGCTCAATCAGTCGCTTTACAAGATCGCTGATGGTAACACGAGCCGCTTGTGCCTCATCAATATTAGCCTCCTGCTCGGTAATCTGCAATGAAGTTTCGATAGACTTGGGGTAGTGCGTTAAGATCTGGCTCTGTATACGGTCCTTCAGTGGTGTAACAATACTACCACGGTTAGTATAATCCTCCGGGTTGGCCGTAAATACAAAGAGGATGTCCAGCGGCAGCCGAAGCTTGAAACCACGGATCTGCAGATCACCCTCTTCAAGAATATTAAACAGCGATACCTGTATCCTCGCCTGCAGATCAGGCAGTTCGTTGATAACAAATATACTGCGGTTGCTGCGCGGAATGATGCCATAGTGCAGCACGCGTTCGTCTGCAAAGCTCAGTTTCAGGTTAGCCGCCTTGATGGGGTCAATATCGCCGATAAGGTCGGCAACACTCACATCAGGCGTAGCCAGTTTCTCACCATACCGCTGGCTGCGGTGTAGCCAGGCAATAGGTGTGTCGTCGCCTTTCTCTTCAATAAGGTCAGCCGCATACCTGCTCTGTGGCGCCAGTGGGTCATCGTTGATCTCGCTGCCCGCAACAAAGGGGATGTATTCATCGAGCAGGTCCGTCATCTGGCGTGCCATACGCGTTTTAGCCTGCCCGCGCAACCCAAGAAATAAGATATTGTGCCGGCTCAGTAAAGCCCTTTCAGTATCGGGTATTACCGAATCCTCGTAGCCAAGAATACCCGGAAACGGGTTCTCCTTCCGTTTGATCTTTGCGATCAGGTTCTCCCTGATCTCATCCCTTATACTCCGGGATTGATAGCCGCTCTTCTTCAGTTCACCTAAAGTTTTTATTGTTGTTTTGTCCATTTGTGTGGTTTGGTACGGCTTATTGCCGCTGCTCCTGTTACTTGATATGATATAATGGTTATGCCGCTGCATTTATCCCCGCAGGGCGGGAAAGCAGCAATTGTTTGCAAGTTCGATGATTTTTAATTACCCCTGAACTTTTGTTGTACGGAATATCAGTACCTCCACCGAACGAAGGCTTCCATAGCAGCATACTGGGTAAGCCCGAGCCGGGCGTATAGTTGTGCGGTATTGGCATTACGCTCTTCAGCCCGCTGCCAGAACTCACGGCTGTCACTGCCCTGGAACGGTACACTGTCTTTCTGCGACTGGTGAATAAAGATACCATTGCGCTTCTTCACCACCTGGTCGGGGCTCATGGGTATAGCCATTTCAATCTCCGTAATATCCCATTCCTGCCAGGCGCCTTTGTAAAGCCACAGCCAGCAATCATTTACCCATGACAGGCCCTCAGCCTTCAGGCGGCGCAACGCTTCTATTACCACATCAAAACATACCTTATGCGTGCCGTGCGGGTCCGCAAAATCGCCCGCGCAGTAGATCTGCTGAGGTTCAATGCTGCGGATAAGGTCCATCGTCAACTGTACATCCGCTTCGCCCATAGGGTTCTTTTCAATAGTACCCGTTTCATAAAAAGGCAGGTTCTGAAAATGGATCTGATCCTCTTTAAGCCCCACATATTTACAGGTAGCCCGGGCCTCACAACGACGGATAAGCCCCTTGATCTGGCGGATATCTTCGGTATCTTTCTCGGTAGATTTCTTTGTTTTAAGAAAAGCCGTTGCCTCTTCGAGGATAGACTTACTCTTTGTATCATCAATTTCAAACATCGCCTCAAAACCAACCGCAAAATCGATAAAGCGGGTTACAAACTCATCCGTTACCGCAATATTTCCACTCGTCTGGTAAGCCAGGTGCACTTCGTGCCCCTGGTCGTGCAGCCGCATAAAAGTACCACCCATACTGATAATGTCATCATCAGGGTGAGGGGAGAAGAGGATCACTTTTTTGGGGAAAGGCTTATTTCGTTCGGGATGCTTACTGTCATCAGCATCCGGTTTACCACCCGGCCAGCCTGTAATCGAATCGCGGAGCATATAATACACTTCGAGGTTGATCTCGTAAGCATCACCCTTCTCAACCAGCAGGTCGCTCAGACCATTATCATTATAATCGTTATTAGTAAGGCTGAGCACCGGTTTTTTCTGTTTGAGTGCCAGGTTAACCACCGCCTTACGGATCATAGCGGGTGTCCATTCACATTCACCGGTAAGCCACGGGCTCTTGAAACGGGTAAGCTCCGCCGCCGCCGCTTCGTCTATAACAAATGTACAGTCATCGTGGTTTTGCAGCAGTGAAGCAGGTATATCTTCAGTATCATCTTCCTCAACAGCTTTCTTGATCACGCCTGCCTTCGACTGGCCCCAACCCATCAGGATCACTTTCTTTGCCCTGAGTATCGTGCTGATGCCCATCGTTATCGCCATACGGGGTACTTCACTCATATTACCAAACTCATAGCTGTTCGCCATCCGCGTACTGTTGTCGAGAGTAATCAGTCTTGTCTTCGTATAGATGCCGCTGCCCGGCTCATTAAAGCCGATATGACCGTTTACGCCGATGCCAAGGATCTGCAGGTCGAGGCCACCAGCCGCTTCAATCTGCCGCTCATAATCAAGGCAGTGTTCCTTTACTTTATCTTTAGCAATAAGCCCGTCGGGCAGGTGGTAGTTGCTGGGGTCAATATCCGTTTGCTCAAACAGGTTCTTACGCATAAAGTAATGGTAACTCTGGAGCGCATCCCTCTCCATAGGGTAATACTGGTCGAGGTTAAAGGTAATAACATTCTTAAAGCTCAATCCTTCCTCTTTATGCATACGCACCAGCTCCGCATACAACGACTTTGGCGATGAACCCGTAGCCAGGCCAATCACTGATTTTTTCCCTGCTGCTTCCTTTGCCCTGATCAGGTCTGCGATCTGCCGTGCAATGAATACAGAACCTTCCTTACTCGACTGAAATATTTTTACCGGTATACGTTCTAATGAATCTGTCAGGTCTATCTTATTCAGCATGAATGTAATTTATATAAAAATAAGTATTTGCAGCAGCATAAGCCGGGAACATTACAAGCCCCGCCGGCGTCATTGCACTTCTATTTCATCTACAAATAGCCACGCATTATTACCCGCACCAGGGTTACCATTTGGTATAGCGCCCCAATGCTTAACCACCACCTTTATGTACCGCGCTTTTACCTTTTTAAGATCAATCATCATTATTCCGTTACCGGCATCCCCACCTGTAAAATCGTCAGAGAGTTTTATCTCCCTGAAGCTGCGGTTATCATTTGAAATAGAAACAGACGCACTTAGCGGTTGCCATATCCAGTTAGAGGGCTGCCGCAGTGCATGAACAATTACCTTATTTACTGCAACAACTTTGCCCAGGTCAATAATGGCCTCACAATCTTTACCTTCAAAACCAAGAAACTCAGAAGAACGTGCAAAGCCCCTTGTATTCTGTACGCCATCTACGAGAGTAAACGCACCATTGCCACTGTATTTAGCCGACGGGGGATTGGTGAGTGTGATCTTCCGCCCCGTAGCCTTATTAAAGAAAAATGATTGGCTGATGCTGGCCTGCATCGCCGGGTCCTGCTCGGTAAGGGGAAGTTTATCCGAAGGAGCTACCTGCAAGGTATAGGTACCTGTATTCCCGATAATGGCCGTATGGCCATCCTGTGCGAGTGTTTTGATGCGTGTCCTTTTTCCCTTTGCATCGGTAAAAACAGCAGACAGGTTATTGAACTTGCTGTTTACATTCCATATAACGCCCAGGTAATTTTTGGTTGGCTTGATGGTAGCATTAAGATCAAAGTACGCCTTACTATAGTTGGCATTCCACGAACGATATTGCCGCAGCAACCCCGGTATCTTCTTTTCGAAAGCAGCCCAGTTACGGTTAGCCTTCGGCGTCCACAACACCTCCGCCAACGCGCTCATCCGCGGAAAGATCATATATTCCACCTTTGCCATATTCCCGATATACTCCGTCCACAGGTTGGCCTGTGCACCCATTATATACTTCGCTTCATCATCCTTCAATGCCGTTGGTATGGGCTCATAGGCATACACTTTTTCAAGTGGTGTATACCCACCAATGGTAACGCTGTCTTCATTGGCAGACTGTGTATGATCAAAATAGCAATGACTGCCCGGCGTCATCACCACGGTATGCTTCTGCTGTGCAGCAGCGATACCGCCTTCCTCTCCACGCCAGCTCATCACCGTGGCGTTGGGCACCAGCCCGCCCTCCAGTATCTCGTCCCAGCCAATGATCTTCCGGCCCTTGCTGTTGAGATATTGCTCAATACGCCGTATAAAATAACTCTGTAAACCATGTTCATCCTTAAGCCCTTTATCCTTGATAAGCTGCTGGCAGAAAGCCGATCGCTTCCACGATTCCTTCGGGCACTCATCGCCCCCAATATGGATATACTGCGAAGGAAACAGGGCTGTTACCTCATCCAGCACATCCTGCATAAAAGAGAAAGTGTATTCGGTAGGGCAGAACACATCTTCAAACACCCCCCAGGTTTCCTGCACCCTCTTGCCACCGGCGCTCTTGCTCGCCGCAGAAATCATGTTGGGAGGAATCACCGTAGACTCAATGGGAAAGCAGCTCAGCTCCGGGTAAGCAGCAATGGCAGCGCTGGCATGCCCCGGCAGTTCTATTTCGGGTATGATGGAGATATAACGCTGGGCCGCATATTTAACCACCTCCTTTATCTCTTCCTGCGTAAAAAAACCACCGTAAGGAATATTGTCGTTGCCCGTACCGGGGTAACGGCCAATGATCGTACCAGCCCTTTGCCCTCCAACAGCAGTAAGCGCAGGATACTTTTTGATCTCAATGCGCCAGCCCTGGTCGTCGGTAAGGTGCCAGTGAAAAGTATTGAATTTGTGAAAAGCCAGGTAGTCAATGTATTTCTTTACCTCCTTCACAGTAAAGAAATGACGAGCAACGTCGAGGTGCATACCACGGTACGCAAATCGAGGGGCGTCATTCAGCACAAAAGTGGGTATAATAAGGCCATCCGGGTTTTTAGTTTCGGGCAATATCTGCAATAAGCTCTGGATACCATAGAAAATCGACCTGGCACTGCCACTGATCGTAATAGTATTCGTCAGAGACTCCGCCTGGTAAGCCTCTGTTGTACTGTCGGCAAACGCCCGGAGCACAATCTTCGATCTGTTTACCGTAGTAGTCACCGGAAACTGGCCCGTAACCCTGATCACCGGGATATTCAGCCTGATGAGTTCCTGCTCAAGAAAAGCAGCATTAAACTGGTTTTTCTCCTCCTCATTGCCCTCCGTAATGATCACTACAGGATAGGCAAGCTTAACGGAGCCGCTGCCCGTAGCATACTCAACAGGGGCAGGAACAATGGGAGACTGTGCACTTGTGCTGAAGCAGAAGAACAGGCATAGCGATAAAAGCAGGGTTGTGCGATGTTGTGGCATATTCGTTTTTTGGCTACTTATTTTAATACCGGCAGAACAATACTGCTCGCCTTTACAGCGTCGTGGTATATCCTGATCTGCGCTTTCTGGAAATCGCCGGGTTCCGCATCAGGAATGCGCATGAACTTTTGGGGGTTTCTGTCTACCAGCGGGAACCAGCTACTTTGTACCTGCACCATAATACGATGCCCTTTCTTAAAAGTATGCATCACATCATTCAGCGCCAGCGGTACAGTCTCTATCTTACCAGGCACAAAGGGAGCCGGCTTTTCAAAACTGTTCCTGAACTTACCACGCAATACTTCGGCCCTTACCAACTGGTGCAGCCCGATCGTATCGTTAGAAGGCGATACATCAATCAGTTTAACAATAAAATCGGCATCAGTGCCGGTAATACTTACTTCAAGATTAGCCTTTATAGCACCTGCAAGTGTAAGATCATTCTCCAGCGGTTCGGAAGTGTAAGAAAGTACGTCGGGCCGGGCCAGTGCAAAACGCTGATCTTCTACCATATACTTATTATTACGGTAAGCCAGCGATACACTGGTATAAGGTACCGGGTTGGCAGGATCGCTGGTGTACTCATCGTACTGCCGGTTGCCGGTTTCTTTTCTGGTACCCAGTCTCTTATCTTTCTGAAAGTAGTAAGTTACAGGCTGAGCCCCTGCAGGCGGCCATTTGGAAAAAGTCCGCCATTGGTTATTACCCGTCTCATATACAGTGGCCTCATGCGCAGGAAAACTTCCCTTATCCTTCAGGTAATAGTTAAAGAACACCGTTTCTATCGAATCCTGGTAATAAGCAGAAGTATTGCTGCCAAAGGAGAGGGGGCCAAACTTAGTCCAGTTACCGCTTGCCCATGCGCCATGCGTCCAGGGGCCCATCACCAGGAAATTCTTATTTACAGGGCTCTGCCTCTCAATCGCTTCATAAGTATGCAGCGCTCCAAAAAGATCCTCAGCATCAAACCAGCCACCCACAACAAGCGTAGGTATGGTAATATTCTTCAGGTGCTGGCGGATATTCCTTGCCTTCCAGTAGGCATCATAAGTATCGTGCTCCAGGTATTCGTTCCAGATATAGCTCTTACCATTATAATATTGCGGACCATTCGTATTCTTAACCGGCCCCATACCCAGGAAAAACTCATAGGCGTCTTTGTACTTTACATTAAATACCTGGCCACCATAATCTTCCACGGGGCCTTTCCTGTCCTTACCAAAATAGTTCATAAACCCGAAGTTGTCCATCAGAAAGAAAGCGCCGTTATGATTAGCGTCGTCACCAATAAACTCATCCGTTACCGGTGCCTGCGGGCTCACCGCTTTAATGGCGGGATGCGCTCCGGGCAAACAGGCCGTGGCATAAAAGCCGGGGTAAGAGATACCATACAATCCCACACGGCCATTGTTATCCTTAACATTTTTTAATAACCAGTCCACAGTATCGTAGGTATCGCTGCTCTCATCCACATCCTTCTTGCTTTTCTTATTGGCAATATAAGGCGTAACCTCAAGATTAACACCTTCGCTCATATAGCGGCCGCGCACATCCTGTATCACAAAGATGTATTTCTCTTTCATCAGTGTGCTGTTGGGGCCAAGACGCAGGGCATAAGCCGCACCATAAGGGCCGGCAGAATAGGGCGTTCGTTCCATCAGTATAGGATAGCTACCCGCTTCTTTGGGTGTATAAATAACCGTATGAAGGGTAACCCCGTCCCTCATCTTTATGCCGGTTTCGGTTTTAGTATAATTATCCTTTACATATTGCGCTCCGCTCACCAGCGGGCAGCATAAGAAAGCAACAAATAATATCTTTTTCATGTCTGTGTTATTTAATATTTTTCTGCCGGTGAGGTACACAACTTATTTTATTACAGGCAGGATGATCTGCGATGCCGCGCTGCCATCATGGAAAATACGTACCTGTGCCTTTTGAAAATCACTGTCGTTACAATGATAGATGTCTACAAACTTTTGCGGGTTACGGTCGGCCAGCGGAAACCAACTGCTCTGTACCTGTATCATAATGCGGTGGCCTTTTTTAAAAGTATGCGCCACATCAGGCAACGCAAACTTCACATCAGTAAGCTTGCCGGGAACAAAGGGTTCGGGCCTTTCAAAGCTGTTGCGGAACTTACCCCGCATAATCTCACCGCGCACCATCATCTGGTAGCCGCCCATAGGGTAATCCTTACCATTACCCCTTCCATACTCTTTTTCGTTATAAGTAAAATCATCAGGGAATACATCAATAACCTTAACCACAAAATCAGCATCAGTAGTAGAGAGGCTTACTTTCAGGTCTGCCAGTACCGGGCCACCCAGTGTAATATCCTCGGTGAGCACACCAGTGCTGAAAGAAATCACATCAGGCCTGCGTGAAGCAAAGCGCTGATCATCGGTCATATATTCACGGGTATGTCCCTGGCTGATGCCTTCGGCATAAGGTACCGGTTTAGCAGGATCGCTGGTATATTCTGTAAAAGCAGGTGCTGCATTTTTGGCAGGCAGGGTAGTAGTAAGCGTATTGTTGGCATTAAAGTAATAGGGAGTAGCCTGCGCTTCAACAGGCGGCCATTGCTTTAAACGGTGCCACTGGTTTTCACCAGAGAAGAAAATATTAGCCTCAGCAATATTAGCCACCGTTCCCCTGAGCGTCAGGTAAAAGTTAAAGAAAGGAATTTCTATTTCCTGCTGGTAGTACTCGCTTGTTTTACTGGCAAAACGGATATTACCGAGGTAGCTGCCATCGCCGCGACCACCCCACGCACCATGAAACCACGGGCCCATCACCAGCCTTGTATCTATTCTTTTGTTGCCCTCCAGCGCCTTATACAGGTTCCATGCGCCAAAACAATCTTCTGCATCGAACAAACCTCCCACAACCAGCATGGCAGGCTTAACATGATCTGCAAAATTGCGTGTATTACGTGCCTTCCACCAGTCATCATAGTTTGGATGACTCATCAGGTCTTTCCAGAACTGAATACTGTCACCCATCAGCGCCGTTAAATTCTTAAGCGCACCCTTACGCAGGTAAAAGTCGTAGCTGTCAGGCGTGCCAAAGTTATATCCTTCCTGCCGGGCAGAACTTGGTTTAGGACGTGGTTTGCCAAAGCCTGAATAGAACCCGAAACCATCCATCAGCATCAACGCACCATTATGATGAAAGTCGTCGCCAATAAACCAGTCTGTTACCGGCGCCTGTGGCGATACAGCTTTCAGCGCGGGGTGACCACTCATAGAAGCCAGGGTACTGTAGAAACCGGGGTAGGAAATACCAAACACACCCACGCGGCCATTATTGGCAGGTACATTTTTTACCATCCAGTCAATAGCATCGTATGTATCGCTGGCCTCATCCGTGTCGGTACCTTTTTTATTGGGATTAAAAGGACGCACATCTACAAAATCTCCCTCACTCATATAACGGCCGCGTACATCCTGTATAGCAATAATATACCCCATCTTCAGGTAATTGATCCAGTAAGTGCTGTATAATCTTGGAGAAAAAGAACTGGCGCCATAAGGCGAGCAGGAATATGGCGTACGGTTGAAAAGGATGGGATGCTTAACCGAAGTGTCTTTAGGAATATAAAGCGCAGTATAGAGCTGTTTGCCGTCGCGCATAGGGATCATCTGTTCTTTTTTGTAATAATTACCGACGAGCCAGGCGCTGTCCTCCTTGTTATTTTGTGCATTAATAAATTGAAATACCATGCAGGAGATAAGGAGGAGAGATATTTTTTTCATCACTTATATTTAGAGTGCTAAATTTACTGAATGTAAATTAACCACTTACATAAAATTTTATGAATGCGAACGAACAACTGATGACGAGGTTTTATGAATGTTTCAGCCGGTGCGACTGGCAGGGCATGACGGAATGTTACAGCCCCGATGTGGTGTTTAACGACCCGGCCTTTGGCATACTGCAGGATGGAGATCCGCAACTCATGTGGGAAATGCTCTGTAAACAGGCAAAAGACATTTCACTGCAGTTTTCCGAAGTACAGGCCGATCATGAATATGGTACCTGCCGGTGGGTAGCCCGCTACACTTTTTCAAAAACAGGAAGAAAAGTAGAAAATCACATCAAAGCATATATGCGTTTTGCTGATGGTAAGATCATTGAGCACACTGATGAATTTAATCTCTATAAATGGAGCCGCATGGCCCTTGGCCTGCCCGGCACCCTGCTGGGATGGAGCGGATTTATGCAAAGAAAGATCAGGAAAAATGCGCTTATGAGCCTTGAAAAGTTTAAAGCACAAAAGATCGCGGCAAGCAGGTAATACCCCCCACTTGCAAATGCCGTAAAAGGGCTGTATATTGGCTTATTCTTTAACCCCTGCCACTCACAGTGGCATAAACCAACGCTTATGACGGAAATATTAGAAGACTTCCCGTGGTTACAATCCTTTGTAGCCGCACTCGCTTTCTTTGTATTTGGCGCCCTCTGGTATTCCAAGCTCTTATTTTCCAACTCCTGGATAAAACATACAGGCATCAATGCCGACGACCCTAATATGAAAAAGGGTGTGGGAGTTATTTTTGGCGGCTCATTCCTGCTGATGTTTATCGCAGTGCTCGGCATTGCAATACTGGTGCAAAAGCTCGATCCCACCAACGGCTGGATAAGCGGATTGAAGCTGGGCGCTACCACAGGTGTTTGCTTTGCAGCCACTGCCATAAGCGTATCATTCATCTATGAGAAGCGGCCATTGGCGCTTCATCTCATTGATGGCCTGTATATGATCTGTGGCCATATCATCGCCGGTATTATCCTCTGTTCCTGGCGATAATACCCATATAAAGAAGCCATACATCATACAAAAAGATATTTATCCCGCTGCCTGCGGGCAGGTACTGTTTTGCTGCACCCGTACAGGATTCTAACAGGTATATTCCAATGCCGGAGACTACCAGAGTAAGCACAACCAGTAATATACTGGTATATGCTAACCCCAATGCAGCTAATTTCCAATTTTTTCTTTTCAAGTCTCCCCCTAATTTCGCACTCCCTGTAAAAAAAGGGCAGATAATTTAGTATGACATCATTTGCAACACCCATTGCGCAGAAGCTGCAGATCAAACCCGCACAGGCACAGGCCGTGCTTGATCTGCTTGAAGAAGGAGCCACTATTCCCTTTATTGCACGATACCGGAAAGATAAGACGGGCAATCTTGACGAAGTGCAGGTACAGCAGGTTCAGGAAGAAGCTAAGTTTCTCAAAGAGTTTACCGAACGTAAAGCTTTTATCGAAAAGACCATTACCGAACAGGAAAAGATGACAGAAGAGCTGCAAAAGAAACTCGATGCAGCAACCACGATAAACGAGCTGGAAGATATTTACCTGCCCTATAAGCCCAAACGTAAGACGCGTGCACAAACAGCAAAGGAGAACGGCCTTGAACCACTGGCACAACTGCTGCTGGATCAGAAAGACACCGACCTTGAAAAGGAAGCCGCAGCTTTTATCAATGAAAAGATAAAGACTGCGGAAGACGCATTGCAGGGTGCCCGCGACATCATTGCCGAACTGGTTAATGAAGACGCACAGGTAAGGGCCAAACTCCGCAGGTTGTTTGAAACAGAAGGGCTGCTCATCAGTAAAATGGTAGCAGACAAAGAAACAGAAGGTGCCAAATACAAAGACTATTTTGATTTCAGCGAACCCATAAACAAGATTCCCTCGCACCGCGTACTTGCGGTTATGCGTGGCTTTCTTGAAGGTTGCCTCCGCATGTCCATCGAGCCGGTGGAAGAACACGCGCTGGAAATCCTCGAAGAACTTTATATCAAGGGCATGAGCACCGCTTCGTCACATCTTGCTAAAGCTATAAAAGATGCCTACCGCCGCTTGCTGCAACCCAGCCTCGAAACCGAATTCCGTACAGCGCTAAAAACCAGGGCCGATGAAGACGCCATTAATGTATTTGCAGAAAATCTCCGCCAGTTGCTCTTAAGTTCGCCCCTTGGCAGTAAAAAGATACTGGCCATCGATCCCGGCTATCGCACGGGTTGTAAAGTGGTTTGCCTCGATGAAAAAGGAGAACTGAAGAAAACCGATCTCATCTTTGTGCATGAGCCCAATAAGCTCATTGCTGCCGAATATACAATTAAAGGGCTGGTACAAGAGTACGGTATTGAAGCCATTGCCATTGGTGATGGTACAGCAGGACGCGAAACAGAACAATTCATCAAAGGACTGCAACTGGGCTTGCCTGTATTTATGGTTAATGAAGACGGCGCCTCTGTTTATTCTGCCAGTGAAACAGCAAGAGAAGAATTTCCCGACCAGGATGTAACTGTTCGCGGAAGTGTAAGTATAGGCCGGCGCCTGATGGATCCACTCGCCGAACTGGTAAAGATCGATCCTAAAAGCATTGGGGTAGGGCAGTACCAGCACGATGTTAATCCCTTCCGTCTTAAAGAACGCCTCGACCAGACCGTAGTAAGTTGTGTAAACAGTGTAGGCGTTAACCTCAATACCGCCAGTAAACACCTGCTGGCCTATGTAAGTGGCATAGGCGGTAGCCTGGCAGCAAATATTGTAAAATACCGCAACGAGATCGGCCGCTTTTCCGACCGTAAACAATTGCTTGAAGTACCACGGCTCGGCGGCAAGGCATTTGAACAATGCGCAGGCTTTCTGCGTATTAAAGATGGCAGCAACGTACTTGATGAAAGCGCAGTGCATCCCGAAGCATACGCTACCGTACAGCAAATGGCCGCCGACCTGAGCGTAACAGTAAAAGACCTGGTTGGCAAACAGGAATTGCTGAACACGATCGATCCTAAAAAGTATGTAACAGGGGAGTTGGGAGAACTAACAATAAGAGATATTATTAAAGAGTTGAATAAACCTGGGCTTGATCCCCGGGCCGAAGTGCAGCAGTTTGAATTTGCCAATATCTTTAAGATTGAAGATGTAAAAGTGGGTATGGAAGTACCGGGCGTGGTGACCAACATTACACGCTTTGGCGCTTTTGTTGATATAGGTGTAAAGCAGGATGGCCTGGTACACGTATCGGAAATCGCTCATCAATATATTACCGACCCGGCAGAAGTGCTCAAGCTGAACCAGCAGGTAAAGGTAAAAGTAGTAGAGGTCGATCTTGCAAGAAAAAGAATCGCGCTATCCATCAGGCAAACACAGGAGCCACCCGCACGGGGGCAAAAGCAAAGACCTCACCAGGCAAAGCACCAGCAGCCCAAAAGCCTGGAGAACCTGCCCATGAGCGACGCACTCAGCCTGCTGAAAAAGAAGTTTGGTAAATAGTACGTTTGTAATATAAAATTGAGCCCTCCCGTATAAACGGGAGGGCTTTACGATTGCTTGCTATATGAAAAAAATTACTGTTGCAAAAGGCGGGCTGGTTATGCAAAAACCTCATCAACCACGCTTAGAACTTATACACCGTTGCGAGGATGATACTGACATTTGTCTTTTCAGCAGTACCACTACTGTTGAGGTATAAATTATCCCGGGCCGATTCAATGCGCAATTCAGGAATAAAAATAAAGCCACCTGTTCTGAAATTGGCAGAAAGCGTGTTAACAAACAATGAAGTTCCCAGCCCCTTAACACTTTCCTTATCGTTAAACAATTCGGAGCGCAGCGTAAACCCCAACCATTCCTTTGGGTCGGCATTCAGATACACCGCCGCACCCCACCATTTCTTTGCAGCTATATTCTTGGCACCATCCCAGGCCTTCGTTTGGTTAACGGTTCCATTAATACCAATATTGAATTTAGAAGTAAGCCGGGCCGTCGCTACTATATCGAACTGGTCAGACATAGCCGTATCCGGGCCTTTACCCCCGGCATAGTTGAGATAAAACTTGATCTGCTCGTTGGGTGCAAAACCATACTGCGCCAGCAGGAACTTCCTGTTAATATGGCCTTCCGCCGGAATACGATAATCTGTGGCGTTGGAAATGCCAACCATAATACTGTGTTTGCCTTTTGTTATATCTGCCTTTACTCCTGTGTGAGAAAAAGGCCCGTTTGTAAACATATAACTCATACTGTAATTACGGTTAAGCTGCGGATCAGGCAGTTCATAGCCAACATGTGTGGCCCAGGTGCCACCGGTAAACCTGATCCAGCCTGTCGGGGTATAGGTAATATACAACTGCTTTATGGCCTGTGTTATACCTTCATCAGTATAAGAAAACTCCCTGGCCCTTTTGCCAAAACCAAGATCGGCTACCATACTTACTTTATCACCGGTATGCTCCGCCCTTACCGAAGCCATGCCCGGCGAAAAGGCATCATGCGTACCGGTAAAGCTCGTTTTATTATTGGAGGCCTGTTTATCAAAATCGTAGCGGTAATAAAAATCAACTGAACCGGAAATATTCAGGAAGGGTTTCTTTTCGGTAACGGGCCCGGGAGGAGCAGTGATTATCGGGCCGGGTACCGGTGGTTGCGAAAGCACCGCGAACTGTGCGGAACAAACTAATGTGCAGAGCAGGACAATGCCCGTTGCAAAAAATTTTTGTAACATTGCAATAGATTTTAATTATCAATAAAAGGGTACAGCTTATAGGCTTTTACGAGAAGCCTGTATACAAACTGTACCTTTTTTTATTCCGTAACGGTCTCCTCACGGAGCGCTCCATCCTGCTGTACCAGCAGCGTACCCTGGAGATATTTTTCGTCGTGCTGTGTAGCATCCAATCCCAGTTCTTCCTCTTCAGAGCTTACACGCAGTGGCAGGATAAAGTTGATAAACCTGAAGATGCCATAAGAAACGATAAAACTGTAAGCTACCACTATACCCAGTGCCTTTACCTGTGTAAAGAAAAAAGCAGGGTTGCCATAGAACAAACCATCGTTACCGGCAGCGTTAACAGCTTTAGTAGCAAAAACACCGGTAAGAAGCATGCCTACCATACCCCCGATACCGTGACAGGGAAATACATCGAGCGTATCGTCGAGTTTGGACCTTTGTTTATAATAGACTGCAATATTCGAGATGATAGAAGCCAGCACACCGATAAATATGCTTTGCGGAATGGCTACAAAGCCTGCTGCCGGGGTAATGGCTACGAGGCCAACCACCGCGCCGATACAGAAGCCCAGTACCGAGGGTTTCTTGCCACGCATTACGTCAAAGAACATCCAGCTTAAACCGGCCGCCGCCGCCGCGGTATTGGTGGTTGCAAATGCCGATACGGCAAGACCATTGGCACCGGTGGCAGAACCTGCGTTAAAGCCAAACCATCCAAACCAGAGCAGGCCTGTACCGATCAGCACATAGGGAATATTGGCCGGAGGGATTTCACGATGCTCAATATGTGCCTGGCGGCGTTTGAGCACAAGCGCACCTGCAAGCGCCGCGCAACCTGCTGAAATATGTACAACAGTACCACCGGCAAAATCGAGGGCGCCCATTTTAAACAGGAATCCTTCGGGGTGCCAGGTCCAGTGCGCAATCGGGGCGTACACGAGTATGCTGAAAAGGGCAATAAAAAGAATATAGGAAGTAAAGCGTATCCTTTCAGCCACAGCACCCACTACCAGCCCGGGCGTAATGATCGCGAACATAAGCTGGAACAGTGCAAAAAGCGTAAGGGGTATAGTAGGCGCGAGGCTCCACGGGGCGCCCGAGTTTACCCCCTTAAAGAAAAGATGCGTCATAGGGTTACCGATAATGCCACTAACAGATTCGCCGAAGCAGAGGCTGTATCCCACGGTAACCCACAATACAGTTACTACCCCTGTGGCTACCATACTTTTGATCATGGTCGAAATGACGTTCTTCCGGTGCACCATGCCACCATAAAAAAAGGCAAGGCCGGGCGTCATGAGGAATACAAGGGCAGTAGCCACAATGATCCACGCAATATCCGCTGCACTGTATTTACTGGTATCTGCAAAGTCTGCAATAGGTTTAATAAACAGGGCGGCCACCGCCACCGCTGCAAGCACAAGAAAAGGTGCAAATTGTTTAATTGTTGATTTACTCATACCAGTTGGTTTAACATTATAAAATAATATATATAAATATTAATTGCTAATATAGATACTATTTTATGTTATTGGTATGTATTTAATATATATTATAATTTAATAGATATTATTTGAAGATAAGTGAAAAATTAAACTTATTTAATTGAAAATCATATAATTATAGTATCATTTCTGGATTGGAGATACCAAAAGCAATGATTAATTGATCTGGAAGGATCAGTAGATGGTAACAAGTCGTGAATAAATAAGGAGTGGTTCCCGGTACAAAAGAGGTACCGCAGTGTTCATTAAATAGGGAAAAAAGGTTAATCCTTTGCAACAAGCCCCGTCCGGATAGCATAGAGCACAAGCCCAACCCTTGTCTTTAATCCCAGTTTCTCAAAAAGCTGGTCACGGTAGCTCTCTACAGTCCTGGGACTTACAAACATCTTTTCGCTTATCTCTTTATAGGTCATTTCGCTGCAGGCGTGCTGGAGGAATTCCATTTCCCGGTCATTCAGTTTAATGGTGGGCTTCTTTTCTTCCCCGCTGAGGTTCATTAATATCCTGCTTGCCGCCCAGTCGGGAAAGTAAAAGCCTTTATCAACCAGTGCGTCCAAAGCTTTTTGCAGTTCGGCAGGATGTACGTTTTTGTGCAGGTATCCCCTGGCGCCTGTTCTCATCATCCGGATCAGGCTTTCATCGTCGTCCTGCATACTAAGGGCCATGATCAGCACAGAAGGATGTGCCTGTTTGAGCCATTCCGCAGTTTCGAAGCCGTCCATATCCGGCATACTGATATCCAGCAGTACAATATCGGGGATATTTTTTGCGTGCCTGAACCTGTCCTGCAATACTCTTCCATTTTCCACCTCGTAGAGTACTTCATACTTTTCGAAGTTACCAATAATCGCAGCAAGAGCTTTGGCAATCAATAAATGATCATCCGCAATTACGATTGTGTGTTTCA
The DNA here is from genome assembly GCA_964590975.1 of uncultured Ferruginibacter sp. Taxonomy (GTDB): domain Bacteria; phylum Bacteroidota; class Bacteroidia; order Chitinophagales; family Chitinophagaceae; genus Ferruginibacter. Next base: position 94,060 of record CAZPXP010000017.1, on the reverse strand, counting down.
TATAATAGGTTTGTATGCTTGATTATCTCCGTTTGTTTGGTTGTGGTGGTAGAGCTTTATTTATTTTCCGGGGTAAGGGGGGGCCTTTTTACATTGGTCTTATTCGATAGGCAGGGTAGCCCGTAACTGTCCCCCGTATTATGACTTAAAGTTAACGCTAAAACCATAAGTCATTGTATCCGGGCTTCCCGCCTGTCTGTACCTGTGCAATTTGGCTTTTTTTTCTAATTCAGCAGGCCCGTTTAATGACGATTTTGCACCGTTATTTACCCGGGGTATTTATCGTTTTTAACCCCGGTAATTATAGTTATTAAAATTCTGCATTGCACTTTTATCTTAATAGGTTTGCCAACGACATGAACATCATCCGGATAAGCCGGGAAGACTAAAAACACTACTCTTCCCCAACCTGCTTCCCCGGGATGATCACAACACCTTTTTTAATTTAAAACACACTATTATGAAAAAGATCATTCTATCTTTTGCAGTGGTTACTGCACTTTCACTATTACTTTTTTCGGCATGCAAAAAGGGGAAGGAAAGCCTGTCGGCAGAAAATAAAAAAGAACTCAACACCCGGGGGCAGCGCTCAGGGGAAGGTAATGGCGACCAGGCAGACGCAGGCCCGTTGCAATCTTTCTTTAATAAATACGGTCCCCAATACCAAACTTTTTCTATCGTTGGCAAACAAGGTGGCACAATAAGGCTGAAAGGCGGCACTTCAATTACCATTCCAGCCAATGCATTTACCGTTAATGGCAGAGTTGCAGAGGGACCACTTAAAGTAGAAGTCCTTGAATTGAACGACCGGGGGGATATTGCACTGCGTGGTATCAATACTTTATCGCAGGACGGTATACTTGTAAGTGATGGCTCATTTGATTTTAAAGCTTCATTGGAAGACGGAAGACCTGTTGATCAAAAATTGGCCCAGGGCAAAGCACTGGAATTTGCAGTACCAGACAGGCAAGACGCAGGAAAAACAAAGTTGTTTGATGGGGGTGCAGTAGCAGTTCAGGATCCTGATGGGAATGCAGCAGAACAGTTTGGCTGGAAAGACGCACGCGTTCCCGGCCAGGAAGAGGAAATAAAAGCAGTAAATGATACTTTTAAATTCAAATTTACCACTACCGGCTGGATAAATTGCGACAGAACATGGATCGGCGGTGGGCCCGGTACTACTATAATTACTGTTGACCTGATTAATAACCCCGGCACACTCAGCCAGTACCATGGCTGGGGTATTTCAGGCAATACTTTTGTGCTTCTTGTTCCACAAGCAGATCACGCATTGGTTCAGATATATACGCCGCTTGGCCCTAATACAGTACAGAGTTATGCCGGCTATATTCCTGTCGGTATAACAGCCAGAGTTTTTGCTTTCAGTGTAATAACCGATCCCGTTACTGGTGCTGAGTCATATTATTATGCTTCACAGGATATTGTTACTTCAGGACCAACACAATTGGTAAACCTGACTTTTGCGCCAACATCAGGCTCAGTTCTTGCTGGTAAAATAGCAGCGCTGAGTACTTTCTAATGGACTGATTTACTAAATGAAATCAATATTTTTTCTGATTTTATGAACAGGATAAACCCACGCAATCTTGCTTTCGGGTTTATCCTGTTTTATGTAAGGCCATTCCGTTTAATAACGGCTTTTTTACCGTCATTCAGCCATTTTATTTTCCGTCTTTAGACTGGTGCAAATACCGTTTTAGCCTCCGGGTATTTACCCGTTACTGGAATAGATTTGCTGTTGATATGAAAAGTCGCCCGAGCCGTTGCTGAAAACCTATCGCCTATTTTCCTGCCCCAATTACCCGGAGTGACTGTAACACCTTTTTTAACTTAAAAAACATTCTATTATGAAAAAGATCGTTCTGTCTTTTGCAGTAATCGCTGCACTCTCTCTAATGCTTTTCTCCGCCTGTAAAAAAAGTAAAGAAGTACTTGCCCCCGAAAAAGCTCTTGCTGAACAAATGGAAGGCAGCAGGGGGTTTGGATCAGATGCTGACCCGGGCGAGGGCCAGGAAGGTGAAGATGCCCAGGATTTCTTTAAAAAGTATGGCCCGAAATACCAATCCTTTACCATCAGCGGTAAGGAAGGGGGAACAATAAAACTGGAAGGTGGCACTTCAATAAAGATCCCTGCCAATGCTTTTACTTTGCGGGATCGGGTTGTTACCGGACCTGTTGAAATAGCTGTACTGGAATTGGGTGACAGGGGCGATGTTGCCCTGAGCGGTATCAATACCACCACCGGGGGCAAACTGCTGGAAACCCAGGGATCATTTGATTTTAGAGTAAGTGTTGGCCAGAATAATACTCCCGTTGATGAAAAACTGGCTAAACCCGTACAGTTTGCTGTTCCAAACGATGACCGCGTACCGTTTACCAACCTGTTCGTGGGCGAACCCGTTGTCATCCAGAATCCTGATGGTGTAAAACAAGAACAGTTCGACTGGCAGCCGGCGCGTGTACCTGGTCAGCCGCAAGACATCAAACCCGTAAATGATACTCTTACTTTTGACTGGCCTACCACTGGTTGGGTTAACTGCGATGTCATCTCGTCATTGTATAGCACTAATAATACGCTGAGCATGTTTTATGTTGACCTGCCCAACAACCCCGGCATATTAAGTGGCTACCAGGGATATGGAGGTGGAAACACTTATGTGCTTTTTGTTCCGCAGGGCCAAAGTACAATATGCCATATCTATACCCATAGCTCGAACAACCAGGTGGAAAGTTATATGAACTCTATTCCGGAAGGAATAACAGCCAGGGTATTTGCCTATAGCGTAGTAAACGGCAATTATTATTCCGATTTCACGGATATTATAACATCTGGTCCTACACAAACTATTACATTAGACCTGAGCGCACATCCAACAACAGCTGCACAGCTTACATCAGACCTAACGGCTTTGAACTCATATTGAGTCATTATCAATTTTATGCAGGCAAGTTGTTAACCTTTTCTGCATCTTCCATAGAACAACTGCCGGTAACAAAAATACCGGTAGTTGTTCTATGTTATTCCGGCACTTAACCACTTCGTAAACACTATTTTTTAATAAAACACCACTATTATAAAAAAGACCATTTTGTCTTTTGCAGTGATTACTGTACTCTCGGTATTGCTTTTCTCATCGTGCAAAAAAGGGAAAGAGGTATTATTGCCTGAAAACAAACAGCAACATGCCGGGCAAAGCCGGGCACCACAGTTTACCACACTGCAGGTAAACATACCTGATAACCCGGGTGTATTTGGTGGTTACCAGGGTTCGGGAGGTAATACTTATGTACTTTTTGTACCAAAGGGATATAATAGTATTGCACAGCTTTACAATAACGCTACAGGTACACAGGTTGAAAGCGTTCCTAATTCCATTCCTGCTGGTATAGCAGGCAGGGTACTGGCGTACAGTATTAAAGGAGGTAAATATTACCGGGCCAGCAGGGATATTATTACATCGGGGCCAACACAATCTGTAACATTGGACCTTACACCAACTGATGAGGCTGAACTTACAGCAGTATTAAATGCTTTAAGCAGTTATTGAGTGTTCGTTGATGTGACCGGTAGCTAACCTTTTATGTTTTCAGGCCGGCAGACGTGAACAGGGGAGCTTTGGGCTCCCCTGTTCACGTCTGTGGATAAATCTTTCAGCGGCAGTATATATAGAAAAAGGAGTTCGCCCTTAATTTGTCGAATGCGTGATTCCCGCTATTAATGCGGGTTTACGTTATTACGTAAAAACTACCCTCGGTTGACGATGGGAATACATACATATACAGGAGCCCGCCATTGGTAAATTATTTATTTGGTCAAATTAAAAATATAATTATATTTGGTTAGTAATATTATCGTGATGTTGCTATTAGTGAGCAAGAAATTATTATAACCTGCTAAACAAACATAACAACACATATAAAAAGCACAGTAACACTATGTGAAATGTATCCATTTCCGGCCCGGCACAAGGTATTAGAAATGTATATCATTTACAATCCAGCTCTCTAACAGTACCAACAAACAATGAATACCCTTACAAATTTCCATAACAGCATAACGAATTAACAGACCCTGTTAACTTTTTTAAAGGGAGCAGGGTATTAAATGAAGTTTATCAGTTAAAAACAACCATTATGAAGCAAGCGCATTTATGTCCAAATTCCGCTTTTACGGTAGGCAACAAAATTCTGGGAGTAAAGGATGGTGACAAAACTATCCGTCTTGGTGAGATGGCGGTCATTACCGATGAGATGTACAATGATTTTATTCAGTTTAAGGAAACCAATTCCATGTTTCGGATGACGGGTAAATGCCAGCGCAATAATTGCAGCAACTGGAAGAGTGACCATTGTAATATCCCTTCCATCCTCGAAAAAATGGGAGTTCAGGCAGCAGATACTATTCCCGATTGTGATATTCGTACAGACTGTGTATGGTATGCGCAGGAGGGAGAAAGCATCTGCAGGTATTGTAATCAAATTTGTAACCAATAAAAATGTCAGTTATGAACAAAAAAATCAAAGTAACAAGCAACAAGGCTAAGGTTCTCAATGAGAAATTGCAAAAGTACCAGACGCTCAATACCCAGGTTAAGAATGTATTGGGTGGTGTTGGTATCGGAACTTCGGGCGTAGGTTTCAGCCGCCTTTCCGGTTTCGTAGCAGAAGATGCACAGCAGCTCTAATCCGTAAAAGGGATTTATTTCTCTGCATTACTTAAACGACAAATAAAACAAAATGAGTAAAAAAATCAAGGTTCCCGCAAACAAAACAAAAGAAGTAAGTGAAAAGCTGAAAAAGTATGAAACACTGAATGCTGCCAGCAAAAATGTGCTGGGTGGTATTGGTATTGGCGCTTTTGACAGGCTTGCAGGTATTGCTGCTGAGAAAGCCAAGCACTCCTGATTTTCCGGAACATTTCTTTTAGCCAGGCCTTGGTAACTGATGTTGCAAGGCCTGGTTTGGTACATTGTAACATCATCGACATCCGTCGACTTTTTCTTAATTAAAAACAATCTAAAAGATGAACAAGAAAATCAAGGTGCCAGCCAGCAAGGCTAAGGCCATCAGCGAAAAACTGAAAAAGTATGAAAACCTCAATGCTGCCAGCAAGAACGTGATTGGCGGTGTTGGTATCGGTGCTTTCAGCCGCCTTACAGGCATTGTGGCTGAAGAAAACAACCAGATCTAAGGTTTATCGATTTCAACCATGAATTATATACTATGTTATTGCGCTGTAAAAAGCTCAATAGCATAGTATTACTTTTAAGTAACCATTTAGTAACCAAAAAACAAACAGCGATGAACAAAAAAGTAAAGGTTTCGGCTTCCCAGTCGAAAGCCATCAGCGAAAAGCTAAAAAAGTACGAATCACTGAACTCTACCTGTAAGAACGTACTGGGTGGTATCGGTGTAGGTGGTTTTGGCCGCCTTGGCGGTATGGCGATGGAAAAGGCTAAAAATGCCTGATTTTCTGTCTGACTACCGTTCAGACCTTTAGACATAAGCTGGTTACGCTGTTATCTTGTTGTATCAGTATAACCAGCTTATCCTGTAAGATAAATAATCAGCCTGCCTCTTTGGTACGGCGGTAATATAAAAGAACAGCAGATATGGAGATGGCGCATAATGAGGATCCCAGGTGTTTGATGGCAGTGGTAAAAGTAGCCGGCAGGTGCAATATCAATTGTACCTATTGTTATATGTACAATTCGGGCGACAGTACTTTTAACCTGCAGCCTAAGAAAATGAGTGATGAAACCGTTGTGTATCTTATGCAACGGGTTAGGGAGCATTGTCTGAGGCATGGTATTGACAGCTTTATCTTTGCCCTGCACGGCGGGGAACCCCTTCTTGCAGGCCAGGAGTTCTTTCATTTCTTTGCCAAAACTGCAAATGAGATATTACTGCCTGAAATAAAACCGATATTCGGTGTACAGACGAACGGTATGCTGATTGACGAAAGCTGGTGCCAGACTTTTGGTGCCTTAGGTTATAATATCGGTATCAGCCTTGACGGAACCAAGGCGGCCCATGATATGTACCGGCTCGATTTTAAGGGAAAGGGTACGTATGACAGGGTTATTGCGGGTCTTAAGATAGCGCAGGAGTCTCCGGCACTGAAGTATTACCCCGGCATCCTCTGTGTACTCAACATTGATGCCGACCCCCTTGCGGTTTATAATGAGTTTAAAGCCCAGGGTATTAATAATGTAGACATTCTTCTTCCCGATCATACCCACGATAATCCTCCTCCTACACTGCATTATGAAAGCAGCCCGCATCCTTATGCCGACTGGCTGATCAGGATATTTGATACCTGGTTCCATGAGGAGAAAAACCCTATGCGTATCCGCCTGCTCGAATTTATTACCGGCTCAATACTGGGCTGTGATCTTGACTTTGATTCGATGGGTTTTAAAAAGAACGAACTGCTTGTAGTTGAAACGGATGGAGGCATTGAAGCGCTTGACGTGCTTAAATCCTGCGGTGATGGCTTTACAAAGGCCGGCGCCAATGTAAAGACCCACAGCCTGGATGATGCCATGCAGACTGATCTTGCCATGATGTATCACTACAGCCATCTCCGCCTGCCCAAAAAATGCTCTGTTTGCCCTGTAAATGATATTTGCGGTGGGGGATATATTCCGCACCGTTACAGCCGCAGTAATGGTTTTAATAACCCCAGTGTTTATTGTAACGACCTGCTCAAACTGATCACACATATCCAGAATGCAGTCCTGGACATTCTTCCTCCAGAGATCGTGACTGAGATGGAACTGGAAAAAATGACGTACGAGGAAGCATCGGAGATCATTGCTGCACAGATGGAATCTGCTGAAGAACCTGACTATACATTTGAACTGGAAAGTTTTAAGCAATAACTTTGCTGCTGCCCCTGATGTTGTTCCAGTCAAAATTCCCATATCACTTCCAATATGATCGTATGGATTGCGGCCCTGCCTGTCTCCGTATGATCTGTAATTTTTATGGCCGTGACTATGACGTAGATTTCCTGCGCCAGATCACGCATATAGGACGCCAGGGGGTAAGCCTGCTCGACATGAGCGAAGCGGCTGAGCAACTGGGCTTCCGTACTATGATGATTGAGCTCACGGTGGATGAACTACTGGAAGATTGCCCGCTGCCTGCCATCCTGCACTGGAACCAGGATCATTATGTTGTTCTTTATGATATAAAGAAAAAGAAATCTTCTGCTGCAAAGGATAGTAATATGCGTTTCCAGGTGGCAGATCCGGCGCATGGCATAGTAACGCTTACCACGGATGTTTTTAAGAGTAAATGGGAGCGTACGGGCAAGGGTGTGGCGCTGGTATTGCTGCCGACAGAAGAGTTTTTACAGGAAAAAAAAGATCTAAAGCCGAAGGCAGACAGGGGAAAGGGGCTTTATTACCTGCTTAAATACATACGCCCCTATAAAAAATATTTCTTCCATCTCATGCTGGGCATGCTGCTTGGCAGTCTTATTTCCCTGCTGTTCCCGTTCCTGATGAAGAACCTCGTGGATAAGGGGGTGGCGGGCAAAAGCCTCAGCATTGTTATGCTGATCCTGCTGTCGCAATTGTGCCTGTTTATAGGCGAGGTAGCCATCGAGTTTTTGCGCAACTGGATACTGCTGCATGTGAATACACGAGTCAGCCTGTCGATTATTTCTGACTTTCTCGGGCGGCTGATGCGGCTGCCGGTGAAGTTCTTTGATGCGACCACTACGGGCGATATCAAGCAGCGTATCAACGATCATTACAGGGTAGAAAACTTCCTGACCAGTACGGCCCTGATTACGCTGTTCTCTATCATCAACGTCATCGTGTTTTCTATTGTACTGATGACGTACAGCTTTGTTATTTTCCTGCTGTTCTTTGGCCTGACCATACTGGGCACGCTGTGGATCGTTATTTTTCTCAGACGGCGCAAGAACCTTGAGTATAAGCGTTTCCAGAGCCTGAAAGAGAACCAGGACAGCATTCTTGAGATCATATCGGGTATGCAGGAGATCAAGCTCAATAACTGTGAGCTGACCAAACGATGGGAGTGGGAACGCATCCAGGCAAAGCTCTTTAAAGTAAATACCCAGAGCCTTGTACTTGACCAGTACCAGCGCATCGGGTTTACTTTCATCAACCAGCTAAAGAATATCATCATTTCTTATATCGCGGCTGTGGGTGCCATCAGGGGTGATATGTCGGTAGGTATGATGCTGGCGATATCTTATATTGTTGGCCAAACGAATGAACCTCTCCGCCAGTTGATCTTCTTTTTCCGCAGTAAGCAGGATGCTTCGCTGAGCCTTGAAAGATTACGTGAAGTACATCTTAAGGAGACAGAAGAGGACCATAACCCGGATGCCATAAGCCAGTGGACGGGAGATGCTAATGGAGACATCACAATACAACATCTTTCTTTTCAATATGGCGGGCCTAATTCACCGGAGGTACTTAAAGACATCAACCTGGTGATACCGAGGGGTAAGATCACGGCAGTGGTAGGCGACAGCGGCAGTGGCAAAACCACTCTTATGAAGCTGCTGCTCAAATTCTATCACCCGGTAAAGGGAAGTATAAGGGTAGGGGATGCTTCGCTGGAGGATATTCCTAACCGGGTATGGCGTGGTAAGTGCGGTACGGTAATGCAGGACGGCTATATTTTCGCAGATACTATTGCGCGTAATATTGCGCCTGGTGGCGACACGATTAACGAAGCACAGGTAAGGAAGGCGGTGAAAGTGGCTAATATCGGTGAGTTTATTGAGACGTTACCGGGTGGTTATGCGGCAAAGCTTGGCGCCAATGGTGGCGAGCTGAGCGGTGGCCAGCGGCAACGCCTTCTGATTGCCCGCGCCATTTACAAGGATCCTTATTACTTGTTCTTTGATGAAGCGACGAGTTCGCTGGATGCGAGTAACGAAAAGATCATCATGGAAAACCTGAATGCTTTTTTTGAAGGCAAAACGGTACTGATCGTTGCGCACCGCCTTAGCACGGTAAAGAATGCCGACCAGATCATTGTACTGCAAAAGGGGAAGATCGTTGAACAGGGTAACCATGAAAGCCTTGTAGAAAAAAAAGGGGCTTATTTTCATCTTGTAAAAAACCAGCTTGAACTGGAAAAATAAATACTGACCCATGCCGGGAGCCTTCGACACGATAAATAACCATACGCACGAGATACTGAATGCCATACCCAAATGGTATATCCGGTTTGGTATGCTTATTCTTGTTGGGGTGTTTGGGTTGTTGCTGGCGGTATCAACGCTGGTCAGCTATCCTGATTATCTTGAAACTGAAGGATATATAAAAATCAATACAACTGCCGGACAGCCTGATTCCAACACTTACTGGTTTATTGCACGCTTACCCCAGCGGTATATGCCCATGGCCAAAAAGGGTTGGGGGGCATCAGTGATCCTGGATGGGTTACCTGCTGCACAATATGGGGATGCTTCAGGGGTTACAGACAGCATTTTAGCGCCAGCAGCTTCTGATAAAACTATTGCTATTCGCCTCCGGTTGCAATCGCAGCCTTTTCCCGCCGGGCAGTTAAAGGACAGCTTAACAGGTACAGCCGTTTTTCTGCTGGGGGAGCGGTCGTTATTCCGCCAATTATTCAGGTAACTTATCCATAAGTAGTACACCGCTGTGAATGGGTGTAAAAGAATATCTGTTGCGCTGGCTTTACCTGCAACTGATATTAAACAAAAAAAGAGGGCGCCGTTATATGGCGCCCTCTTTTTTTACCCATTGCTATGGGATGCTTAACTGAACAAACCACCCTTTCTAAGGCTTCTTACGCCTTCCCCGATTTTGAATCCATTATGATACACTTCAATCTTGTAATCTCCCCTGTCAAAATCGCTGTTTGGTTTCCAGTCGAAGTTCACTGTTTGCCGTTGTCCCTGTGTATAATTTACATCTACCTTACCGGTAAATATTTTTTCGCCTTCTTCGCGGGTGGTAAACTTGCCTGAGCCTAATGCTTCTACGGCTACGGGTTTACCATCAGGGCCGGTGATGCAGATATAAATATCTTTCTGACCGGTTGTTGCGATACGGTTTTCATCAAGGTCGAAGCTAATACGCAGTTTATCTACACGCTTAGCCACCGAGGTTGTTTTTTCCTTACCGCTTCTTTTTTCGTTGATACCGCTGATGCTGAAGTTAGAAGCCCTGAGCGTAGAACCTACGTCGATGATGCTTTCTTTCTGCCTCAGATCTTCTTCACGTTTTGTCAACATCATTTGTGTTGAATCGTAATTACGCTGATAGCGGTTACGTTCTTCGGTTACGGCAGCTTTTTCCTGTGTAAGTGCGAGATTTTCACCCTTAAGCTGTTCTACCTGCTCTTTGTACGATGCGATGTCGCTGTTGAGTGATGCGATGAGGCGTTTTGCTTCAGCCAGTTCTGCCTGGCTTGCATTAGCTTTATTGAGCAGCGACTGGATACGTGCCTTTTTGTCGTTGATTTCTTTATCTTTTGCAGTGATTGAGCTGTCTTTTTTAACGTTGTCTGTTTTCAGCAAATCGTAGCGCATTGTAGCGTCTTCGAGTTGTTTTTTCAGCTCATCCTGATCCATGCTGATGGAAGCGATTTGTGTATCCTTCTTCTGCATGTCTTCTTTAACTTTGTTTTTATCCCAGATGATATAGCCCCACGTGCCGAGTAATGCTACGAGCAGTATTGCGGTGGCTACACCACGCCAGTTTTTCTTCGGTGCCTGAGGTACATTTTGTGTGCCTTCTGTAGCGGGAAAGTTTTCAAATGCCATAACGATGATAATTTTGTTTTATGAAATAGTTGATTCGTCTTTTTTGCTGATTATATGTTCCGGGTAGAACATAATCAATTGATTTGTAACAGTTCTGTCAGCAAAATTTCCAAAACCATGCCAAAAAAAATTATGGTGGAAAATTAACATTTTTTAACAGGTCTTACAAAGGCAAAAAAATAGCCAAATAAGAATGCCATCTTATACCTTTGACGCATGAGCGCTGAAAAAATTATAGGGGAGTGGAAAAAGAAGCAATTTAAGCCTGTTTACTGGCTTGAAGGGGACGAAGACTACTATATTGACCTGGTTATGGACTACGCGGAACACCATCTCCTGGATGAGGGTGAGGCGGGTTTCAATCTTACTGTTTTTTATGGCCGTGATGCGGACTGGAGCGCGGTGGTGAATGCCTGCAGGCGTTACCCGATGTTTGCCGAAAGACAGGTGGTATTGCTTAAAGAGGCCCAGCAGATGCGGGATATTGACAAACTGACGGCCTATGTGGAAAACCCGTTACCGTCTACAATTTTTGTGGTAAGTCATAAAGAAAAGACCGTTGACGGTCGTTCTGCGCTGTCGAAATTGCTGAAGAAAAAAGCGGAGGTATTTGTTTCAAAGAAGATATACGACAGCAAACTGCCTGAATGGACGCTGGAACTGGTACAGCAGAAGGGGTTCTCTATTGCACAAAAGGCCCTGATGCTGCTGGTAGATCATATTGGTAATGACCTGAACCGTATCTCCAACGAAGTGGATAAATTATTACTTAACCTGGGTGGTGAAAAACTCATTACAGAGGATGATATAGAGAAATATGTAGGTGTAAGTAAGGAGTATAATGTATTTGAGTTGCAGGATGCAGTGGGAAAAAGGGATCTGGCCCGAGCCATAAAGATCATCCGGTATTTTGAGGGTAATCCTAAGGCCGCACCGATACAGATGGTGCTGCCAGCTTTGTATAATTATTTCAGTAAGGCAGCCATGCTCTTTGGTCTGCCCTCTAAAGACGATAAGGCTGCGGCTGCGGCCATTGGTGTAAACCCTTATTTTATCAAAGATTACCAGGTGGTAGCGCGTAATTATAATTACAGTGGTATTGAACAGGCTTTACTGCTCCTGCATGACTATAACCTGCGTGGGGTGGGGATTAATGATGCAGGCACTTCTGATGCCAGCCTGCTGCGTGAAATGGTGGTAAAAATGATGACTTAAGACCTCATCTATCCTATAATGGCCATTGCGGCTTCTTTATCTTTTGCCAATTGTGCCTTAAGGGCATCCAGCCCGTTAAACTTTACTTCTTCGCGCAGTTGCCGTAAGAGTGTTACGGTGAGTGATCTGCCATAGATATCTGCATCAAAACCGAAGATATTTACTTCTATTACCCTTTTTGTACCATCTACCGTTGGCCTTACCCCGATATTCATCATACCGCCCAGTGGCTGACCGTTATCGACCGAGGCGTGTACGGCATATACCCCGTTGCCGGGTACCAGTTTATCTGCTTCTTCCAGTTGAAGGTTGGCTGTGGGGTAACCGAGTGTTCTGCCCAGCTTATTGCCTTCGACTACTGTACCAGAAAAAAAATAGGAATAACCAAGCAGTTCGCTGGCTGCTGCGGCTTCGCCGCGCAGGAGGGATTCCCGGATACGGGTTGAGCTGATGGCAATATTCTGCAATACGTGCTGGGGTATTTCCCTCACGGTAAAGCCCAGTTCCGGGGCGAGGGTTTCGAGCAGGTGGTAATCGCCCTGGCGGTTGTGCCCGAACTTATGATCGTACCCGATGATGATGGTATGGGGATGAAACTGGGCTACGAGGAAGTCGCGCACATATTCCTGCGCCGATTGTTGTGCAAACGCACCGGTAAAAGGTACAACAACGAGATGGTTGATACCGCGCTTTTCGAGCAATTGTTTTTTTTCTTCGAGGGTATTGAGGAGCATGATGCGGTTCCTGTCGTCGGTAACGACTTTCCGGGGATGGGGATCGAAGGTAATGATGACGGTTTCGCCGTTTACGCGCGCGGCTTCTGCTTTAAGCTGATGCAGGATCTGCTGGTGCCCTTTGTGTACGCCATCGAAAGTGCCGATGGTGATGACTGCGTTGCTGAATACGGGTAAACTGGTAGTATGCGTATGAACCTTCATGTTTTGGCTTGCCTTTTCGCTGTAGTGAAAAGGGAGTGATTAAATTTTTGCAAAGCTAAACGATTATTGGAAAGCGAACGTTTACATTTGCAGCCAAAAGTAAAGGTCATGTCATTATATGCGCAAAGGGGGGTATCAGCTCAAAAGGAGGAAGTACACGCTGCGGTACAGCAACTGGACCAGGGTCTTTACCCTCATGCGTTCTGTAAGGTGTACCCCGACTACTTGGGGCATGATGACGCTTTTGTAAATGTAATGCATGCTGACGGTGCGGGCACCAAGAGCATACTGGCTTACCTGTACTGGAAAGAAACGGGAGATGTGACGGTGTGGAAGGGAATTGCACAGGATGCCATTGTAATGAACCTGGACGACCTGCTCTGCGTGGGTATTTATGACCAGATTGTGTTTAACTCTACTATTGACCGGAATAAGCACCTGATTCCCGGAGAAGTGCTTCAGCAGGTGATCGGTGGCTCACAGGCTTTTTTTGACCTTTTAAAGGGCTTTGGCGTTTCTGTTCATTACCTGGGAGGGGAAACGGCTGATGTAGGCGATGTGGTACGTACGGTGGCTGTAAACGGTACTATGACCTGCCGCTGGCCGAAGGAGAAGATCATCAGTAATGAACGTATTGCTGCGGGTGATGTTATTGTAGGGTTTGCCGGCTTTGGCCAGGCTACGTATGAAACGGCCTATAACAGCGGGCTGGGCAGTAATGGTTTGACAAGCGCCCGGCATGACGTATTGTCTAAATATTATTCGGAAACCTACAGGGAAAGCTATGATAACAGCCTTTCGGAGGCTGTGGTTTACATCGGTAAGAACAGAATGACGGATGACAGCGGTGTAGCAGTTGATGGCAGGGCGCTGACGATCGGGCAATTGCTGCTGAGCCCCACACGCACATTTGCCCCTGTACTGAAACCTTTGCTGGAACAACATTTTGATAAGATACATGGTCTGATTCATTGCAGTGGCGGCGGACAGACCAAGTGCATGAAGTACCTGCCGGGTAATTTCCGTATTGTAAAAGATAACCTGTTTACTCCACCGCCGGTATTTACATTGATACAGCAAAACAGTGGCGCTTCTGCCAAAGAGATGTACGAGGTGTTTAATATGGGGTGCAGGCTGGAAGTGTTCTGCCGGGCAGAGGATGCTCCGCTGATGATTGCTGCTGCGGAGCAGTTTGGTATTGCCGCACAGGTAACGGGAAGGGTGGAGGCGGGTGCGGAGAAGGAGCTGGTAATTGTATTGCCGGAAGAAGTATTGATATATAATAGCAAATAAACCTGTTAGTAAGTTCAATATCAAATAATTAGTTATTTATTTTGAAAAGCAGTAAAGCTTTTCTGCTAATTAGTGTTACTATTACTTTTTATATGCTTCATATATACTTCAACTATGCTTTAACTATACTTCAACTATGCTTTAACTATACTGCTACTACGCTGTAAGTATGCTGCAATGATATTTCTCCAAAGCGAGGCAAACCTAAATTTTGTACATCAAGTCTGCCCCGGCACAGTTGACTTATACCCGGAGTTTTGTGGAAGGGTATTCCTTCGACTTTGTGCATATCCCTGCCTGAAAATGTGTATTTGAGACATTTTGCGAGTATAAATCAGTGTTTTATGTGCATTTTTGGCTATAAAGTGTGAACGGACGTCTGTATCCGTTGCTTCGTTCCTTTATGAAAACCTAAGGAACCTTATCTTTAGTGGCTTATAACTCATATTAACGAATGATCAACATTATGCGCCAATTTTTTCTCCTTATCGTATTATTTCTTGTATTTACCTGTGTTTTATCTGCTCAGACAGCGACAGAACAAAAGGGCAGGAAGGGTAATGCCTTTGTACTGGGCATTGTGGATACGATACAATCTGAAAAGTTAAATGAGACAAGGGTGCTGAATATCTATCTCCCGCCGGGCTATTCGCCTGATTCAGCCACTCTTTACCCGGTTATTTACCTGCTGGATGGATCGGCTCATGAAGATTTTATCCATATTGCCGGGCTTGTACAGTTCCTGAATATGATTGAAGTACTGCCTGAATCGGTTGTGGTAGGCATAGCTAATATTGACAGGAAAAGGGATTTTACTTTTCCGACAACGGTGGCACAAGATAAAAAAGATTTTCCTACCACAGGCGGCTCAGCAAAGTTTATCGACTTTATCGAGGATGAACTTCTGCCTTATATCAACCAGCGGTATAAAGTAAGCGGCCTTAGCACACTCATAGGACAGTCGCTCGGTGGGTTGCTGGCAACCGAAATACTGCTTAAAAGACCTTATCTTTTTGAGCAGTACCTGATCGTGAGTCCGAGCTTGTGGTGGGATAGCGAATCACTTCTCAAAGCAGCGCCGAAACTGCTGGCCCAACACCCCGGTGACAGGCGTAAGGTGTACATATCAGTAGGAAAGGAGGGTAAACAGATGGAGACTGATGCCAGGAAACTTTTTGAAGTGATACAGCAATGGGGTAAAGGAGAAATGAAAGCAAAGTTTCTTTTTATGCCGGAGGAAGATCACAGGACGATATTGCATAACAGTGTATATAAAGGATTACTATTGATAAAGTGATATCCCAACATTATAGACAGATCCTCTATTTGGAAGGCTGGTCCACCTGCTCATTAAAGATAAACCTACCTGACTGCGACTGGTAAACTTACCTATGCATCTCAGTATTTGGCAGGTCAATCTATGGCAGGCTGGGAAGGCGAATTCGGGCATTTACTTCATTTAAAGTTCAGTAACTTTAAACACTATAAAACTGACATGAATAATTTTCGCAGCGACATCTCGAATGCAGAGTTTCCCATTGCCGACCGGGTTTCAGCAAAACTGCTGAGGCCATCTCTCCTGGCCAGCATACAGAAAGATCACCCCGAGTTTACGGCGGATAAACATCTTTCAATCAGCGAGTTGGCTTATTACAGAGAAAAATATGTTTCGGACTGCCTCATTAAAGATATTGGCGAACTCACTGAACTGGAGCATACCGTAATCAATGCCTACAAAAACAAAAGCACAATTACTGATAAGCTGGAGAATGAAGAAGAGCCTCCCCAAACCGTTGGACAACGTATTGCTGATAATGTGGCCGCTTTTGGCGGTAGCTGGACCTTTATCATTATGTTCTGCAGTTTTATTTTTTTATGGATATTCGCCAATATAGTACTGCTCACTAATAAAGGCTTTGATCCCTATCCATTTATCCTCCTCAACCTTATCCTGTCGTGTGTGGCAGCGTTGCAGGCTCCTGTAATTATGATGAGCCAGAACCGGCAGGAAGAAAAGGATCGCGACAGGGCCAGAAAAGATTATATGATCAACCTTAAGTCTGAACTTGAGATCAGGATACTCCATGAAAAGATCGATCACCTCATTATGCACCAGCAGCAGGAGCTTCTTGAAATACAGAAAGTACAGACCGAAATGATGAGCGAGATCCTGAAGAAAGTACAGGGTACAGGTAATTAATCTGCACATGGCAGGCAGGCTCAAGCCATCTGACCAGTTACTCTTTTACATATTTTACCATTATCGCTGCATTGGTTTGCAGATCGAATGCTGCGCGTAATTCGTGGCGTTGGGTACCGGCATAAATAACAAGGAAAGCAGTATTGGGGGGTATGGTACCGAGATTGTTCGCAAAGAGTGTGATCTGGTGCGACTGACCGTCTTTGGGTACGGGTATAACAATAGTCTTACCCTGTACGGTAATGAGTGTCTGGTTGAGGATAATGGTATTATCGAAGAAAACAGTTACCGTATCGTGATCCATAACACCGTTATCGAACAGGGTCATTTGCAGTGTATCTGCCGATGTGGTAATACTGTCTATGATCTTTGTTTTACGGGCGGCTTTGTCTTCGTTTACGCTAATCGGCATGGGCCTGCTTTTAATCGTATCAGCAGAGGTAGTGGTAATGGGTGGCAGTACAGTCTTCGCGATAATGGGGTCAGCAGGGCGTACAAGGCTACCATCGATGATCTTATCTTCGAGACGCCGGATGGTACTCATGATATACGGGGTGGAATCGACTACTTCGGTAACGCGTTTAAGTGTTGCGGCAGACAGGCTTCCTATACTCAAAAGGCCAGAAAGAAAAGACTGGCCGGTTACTGAACCGGTAAGGTAGTCTTCCCCAGCCCTGCGACTGTAATTGAGTTTATACGCTGCCAGTTCATGATCGGCAGTAGCTTCTGAAAGCACAAGTCCTCTGCCACGCAGCAATTTATTTTTACCCTGGTACGCACCTGCAAAAGTTGCCCGGCAATAGCCGCCGCCACCTTCGTCATAAGTATAACCATAACAGGAATCCCCAATATGCACGATAACGAGTTTCAGAAAGGTTCCCTTTCCTTCATCACCTATCCATGTCCCCGTAAGGTTTTGCGCAGACGCGTACAGAGGCAGTAAGTAAATAAAAAAGAGTATAAGTTTGCTCATACCACGCTGTTTATTTAGTGAAACCAATATTGCGGATGGTTTTGCAAAAGGGGCCGGATCAGTGACCGCTACCCGGTAAAGAACATGCCATTCATTCCCAATTTACAAAATTTTCCATTTGCAATGAGACAATATGTACAGAAATGATAGTGGGGATGACGAAAGGTTGTTTCACGGCTACTTTCAATAGCAACTTATTCTGCTAAAAGTTTTCGCCAATAATAGCCTTTGACATTATATAGTCGTTCATGAAATAACCATTACCAATATCGATATCTTCTTCTCCGGATACCGAAAAGCCCATTTTTTCATAAAAAAAGCGCGCTTTATTATGGCGGTTAACGTTAAGTTCAAGAATGGATGCGCCCCGGGGTTGGATATCGTTGATAATATATTGCAATAATACCTTACCCACGCCCTTACACTGCTGGCCTGGCATGATGTATATTTTATGGAGGCGGTAGGTTTGGGGTTGTTCTTTGCTTTTGGGTGAGTATGAGGCAAAGCCAATGGGTTCTTCGCCATCGTAAGCGATAACAAACTGGTGACCCTGTTCCGTCATCTGGCGGGTGAGGGCAGTCGGCTGGTAGAAGAGATCAAGCATATAAGCCATTTGCTCGGGCGACAGTATATCCGCATAGGCTTCTGCCCAGGTATCGTGTGCCATAGACTCTATCAGGCTTACGGATGCTATCCCTGCAGGTACTACCTGTATCACGTCTACTTAATAAGAATTTTGAGTTCGGGAGCAAAGAAAAGACGGCCCTGTGCGTCTTTAACAATAACGTCATAGAAGTAGAACTGTTCTCCTTTTTTGAGAGTCTCCTGTATATTTTTCTTCCATATAGCGGGCAGTGGCGTGATTTTAAAAACATCTGCCACGAGATCGCGCATAGGACTTACCTTACCTGTTTCTTCGTCTTCGGTTACACCAACCCGCTTGTAGGCAAACTGATAGGAAGAAATGGCGTATGTTACAGCCGGATTTTGCGCATCTACGATCCTGAGAGCAGCGTTAATGAGTTCAACGCCTACGGCAAGGGGAACAGCAACTGAATCTTTATATGTACCCAGGTAGGTAATTACTTTGGGTGGTTTGAATTTCTGAACAGGAATAGTTTTAGGCTGGGTTTGAGCAAAAGTGATGCCTGTGCTGGTAAGGAGCAGGAGGGCGGCCACTACTTTTTTTATCATTTGCATAGTTATACCTGTAATACTAACAACGAATTTACGTTTAAATTAGTATCCCGCTGCTGCTGATCTGTTAATCTTTTCTACAGTTTCTCCTTATACCTGTAAGCCCGCCAGGCTATCTTCAATCACTTTGATCCTTGTTTCGGCGTCGGCCTTTTTACGGCGTTCGAGCTCAATAACCTCCGGTTTAGCATTCTGCACAAACCTTTCATTACCAAGCTTCTTTTCTACCGATGCAAGAAAACCGCGCTGGTGTACCAGTTCCTTTTCGAGTTCGGCACGCTGTGATCCGGTGTCGATGGGTTGGTCTGACTCAATGTAGAACTTATCCTTACCGATCACTACCGCAATAGTTTGAGGCAGGCTGCTTGACGTAAACCTGGTCCGTTCTGCGTTAACCTGTTTGCCAAGCAGGGCGAGTATGGGTGTGTATGCCCCTGTTTCCGCCGTCTGGATATGCAGGCTGATCGCATTCTTAGGCTTTATTTGGTTCTTATTACGAGCGTCGCGCAAACCCGTAATCGCATCCTTGAGTAGATCACCCTGGGCCAATATAGTAGCAGAAGGAGTAGCCGCAGGCACTGCCTGTAACTGACATAGGTCTGTAGTACGTTCCTGTAACAGGTGATATATTTCTTCTGTTACGAAAGGCATATAGGGATGCAGGAGCTGTAATAGTTCTGTGAAATAATCGATGGTCATCTGGTATACTACTGTAGAAACAGGTTGTTCAAAGCCGGGTTTAACCCACTCAAGGTACCAGCTGCAGAAATCATCCCATACGAGAGAGTAAATCGTCTTCAGTGCCTCGCTCAGACGGAACTGCTGCATCAGCGTCTCAACTTCTGCCTTTACCAGTTGCAGGCGGCTGTCCATCCAGCTAAGTGCAAAGGTTTCACTTTCACTTACAGCCATATCTCCGCTTTGCCGGCCTTCCCACATCTTAACGAGCTTAAGTGCATTCCATATCTTGTTACAGAAGTTACGGCCCTGCTCAAGGCAGCTTTCATCAAATAAGAGATCGTTACCTGCTGGTGAACTGATCATGATCCCAAAGCGTACAGCATCGGCACCATACAGATCGATCAGGGCAAGGAGGTCGGGACTGTTACCAAGGCTCTTGCTCATTTTGCGGCCCTGTTTATCACGCACGATACCGGTAAAGTATACCTGTTTAAATGGTATCGCCTTCATGTATTCTTCGCCGGCAATAATCATACGCGCTACCCAGAAGAAGATGATTTCAGGAGCCGTTACAAGTGTAGTAGTGGGGTAGTAGTATTTGACATCAGCATTACCAGGATCACTCAATCCTTTAAATACTTCAAAAGGCCAGAGCCAACTGCTGAACCAGGTATCGAGGCAGTCTTCATCCTGCGTAAGTACATCGCCCTCCGGAGCTTTGCCAAACTGTATTTCGTATTCTTTCAGTGCTTCTTCGAATGTTGCTGCCACTACAAAATTGCCTTCTCCATCATACCAGGCAGGTATGCGATGCCCCCACCAGAGCTGGCGGCTGATACACCAGTCCTTTACATTCTCCATCCAGTGGCGGTAAAGATTCTTGAACTTGGAAGGGATAAAAGCGATCTCATCCGTCATAACCGCCTGTAAAGCCGGTTCACTGATCTCCTTCATTTTTACCCACCATTGCAGGCTCATGCGGGGTTCTACCACCGTATCAGTGCGTTCACTGTAACCAACCTCACTGCTATAGTCTTCAGTCTTTTGCAAAAAGCCTTTTTCTTCCAGCTCTGCCACGATCCCTTTACGCGCAGCAAAACGCTCCTCGCCAACATGTATCTGTGCATCAGCATTCAGCGTACCATCATCATTAAATATGTTTATCATTTCCAGTCCGTGCTTTACACCAAGCTGAAAATCATTCATATCGTGCAGGGGCGTTACCTTAAGCGCACCAGTACCAAAATCCATCGTTACATAATTATCTGTAATAATGGGGATGCGGCGGTTGATCAGCGGCACAAATGCAAACTTACCATGCAGGTGCCTGTATCTTTCATCAGAGGGATTTACACAAATAGCCGTATCACCCATAATCGTTTCAGGGCGAACCGTTGCAATGGTAATCTTTTCGTCACTGCCCTCAACAGGATACTCCAGGTAGTAGAGCTTCTGCTTTGTTTCGCGGCGGATCACTTCCTCATCGCTCAGGGCCGTCTTGGCTTTCACATCCCAGTTGATCATGCGGTTGCCTCGGTAGATGTATCCTTTTTTATAAAGATCTATGAATACACCAATTACTGTTTTATAATAATCAGGGCTCATCGTAAAGCTGGTACGGTTCCAGTCAAGCCGGCAGCCCATTTTCTTTAACTGCTCAAGAATAATACCCCCATATTTCTCCTTCCATTCCCAGGCATATGCAAGAAACTCGTCTCGGCTGAGGCTGCTTTTAGTGATCCCCCTTTCGCGTAGCATATGCACCACTTTGGCTTCTGTAGCTATGCTGGCATGGTCAGTACCCGGTACCCAGCAGGTATTATAGCCCTGCATAGCAGCACGGCGGATAAGGATATCCTGTATGGTATTATTAAGACAGTGGCCCATATGGAGCACACCCGTTACGTTAGGAGGAGGAATAACAACAGTATAGGCAGGCCGCTCGTCCGGCTGGCTGGAGAAATAGCCTTTACTGATCCAATGCTCATACCACCTGGGCTCTGCCTGCTGGTGCTCAAAATTCTTACTCAGTTCCATATTCATTATTTATACTTACAACCGGCAGATAAACACCATACCCCCTGGTCCGCCGTATTGCAGGGCTGCAAATTTACTTTGTTTCGCCTATACCACCGAATGCGAAACAAGTGTTTTTCATGCGGCAGAATATACACAAGGATATCCAGCTTGCAGATATGCACGAGAAAGATTAGATTTGCTCAAAAACTTAGTTATGCGCCAGCGGTTTGTACTCCTTACCTGCTTTCTATTCACGGCATGTTTTATACAAGCCCAATCCATTACAGACCTCGAAGAAAATACCCCTTACAAGTACAACGGCCTCGAATATGGCTTCTATATCACCAATCAGCAATCCAGGGAAGTAAAGGGAGAAGATTATGAACGCTATGAAGTGGTGCTTTACGTCAGTAACAACAGCGGTTGCTTTAAGCATATTCCTTATACCACACGGATAATGAGCACCAGCGACGAGACCCTGCTCGCCGACTTTACTGTTAAGAATGCTACAGGCAAAAGACTCACATCCAAAAGCGGAAAGATATATGCCCGGCCGTGGTACACACAAGTAAGGCTGGATAGCGGAACTAAAGTAAACGCACAGGTGGGCTATGCAGCACGTAACGGAGAAACGATCACCAACAGGATCATCGTCATCGTACCCAAAGGAGAGCGGCCTAAAATCAATTGCAGAACCGTTTACTTACCAGATTAATTATGCACTACGCCATTGTAGATATCGAAACAACAGGAGGATATGCAGCTTCGCATGGTATAACCGAGATCGCTGTATACATACACGACGGTACGCGCGTGATCAGGCACTTTGAAAGCCTTGTTAATCCCAACCAGGTCATTCCCCGTTATATCACGGCCCTTACAGGTATCGACAATGACATGGTGCACGATGCCCCTTCTTTCGAAACCATCGCCCCCGTACTCGACGAACTGCTCCGCGATACAGTATTTGTAGCACACAGTGTCAACTTCGACTTCTCCTTTGTAAAGCAACACCTCAAAAAAAGCGGCTTTGACCTCAATAATAAAAAGCTCTGCACCGTACGGCTGGGCAGAAAAGTCTTCCCCGGCCTGCCTTCCTACAGCCTGGGTAACCTCTGCCGGTCCGTTGGCATCACCATCAGCAACCGCCACCGCGCCGGCGGCGATGCCGAAGCCACCGTAGCACTCTTTGAACACCTGCTGGCCAATGGAGCAGAACCACATATCCGGCAGATGCTCAAACGCTCCTCAGGCGAACAGTGGCTGCCGATGCACCTCCTCAAAGATGATGTGGCTAAACTGCCCGACGCACCCGGGGTATATTATTTTCACGACAATAAACAGAAAGTGGTTTACGTAGGCAAAGCAGTGAACCTGAAAAAAAGAGTAACAAGCCATTTTACCAGTAACGACGCCCACCGTAAACGGCAAAACCTGCTGCGCAACGTTCATAAAATCACCTTCCGTGCCTGCGCCACCGAACTCGAAGCCCTGGTATTCGAAAGTACAGAGATAAGAAGGTTATGGCCCAGGTATAACGTAAGCCAGAAACAACCCCCACAGAAGTTCGGGCTTTACCAGTATGAAGATAACCGCGGCTACCTCCGGCTCGCTATCGACAGAAAGAAAAAACACCTTCAACCCCTCTACAGCTTTAACCTGCTGCACGAAGGCATGGTCCTGCTGCGCCGTATGGCCGAAGAGTTTGAGCTCAATGAAAAGCTATGCTTTATCAGCAAGCAATCCTTCTCTGCAGAAGATATGCCCTTTGCCGACCCGCCACACGTACACAATGGCAAAGTACGCCAGGCACTGGAAGCCCTCGAAGAGCGCTTGCCCACATTTGCCGTGGTTGATACAGGCCTGCAGCAGGGCGAGCAACTATGCCTGCTGATGGAAAGGGGTAGCTTCTGGGGTATGGGATACATTCCCGATAACTTCCCCTTAAAATCTGTCGACTCCCTTAAAGAACACCTGCAACCCTATATAGATAATGATACGATACGTAACAGCATTTACAGTTTTGTAGAGACATTCCCGGAAAAGAAGATTATTTTGGGTTGACCAACTCCCGGTACTTGGCAGCACCCCGAACAACCAGGCACACAAACTTTAACATTTTTACCATCATTTTTTCCTATATTTAGTAATCGTTAATCCTTAAAATTATCCAACTATGTACCTGACCAACGAAGTACAACAGCCTGCTGTAGTCACTCAATCCCTTCCTTATGGCGGTGAACTCAACAAGGAAAAAGCACTTGCTTACCAAAACAATTATCTTGAAAACAAGGCCAATGGTACCATCAGCAGCAATAATTGCCCCGAAATGGTGCTGTTCAACTTAGGCAAACTGAAAGATTTCCTGGAAAAAGCAGAAGCCGTTTGCGAACAACTGAATATCCCTGAAGAAAACAGGGGCATTGCTGTCATGCCTATGATGTATGAAAAAAACGGGCAGATGAACATGATGTTTGCCCCCTGTGTGAAGGATGCCAACGGCAAAGTAATACATACTTTTAATGTAACCAACGAGAATACAGACGTGCCCGATGCCGAAGATTGGTGGGAAATCCTCTGGCAGACCATCTGGAACCATGGTAGCGGTATTTGATTGATCGCCGGTAAATAGCTGCCGATCTGGCATACAACCACCTTTTTAAGGCAGAAATCATCCCGGGTTTATCCTGAAATACATGCCCGGTTGCAGTAATGCTACAGTGATGTTGAAGTGATGTTACAGTGATGTTGAAGTATTGTTGAAGTGAGGCAACACCAGGCCATGCCCGGGGCCGACTTTTTGGCAGTATCCTCATTCAACCTTTTCTACCAGCAGCTTCTCACACACCACCTGGCTCAGCATTTCCTGCTTACGTTTGCCATAACTAACAATCATACTGCCATCAAAAGGCTCGATCAACTTGATAGATAGTTGTATCCCCAGATGCAGTTCCCGGCTGTTAAGAAGCTTTAAAAATTCATCGGAAGAATGAGTCACAGCACAGATACGAACCGTTTCACCCGCCTTGCAATGGCTCAGCACATGATACTGCAGCCAAACGATCTTGCCGTTCTTATCAGGTATAGGCGAGCCGTGCGGGTCCGTTTTGGGGTAGCCAAGCAATTGATCCATCTTATCAAATAGGGCGGGCGACTGGATATGCTCTACCTGCTCAGCGATCTCGTGTACCTCTTCCCAGCCAAAACCCATCTGTTCCACCAGATACATCTCCGTAAGCCTGTGCTTCCGGATAATAAGCCCGGCCTCCTTCCTCCCTCTCTCCGTAAGACGCAAAGGCTTATAGCTCTCATAATGCACCAGCTTCTTTGCAGCAAACTTGCGCATCATACTGTTAACAGTTGGCATCTTGATCGCCAACTGCCTGCTGAGCTCATTAACACTTACTTCACCCTTACTGTTGGCCAGGTTAAAAAGAGCCTTCAGGTAATTTTCTTCTGTCTGGGAATGCATGACACAAACTTACGGAAATGTTTCACTGCAGAAAGCAGGCCGGTACCAGTTATTCACTAACACCTATCACATAAGTGATGGAGGTAACGCCAGTCCGTTCTCATTAAAAAATTTACGCAATACCTGGCGCACCATGCCCAGGTAAGGCCGGCCCGGATCATTATACCGCAGAAGTTTGGCCATCTCTTCCTTCATCTTTTGTTCAAATTGCTTTTTAACCGCAGCAGTAAACCCGCTCACCTGGTTATAATTCTCAATCACCTTCCGGGTATAGTCAATCTGCGCCAGCAGCAGGATCAGCACTTTCTCCCGCTCCTGCACCAGCTCACGGCGTTGCAGCCGGTACACGTCAATAGAAGTTTCTGCCATCCGCCTGTCTTTTGAATCTTTGAGATGCCGGGTTTGCGGACAGATTACCCCCGTCGCTTCATCATAAGCAAGATAAGTTTCAGGATTCTCCACGCACGGATTCAGCAGCAGGCGCTCGTTCCTGTCCTCATCCGCAAGACTCTCCGGGTCAGTATACGTACATTTTGTACTGGCACCACTCAGCAGGGGAAAAGCATCATTCTTACCCGTACGGTTACACTTTTCACAGGCAAAGAGCAGGTTGTTCCAGTCACAGGCCAGCCACCAGTAGGCCGACTTAGGCCTGAAGTGCTCGATATCCCCCGCAGTAATATGCGTAATGCTGCTGTCGCAGTAAGCACACTTCCCCTTAAACAATTCGATAAGCTTGTTCTTGATCTCCGGGTGTTTATAGCACTCAAATTTGATACTGCCCGTTTTCCGAGCAGCAGTAAAATGCTCTTTCGCCCTTTCAAACTCTTCCTTCAGTTTGGCACTGAACTTCGGCGCCTGTATAAAGTCAAGATCTTTCGGCGTTCGTTCAATATAGATCATGGCTATAAATAGTTGATATCAATTTCTTTTAATAACGCCTCTATCCGGGTTTTAACTTCATCCTTCAGCGCTTCCTTCGTTTTCATCCCCGATTTTTTTACCTGCTGTGCAATAACCTCATCAATTACATAATAAAACAACTCCTCCCGTAAGGTCTCGCCCAACTGGTTCAGGCTTTTCAGTTCAGCCTGCAACAATTCAATCTCTTGTTTTTCCTGCGCCGTTCTGTCCATTTCAGGTTTGCCCAGCAACAGGTAATAACGCTCAAACTTTTCTTCAATATCAGGGTCAATAGTACTGTTAAGGCCAAAGTAGCGTGAAGTAAGTAGCTGGTCAATACGCATGCCATCGGGCGAGGGGAGGTCGGTCACCATACTGATCTCGCCTGTGCCCGGTTCCCGGTTTAATACCACCACCTCCTTATCACGCAATCCGCGCAGGCACAATGGTTCATGCGAGGTTACAATAAAGAAAACGCGGGGCAACGCAGTACGCAGCCTTTCTGCGATCTTCATTTTCCAGCGGGGATGAAGGTGAGTACCGATCTCGTCGATCAGCACTATACCGCTGGCATAACGCTGTATATCGCGGTAGCGCGCATCACCCTCCTGTGTAGCAAAAGTTTTGAGCATATCTACAGCCAGTGCCAGCAGTGTTTTATGCCCATCGCTCAATACCCCCAGCTCCAGTTGCTTGCCATTTTCCTGTGTATAAATTTTATTATCCTTCCGTAATAAGTTCTCTTTGAGAAAAAGCAGGTCCTTCAGAAAAAGCGCCGCCTGGTCAAAATCATCTGCATTCAATCCCAGCAACCATTGTTCTGCATTTTCAAGAGCAATGCTGTAGTCAAACAGGTTATGCACTTTTATCCTGCCCGTATTCGGCTGCGGCTGCAGGTTGCCCTTGGGCAGCAGCCGTGTGGCACCGTATGCAAGAAGATAATCATTATACTGATCTACGTTGCCCCAAACCTTCCCATCCCGGGTAAAATGCATTTCAACCGGTTCCTTATCACCAAGCTTGATCTTTACAAACCCTTTTTGCTGCCCCGCCTTAACCAACGCCTTAGGATCTTCGATATAATCATCACGCAGGCTACCGGGCAGCAGGGCAAGGCCGATCGCCTGCAATACCGAACTTTTACCCACCCCATTCTCTCCCAGAAGCAGCAGCCACGATTCACGGAGCTTCCGGTCAATATCCTCTCCCGGCTTCAGCCGCTGCCGTGCATATTCCATATTTTCTTCAATACCCCGGAAACTGAGATGCAAATGACTGATAGATTTAAAATTGCTGATCTCAATCTCACAGGGAACAAAACGGTTAATGATCAATCCGTTCGAAGATGCAGCAATAGGTAACGGTATGCTGCGGGTAGGAAATGATATTTCCGGAATCTCAATAACACCCCGCTCCACCCGCTGTATCACCCGCTCGGTCTTTACCGCTTTTCCCGGCAGGGCAATAACACCATGCTTCCTTTCAAAATCATCAAGCAGCCAGCGTGTCATGCCCGCAAAAGGAGCAGCATCGTATGTCATTTCTGTTATACGGCTCACCAGTTTTTGCGTTTCCAATCTGCCAATATTTGTATCCTTGCACGCCGTAAGCATTACAATAAAAAGCGAAGCAATCTCATACCGCTCATTCATCAGTTCCATCCTGTTCAGCCCCACCGTCTCAATGGTAACTTCCCCTCTTTTCGTACGTGCCACCATACCCACACGTTTCATATCATCATCAACAGCATACGCAAAATGCTCTTCAGGGTCGTCAGTGAATGGGTTAAGCAGCAATGGCTTTTCAAGCTCATTTAATTCCGCGCTGCTTTTATTCGTAAGGCTACCCTGCGGCTGTGCCTGCTCCACGGGAAACAAAACACCCTTAAACCGCTTGCTGCACACTTCACAGCTCAGCAGTTGGTTTTCCCATTCATAAGCCAGCCACCAGTACACACTCTTGGGCCTGAACTGTTCCACCTCGGCAAGATCCGTCACTTCAATCCGCCGGTCACAATACCCGCACCGGTAATTAAACACCTTTACAAGACTGGGCCTGAACCGCCGCAACAAGCTCATGTGAAAATTATACCGCTTTTGAAGATCAGCTTTCCTGAAAAAGTCCGCCATGCGTTCCTGCTCTTTCTGCATTGCCCGCTGAAACAGGAATGCAGGTGGTTCAGGACGGGTAACCTTGATCATAACAGGCCGTTTTGTTTCATAACAGAGAAAATAAGTTAGCTAATATAATTATTTATCGGCAGCGATATCCCATTTTACCTGCGTAAAAATATACAGGCAGCAATACACATCACTCCAATCAATAGCTAATAAAAATAACATATTCGCTTTTTTCCTATCTTAGGTCTTTAATCAATGATATGCGTATACTACCTGCTTTGATCTCTGCCGCGGTTACAACCGGCCTGGTGATCATTTTTAACACCAAAATGGTTTTACCCGCCCCGCTCGGTAAATTCCTCAGCCCGCAGCACGGCCTCTGGCAAAACGCCGAGCCGCTGAACGAAAACTACAGTGCCACGATTAAGTTTCCCCAGCTACAGGGTAAGACAGAAGTCTATCTCGACGACCGCCTCGTACCACACATCTTTGCAGAACAGGAAAACGACGCCTATTTTGCACAGGGCTACCTGCATGCAAGGTTCCGCCTCTGGCAGATGGAACTGCAAACACATTCTGCAGCAGGCCGGGCCAGCGAAATTGTTGGCTCCATCGCCCTCAACCACGACCGCGAATTCCGGCGCCTCGGTATGGTCTTTGGCGCCGAAAACTCACTCAAAACCATGGAGGCCGACCCTGCCATCAAAGGTGCCTGCGACAACTATACAGCAGGCGTGAACGCCTATATCAATACACTTACAGAAAGCTCACTCCCCATCGAATATAAATTGCTCGGCTATAAACCCGAGCCCTGGACCAACCTCAAAACCATGCTCTTTCTGAAATATATGTCGTTCGACCTGGCCGGAGGAGAAAATGATTTTGAAATGACCAATGCCAAAACATTCTTCAGCCCCGAAGACTTTGCCCGGCTTTTCCCCCCAATACAGGATTCCCTCGATCCCATTATTCCCAAAGGCACACCCGTTATACCACCCACCATACAACCCGTGGCACCCCCAAAGGTCGATTCCCTGTATTTCAACGGCAATACACAATACCTTACCCCCACACCTTCCAAACCACATAAAGAAAACGGCAGTAACAACTGGGCCGTAAGCGGTAAGAAAACAAAGAGCGGGGCTCCCATCCTTTGTAACGACCCCCATCTTTCCCTTAACCTGCCCTCCCTCTGGTACGAAATGCAGATCTCCACACCAGACTTTAACGCTTATGGGGTAAGCTTCCCCGGGGCACCGGGCGTCATCATCGGCTTCAACGACAGTTGCGCCTTCGGCTTTACCAATGGCGGACGCGACGTACGCGACTATTACGAAATAAAATTTAAAGACGACAGCCGCAATGAATACTGGTTCAACAACGAGTGGAAAAAAGTGACCTGGAAAGTGGAACGCATCGGCGTAAAAGACAGTGCCACCGTTATCGATTCAGTAGCCTACACCATATTCGGACCGGTAATGTACGACAAAACCTTCAGCGGTGGCCGCCAAACCAACGCTAAAGCATACGCTGTACGCTGGACGGCCCACGACGGCAGCAACGAAATGAAACTGTTCTATTCGCTCAACCACGCAAAAAATTATGCGGATTACTCCGAAGCCGCCAAATACCTGCAAACACCCGGACAAAACTGTCTCTTTGCTGCCAAAAATGGCGACATCGCTATCCGCACACAGGGTAACTTCCCCGCCAAATGGGCAGGGCAGGGCGATTTTGTAATGCCCGGTACAGACAGCAGCTATATGTGGAAAAGCATGATCCCACAAACAGAAGTACCCTTCCAGTACAACCCCGAACGAGGCTTCGTAAGCAGCGCCAACCAGCGCCCTGTAGACTATAATTATCCCTACTACCTTGGTCTCGAATATCCCGAATACCGCGGCATTATTGTAAACCGTATGCTCAATGGTATGAACAATATTACCGTCGAAGACATGATGAAGATGCAGACAGACAATTACAACGTCTTTGCAGAAATGGCAAGACCCATCTTTTTGAAGAATATCAGGCAGGAAGCCCTCACACCCGACGGTAAAAAGTATTTCGACCTGCTCAAAACCTGGGACCTGCGTCACGACGTCCATTCCAAAGGCGCTACCGTATTCCTTTTTGCCTGGTATGCATTCCGCCAGGGTGTGCACGACGATGAATATGCCAAAGCACCCCAACCCATCATGTATGTACAGGATAACACAACCCTGGAGCAGATCCTCAAAGACAGTGCATATAAGATGATCGACGATATCAATACCCCGCAAAAAGAAACACTCGCTGATATAGCCACATCCTCCTTCAATAAAGCCTCAGAACGCCTTAAGCAGGTAGAAGCCAATGGCTTGCTGGAGCTCGCAGCCTATAAAGGTACCAGCGTAAACCACCTGCTCAAACTACCCGCCTTCAGCCGCCAGCGGCTGCCAATCGGTGGCGGGCAGCACATCATCAATGCGGCAACCAGCGATCATGGCCCCAGTTGGCGTATGATAGTGCAGCTTTCCCGGCAAACAGAGGCTTACGGCATCTATCCCGGTGGGCAGAGCGGCAACCCCGGCAGCAGGTACTATGATAATTTTATAGACGACTGGGCCGCAGGCAAATACAACAAAATATGGGTGATGACCAAAAATGAGTCCAAAGATTCACGCGTGAAATGGACAATGACATTCAGCAAATAACCCCGGTACCATTCAATCATTTACAAAGACAATCATCATGAAATTTATAATCGCCCTTATTCTCACCGCCCTGCTCAGTTTTGCCGCCTGTATCTACTGGCCCTGGTGGAGCATCGCCATCGTATCAGCCATCGTGGCGCTGGTCGTACCCCAAAGAGCATTCAAAGCATTCCTTGCCGGTTTTCTCGGCGTATTCCTGCTATGGGCAATACTCAGCTACCTGCGCAGCAGTGCAAACGGCCACATCCTGGCGCATAAAATATCCCAACTGATCCTGAAAATGGATAACCCCATCCTGCTGGTAGTAGCCACCGGGCTAATTGGCGGATTGGTAGCGGGCTTTGCCGCAATGGCAGGAAGCTACCTGAGAAGAAATAAGCCTGCCACCGCTTAATAATCAAGAACGTGTTCGATCACAACTGGCAGAGTCCCTATTAATAGGCTTCCCGAAGCCACAGGCACCGTCAGCAGTATGGCAGAGCAGTTACCCGCTATCGCTAAAAAATGTATCCCCTTTTGGCAAGAGCAGCAACAAAATCGTTAAAGCGGTCATAACCCAACAGGCTCAGCAGCACCGGCACGCCGGGAGAACATTGTTGTACATCAACACCGTCACCCGCTGCTGCTCCCTCTGCAGGCACTGCCGTAATAAATCACTGCAGCCCGGAGATATTAACCCGCAGCAGCACCCGCTGTCTTATTATATTTATTCCTGTACTCAATGGGAGTTAACCCGGTAATCTTTTTAAAAATAGTACGGAAAGCCTTTGTATCAGTATAGCCCACATCAAACATCACTTCATTGATATTTTTCCTGCTGCGCTCAAAACTCCGTTTTGCCGCTTCAATCTTTACCCGCTGTATGTATTCAAGAACAGTATTATTAGTAGCCTTACGAAACCGCCGCTCAAAACTGCGCCGCCCCATAGCACACCGGTCAGCCAGTTGTTCCACAGTTATTTTATCCGTATAGTGCTTCTCAATAAAATCCTGTGCCAGTTTAATCGCTTCATCCTCATGATCCTTCTGTCCTTTAAACATCATAAAGGCAGACTGGCTGTCACGGTCAATATCCACAGCAAAATATTTCGACGCCAGGATGGCCGTATCGCGGTCAGTATATTTTTCTACAAGATACAGCAGCAAGTTCCAGTACGAGTTGGCGCCACCACTCGAATAAATGCCCTGTTCTTCTGTAATGATACTCCCGTCCACAAGCTCCACATCAGGATACATACTACGGAACGTGTTGGCATGCAGCCAGTGGGTAGAACATTTCTTCCCCTTAAGCAGCCCCGTTTCTGCCAGCAGGAAAGCACCAATACAAAGAGAAGCCACCTCCGCACCCTTTCCATACTGCTCAACAATCCAGGGTATCATTTTCCTGTTCAGCTCCAGCGCCTTATCAATATTACCGCTCAGCGCAGGTATAAAGATCAGGTCCGTATGTACAACGTCCTGTGCCAGCTTGTCAGGATGCACAGAAAACAAACAGTTCTCCAGTTGTACAGAAGAAGAGAGCCCTACCAGTTCTACACTGAACAGCGGAGCACTGCCCGCAGATGCCAGAAACTGGTTTACTGCTAAAAACATATAACGGGGATCCGCAACCGCTTCTATCACCGCCGTTTCCGGTACTAAAATTGATACGTGCTTCATATACCAAAGATAATCTAAACACCTGTCGCAATCAACCCTTCAAAATGTCTTTTTTACACCCTCTCAATTTCAGCAGCGGTAGCCATCTTTGTATCAGTAAAACAAATCCCATGAAGGAAGAACAAATAGAAGAAGAGATCAGCTTGTTTTATGTTCAGGCAGAGCAGTTTCCCGCAGGCATCGGTGCCGCATTTCAGAAACTGCACGCATTACTGCCTTCCGTTGAAGGAAGAGACTTTTTTGGGATCTCATTTCCCGGGCCCGGTGGAGAAATTATTTACAGGGCAGCAGTCAAAGCGCTTCATGAAGGCGAGGGCGAAGCATTGGGCTGCCCGGTCTTCACAGTTCCAACAGGCACCTACCTCAGCCACACACTGATCAACTGGCATAAAGATGAAACCAGCATCGGTAAAACTTTCCGGCAATTTCTCGCCGACCCGCGTTTAGACCCCGACGGGTTTTGTCTCGAAGTTTACCTCAACGAAAAAGATGTGCAATGTATGGTAAAGATACTTCCGTAAACACATTAATTTAATACAGAGTAAATATGACACAAAGGATAAATTCTTACCTTACGTTTAACGGTAACTGCCGCGAAGCAATGACCTTTTACCAATCCTGTCTCGGTGGCGAGCTTACCCTGCAAACGATTGGCGAAAGCCCCCTCGCCGATAAAATGCCGGAGCAGATGAAAGCAGCCATCCTGCACTCCACGCTCACTAAGGGCGCACTGGTACTGATGGGAACCGACATGACCGGCGATAAAGGGTTGATCAAAGGAAACAGTATTTCGCTCATGCTCGAATGCCGCAGCGAAGAAGAGATCAGGATCAGGTATGCCCTCCTGTCCGAAGGAGGTGAAGCAACCCATCCCCTCGAAGATACATTCTGGGGAGCGCTCTTTGGCGACCTTACCGATAAATACGGCCACCAGTGGTTACTGCACTTCGATAAGAGTAAAGAATAAAAACAATCTTTACATCCTTGCTCATTTTAGCACGTTTACCAACCAGTTAGACATCAACCGGGTAATAAACTACAATTATAATCAGAAACAGTATAGCCCTGATCTGGTATAATATATGGCCTGCCGCCACAAAACGGCAGGCCATGCCATTAATGGCCCCGCTAAATTATCTGCTCAATATTTGGCAGTTCACCTTCCGTTCCCGAATTTCGGGCTTCGAATTTTGTTATATGAACGTTCAGCCGGAAATCTCTTTTGACAATACCATCTACGCATTTGCCTATAAATCCAACCGTGAACTCAAAAAAGCCCATTTCCTGTTCAGCAGTATGGGAAAACCCTGGCTAATCAAACTGGGTCTTGCTGTTACCCCTTTCGCCATTAAATGGCACCTGCCTTTTACACGTACCATCATCCGCAATACCATTTTCCGGCAATTTGTAGGCGGAGAAACCCTCGAAGAAACGGCCGTAGTAGCCAAAAAACTGGGAGAGTACGACGTACAGGTAATCCTCGACTATGGCGTGGAAGGCGGCGACGACGGGGAAGAAGGCTTTGACCACGCCATGCGTGAATTTATCCGGGTGATAGAATACGCAGCTACCCAGCCCAATATTCCCCTCATGAGCATCAAAGTCACCGGCTTTGCCCGTTTTGGCCTGCTCGAAAAACTCGACTCCTCAGTAGCAGGAGCCGAAGGAACACTGATGACCCGTTTTGATGCAGCCCTTCAAACCCTCACCGACAGCGAAAGAGTAGAGTGGGAGCGCGTGGTGGAACGTATGGAGACGATCTGCACAGCAGCCGCCACCGGTAACGTAGGCGTATTGGTAGATGCCGAAGAAACATGGATACAGGATCCCGTAGATGTGCTGACATTCCTGATGATGGCTAAGTTCAACAGGGAAAAAGCCGTAGTGTACAATACCATTCAGTTGTACCGGCACGACAGGCTCTCCTTCCTGCACGATTCACTTGAAGCCGCCGGCAAAAAAGACTTTATACTCGGAGCCAAACTCGTACGCGGCGCTTATATGGAAAAAGAAAGAAAGCGGGCCGCAGAACTGGGCTATCCCTCACCCATACAGCCCGATAAAGAAACCTGCGATGCTGATTATAATGCAGGAGTCGCTTTTTGCATAGAACACCTCAACCGCATCGCCCTGATCGTGGCCTCCCATAATGAATACAGCAACCTGCGTACCGCGGAACTCCTCCGTGAAAAAGGACACCCCCTGAATCACCCCCATATCCATTTCTCCCAGTTGTACGGCATGAGCGATAACATCACTTTTAACCTCGCCAAAGCCGGCTGCTCCGTAAGCAAATACCTTCCTTTTGGCCCTATCCAGGACGTAGTGCCCTACCTCATGCGCCGCGCCCAGGAAAATAGTTCAGTAGCCGGACAAACCGGAAGAGAGCTCAGTTTGATCGAAAAGGAAGTGAAAAGACGGTCTTTATGAGTAAAACTACGTAAAATACCTCCTGCCGCTTTTCGTTTTATACAGATTAAGTGCCTGTATATAACCATTTATAAAAAACATGTCACGCCCTAAACTCAGTTTCCATATTTTTGCCCCTTTATTTGGCTGTATGCGACAACGGCTCCTGCTTATGTTTTGCCTTCTCTCCACTACCTGTGTTATAAAAGCACAGGTAAGGAGTATCGATGCCGTAAAGATCAGCCAGTCTGTAAAGATTGACGGCAAACTGGATGAGGCCGCATGGAAAGGGGCAGCAATTGCCACAGACTTTATCAAAAGCTTCCCCGATTTTGGTACACCAGCTTCCAAAAAATCAGTAGTACGTGTTTGTTACGACAATACAGCTATTTATATAGGCGCTTACCTGTATGATGAAAAGAAAAATATCCGTCACCAGCTCACCCAGCGCGATGTACTCACCCTCCAGGATGCAGATGTTTTTACCGTAGGACTTGATACCTACCACGACAGGCAGAACGCCTTTGTATTCCAGGTATCAGCCGCCGGCGTACAGGGCGACGCACGCCAGTCGCAGAGTGGCAGTAACGGAGGTTTCGACAGGAGCTGGGATGCCGTATGGGAAAGCAGCACAAGCATCAACGCCGATGGCTGGATCGTAGAAATGAAGATCCCCTTCAGCGCTATCCGCTTTTCTAAAAAAGACCTGCAGGATTGGGGCATCCAGTTTACCCGTTTTACCCGTGGTAATAACGAAGAAGCCAGTTGGAATGCGCAGAACCTTAATATAGACGGAACAGTGAACCAATGGGGCGATCTCAAGGGTTTAGACAGGATCGTACCCCCACTCAGGCTCTCCTTCCTGCCTTACCTCTCTACAGGTATCCGTGTTTCACCCACCACCACAGGCGACGTTACCGAAGTACTCAAAAGCGGTGGTATGGACGTAAAGTATGGCATCAACGAAAGCTTTACCCTCGATATGACCCTCATACCCGACTTTGCACAAGTGCAGAGCGATAATGTATTCCTCAACCTCACGCCATTTGAAGTAAAATTTGAAGACTTCCGGCCTTTCTTTACAGAAGGAACAGAGCTCTTTAATAAAGCAGGCCTTTTCTATTCCCGCCGCATCGGCGCTTCACCCACTGGTACGCAGGGCGTGCTCGACCTGGTAGGTTCAAATCCCACATACGAAATAAAAAAGAACCCCGGCATTACACGTTTATATAATGCCACCAAGTTCAGCGGCCGTACAAAAAACAACCTGGGCATTGGGGTGCTCAATGCCATCTCCGCCCCGATGTATGCCAAATTGCGCAATAAATATACCGGGGCAGACAGCAGCATACTTACCGAACCGCTTACCAACTACAATATCATCGTACTCGATCAGGCGCTTAAAAACAGGTCTTCCATAAGTTTTACCAATACCAATGTACTACGCAAAGGCAACAGTCGTAATGCTAACGTCAGCAGTCTCGACCTTTCGCTTTTTGACAAAAAGAATATCTATAACATATACTGGACAGGGCGCTTCAGCAGCATCTGGGGAAAGAATGGCTCCTATAATGGGTTTACCAGCTTTGGTGGCTACCGCAAAGTAAGCGGGCGGTTGCAGTATGAGATCAGCAGTGGGGTGGAAAGTGATAAGTACGACCCCAACGACCTCGGATTCCTGTTTAATAACAACTCCTTCCAGTATGGAGGCAACATCAGTTATAACGTCAACACCCAAACCAAACGCTTTCTCCGGCAGCGGTATAGTTTTAGCGTGACGAATAACTACCTCTATAAACCCTTTGCATGGTCCGACCTCAAGTTGACTACAGAAAACTATGTTGTTTTCAAAAACTTCTGGGACGTTTCGCTCAATATTGAGTCTACCCCAATGTACTATAAAGACTTTTTTGAAGCCCGTACACCCGGTGTAGCCATGAAACGCATCCCTTATGCATTTATAGGTAGCGGAGGTAGTTCCGATAGCCGTAAGAAACTCTACATAAGCTGGTTTCTCGGATTCGCCGAATCACCCTGGTACAACGACCTCTATTTAACCATGCAGAGCGGTGCTCGTTACCGCTTTAACGACAGGTTCCAGGTAAGCATCAATTTCGATCACCAGAAAGACAATGGCGCCTGGGGATTTTCACACCGGGATACAATAAGCACAATGGTAGCAGGATATAATGACCCTGTCATTAGCTACAGAAAAGTGAAGATCAATAACCTCGTGGCTTCGATGCAGTATAGCTTTACGCCAAGAATGAACTGGACCATCCGTATGCGCCACAACTGGACACACCTTGAAAATATAAGGTTCTACAAACTCAAAACTGATGGCGACTGGTACGAAGTTCCTTTCTCACCCGGCCGCAACCGCAACTTCAATGTATTCAATATCGATATGTTCTATACCTGGGATTTCAAGTGGGGCAGCCGCCTTACACTCGCCTGGAAGAATGCCCTCGGAGGAAATGTTTACCTCGACCCTTACACCAATACCACATACCGCAAAAACTTCACCGAAGTCTTCAACAACCCGCAC
Organism: uncultured Ferruginibacter sp.; assembly: GCA_964590975.1. Classification (GTDB taxonomy): domain Bacteria; phylum Bacteroidota; class Bacteroidia; order Chitinophagales; family Chitinophagaceae; genus Ferruginibacter. The sequence continues at coordinate 56,936 of CAZPXP010000017.1, read as the reverse complement.
AGCAACGAACTCAGCCTTAAAATCGTTTACTTTCTCGATTATCTGACGTTGAAGAAAAAATAGTTGCTTTCAATTGTAAAGCTCTTATCCTGGCAACACTTTATTTCCCCTGCAAAATATCCCCCAATCAATTTCACCAGCACTATTAAGGTAACAGGAACCGTTTTTTTCCTGGCGGTTATTATCCTTTAAGATATTTTAACGCACACAAATGGAGCCTTCCACCCCCAATCCCCCATCCTTCGTCTCCAGCAACGAATACCCCATCAGGTACTCATCTGCTTTCCGCGCGCACTCACGCCCCTCGCTGATCGCCCATACAACAAGGCTCTGCCCGCGGCGCACATCGCCAGCCGCAAATACCTTAGGCAAACTGGTTACATACCGTCCCTCGGCAGCGCGTACATTCTTCCGCTCGTCAAGCTCCAGCTCCAGCGCTGCAATCAACCCTTCATGCTGCGGGTGCAGGAACCCCATCGCCAGTAAAGCGAGTTGACAGGGCAGCTCTCTTTCCGATCCGGCTATCTCCCCAAAGCGGGCAGGGCGCCCGTCAGCACCGGCATGCCATTGCAGATCAACAAGTACAAGCGCACGCAACTGCCCGTCCCCGTCAGCAAGAAATGCTTTGGTAGCCACACCCCAGGCCTGCTGCACACCTTCCTCGTGCGAAGAGGTCTTCTTTAACAGCATCGGGTAGGAGGGCCAGGGCATTGCTTCTGTGCGTGCTGTGGGTGGCATCGGTAACAATTCAAGCTGGGTAACCGAAGCAGCACCCTGGCGGTTGGCCGTACCTGCACAATCGCTGCCGGTATCACCACCCCCGATTACCACTACATGCTTACCCGTTGCAGAGATATCCACAGGAAAAATATTACTTTCAATATCACCATAAGCCAGCGGGTCAATACCAGCATTACGTTTGTTCTGCTGCTTCAGGTAATCCATCGCAAAATGCACCCCCGGCAAATCGCGCCCCGCAATGGTAAGATCACGTGGTATTGTTGAACCACAAGCCAATACAATCGAATTGTATTCCCTTAGCAGGTCATTAACGTTAACGTTTACCCCGATATGCGCATGACAGGTAAACTGAACGCCTTCGTCTTTCATAAGCTGGATACGGCGGTCAACCACCCATTTCTCCAATTTGAAATCAGGAATACCATAACGCAACAAACCACCCGGGGCATCATCCCGCTCATATACCATTACCTGGTGCCCGGCATAGTTCAGTTGTGCCGCCGCAGCCAATCCCGCAGGGCCGCTACCGATCACCGCCACTTTCTTGCCCGTGCGCAGATTAGGCTTCCTGGGCCGTACAAAACCCCTCTCAAAAGCAATCTCAATAATATGTTTCTCTATCTCTTCAATCGCCACCGCAGGCCGGTTAATACCCAGCACGCAGGCGCTCTCGCACGGCGCAGGACATATCCTGCCGGTAAACTCAGGAAAGTTGTTGGTAGAGCTTAAGATAGCATACGCCTCTTCCCATTGCTCGTTATATACCGCATCATTAAACTCCGGTATCACATTGCCCAGTGGGCAACCACTCTGGCAAAAAGGCACACCGCAGTTCATACAGCGGGCAGACTGTTCATTCAATTGCCCCGCACTATAGCGATGTACAAATTCATTATAGTTCCTTACGCGTTCGTCAACCGGCCGCTTAGCCGGCAGTTCCCTGTTGTATTCAATAAACCCTGTTGTTTTACCCATAGCAGGTTATTTTTAATGATTTATTTAATGCCGCTTACTAACCTCCGGCGCTACCTTACTCCCCATCAGCACACGCTTGAAATCTTTCGGAAACACTTTTACGAAATATTGTAACTGGTTATCCAGGTCGTTCAGTACAAAACCAGCAACAGTACTCTTTGTACACTGGTGATGCGCTTCGAGCATTTGTTTGAGAACAGCAACATCCCCTTCATCAGGCAGGTCAAGATCAACCATTTCACGGTTACAGTTGGCAGCAAACCCACCTGCCACATCATAGATATAGGCAATACCTCCACTCATACCCGCAGCAAAGTTGCGGCCGGTAGCACCAAGAATAACCACACAACCACCCGTCATGTACTCGCAACCGTGATCACCCACGCTTTCTACCACTACCCTGGCGCCGGAATTACGCACGGCAAAACGCTCACCCGCCATACCGCGGATATAGGCCTCACCACTGGTAGCGCCATAAAAAGCTACATTGCCGATGATGCTGTTTGTTTCCGGTACAAAAGAAGCCAGCGCAGAAGGATAAATAATGAGCTTGGCGCCACTCAATCCTTTACCGAAATAATCATTGGCATCACCTTCAATCTCCATAGTGAGGCCGCGGGTAGCAAACGCACCAAAGCTTTGCCCCGCCGTACCGGTAAAAGAAAAGTGCAGGCTGTCTTCCGGCAAACCGGCAGCACCATATCGTTTGGTAATTTCATTCGACAATAAAGTACCGGTCGTACGATCAGTATTCCTGATCGGGAAAGCGGCCTTTATCCGTTCCCCATTCCCGAATACCCGTTTTGCAGTTTCCAATAATTGCCAGTCGAGGATATTTTCCATACCATGTTCCTGTACTTCACAGTTATACAACGTAGTATGAGCCGATAAAGGTTCACGGTAAAGAATGGCCGACAGATCAATGCGGCTCCATTTCCAGTGCCTGATATCTTGACGCACCCGCAGGTGACTGACCTGGCCGATCATTTCATTCACATTACGAAAACCCAGGTCTGCCATAATCTCACGCAGCCCCTGTGTAATAAAACGGAAGAAATTAACTACATGATCAGGGTTACCAGTAAACTGTTTGCGCAGGTCCTGGTCCTGCGTGGCCACACCCACCGGGCAGGTGTTAAGATGGCATTTACGCATCATGATACAGCCCTCCACGATCAGCGCCGCCGTTGCCACGCCCCATTCTTCCGCACCCAGTAGTGCCGCAATGGCAATATCACGACTGGTTTTCATTTGCCCGTCCGCCTGCACCACCACGCGGCTGCGTAATTTATTTTTTACTAAAGTCTGGTGAGTCTCCGCCAGCCCGAGCTCCCACGGTAATCCGGCATGCTTAACCGAGCTTATCGGAGAGGCGCCTGTACCACCGTCATGCCCCGCAATCAAAACCACATCAGCCTTTGCTTTTACCACACCGGCCGCTATAGTACCTACACCGGCCTTACTTACCAGTTTAACATTGATACGTGCGTTACGGTTAGCATTTTTCAGATCAAACACCAACTGGGCAAGATCTTCAATACTGTAAATATCATGATGGGGTGGGGGAGAGATCAATCCAACACCCGGTGTGGCATGGCGTGTCCGGCCTATCCATTCGTCAACCTTATCCCCCGGCAGTTGTCCACCTTCGCCCGGTTTGGCCCCCTGTGCCATTTTGATCTGTATTTCATCCGCTTCCGACAGGTATTCGCTCGTTACCCCAAACCTCGCGCTCGCTACCTGCTTAATGGCGCTGCGCATACTGTCACCATTGGGCAACGGGGTGTACCGTTGTGCATCCTCACCACCTTCGCCCGTATTGCTCTTACCACCGAGCCGGTTCATAGCAATGGCCAGCGTGGTATGCGCCTCCCAGGAGATAGAACCAAAACTCATTGCACCCGTAGCAAAACGTTTGTAAATATTTTCTGCCGGCTCCACCTCATCAATCGGTACAGAAGGCCGTTGAGGCATAAACTCAAAAAGACTGCGCAACGTACAGGCTTTTTCAGACTGGTCATTGATCAGCTTGGCATATTTCTTAAACAGGCCGTAATCATTCGTACGGGTAGCCTGCTGCAAAAGATGTATCGTTTGGGGGTTAAACAAATGAAACTCACCCTTCCGTTTCCACTGGTATATACCACCCGCAGGCAGCCGGTCAACCGGGATATTCTTTTTACTGAAAGCCAGGTAATGCTTTGCCAGCGCTTCCCGGGCTATCTCATCCAGGCCAATACCCTCTATACGCGAAGTAGCTCCCGTGAAATGCTTGTCCACCACCTCCCTGCTTATACCCAGTATCTCCATGATCTGCGCTCCCTGGTAAGACTGCAGGGTAGAGATTCCCATCTTGGAAAATATTTTAAGCAGCCCATCGCAAACCGCCTTGATATAATTGGCACAGAGATACTCCCACTCCTGTGGTGAATTAAGCGCACCAGTCAGTTTCATATTCCGTATCGTAGCCATGGCCAGGTAGGGGTTGATCGCGGTAGCGCCAAAAGCGATCAGGCAGGCAAAATGATGTACTTCCCAAACATCACCAGCCTCTACCACAAGACCTACACTGCTTCTCAATCCCTTCCTGATAAGATGGTGATGAACGGCGCTGGTTGCCAGCAGCGAGGGTATGGCAGCATGCTCACTGTCTACAGCCCTGTCGCAAAGAATCAATACCTCGTAGCCGTCATGTACGGCATCCTCCGCATAGCGGCAAAGCCTGTCCAGCCCATGCTGCAACGATCCCGGTTGCCCGTCAGCCCTGAAATAAGTTTGCAGTGTTTTAGATTGAAAAATACCCGTATCAATACTGCGCAGCTTTTCCAGTTCATTACTGGTAAGCACAGGATGCTTAATGGCTACACTATGGCAATGCATCGGGGCCTCATCCAGCAGGTTGCCGTTATTACCCACAAAAGTAGCAAGGCTCATCACCATACGCTCCCGGATAGGATCAATGGGCGGATTCGTTACCTGCGCAAACAATTGCTTAAAATAAGCACTGAAGTGCTGGGGTTGATCGCTCAATACAGCAAGCGGCGTATCAGTGCCCATCGAACCGGTAGGCTCTTTTCCCTCCAGCGCCATTGGCTTTATGATCATATTCAGATCCTCAATACTATACCCGAATGTTTTATGATATTTACTGATGCTCGTATCCGATAAATGAGTAAAAGCTACGCGCGGCTCATCCAGCTCTTCAAGCCGTATCTTATATTCGTTCAGCCAATCACCATAAGGCTTCTGTGCACATATCTTTTGCTTGAGAACCTCATCACTGATGATACAGCCCTGCTCCATATCCACCACAAACATTTTACCCGGCTGCAGGCGGCCTTTCTCTTTTACAAGGGCAGGCTCCACACCCAGCACACCCGTTTCAGAAGCCATGATAACACGGTCATCATGCGTAATACAATAGCGTGAAGGACGCAGCCCGTTACGGTCAAGCGTGGCACCAATTATTTTACCATCAGTAAAAGAAATAGAAGCAGGGCCATCCCACGGCTCCATCATGGCAGAATGAAACTCGTAAAAAGCCTTTTTAACAGGGTCCATCTGCTCATTACCATCCCAGGCTTCAGGAATAAGCATCATCATTACATGCGGCAGCGACCGGCCCGATAGCGTAAGCAATTCAATCATATTATCAAGGCAGGCCGAATCAGACTGCTGGGTAGTAATGATCGGCAGCAGCATATCCATTTCCTCTTTAGAAAAATAAGGAGAGCAGAAACCATGCTGCCCCGTCTTAAGCCAGTTGAGGTTACCCTGTAAAGTGTTGATCTCACCATTATGGGCGATGTAGCGGAAAGGCTGCGCCAGTTTCCACGACGGAAAGGTATTCGTGGCAAAACGTGAATGTACCAGCCCGAAAGCACTTACCACACGTTTATTACGCAGATCAGGAAAATAAGAACGCACCTGCAGGCTCGTAAGCTGTCCTTTATATACAACAACCTTATACGACAATGAAGCAATATAAAATCCTATCGCATCCTGCTTTACCGTATTGCAGATAGTATGCGTAGCATAGTTACGCAGTACAAATAACTTTCGCTCAAAATCGTCTGCATTGCTGATATGATCCGGGCAGGCAATAAAAACCTGTTCCATCGCCGGTTCCACGCTGAGCGCACCTGCCCCGATACCACGGGGATCAACAGGCACTTTGCGGTAAGCCAGTATCTCCAGTCCCAGTTTTTCAGCAGCACGTCCAAAACTATCACGGCAAGCTTCGCGAATACGGATGTCTTTAGGAAAAAAGAGCACGCCCACACCGTAACGGCCATAGGCCGGCAGGTGCACACCCAGCCTGATGCATTCGTCAAAGAAAAACTCATGAGGTACCTGCAGCATAATACCCGCACCGTCACCTGTATTATTTTCACAGCCACAGGCCCCGCGGTGTTCCATATTCTCCAGTACAGTAAGCGCATCGTCGATATATTGGTGCGACTTATGGCCGCGGATATTGGCCACAAAGCCAATACCACAGGCATCGTGTTCAAATGCAGGATCGTAAAGCCCCTGTCGCAGGGCAGGGTTCTGTTGTGTTGTTGATTTAAGCAGCATGGTATCGCGTTTTGGTTCAGTAAATGATCACAGGCTGGCAAAGCGTTTTAGCAGGGTCATACCAGGTAGCCAAACAAAGTATCATCCTTGTTCAGCTCCGTATAGGCAATATTCATTTTTTTCATATTGGCAAGCAGCAGTTCATAATCAGCAGCCGATTTCAGTTCAATACCCACCAGCGCCGGCCCCGTTTCCTTATTGTGTTTTTTCATGTATTCAAACCGGGTAATGTCATCGCTTGCACCTAACACATCGTTTACAAATTCCTTCAATGCCCCGGGGCGCTGTGCAAAGCGGATAAGGAAATAATGCTTCAATCCCTCGTATTGCAGGCTCCGTTCTTTAATCTCCTGCATACGGTCAATATCGTTATTACTGCCGCTTACAATACATACCACGTTCCTTCCCCTGATGGCTTCCTTATAAGCTTCCAGTGCCGCCACACCCAACGCACCCGCCGGTTCAACCACGATAGCATCCTTACTGTACAGGCTGAGAATGGCAGAACATACCTCACCCTCCGGTACAGGATGGATACCCTCAAGCACCTGGCAGCAGATGGGGAAAGTGATATCGCCCATCCGCTTTACAGCAGCGCCGTCAACAAAACTGTCAATATGAGGCAGGGTAACCGGATGGCCAGCCTTTAGGGCCGCTGTCATAGAAGGCGCACCCGCAGGTTCAGCACCAATAAGTTTCGTTTTTGGAGAAAAGGATTTGAAATAAGTACCCACACCTGCGGCAAGCCCGCCGCCACCTACTGGTAAAAAGATAAAATCCGTTTCCGGTAATTGCTCTGCAATTTCCATCCCAACCGTACCCTGCCCTTCAATAATACGCAGGTGATCAAAGGGCGGTATAAAAGTCATGCCATGTTCTTCCGTATATGATTTGGCAGCCGCAGCGCAATCATCAAATGTATCACCCGCAAGGACAACCCGCACATTCGGCTCACCAAACATTTTAGTCTGGCCGATCTTCAGCTTCGGAGTAATAACCGGCATAAAGATCACACCCTTAACGCCGGCACTGCCGTCAGCAAGCCTCAGCCTTTTACAACTGTAGGCAAAACCCTGTGCATGATTACCCGCACTGGCACAAACAACACCCCGCTGCAACTCCTCCGCAGAAAGGCTGCTCATCATATTGTAAGCGCCACGCAGCTTATAGCTGCGTACCACCTGCAGGTCTTCGCGTTTCAGGTAAACATTACACCCGTACCGGCGCGACAGCACATGATTAAAGGTAAGGGGCGTACGTAACGCTACCTTCTTCAGCCGCTGTGCCGCGGCGGCAATGTCAATGGTTCCGCTCTGCGGTACCGTACTTATAACTGCCCCCTTTACATTCATCGTATGATATTATGCGGTAACCAATTCTTCATCTTTAACAGCAGGAACGCCTTCCCGCTGGTTCTCAGGCCGGAGACTGCGCACCGTCTTACCCGCCTGCCAGAGTTCACTCTCGCGGAGCTCTTTTAACTCAGCTTCTAATCGCTCACGGTAATCAGGCTGCGAATTACTGTCTATAGACCGTTGAGATTCTTTACCTGCGGCAACACTGTCATACAGTTCATTAAACACAGGCAGAGTAGCGTCCTTAAACTTCTTCCACCAGTCCAGTGCGCCACGCTGTGCCGTGGTAGAGCAGTTCGCATACATCCAGTCCATACCGTTCTCCGCTACCAATGGCATCAGTGATTGTGTAAGCTCTTCCACAGTTTCGTTAAAAGCCTCGGAAGGAGAGTGACCACGCTGGCGCAGCACTTCGTACTGTGCAGCAAAAATGCCCTGTATAGCACCCATCAGTGTACCACGTTCACCGGTAAGATCACTGTACACTTCTTTACGGAAATCGGTCTCAAACAGGTAACCGCTACCCACGGCAATACCCAACGCAATCACACGTTCAAAAGCACGGCCCGTAGCATCCTGGTAAATGGCATAGCTGCTGTTAAGCCCACGCCCCTGTAAGAACATACGGCGCAGTGAGGTACCACTGCCCTTGGGCGCTACAAGAAACACATCTACATCCTTCGGAGGAATGATACCCGTCTGCTCATTGAAAGTGATGCCAAAACCATGTGAAAAATACAGTGCCTTGCCTGGTGTGAGGTACCGCTCTACCGTTGGCCAGAGCGCAATCTGTGCCGCATCGCTGAGCAGGTAACAAATGATCGTTGCCTTCGACAGCGCCTCTTCGATTTCAAACAGCGTTTCGCCAGGCACAAAGCCATCACGAACCGCCTTATCCCATGTAGCAGAATCTTTCCGCTGACCAATGATCACGTTGATCCCATTGTCGCGCTGGTTCAGCGCCTGACCAGGCCCCTGTACGCCATACCCGATCACCGCCACCGTTTCGTCCTGCAATACTTCCCTTGCCTTAGCAAGCGGAAACTCTTCCCTTGTTACCACCTTCTCCACCGTGCCACCAAAATTTAACTGTGCCATATTTATTATTTTAATGATGAAATATCTTTTACTGTTTATCCCGCTACCCGCTACTAACTACCGCTACATACTAAACACCTTCTCCTGCTCATTCAGGTACTCGTTCTCCACCACCTCCTGCCCCGGCTGATGCTGTTCAAAATCTTTAAGACGTTCATGAAACCCATCGCTCGCCTTGATGATCGCCACACGCGCACTCCGTACAAACTCGATCAGCCCGTAGGGTTCCAGCACCTCTACAAGTTTATCCGTCTCCTCCCGGTGCCCTGTCGTTTCAAATACAGTATAGTCCTTACGGATAGCCACAGCCCTCGCACCAAACTCCCGCAGCAGGCGTTCAACTTTCACCTTAGCCGCTATCTCGTCGGTAGATACCTTGTACAGGGCCATTTCCTGCCATACGATCTCATCTTCCGTATTAAAAAAAGCACGGAGAATATCAACCTGCTTTTCGATCTGGCGTACCAGCCTCTTTACCACCTCCTCCGTCTCCTGTATCACAATCGTAAAACGGTGTATGCCCTCCACTTCGCTCGGGGACGTATTCAGGCTGATGATATTGATCTTCCGCTTGGAAAAAATGATCGCTATGCGGTTCAATAACCCCACCTGGTTTTCCGTGTACACCGTTATCGTATATTCTCGTTTCATTTCTTTACAGTTGTATGCAAAAAAGAGTTACCATTATGCATGATGAATTTATTTTAACCGGATCTCCGCTACGCTGCATCCCTGCGGCACCATCGGGAACACGTTATGCTCCTTTGCCACCATTACTTCCAGCAGGTAAGCACCGTCATGTTGCAGCATCGTTGCCAGGGCGGCAGGAAGAGAGGCCCTGTCGTCAACACGCTGGCCACTGATACCATAGCCCCTTGCTACCTGCACATAATCAGGGCTCGCGATATCAACAAACGAATATCTTTTTTCGTGAAAAAGTTGCTGCCATTGGCGTACCATGCCCAGGAACTGGTTATTGAGAATGATGATCTTTACATCAACGTTATACTGCATAATAGTACCCAGTTCCTGTATGGTCATCTGTATACCGCCATCTCCCGCAATAGTAATAACATCACGTTCAGGAACACCCAGCTTTGCACCTATAGCAGCAGGGAGGGCGAAGCCCATTGTACCCAGGCCGCCGCTGGTAATATTGCTTTTGCTCCGGGCAAACTGTGCATACCGGCAGGCCGTCATCTGATGCTGACCTACATCAGTTACTATTACAGCGTTGCCCTTTGTAAGCGTATTGATATGCCTGATTACTTCGCCCATAGTAAGCGGCCCGGCTTCAGGGTACAGCTCAGGCAGAACCACCATCGCCTCTTCTTCACGCCGGCATTCAGCAAACCGGGCAAACCAGTCGTCATAACGTTTTGGGGTAAGCAGAGCCGTAAGCATAGGGAGTGTTTCTTTACAGTCACCCCAGATGCCAACAGTTGCCTTAACATTCTTATCAATCTCCGACGGATCAATATCAAGATGTACAACTTTCGCCTGTTTAGCATACTTATCCAGCCGCCCGGTTACACGGTCATCAAAGCGCATACCCACAGCAATAAGTACATCGCATTCATTAGTGAGCACATTAGGTCCATAATTACCATGCATGCCCAGCATACCCATATTCAGCGGGTGATCAGAGGGGAGAGCACTCAGCCCAAGTATTGTCGAGGCAGCAGGAATGCCCGCTTTTTCTATAAAAGCTTTAAACACCGCTTCAGCATTGCCGAGAATTACCCCCTGCCCAAAAAGAACAAAGGGTCTGCTGGCTCCGTTAATTAGCCCGGCAGCTTCCCCTATATAACTCTTCCGGATAATAGGAGTGGGGCGGTAACTGCGGATATGATCACATGGAGTATAACCCCCGTACGCAAACAATTGCAGTTGTGCATTCTTGGTAATGTCAATCAGTACCGGGCCCGGGCGCCCGCTGCGGGCAACATAAAATGCCTTGGCCATTACCTGTGGTATCTCAGTCGCGTCAGTTACCTGGTAGTTCCATTTCGTAACAGGGGTCGTGATATTAATCACATCTGTTTCCTGGAAAGCATCGGTACCCAGCAGGTGAGCATAGACCTGCCCGGTAATACAGACCAATGGGGTAGAGTCGATCATCGCGTCAGCAAGACCCGTAACAAGATTAGTAGCACCCGGGCCGCTGGTCGCAAAAACAATACCCGGCTTACCCGACGCTCTCGCATAACCCTGCGCGGCATGAATAGCACCCTGCTCGTGCCGTACAAGAATATGATGTAACAGTGTGATATAATCATACAGAGCATCATAGATGGGCATGATCGCCCCACCCGGATAACCAAATATGGTATCCGCACCCTCAGCAACCAACGCTTCCAATACGGCAGCAGCGCCCGATAACTCGTCGCACGTCAGAACTGCCGGCTTCCTCTGCTGCCCTATTTCTTTTATTACCGCTTCCATACAAACCCTCCTTACTTGTTTTTTAATATGATGTTAATAAGGTTATGCTTCATCCGTAACGCAACCCTCGCTGGCATCCTTTACCTGCCGGGCATATTTAAACAATACACCCTTCGTTACCTTCAAGGCGGGTTGCTGCCATTGCGCACGGCGCTTCCTGATCTCGTCAGCGCCGACCTTCAGCGTAATAGAACGCGTACTTACGTCAATCACAATAGGATCATCATCCTGCACCAGCGCAATCAGTCCACCATCGAATGCCTCCGGTGTAATATGGCCAACCACAAAACCATGCGTGCCCCCGCTGAACCTGCCATCCGTAACCAACGCTACCGACTTACCCAGCCCGGCGCCAATGATAGCCGATGTAGGCTTAAGCATCTCAGGCATACCCGGCGCGCCCTTTGGGCCAACATAGCGGATAACGACTACGTCACCTGCTTTGATCGTACCGGAGTGAATGCCATTCATCAATGCGAACTCCCCGTCAAACACCCTCGCCGTACCGGCAAAGCGTTCTCCCTCTTTCCCGCTGATCTTGGCCACACTGCCTTTCTCTGCAAGATTGCCATACAGAATCTGCAAATGACCGGTAGCCTTAACAGGGCGTTCTAATGGCAGTATAACCCGCTGGTTATTGAAATCAGGCGGAGCCACACCTGCTAAATTTTCAGCAACCGTTTTACCCGTTACCGTCAGGCAGTCGCCATGCAGCATTCCTTTATCCAGCAGGTATCGCATCACCGCAGGTAAACCACCATAAGCAAACAGGTCCTGCATCAGGTATTTGCCGCTGGGTTTAAAGTCTGCCAGCACAGGCACCCTGTCGCTGATCGTTTGAAAATCATCCGGAGTAAGACCAAGCCCCACACTCTTCGCCATAGCGATCAGGTGCAGTACCGCATTGGTACTTCCTCCCAGTACCATGATAACCGTAATTGCATTTTCAAATGCCTTTGCCGTCATAATATCCGAAGGGCATATATCTCTTTCGAGCAGGTAGCGGATAGCTTTGCCCGCTTCCAGACATTCAGCTTTTTTGGCATCGCTCAGCGCCGGGTTGGAAGAAGAACCCGGCAGGCTCATACCCAGCGCCTCAATAGCCGCGGCCATAGTGTTTGCAGTGTACATCCCGCCACAGGCACCGGCACCCGGACAAGCATGCTGTACAATCCCTTTAAAATCTGCTTCATCAAGTTGCCCGGCAATCTTCTGTCCCAGCGCTTCAAAAGCAGAAATGATATTGAGGTCAGCACCTTTATAGTGGCCGGGAGCAATGGTACCACCATATACCATGATGGCCGGGCGGTTGAGCCTGCCCATAGCAATGATGGAGCCCGGCATATTCTTATCGCAACCCGGCAACGCGATAAGGCCGTCATAATGCTGCGCACCACAAACCGCTTCAATACTGTCTGCAATAATATCGCGGCTTGCCAGGCTGTACCGCATACCATCCGTACCATTAGAAATACCATCACTCACGCCGATCGTATTAAAGATCAGGCCAACAAGATCATTGTCCCACACACCCTGTTTTACAATAGCAGCCAGTCCATTCAGGTGCATATTGCAGGTATTGCCATCATAACCCATGCTCACCACGCCCACCTGCGCTTTTTGCATATCGGCTTCAGTAAGACCAATGCCGTAAAGCATAGCCTGTGCTGCAGGCTGTGTACTGTCCTGCGTAATCGTCTTTGAATATTTATTGAGTTCGTTCATTAATTACAGTGATTATATAATGATTAAACCGTTTCTGCATGCCACACAAACGGCTTTTCCAACACCTTACATTTATAGGCCCGCTCAACCACGCTTCCCAGGCTCTCCGTCCATCGTTTACGAAAGGGCACGTCATCCAGCGAAGCCAGCCCCACCACTTCCGCAGCAGTGCCACAGTAAAATGCAGCATCTGCACCACGCATGTCACCGGGAGTAAACGCCCGTTCTTCAACAGGTATCCGCAATTCCCTGCAAAGCGAGATAACAGTAGCACGGGTAATACCGGGCAGGATATTTCCTTTAGGTGGGGTGTACAGCACACCATCTTTTTCCATAAACACATTGGCCCCGGGCCCCTCCGCCACATACCCGTTAGCATCTGTCAGCAAGGCCTCATCGTATCCCCTGTCCTTTGCTTCCTGGCAGGCAAGTATAGAGTTTACATAGTGGCCGCTCACTTTGGCCTCTACATGAAAAGCATTGGGGTTAGGCCGCTGGTAAGAAGACGTCATAATACGCATACGGTTTGCCAGGTAACCATTTGTCCATTCCCAGGCTTGTATAGCAAGGAAGGCTTCAATACCTTTAGAGAGCGACATATTCGGTGAGCAGTACACGATCGGGCGGATATAAGCATCAGTAAGGCCATTGCGTTTCAGCACTTCGTATGTCATGCCGGTAAGCTCTTCAGTAGTATAGTTAAATGGCATCTTCATTACCGCAGCCGAATGACGCAGCCTGTCGTAATGCGCTGCAGCCTTGAATATTTTCGTACCGTTACAGACAGCGTAGGCCCGGATACCTTCAAATACGGCATAGCCATAGTGCAGGCTCTGGCTGTACAAATCGGTATACGCTTCGGATGCTTTTACAAAAGCGCCATTGAGGCAGACGATCGTGTTGTCGTTGTAATACATGATTTATTTTTTCTTTGTTGACAGGTATAAAAAAAGCGACCCGCCTGTTGGAGGCGGGTCGCTTTAATATGAAAAGTAAATTAATTTATGCGCTGACTCCTCCTCCGTGAAAACCAGGAATAATAATGACTGCCACAATAATAATTGCGGTGATCAGCGTCTTGACATTATTATAATTCCTGTTCATCATGAGAAATGAGTTATTACAATACTACGACAGCCCCATGGATAAAACAAAGAACTTTTATTTTTTATTTTCCGTTACCCCGATAATAAAAAATTATTCACTGCCCGTAATGATACAGGCATAGCAAGTTCTTCGTTGATCAGGAGCATTGCTCCCGTTTATCAAATAATCGTTGATTTTCTCAACTCAATATTATTCCTGTCAATCTGTACCGGGAACTTATTACCGATGTGGTCAGCAATCACCTCACCAATAGTAGAGGTAAAATAAAAGTTCACGGGGTCGATATCCTTGGTCACAAAATTGTTGGTGAGCGTCCATTGTACCGCTTCCCTTACCGCAGCAGCTTCTTCAGCAAGACCAAAGTGATCCAGCAGCATAGCAGCAGAAAGTATCGAACCAATCGGGTTGGCGATGTCCTTACCTGCGGCCTGGGGGTAAGAACCATGAATGGGCTCAAATAATGCAGTACCGTTACCCATAGAAGCAGAAGGCAGTAAGCCCAGCGATCCGCTGATGACACTGGCTTCATCGCTTAGAATATCTCCAAACATATTTTCTGTCAGGATCACATCAAACTGCTTCGGATTAATGATCAACTGCATGGCAGCATTATCCACAAAAAGAAAATCGACAGTTATCTCCGGGTACTGCGATGCCATCTCCTTTACCACTTTACGCCAGAGGCGGGAAGTTTCCAGCACATTTGCCTTATCCACCAGCGTCAGCTTCTTTCTCCTTTGCCCGGCTTGCCGAAAAGCATGATGCGCAATCCTTTCAATTTCCTGCCGGCTGTACACACATTCGTCACTGGCCTGCGTACCCTCGGCATTCAACTGTTTGTTGCCGAAATAAATACCACCCGTAAGCTCTCGGTAGATGATAAAATCAACACCTTCCGTTAGTTTATCTTTTAGCGGGCATAAATGCTGCACCGCAGCATAAGTAGTTACCGGGCGGATATTGGCATAAAGCTGCAACGCCTTGCGCAGACCCAGCAAACCCTGTTCGGGTCTTACTTTCGCAGAGGGATCATTATCGTATTTGGGATCACCGATCGCGCCGAAAAGAATGGCATCACTGCCAAGACAGGCATCAATGGTTTCTGCAGGCAGGGGAGTGCCCGTCTTGTCAATAGCTATCGCACCCATAAGGCAATAGGTATAATCAAATTCATGGCCAAAACGTTCCGCCACCGCATCAAGTACACGAATGGCCTGCTGCGTCACTTCCGGCCCGATGCCGTCTCCCGGTATCACAGTTATATTCTTCTCCATGGTTTAATAAATAGAAGCAAATTTTTTATTGGTTATCCTTTTATGATGATTGTTACCGATCAGGTTATACTCAGAGTCAAACTCAAGATGCTTTACCGTTACCTCAGCCTTCCCCATTCTTTTTTTTTCAAAGGCTTCGATCTCTTCCCTGCAGCTCAGCAGGAAGGAGATATCGTCATAACCATTAAGCAGGCAGGTCTTCTTATAGGCATTGATCTCAAAACTTTCTTTCTCACCCGTTGCATCAATTGTAATGGTTTGCTTTGCCAGGTCAACCGTAAGCGTAGCCATATTATCCAGCTCAAACAAAGCAGCGAGAAATGCATCCGGTACGGTCACCGGCAGCACACCGTTGTTGAGCGCATTATTTTTAAAGATGTCAGCAAAGAAGCTGCTCACCACTACGCGGAAACCATAATCAGCCAGCGACCACGCCGCATGTTCCCTCGATGAGCCACAGCCAAAGTTCTTACCCGCTACGAGTATCTGCCCGCTGTAAGCAGGCTGGTTGAGCACAAAATCCGGCCGCGGCTGGTTTATATCATCATTAACATACCGCCAGTCGCGGAAAAGATTTTGTCCGAAACCTTCCCTTGTCGTCGCTTTCAGGAAACGCGCCGGGATGATCTGGTCTGTATCTGCATTCTCAATAGATAATGGAACAAAGCGGGATTGTAGTATCGTAAACGATTGCATTATATTTAATTTAACAACTCTCTAACATCGGTGATATATCCGGTAATGGCAGCAGCAGCGGCAGTCAATGGACTTGCCAGCAAGGTCCTTGCTCCCGCACCCTGGCGCCCTTCAAAATTCCTGTTGGAAGTACTGATGCAGTATTTACCTGCAGGTATCTTGTCTTCATTCATTCCCAGACAGGCACTGCACCCCGGTTGCCTCAGGCGGAAGCCTGCTTCAGCAAATACCCTGTCAATACCTTCGGCAATAGCTTGCTGTTCTACCTGTTTGCTGCCGGGCACAATCCATACCTCTACATGGTCAGCCTTCTGCCTCCCTTTTACAAAATCCGCAACAATACGCAGGTCTTCAATACGGCTGTTGGTACAACTGCCAATAAACACATAGTCAATTTTCTGGCCTTTAATATTCCTGCCTGCCTGTAACCCCATGTACTGGAGCGCCTTGGTAAAACCCGCATTATCATCAGTGGGGATAGATCCCGTAACACCAATACCCATACCCGGATTGGTGCCATAAGTAATCATCGGTTCTATAACCGGCGCATCAATATGAATCTCTTTGTCAAATACAGCATCATCATCGCTGTACAATTGCTGCCATTCCTGCACCGCCTTTTCCCACGCTGCACCTTCAGGTGCGTATGGTTTACCATGCAGGTAAGCATAAGTTATTTCATCAGGAGCGATCATACCGCCACGGGCACCCATTTCGATACTCATATTGCAGATGGTCATACGCGCCTCCATCGACAACCCGCGTATCGTACTGCCCGCATACTCTACAAAATAACCCGTAGCCCCGCTGGCAGAAAGCTGGGCTATGATATAAAGAATAATATCCTTCGACAGCACACCCGGCCGCAGCACACCATCAATATTGATACGCATCAGCTTCGGCTTGCTTTGCAGCAGGCATTGCGAGGCAAACACCATCTCAACCTCGCTCGTGCCAATACCAAACGCAATAGCACCAAAAGCACCATGCGTACTGGTATGACTGTCACCACATACAATAGTCATGCCCGGTTGCGTAATGCCCAGTTCCGGACCGATCACGTGTACGATGCCCTGGTAAGGATGACCCAATCCATATAAAGTAATATTGTTTTCTTCACAGTTTTTGATCAGTGCCTCTACCTGTAAACGGCTGAGCGCTTCTTTAATGGGAAGGTGCTGGTTCTCTGTAGGCACATTGTGATCGGCTGTAGCGATCGTTTGCCCAGGGCGGGCAACCCCGATGCCCCTTTTCTTTAACCCGTCGAAAGCCTGGGGAGAAGTTACCTCGTGAATAAAATGACGGTCTATATATAATACAGAAGGCCCATCCTCAATGGTTTTTACCACGTGGCCATCCCATACTTTTTCAAATAATGTTTTTCCCATGCGATTATACAGCTATTGCGGTAGATTGATATTGTGTGGCCATGGCAGACAGGTCGCCGTCTTCCACTTCCTTTTTACTGTCGGCAACAATAAGAAACTGCTGGTACAGGGTGTCTATATCGTTGCGGTCGAACACAAACCCGAGCTTTTGAAAACGATAGGCGAGAGCACTGCGGCCGCTTCTTGCCGTAAGAACAATCCGTGAGCTGTCAGCCCCCACTTCCTCAGGAGCAATGATCTCGTAAGTTTCGGCGCTCTTCAAAAACCCATCCTGGTGAATACCCGAAGAATGAGAGAAGGCGTTGCTGCCTACAATAGCTTTATTAGGCTGAACCGGCATACGCATCGTTTCAGATACGATACGGCTGATGGGATTCAGCAACGCGGGTTCTACACCCGTAAAAAGATTAAGCTCTTTATGCTGGCGGATGATCATTACCACTTCCTCAAGAGAAGTATTACCCGCCCTTTCACCCAAACCATTGATCGTACATTCTATCTGGCGTGCACCATTGATCACACCCGCAATAGAATTGGCCGTAGCCAGGCCAAGGTCATTATGGCAATGACAGGAGATGATAGCTTTATCAATATTGGGAACATTGTTCATAAGATAAGCAATCTTGGCGCCATACTGGTGCGGCAGGCAATAACCGGTAGTATCCGGGATATTTACCACGGTAGCACCCGCAGCGATCACCGCTTCAATCACCCTTGCCAGGTAATCGTTATCCGTACGGCCGGCGTCCTCTGCAAAGAACTCCACATCATCAGTAAAACGACGCGCAATCTTTACCGCTTTTACCGCCCTTTCAATGATCTCTGCCCTGGTTGCGTTAAACTTTGCTTTAATATGAAGATCAGAAGTACCAATACCTGTATGGATCCTCGGTCTTTTGGCATAACGCAGTGCCGCACCCGCTACTTCAATATCTTTTTCTACCGCCCTCGTCAGACCGCAGACCGTTGCATGACTGATAATTTTTGATATCTCCTCTACCGAACTGAAATCACCCGGGCTGGATATCGGGAACCCCGCTTCGATCACATCTACCCCAAGCGCTTCCAGTTGCAACGCAAGCCCTGCCTTTTCTTTGGTATTCAGCTTACACCCCGGTACCTGCTCACCATCCCGAAGGGTGGTATCAAAGATGTGAATCTTCTCTGCTGCCATAATCTGTTTTGTTTTCTATGTTGAAAAACTGAAGGTTCTGTACATTTGTGCCGTTCACCAGGAAGATACCCGTATAGAACCTGCCATATAAAAGTAGAACAGTTGCCGGGGTCCCCGAAATCAATATGCATCCCGTTTTACATTGCTTAATGGCAGCAAACCAAGCTGAGAATCAATACTGTAAAGGATTTTAAACTTTTTTAAATACGATGCCTAACCGTACAACGGATAGTCTGTTTCAATTGATTAAGTCGCTCAAAAAGTCGGAGAAGCGAAACTTTAAGCTGTACATCACAAGAAATTCAGCGAGTACAGATATGAAGATTGTACGCCTGTTTGATGCGCTGGATAAAATGAATCACTACGACGAAGCAAGCCTGCTGCAAAAACATGGCGATCTTCGCAAACAACAACTCTCGAACCTTAAGGCACACCTGTACAGGGAGATCCTCTCAAGCCTGCGGCTGATCAAAGATGATAATATCGACATGCTCCTGCACGAACAGATGGATCATGCGCGCATTCTTTATAATAAAGGGCTGTACCTGCAGAGTTTAAAAATACTCGACAGGATGAAGGAACAGGCCCGGCTGTACAACCAGTTCACTTATTTACAGCAGGTACTGTTCTTTGAGAAGAAGATCGAAGCATTATTCATCACCAGGAGCATGCAGGACCGTGCCAGCCGCCTCGTAGGAGAGGCCAACGAGGCAGCAGCACAACTGGCGGAAGTAAATACACTCTCTAACCTTTCCCTCCAACTATATAGCTGGTATATCGAAAACGGCCATGCCCGTAACAAAACCGACCAGGAAACAGTAAAAGGTTACCTCGTTAACAACTTACCGGCAAATGCCGATAAACTGACGGGCTTTTACGAACGGCTTTATCTCCACCAGTGCCATTGCTGGAGTGCATTTATCCGGCTCGATTTTTTACAATATTACCGCTACACCCAAAAGTGGGTAGACCTGTTTACCGAGCAGCCAAGAATGAAAGAAGCCGAAACATCACACTATATAAAGGGTATGCACAACCTGATGGGCGCCCACTTCGACCTGGGTAATTATGAAAAACTGGAACAAGCCATCGCACAGTTTGAAGTATTTGAACAAACCCCGCTGGTACAGGAAAACGATAATAACCGGATACAGGTATTCGTGTACCTGCATACTGCCAGGATAAACCTGCACTTCCTGAAGGGAGAATTTTCAGAAGGATTGAAGCTCGTGTCTTTTATTGAAGAAAAGTTACACGAATATGAACTTTACCTCGACAGGCACCGCGTACTCATCTTTTATTATAAAATCGCCTGCCTGTATTTCGGCAGCGGCAACAACGAAAAAGCCATCGACTACCTCAATACAATCATCAACTGGAAAGTAGATCTCCGCAGCGACCTGCAATGCTATGCCCGCCTGCTGCACCTGATCGCTCATTACGAACTGGGCAACTTTCAACTGCTCGAATACCTCACCAAATCGGTGTACCGGTTCATGTTTAAGATGCAAAGCCTCAGCCTTGTAGAAGAAAAGATATTCAGCTTTTTACGTACGGCCCTGCGCCTCTCATCTTCAGATCGTATACACGGTGCTTTCGAACAACTCCTGCAACAACTTAAACCGCTCGAACACAACCGCTTTGAAACCCGTGCCTTTATTTACCTCGACATTATTTCCTGGCTGGAAAGCAAAACAATGAAAATACCCGTACAGCAGGTAATACAGGAGAAATATAAAGAGAGGAGAGTCGGCAGGTAGGATTTGCCTGAAGGAAACAAATAGATTAGCCGAAACCTTAAATTGCTTTTATTAATTCCTGGCCGGGAGTGATTCATTCAGCTTGTTTTCCATCTTTGCAGCATTATGTTTTATAATAGTAACAAGCTGTAGCCAGCGATTGTCCTTTTTTATATCCGAAAAAAATGCATCATTTTCTATTTCAAAATAGTTATAGTAATTACCTTTCTCCGCAATCCTGTACAACTGTACAAAAGCATCGTCTGTCATGTTAAGTCGAGCATAACAACGTGCTAAGTTGTAACGATGCTTAACCTGCCCCATATCATTATTGATTTTAAAGGCAATACGATAAGCATCTGAAGCTTCCGCAAACCTCTTTTTCTCGAATAAACTATCCGCGAGTTTTGCAGATGAGAGATAATCCAGCTTAATAAGTCTTCTTTCGCCTGCAACATTCGGAGAATCAATCGCAAAAGTTCCGGAGTAGGGATAAGCCAGTTTCGGTGCTTTATTATTTGAAAAATCAATATGCTGCGCAGCGATTGTAGTATCAAGACTTTTTTGCTTTACCTGTGCTTTCGAATAAGTAAAGCTTACCAATAATAATAATGTGATATATGATTTCATTACAGCATTTCAAAGTTAGTCAAAAACAGCCACTCAATTCCACTCGCGAATACTTAACAGTAAGCCGTTCCTTCTTCGGGGCAGATTGATACTGTTCCTATATACTCGTTACTATCCAGCACTGTAAATGACCACGTATTTTCATAATACACTCCGTTTGCATCAATATAACCGGGAGGATTTAGTCTGATCAAATGAAAACATCCATCACCCATTAGCATGAAAAAATATACCGGCTCATATACATGGTTAGCTTTGATCTTTATACAATCCCGAAATACTAAGCCATCACTTTTATAAGTATTATATGTTTTTGTTCTGGATGCACTACCTATGCAATAATTTGAGATGAGTAATATAGATAAGAAGATAATTACCACAGGAAAGAGTTTTTTCATAAATATATTTTAGGTGTTGAAGAACACTAAGATAAAAAATATACAATAAAAAAAATAATTTTTGGCCTTTCCTGGCTGGAAAGCAAAACAATGAAAATACCCGTACAGCAGGTAATACAGGAGAAATATAAAGAGAGGAGAGCCGTGAAGTAATCAAAAAACAGTCGCTCAATTCCGGGAAAAGCGAATTACCAACGGCAATCCGGAGTTCCGCATAGAAAAAAAGAATCTTCCTGTAAAGGGAACGACAATTACAATAGCGAAAACAATAATTACCATAGGAAAAATAGGTTTTACCATAAAGAAAATGATAGTTACCATAGAGAAAATGATTTCTTCTATGGAAAAAATGACTTTTGCTATGGAGAAAATGATATATACAACAGGGAAAACGATTTTTACTACGGAGAAAACGACGCTAACTATAGAGAAAACGATAGTTACTGTAGAGAAAATGACCTTTACCGCCGGGAAAACGACAATTTCTATGGAGAAAATGGTTTTGTCCCGGCAATTGGTTTTACCTCCCCCACCACAAATACACTGCCGCAAACAAGTATAAGGTCATCCTTATCAGTAATTGCAAGCGCTTGCCGTAAGGCGCTGTTTACATCAGGCCAGGGTTGCCCCTGCAGCCCGGCAGCAGCAGCACGTTCTGCAAGTAAACCCGCTTCCAGCGCACGAGGTATCTGCGCCTGCGTAAAGTAATAACGGGCAGAAGAGGGTAGAAGTGCCAGCACTTTTTCGATGGCCTTATCCTTAACCATACCCATTATGATATGCAGGTTGCGATGCGGAGTAATGGCCAGTTGCCGTAACATTACCTTTATACCATCCTCATTATGCGCCACGTCGAGGATCACCAGCGGATCACGGTGAATACATTCCCAACGGCCATGCAGCCCGGTAAGTTGTTTCACCCTTTTCAAGCCTTCCTTTACATGATTGGTAGTGATAAGGTAGCCCATTGTACGCAATTGGTCTACAGCTTCCAGTACAGAGAGGATATTTTTAGTTTGATAGATACCCGGAAGATCAAGGATGTACTGCTCCGAAGCACCAGTGGCGTTGTCAGCAATATCCATTTCTATTTCAGTAATACGATAACGGTAGGCAGTAACAGTTCTTTTTGCGGCAGCATATACCAGTGGCGCCTGTTCTTTATTAGCTTTAGCTTCAAATACAGGCTGTGTTTCAGGTAGTACCTCCCCGATAATAACAGGCGTACGCGGTTTGATGATACCCGCTTTTTCACCCGCGATCAGTTCCAGCGTATCACCCAGTATTTGGGTGTGATCATAACCAATATTCGTAATGATGCTGAGCACAGGAGAGATTATATTGGTGCTGTCCAGCCTTCCGCCAAGTCCGGTTTCAATAATGGCGATGTCCACCTTCTGCCGTGCAAACCAGGTAAAAGCCATAGCCACCGTCAGTTCAAAAAAAGAAGGCTGCAATGCATCAACCTGTTCCATCATTTCCCCGGTAAACCCGATCACAAAATCTTCACTCACCATCTCGCCGTTAATGCGGATACGTTCACGGAAATCCTGTAAATGAGGAGAGGTATACAGCCCGGTAATATAACCGGCCTGCTGGAGAACTGCAGCTATACAATGGCTCACCGAACCCTTTCCATTGGTACCCGCTATATGAACACATCGAAGCTGTTGCTGAGGATTACCCAGGTACTTGCAAAGCGCAATTGTATTGCTGAGATCAGCCTTATAAGCCGCCTGGCCAACCCGCGTAAACATCGGTAGCCGGGTATATAGAAAGTCTAATGTCTGCTCGTAAGTCATCGAATCGGGTAAATAATGACTAAATCGGTCAGCTAAAGAATTTAAACAAGATAGCTACAAGCGCATAGATACACGTAATCACAAAAATACCTCCCGCCGTTTTGTCCTTGCGGCTGTTAACATATAAAGTAAATACCACCGCGTTGGCTAAAAGTGAAAGGCTTACCGCAACCGTAACCAGGCTGGGGTTCTGCCGCATTGCCTGTATCAGTTCACTAAAACTGAAAAGCCTGAATTTCACAAATTTATAGATCAGGAAACCTACCAGCGGAGCTATGAGCCCCAGCACCAGTCCTAAAGCAATACTGTCTTTTTTAAACATCAGATTTTCCAGTTTTTTTCTAATTCCTTTTTCAGCACATAGTTGGTAAGGTCAAACTGAACCGGTACCACACTTACATAATTTTTCTGCAACGCCGCCACATCCGTATCCTTTCCCTTATCAAAATTGAGGAACTCACCACTCAGCCAATAGTATTTTTTTCCCTGTGGATCGAGCCGCTCAGCAAAGTCCTCCTGGTATTTGGCATAAGCCTGGCGGCAAATCTTTATGCCCCTGATCTCCTTCAACGGTACCGCCGGAATATTTACATTCAGCAGCAGGTGCTTATTAGCCTTCATCGCCAGTATATCAGTAACGATCCTGGTTGCATAATGCTGCGCCGCCGTAAAATCCGCTTCAAAGCGAAAGTCGAGCAGCGAGAACCCGATACTGGGTATACCCTCTATAGACGCTTCCATCGCCGCACTCATCGTACCGCTGTAAATTACATTAATAGAGTGGTTAGCGCCATGGTTGATCCCGCTGAGGCAGATATCAGGTTTCTGGTGTAATATCTTATCCACTGCGAGTTTTACACAATCCACCGGCGTACCACTTGTTTGCCAGGCCTCAACACCATCAAATACCTCCACTTTATTCATTCGCAGTGGCGTGCCGATCGTAACCGCATGCCCCATGCCACTCTGCGGCTTATCCGGGGCCACCACCACCACTTTGCCAAGATGCTTCACCGCTTCAACAAGGTTACGGATACCAGGCGCGGTAATCCCATCATCATTGGTAATAAGTATGGTGGGTAATATCTTTTTCTTCATGAATACATAATTAATAGCAATGCCGGTTTCAGGGAACAGCCTTTTAAGACTGCCAGCCCTGCAGGTAACCCGCTCATATAACTTTATTCAAACCATTGAAACAATGGGCGGCCGATATGCTGGCGGAATGGCCAAGGTATTGCTGCGAGAATAAGTAACAAAGCAAGCCCGAAGAAAATCAACATCTTTTTATGCTTCCTGGCATCAGTCCCGGCTTTTTTAACAGAAGTGCGCCCTACATGTACTAATATCCAGGCAATAAGCATCATAGTAATATGCTCTACTGCGAAAAAACGAGGCCCGGCATTTTTCATGGTATTACCCATGTCCTTTACCAGGTTAAATGTTGGTCCTGCAAAATACAGTATCAGACCCAGCAGCAACTGTATGTCGCACGAGATCATAAACAAAAGATTGCTCCGGTTATCACCAGCCGTAAAAGCCCTTTTGCTGAGCACACCCGTAAGCG
Organism: uncultured Ferruginibacter sp.; assembly: GCA_964590975.1. Lineage (GTDB taxonomy): Bacteria > Bacteroidota > Bacteroidia > Chitinophagales > Chitinophagaceae > Ferruginibacter. The sequence goes on along the minus strand of CAZPXP010000017.1, from coordinate 32,244 downwards.
CATTGATCACCGTCCAGACACCGAACAGCAACACCGCCCAGCGAAGAAGATTATGTAAGATAAGTACTGCCTGCATATCAATTAGTTTTGGTGCAAAAGTAAGGTAAATAAAGAGGCATAGGACATAGTTTAACAGCGAAACTTACAATATGTAAATTAGTATATAGATTAAACTAGTTGGACCGATTATCAAGCGTTACCTATCGATGCTGCCATTAGGTACACTTAGGATATTTTTTTTGTAGCACTGTAACTTTAGCATTATCAAACTCTTGCAAAATTTCTTCGAAATCTTTCTTCCGGTCCAATTCTGATAAAGGTGAGTCTTTTATTGCAGCTTCAATAAACTCGCGAGATCTTACTAAACCTTGTTTGAAGTCCCTTTTTCTGCTATGCTGCAAATCATATATTGCTTTTCTAAGATAATACCTAGCAATTGTATCGTCAAACCGACTTTGCCAATTAGTTTTCCAAGATATTCTGAGTGATTTAAACGTATTAACATCATCAGCAATCGCAAAAAAATCATTCTCGTTAGGGCAACACTCCACAATAATATAAATTTTCATATTCAAAGCATACAAATAAAATATTTCCTCCATTGGGTCTTTTAATTTCACATTCACTTGAATTATGTCTCGTAAATAACATAAAGCATCATTTATTAAATTTAAAGATTCTTTAAGCATAGGATCACCAATTACTGGGGGATGCGTTTTAGATTTCGAGAATGTTGAAGTATATGTTCTATCCCACAGTAGATATAAAATATAGCAAATGCAAATTCCGATATTGAACTTTGTGGTATACATTTCTGTTTTCTTGGATACACAATTTTTTATATTTATGACTCTCTCTTTATTCTTGGGATCAGAACCGTAATCTGCGATTGCTGCACAATGTAAGAGTGCATATGAATAATGAGGATATTCTCCCCTGGCTTCAAACTTTTTTAATATCTGATCTATAAGAGCCTTTCGATTAAGTGTCCAAAGAACTGAAAGAGCTATTGTAAGACTATTTGTATTTTCCTTAAAAAGCCCTTCAGTCAAATACTCACTTATTCTCGTAAATGCTCCGTATATTATCATTTCATTATTCGACAGCAATCCCTCATCAGAAAGAATTTCTTTTAACTTACTCTCAAACGCATAGATACTATTCTCTTTTTGCGTAACTTCATACGGCATGGAAAATCTAAAAATTCCATAGTAAACATTAGCAAATAATGGACGATCAGTATTATAATTTTCGAGATCAGCGAATAATCTGTTTTTTTTCCTTTTCGCTCTACTTACTTTGTTACTACTCCTCATTTCATTAAGCAAATAGTTTAGGGTTTTAGCAATGATGTCGAAATACTCTTTTTCTTCAATCAGTTTTTTATATCTGTCAACAAATCTTTGCACAAATAGATTTCCAACCTCACTATTAATAAGATTTTCTTTGTTTTGCCCTTCAATCTTTTTTGTTATTAGAACATATATATCCTCATCAGCGAAACTAGGCAACCAAACATTAATAAAAAACTTATGATTAACGTAATCAGCAAATTCATTTTCATTTTCTTTAATAATTTTTTCAACCTGTGAAGAAAGACCTGGATAATCATATTCATTCAATGTTGATTCAAGTATATTTTTACCTATTTCAACCACCTCATTTGTCTTTGCTTCTTCAGAATAATACTTCGGCATTTCTCTTTTAATCTTTTCCAGTTTTGAAGGCAAAGGTGTAAAGATTGCTTTCATAATAAAATATCCCGGATCTCTAACAATAGGAATTACTATATTTTGATTTTTATTTAGATAAGTAAATTCGGACTCTAACCCCGCAGATTTTATAACCCGTTGAAAAAGACCTGTAGAATCAAGAAGTACTGGAATTTCCTCCGTCGCTTTTTTATTAAGATAAAGTAGGTATGTTAAAGACAGAGCATCATTAAAATTATTAGATTTACCACAATCCTTTGCTCTTACTATATCGTTATCGATTGCTTCTTTTAATTTTTTGAACTCATTACTACTTACCAATGTAATAACTTCTTCTAAATCATAATTGTTTATAAGAATTATCTGATTTTCATCTAAATGGCGTAGACGATTTCGCCAATCACCATTGTATAAAATATAGATAAGTTTAAAGTAATCAATACAATTATCTTTAGTCGTTTGAAAAAAAACTCTACAATCTTCTTTTGTAGAAAGAGTTTTATATCTTATAAAGACATCTTTTTTTTGGCCGTCAATTGATTCAATATCTTTCATGAACTCACTTTGTTTTTTTTCTGTAAGCAGTTCATCCTTCAAGACACCAAGATTTTTATTTAGCATATCAAAAAACTCGCCTTGATGCATTGGCAGTAGATTGAGTTGACCAAGATATCCTCCCATAAATAAACTATACGTTAAACTCCTGGGGAGAATATATTCATCTGATTTAAATTTCTTATTTGCAGTAATAAGTCTATTTAAATTATAACTGACAGGTGTATAATAAAAATGATATCCAATTGTCATATTTATCAAGTCAGCAGTATCAATAAAGTATTTAAACTTATAAGACTTTTCACACTCGATAAATTGACGGTGATAAGTATCTATAATTTGTGGAATATCTCTTAGCATAACAAATAATAAAATTTATATTCATTTATTTCCAATGTATCTATCAAGCCTCTGGTTTTTATGTATATCATTCTTTAATTCTTCTTTTCGACTCATTTCTTTCCATATTTCATCATCAATAAGGTAAAAGGAAAGAGTGGTTTCTTCATCATGGTTAATCTTGTAAATATCTCTCAAATTAGAGGTGATAGACCATCCAGTTTCATCAAGAGTCCGTTTAAACTCTGAATAATTACTGATGCAACTATTTCCCCAGAAATTACATATAGATGAGTTTATTTTTGATTGAGGTGTTTTAAATATATATCGTAATACATTGTTTGTTATTTGTGAATTTTTAAAAAACTGATCATTTTTCTTAAAGGATTTATCATCTAAACAAATACGAATATAAACGCTGAGTATTAATAGACTTTCATTAACACTCCATATTTTTTTAAAAAATTTGATGAGATTTTTTTTCTGCCATTCACCCATACGAAAAAAATCATCTGATAAGATGTAATCTTTTATATATACACAGAATTCAAAGTAGGTTTCTTCTCTAATCTTAATATCAGTCTTATCAAAAAATAACTCTGCATCCAATTTTTTTAAAATATACTCAAAATATTCATATAAACGAAATCTAGAACAAATGTTCATTAAAATAAAAACCTGTTTAGGAGTATTAAAACTTTCATTATTTATATGTTCATTAACTGCTAAGAAAAAACATCTCTTCGCTTCATTTTGAATTTCACGAGGTGAACTATCAAGAAGATTTTGTACGTGTGCGAATGGAGTTCCTAATTTTCCAATAGTTACATCTCGCTTCCCGTTTAGCATTGCATTAATTTCCTTATACCATAATTCTAAGGAAGGCTCTGTTAATAGTTGCATTTTTATTTAATTTTTTCATAAAAATCAAGTAACTTACCTTGTAAAGAGTATTTATTGGGAGTTCCTCTTTCAAGCCACATATCAAATGTATCATTAACATTTTTTTTAGTAATTTGTATAGGTAGAATTTCAATATGACTAGTTAGTATATCTCCTATTACGACCTCTGGCAATCCATTAAAAGGATTAAGATCATTTAAATCAATAGTTTTACCGTGAAATTGTGTGTTTGTTACAGGACGAAAGATTATTTCTGAAAATCCATCTATTATAGAAGGAACTTTGATTTTATTCATACCAATTTCTTGGATTTTACAGCGCATAATTACCGATTCAGCATATATCCAATCTTCAGGTAAGCCAAGCATATATGCTGTTTTTAATATATCCTTATCATTAGCTAAATTGACAGTTGTCCACCAACTAAAGAATCTTCCGTTATGATAATACCCTTCTAAAACCTCAGATAATTTCAACCAAGATATATTTCGGGCGCTCATAAATTTAGTAAGTTCTTGAAAAGCATTATTAGTTGGAATGACATAATCTTTCCATCGTAACTTAGATTTAATGAGTCGTTCGATAGGCACTAATCGATATAAATATTTCATTCCAGCCAAATTTGCTACTTCTCCGTGAGCTCCTGTATGATAGCAGTTCATACAATCACATAACTCAACTCGCTGCTTGTCATCCAAATCAAAAGGGTGTTCAATTTTAAACTCATTCAACTTGTCATCTAAAATATTAAGCTCAGTGTCGTACTTAGGCTGTTTTAGTTTACTTATTCTTTTTTTGTTTTGGTATATATCTTTTTTCATAGATTTATGCTAACTTTCTTTTTTATGGAAGAGTAAATAATGATTTAAGGAAAAACTTTATTATAGGTCACAATTTATTAAGTTTCAACATAGTTATAATTCATATTTTAATTTTACAAAATAAATCCTCCTTTAACCAAATCCACTAAATTATATTGTACAAGTAACTATTTTTTTATTAAAAATCACAAAGAGTTGTACACTTTTTCAAGAAAAGTATAAAATAAATTTGGAAGCACTAAAAATATTAGTATATTTGTGCTAATCAAATTAGTCACTTATGTCAACCGCAGGTCAAAACCTAAAGTATCTCCGCAAACTCCGCGGATGGACACAGGAAGAATTTGCTACCAAACTCGGCATCAAGCGTTCCCTCGTGGGCGCTTATGAAGAGGAGCGTGCAGATCCCCGTCTCGATGTACTCGAAATCATCAGCGACACATTTAAGATCACTCTCGACGATCTCCTCAGGAAAGACCTGAGCGCAATGGGTAACAATTATATGGCCAAACGCAGGCAGCTCAAAATGCTGGGCGCTGCCGACCGTAACCTGATCCATTTTGTACCCGTTAAAGCCGCAGCCGGTTACCTGGCAGGCTATGCCGACAGTGAGTTTATCGACGAGTTGAATACTTTTACCCTGCCCATGCTCAGCGGTGGTAATTACAGAGCTTTCGAGATCATCGGAGACAGTATGCTGCCCACCCCAAGCGGAAGTATCATCGTAGGTGAAAAGGTAGACGATATGGAGGATGTAAAGAACAATATGGCCTATATCGTAGTAAGCCGCAATGAAGGGATTGTATATAAAAGAGTAGTAAAGAACAACCGTGCTAAAAACAAACTCACCCTCGTAAGCGATAATCCCAATTACCAGCCTTACCAGGTAAATGCCGAAGACGTGGTAGAACTATGGCTTGCACAAAGCGTTATCAGTAAAGTTACCACCCAGCAACGCTGGGATGTAAATACACTGGCCAGCCTGGTCAATAATCTACAAGACCAGGTCAGCACCATCAAAAAGAAAATGAATTAATTATACCGCATCCGGCGGCCCGGCAACAGGTGTCACACTAACGGGATAGCACGCGCTATTGCACAAACACCCCACCTGTTGCCAGGTCTCTTATTGCCCGGATGCTCCTTTTTCCCTTCTACCGGGGCAGCCCTGTTTATCAATCACACATACATGAACGCAAAAGAACTCCTGATCCTGAACTTCCAGGAAACACGTCGGCGCAGCATCAAAGTTTGGAAAGGCATACCCGGTATCCTCCTGCATTGGAGGCCCGATGCCGGTGCAATGAGCTGTATCGAAATGGTCAGGCACGTACTCGAAGCAGAGAACATCTATCACCAGATCATACTCACCGGCGGCGATCCGGGCAACTTTAAAAGTCCACTCGAATCCAATTCCTTTCTTACCATTGAAGATGAACTCCGTAATGCCCAGCCTTACAGGGAAAAGTTCTTACAGATGGTCAACGCCTTCACACAGAAAGACCTCGACGAAATTGATATCATCCGCCCCTCGCTCGACCAGAAACGCAAACTTGGCGATTACCTGCTCCGCATCGCTTATCACGAAAGTGTACATTGCGGGCAGATGCTCAGTTACCTGCGGTTCGCAGGCATGCCAAGGCCAAAAATCTGGGATTAGCCCCGAGTTCGTCACATCTTGTTAAGACCCCAAACTACAGGTCAAAATATTCATAACTTAGCCGGATTCAGATACATCGATTAAATACATTAAAAAAACAGTTATGATTAAATTGCAGATTGTTGGTAATCTCGGTAAAGATTGCATTACCAAAGAAGTGAATGGAAAAAACGTGATCAATTTCAGCGTTGCGCATACCGAGCGCTATAAAGACGCACAGGGCAATCCCAAAGAGCGCACTACCTGGGTAGAATGCGCCTACTGGACAGATCGTACAGCCGTAGCACAATACCTCAAAAAAGGAAAAATGGTATATGCTGAAGGCAGCCCCGAAGCAGATGCTTATATGAATAAGGAGAACCAGCCTTCAGCTACCCTCCGTATGCGCGTACAGAACCTGCAACTGCTTGGCGGCAACGATACAAACGGGCAACAGGGCGGTGGCGGTGGCTACCAGCAACCCGCTGCGGCCTCATCGGGCAGTAGTTACAATAGTGGCAGCTACAATACCAGCGCCCCCGTCAATCAAAATGCAGCACCGGTAGATGATGATCTGCCCTTCTGATGATCATACATAAAAATAAACCGGGCGTCTTACATAAGACGCCCGGTTTATTTTTATGATTACAGGCTATCGCAAACTGTAACTGATTCCAACTTCTTGCTATTTTAAAATAATAGCCCCGCTGCAAAGGGGTTATCAGGGCACGTCAAATATCAAATACCCGCTGTCAAAATGCGCCACAGGCTCCAGCCGCAGATCTCTTAACCACTGCATACGCCCCGTTCCCCAGAAATCATAATAAGCATCAAGGCTAACCATTACTTTTCCCTTTACAGGAGCCAAAGGCTCATACTGTACACCAGGATGCCGGGTCAGGTAGTCTTCCACCAGCTTACGGCCTTCCTGGAAATAAATGTTTGAATCGGTAAAAATATGATGGGCATCTTTCTTATTCCATACCAGTTCATTAGTATAAGGCAGCAGGTGAGGCCAATAGCGCCATACCGTTACGGCCTGCCACAGCAGCAGCAGGGCCAGACCGGTATAAAAAGCAGTACCCCGTTTAAAAGAGTAAAATACTGTACCACAAAAAACAAATAACAAAGGCAGTATCATCGCTATATTACGCACACCATGATACATCGTATTAAAAGTGGAGAACATACCCACAATAAACAATACCGGCAGCAACAGGAATACCTCATCACGCACAAAAGAAAAAAGCTTCCGCCGGTAGATATAAGCAATCAGGGCAGACAGCAGCAACAGCCAAAAAGCCAGCGGCAGTTTATACAGGAGGCAAAGAGGATAATAGTACCATACCCTTGTTCCCGTCATCCGCTCACCTAAAAACCACGAATAGCCGTATGCCGAAACACCATCTTTACCCGGCCCCGTTTCGGTATTGAACTGTACATAATCAAAACCCTGCACATAAGGAGCAGGCAGGGGCAGAGGAATGTCTTTTATGAACGACATCAGGTGTTGCAACTGCTGGAACCTGGCCGATACAAATGTGTACTTCCCCAGCGATTGGCCGCTGCCGTAAAACAGGAATCCGGCATTGATAATAAAAATACTTACAATAGTTACCAGTATCATTTCCTTTAACCAGCGGCCCACCTTTTTCCACACATTCAATTGCCCCTGCCGGTATAATCGCAGCGCTAATAAAAAAGCTGTTTGTGGATACAACAATAGCAGCGACTGCTTGGTAACCTGTCCAATACCCAACCAGAGCGCCACTAACAGCAGTTGCCCCCAGCCACCTGTTTTATTATAACGCCAGGCATGGTAAAACGTAGCTGTACAAATCAGGAAGCTGTACACATCTGTACCCACCAGTTGTGAGTGTGCGGCAATATCGGGGCTTAATACATACAATACGAGGGCCAGCAGCGCCGCCGCCTTACCATACAATTGGTCAGCCCATATAAATACATAGAATCCAAGAACAATAGCGCTCAGAACAGAGAACAACCTGCCCAATAAGATATCTCCACTGGCCTGCTCCTGCGTTTTGCTCAATCCCGGCTGCAACAATTGTTCTGCGGCACGGGGCAGCACATTTAGCACGCTCACAGGCATCTGGCTGTTGAATACAGGTATGCCTTTCTCATTGAGCATCTTCTGAGGTTGTCCCTTCAGCACATTTACACCATAGGCAAAATAACCCAGTTCATCTCCTGTAATGCTCAATCGTGTACTGCAATACCAGTTACTTATCCCATAAAAAAACAGGAGCAATATTGCAGTACGCCGGTAATGATATAAAAGAAAGGATTTCAATGCTGGCTTATTGATTGCCTGTAGATAGCCATGATCTCTTCTGCAACAACCGGGTAGGCAAAGCGGGCGGTTGCTTTTGCAGCTATTACCGGGCGGTCGTAATTAGTATAACTATCAATCATTTGTTGCATCGCATCTGTTAATTGCTCTACGTCTTCATTCTCTACCAGTATACCATTCTCAGCATCAATCACTTCACTGATGCCGCCCACATCAGTACTGATCACCGGTAAGCCGCAGCAAAGAGCTTCAAGTACTACACAGGGCAGGTTCTCAAACCGGCTGAACAAAAGCAATGCCTGCGCATCCTGCATCAGTTCAGCCACAGCCGCATAGGCTACGGCGGGCAAAAAACGGATACTGACACCCGGGGAGTTAACAGCCGCCGCCTGCTCCATCAATGCTTCATCTCGCCGTCCAACAAAGAGCAGTTCAAACTGGTAGCCACGCTGCGCAAGCCTTGCTGCTGCCCCGATCATCCTTTCGGGGTTTTTCTGGTAGTTGAGATAAGAAGGATGTATAAAGCGAAAAACTTTAACCCCGTTCGGCACATAAAAGAATTTCGAAGTGTCCACCACGTTAGGAATAACCGTAAAAGGTACAGGCACCAGGTTATTGCAGATCGTCTTTCCAAGATCTGCAGAAACAGGCAATACCCGTTCAGCAGATTGCAATATAGTTTTCGTAAGACGCCTGTAATAGAAATGCTGTTCGTAAAGAGAGTTCTGGCTTTGCGGGTAATAACCTGTCCAGTGTTCGGTAACATAATAGGGAATACCCCGTTTCCGCTTTAACCATTGCGCCAGCAGCCCGGCCTTCATCGCAACATGCACGTGTATAATATCAGGCCGCCCCTGTTCCTCAACAATAGTATTGTACACCATTCGTTGAAGCAGCCGGTAAGTACGGAACGAGAAAATGCCCTCCAGCCATTTCCCCCGGCCGCTCCTTCCATAATAAACACGGTACACCGTTATACCCTCATAATTATCTTTTGTAATAACATAGCTTCCTTTGGCCAGTGTTGCATCCTTGGTAACAAACAATACCGTCACCCTTGCCAGCTTTGCCAGGGCAATTGCCTGTCGCTCCACAAAATCGCCATTTGTAGCATGCGTCTTTCCCGGAAACCAGCTTGCCAGCCAAAGTACATTCATAAACGTTCAGCTAAAAGTAAAACAGAATATCCTCCCCAACGCTTTACGCTCCAGCCGGGGAATAAAGAAAAAGAAAGATTACGCAACAGCTTCTTTACCCATCGTTTCAGGCCCTTTGCCGCGTCAATATCCGTGCGTGGTTTTGTGTACTGCCAGTCACGAACCCGGTACCCGCAATCCGCGAGCATCCACCATACCATCTCTTTGGTAAAATAATGAATATGCCCAACCGCCTGCCGTTGTTGCAGTAATACCTGCGGTTTCATAATTGTGCGGCACGATACATCCAGCGGTATATGAAAAATAAAATGATTGGCCTTAGCCAGAAGCCCCTGCAAAAAGCCATAATAATCAGGCACGTGCTCCAGTACATCTATCATCAGTAACAAATCTGTTTGCACTGCAGCAGCAATCAGATCAGTTTCGTAAAAAGATAAATGTACATTTTCTAAAGCTCTTGCCCTTGCTATACCTTCCGGCGAAATATCATACCCCTTACAGGGAACGCCCGGCAACTGTTGCTGCACATGATACAACACCCGGCCACTCCCGCAACCCACTTCCGCAACAGCATTCACCGTTATAGCAGCCTTGCGCAGCATGCCGGTAATCAATGCAGCCTTCCATTCCGCATCCTCTTCGTGAAAATTGGGGTTCTGCTGCACATATTGCCCCGTGGTATATAAATTAGTAAAACTCATTTGTACATATTAGTCAATAAAACCCTGATGAACCGGCGATCCTTTTTACCCGGGCGGAAACAATCAATCCACCGCACCCTGAAAGTCCGGGTAAAATGTCCCATCACCCAGCATTGATACACAATATAACCAATACTGCTTGCAACCGCTGCCCCTGCAATCTGCCAGTGTGGAATCAGCAACAGGTCAAGCAGTACGATCACCACAAGCGCGCAAAGCGCCCCCTTGATATTTACCATGATCCGGTTGCTGCCCGCATAAAAAGCCGTGTAGGGGTATAGTACCGCAATAGCAAGTATACCCGGCGTAAGCAATACAAAAGGCAGGTACATCGCCGAGAACTCCCCGCCAAATAACCAGGGAAACAACCAGTACCCCAAAGCCACCAGCAGCAGGATACCCGGCAACACCATCACAAAAATCATTCTCGACAGTTGCATAACCGGTTGATGCATAGTCTTACGCTCATCTGCCGCAGTTACTGCAAATACGGTAGTAGCAATAATACCGGGTACAATAAAGAACAACTGACCGATCTTGGATACCTGTATATAATTACCCAACAGCCCCTCATCACCATTCAGTATCTTCACCAGCCAGTAATCCACCCGGTACACAAAGAAAAACAACAGGTTGGAGATAAATGCCTGTAAAGCATATTTAAGTAAACGGGCAAACTGGCCCTTAACCGGGAGGGCAACATAAGGGAAGCGGCCGTATTTTACTGCGTATCCAATACCCAGCACAACACCCTGCAGGAATATAGCGCCGCTGTAATACCCGAATACCTGTCCCGTCCGGTCCGTGTCCCGCAACAACCCGGGTAGTAAAAGAATAAAACCAATCAGTAATATATTAACACAGCTTACAGCAATGCCCGGCCGCGTAAAATCCTGCTTTGCCTGGAACAGGGCGCTGAAAAAGACCATGAGCAGGCTGCCCCATAAGTAGAGAAAAGAAAACATCCATGATACATCCTGCGGAATGCCGCCGGTCAGCCCATCATAACCAAACGCTAAAAAAAAAATAATTACCCAGGAGCCGGCAAACGACCAGGCCACAGAGATACCCGTTGCGGCGGCAGGGGAGAGATCTTTTCTGGCGGTATAGAATCCGAGGCCGGATTCAAGGCTGAAACTTACTGCCAGTAACAGAAAAGCATACGCGTTGATGAGGTAAAATAACCAGCCCGATCCGGCAGCGCCCAGTACACGGGCAATAACAATATTCAACAGGAAGGCCGACAACATGCTGATCCCCCTCCAGAATATACTTTGATATAATAGTTGCTTCAACGGCATGCACCAGCCTGGTTATTGCGGCCGATTGATAATCAATTGCTAACTTTGATCCCAGCCACTACAGGCTTGCAAATAAAAGCATAAATTTCTGATTTAACCAATGGCCCTGCTGCGTAAACTCAATTCAAGAGCAAAAACTGAAAACAATACTGGTTTTGGTATTAATTCTACCGACTATGGAGGTCGCTTTGTCGACAAAAATGGAAGGCCCAATATAGGCAGAACAGGTATTGGCTTTTTTGAGCGCATCAGTTGGTACCATACCATGCTGGCTATGCCCCGCTGGCGGTTTCTTTCCCTGATCTTCCTTTTTTATATCAGCGCCAATCTCCTGTTTGCATTCGTATATTACTTCATCGGGGTCAATCATCTCGGAGGAGTAGAGTCTACCTCAAAATTGGAGCAGTTCGGCGAAGCCTATTTCTTCAGTGCGCAAACTTTTACCACAGTAGGGTATGGTCGCATTAACCCTACCGGTTTCCTGGCCAGTTCCGTCGCCGCCTTTGAAGCGTTGACGGGTTTGCTCAGCCTCGCCGTAGTAACGGGTTTATTATATGGGCGTTTCAGTCGGCCCAAAGCCTTTATACGGTTCAGCGAAAACGCACTTATCGCCCCCTTTAAAGACGGTATAGCCCTTATGTTCAGGCTGGCACCCTTCAAAAAAAGCAATCTGTCCGATGCTGAGGCAAAAGTATCACTGGCCATTGCAGTAGAAGAAAACGGGAAGATGGTCAATAAGTTCTATGCGCTCGACCTGGAATTATCAATCATCAATACGCTTAACCTGAGCTGGACGATCGTACACCCGATTACCGAAGACAGCCCCCTGTATAAACTCATAGCGGAAGACTATGCTACCATCCGTGGCGAAGTAATGGTCTACATAAAAGCCTTTGATGATATGTTCAGCAATACAGTTGTATCACGTTCCTCGTATACTTTTAAAGAAGTGGTAATAGGAGCCAGGTTTGTTCCTATGTATCACCGCAGCGAAGACGGTGCCAGCACCATACTTGATTTCGAAAAGCTCAACGAACATATACCGGCAGCCATTTCATTCCCGCAGGCAGCCACCAATACTGCCGTAAGCGTGTAAAAGCAGGCTATACCCAGAAAGCATTAGCCGTAGCGAAATATTTTTTCCAGAAGTCTGCCATCACCCTGCTTACAGGTAATGCCGCCCGTTCGTTATATACAGTAAAGAAGGATTCAAAAAGATAGGGGTGAGATAAGGCTATGGCGCCAAGATCAACACTCGGCTGCCCAAGGAAAGCATCACCATAATCAATAATAGTAAGGCCATGCCCGGACCTGATCAGGTGTTTCTTAGGTTGAAAGTCACCATGCACAATACATTCCCGTTCCGGGAATCTCTCCTGCAGTCTTTCCCATTCAGGCAGCAGGGAAATACCCGCCTGCCTGTCGAACCACTCAAGTATAGCCCGCGAAGGAAACACACAAGGCAAAGCCATGTCAGCAATAGATAAATTATGCAGCCGGATCAGTTTATCAACAACTATAGAGATTTCAGTATCAGTTAAAGGACCATTACCAACAGGCTGCCCTCTTTTCCATTTACGCACCAGGAAGCTGGAATTGAACGCAGTAAATATAAGGCCCCTGTCAAAGGCATTTCTTTCTTCCGGGTCAAGCATTTCATAATACAGTATCCGCTCTTTTGCCATCTTATCAAGTGCAAGCCCCGAAGTGTACCTTTTTACAAATAGCAGGTTAAAAAAGTTGAAGAACTGGCTTTTTTGAGATGACATGATTCCCTTTATTTAGACACAGCAGGCAATGCGCTTTTTCTCCAGTAAACACCCCAAGAATCGATATCGAAAATATCCTCGGTAATGTTCATCTTTACCCTGTAGTCAGTAACCGCCTGGGCGCAATACTCAAACGTGCCATAATCATCAATAATGCAGAAACCGCCGGGCGACAGTTTGGGATAAAGCGCTTCAAGTGCCTGGTAAGTAGATTCATACAAGTCGCCATCCAGCCTCAGTAAAGACAGTTTATCAATAGGAGCGGTGTGCAGCGTGTCCTTAAACCATCCTTTTAAGAAAAGCACGTTATCATCCAGCAGATCATACTTTGCAAAGTTGGCCGCCACATCCTCTTTGGAAACCCTTAACTGATCATAAGTATATAATTTATCGTCTTTATCCGCCGGGTACTCGTCCACATTCGGCGGCGGCACACCCTCGAATGAGTCTGCAAGCCATACCTTTTTGTCGGTTATATTATATGCCTCCAGTATCCCTTTCATAAAAATGACAGCCCCACCGCGCCAGACACCTGTTTCAATCAGATCGCCTTCAATATCGTCGTCGATTATTGTTTTAAGACAAGCATAGATATTATCAAGCCTTTTGATGCCAATCATAGTTTCTCCCTGTAAATCCTTTGGCCAATCCCTCCCGTCTATGCGCTTTATCTTTTCTTCTGCTGTTAACCAGTGCCAATAGCTTACACAGTGCTTCAGCAATTGAATATATCGCTCCCGTACAGTATAGACGCCTGCATCAGTAACCGATTGATAAGATTTTTTCATTACTTGCTTCGTATGGTTTAATAAATAGCTTTCTTATTTTTTTACTCTTAAAAAAAGTAAAACGACACAGCTTATTGATCTTCTCACCATTGTCAAAATAGTCGTAAGACCATTCAGTTGTGGAAAGACCAGCTTTATCATGTTTAGCCACCCGCTTCTTATACGTATCCCTCAACGCAAGGATAGTCTTGAGTGTACTGCGCCGGGCAAGCAGGCGGAATATTCTTATATCCTTACCCGTATCAATACTTGAAAAATGGAAGAACCGCAGTGGGGCATTCCTGTTAATAAAGTATTGATCTCGCCCGGAAATATGCATATCCCGCTCACAGATATTCCAGTTCGCTACATTATACCCGGGGTGTGTAAGACTATGTATGTTGAACTGTGTATAAGCAAGATCGATCCATTTCTGGTCGGTAAACAACCCCCGCTTAAAATCCAGGAAGGCATAATACATCAGTTTGTTTTCCCACCAGTCGAGAAACTCCAGGGTATGCTTCGTTTTATTTACACAGATAAAGCCCAGGTTAAAAATCCCGCACAGCATGAAACCAATAACCGAGCTGTCTATGATCTTTAATGATGAAGTTGGATTCACCTGGTGAGGCGTAACAATAATATCATGCGGCAGTTCAAATAGCTCTTGCAACGGACTGTACACATAAATATCCGGGTCAAGATAGATCACCCGACCATAAGTGCCCAGGAGTTGTTTCAGCAGCGTAGCCTTTATAAACGTACTTGCTTCCAACTGGTCATACTTAAAAAGATACCAGTCAAAGTAATCCATTGGCAGGTTTTTAGCCAGCACAACCTTATCAAAGTGCTTCGATAAACCCAGGCGCCGAGGAGCACTCTTTTCCAGCAGGCACAGTATTACAGCGGCATCAGGGTGATGCTTCTTAATAGATTCAGCCAGGAGGATAGCCTTAGGTAAGTAATTGGTGCAGCTAATTGTACAGAACGTTGTTTTCATTTTTGCCCATCATTAGTTTTGCGATATGATTCCTCAACTTTATAATTTCCCCGGTGATCGCTTCTTTGGTATAATTATCCGCAATGATTCGTAACGCCTGCTCCCTGCTTGCCATCCAGGCCTGCTCATTCGTATACAACTCTACAACCCTTTCGGCAAATGCCGCCGGATCGTCATACCCACCGTACAGATCATTGGAGATCACCTGCCCGGCAATAAGTGAAGATGTAATACTGGGCGTACCAAAGCTTAGTGTTTCGGTAAACTTATAGGAGATACCTGCACCAATCCTGGTAGGTATGACCGTTACCCTGGCATCATTATAAGAGTTGTAAAGTGATTCAACATGGCCGGCAATATGTATCCTTGCAGGATCAACCATCGGCAGATGCGCACGTACCTGCTCCGCATTATACCCGATGATATTCAGTTTCACATCAATGCAGTTGGTGATTAAAGGGAAAACATCTTTCAGGAAAAAAGATAAGGCATCAACATTAGGACAGGGGATGGCATAAAAACCACCCACAAAAAGAAGGTCCTTTCTTTCCCCAAACGAATTAGAAGTAAGCGGTACTTCATGATGATGCGTGAGAAAGAATGCCCGCTTGTTCAACTTATGCTGGATCAGCTTCATCTCCGAGTGCGACACACAGGTAATCATATCAGCCTGGTCAATAAGGCTCAGCTCTTCATCGATCATAGCATCTATCACATCATCATCTATCTCCTCCTGTTCTGTTTTGAGCCGGGATACCTCCCTCAATGCATTAAGCGCTTCAACATCATAGATGATCAATGGCCTCCTTTCCAATCCCCGAAGGTAATCAAGCAGGAACCTGAAATTCTTTGGCCTGCTGATAAATATCGCGTCAAAATTGTCAATTTCTTCATTGAGAATATGAAACACTTCCTTTTTATTACCCAACCGTATAATACGTATAGCAGCATTGATTTCAGCATTGTGTACAGACTCTGCGTCCGTTCTTGCATTAATAGGAATAAGCGTCAGATCGAACCCGAGATCAGCGAGGCTGTTATATAAGGTTAAAGCCCGGGGATATCCATAGCCAAGGGTAGATTGTGGTACAATATCATCAATTACAAGCAGTCTGATCATTATAGTGTTTATAATTTAGTATAAATGCCTTCCCTGATAAATTACTTTATTAAACGAGATATTCCCTTAAAAAATATTCTTTCTTGCTGCAGACTTAGGATAAAAGGAAACTTCCAGCTTAAGCAGTTATTCGTAAGATATTAAAATTCATTACAAGACTTTCAGAGATAGATTGGAAGAAAAGTAATCATCAGAACTGGAAATCACACACAATATATTGCAAAAGACGGATATCCAAAAATCACTTCAGAATAAAATATTAATGCCGGGTAGACTGGAATTAGGATAACCCTTAGGCTTCACCGTAATAAACTCAAACATTTCCGACGCATTTGTTTTAAAATATCCAAACAGCCTCGCATGCCTTCTGTCACCTTCATTCTTCAGGATTCATCATCGGTATACAACCTGATCTTATCCCGCTTTAAATTTTGCTTGATGACCTTACGGAAAGGAATAGAAGAATGCAGTGACATAAAAAACGGATCTGCAAGTACAGCGCTGAAAGAGATTTATCCCTTTACCGGCTTATTAGCAACACCTTTTATTATTGTATCAGACTGCTGACCAGTAACCGGCAGGATAAGAAGAGAAAGAAGCAGTATAATGACGCTTAATTTCATGCCGTAATATTTTAAGCAGTATAAGTTAAAGTCAAAAGCAGTGTATCTGAATATAAGTACAAAAAAATACAGCCATCCGGGATGATGCATTTAAAAGAAAACCAGCACAGGCATTCCATTGGAACACCCATGCCGGTAATTTGTACATAGTTACGGTTGGATGTAGCTGTTAGATCAGCCTACTCAAATTTAGCCAGCATAATGTCGGCCGTCTGCAGCGCACCTTCAACCCACCCCTGGTAATCAGAGTAGGCTTCACCACAGATATACATCGGACAGTCATCTATCGGGTGTACGATCTTATCCCTTACCTCACTACTCCGTACACCAATATTCCAGCTATTCCAGCCACCACCAAACGGATCTTCACCCCAATCACGAAAAGCAGCACTTCTTACCCTTGGTGTATAATCCAGGTCATGTATTTCTTTTAGCTGCCGGGCCATTTCTGTTACCATACGCCGTGGCGCTTTGTATTGATACCAATATTGATTCAATCCGCCGTTATCGTCTGCACCCACTTCGTCTTCATCTGTTCCCACGAATGGATCATCAATCGCAGCCTTTAATACGGCAGGAGCAAGCCAGTTCTTTGTACGTCTCGGTCTCAACCCATCCCAGAAGCCGATATTAGAGCCATCATCATAGCTCGCCAGCAGCATAGCCTTGCCACTCGTGGCGGGCTCACCCGTATTTTTGGGCCAGTAGTAGGTTTGCCGTACCGGAAGGTCGGTAACCGTACGGCCGGAATCTACCGGTACATATTCACCTTTGGCATTGGTATAACCCGCAATCATCCACCATGGACTGGAATAGGTAGTAAACACTTTGAACAATGGTCTTGGCGTTACACTGCTGATAAGCGGTTGTATCTCCTGCAACTTGGGGCAGGTAGGAGCCAGCATATCCAGCGACCGCCTTGGCATAGCCAGTATCAGCTTACCCGCGGTTATGGTTTCACCATTTACCACCAGTGTAAACTGTTCTCCATTCCATTCAAAAGCACCCAGTTTACTATTCAGCCTGATCACACCACCCGACTTTTCAAACAGTTGCCCAAGCGTAATGGGTACCTGTTGAAAACCATTTTTAAAGCCTTTGTACTGAGGGCTGATACCAAAATCAGCAAGATACCAGGGTATAGCATCTGCAGCATTCCAGTTTACCAGTGTGGAATCATATCCTCCCGCATCCATACTGAAATCATAAGCCTCATTCGTCATTACACGCAGCAGCAAGTTCCAGAAGCCCTGCTTGTAAATAGGAACACCATCAAAGCTGGCATTCTTTGCCATTTCAGCACGTTGCTCCTCCGTAAGTTCAGGGTTAGTAATACCCGGTACGATCTGCTCAATCGCATTTACGATAAGACTGTTGATATTTCCTCTCTCAACAAAAGAGAGGCGGTAAGGCAGTTTATCCGGGTTGGTAGTAAAGTCCTGCAGGCGCATATATACACCACGCAGGTAGGCAATATTTTGTGGTTTGTCCACAGGAAAATCATACAATTCGATCTGCTCATGCCCGGGCAGTTCTTCATTCAGCTCCTTGATCAGGTTTACGATCAGTTTTTGCGTATTCTCAAGTATCCGCATGCCACCGAGTTCAGCAACCATATCCGGTATGCCGGGTGGTTTTACAGAGAGCAGGCGCCCACCAACATGGTCACTGCCTTCAAATACTACAATTTTTTTATCCGGGTACTTTGCCTTTAACTTCCAGGCGCTGTACACACCAGAAACACCACCGCCCACGATGGCGATGTCAATATGTTCTTGTCCCATGAGATGGTTCCTCCATGCAGTTCATAACTGCTGTTTAATGGTTTTAAAAAATAGATGGAATATTATAAGGTATTTCCTGGGCACCGCTCTTTCCGGCCGACTTAAAACGTATGCCCCCACCGGGCCCGTGGTGGAAAAAGTCCAGCGCAGGCTGTGCAGTATAACGCTCTTCAAAAGCAACCTTGCTGCTATCCGTAGTAGGGGGTGCTGCTGGAGTGTTGGATGCAATACGCATATCCAGTATGTACGACATATTATTATTCAATACATACTCGATGCCTCTTTCAACAGCATCTTTTACAGCGCCCGGCGTTTCCACCACTTCACCCTCCTGGCCACCAAAAGCCTTGGCAAGATTCACAAAGTCCAGCCTTGGCCTTTCAAGGCACAGATACTCAGGGTCCATAGTTTTGGGAGTCCAGCCATAACCCGGCGCATTACCGTAAGCCGCTACCACCTGTTGCAGACCGAGTTGCAGCGTATGATATTCGTGGTTATTGGTAATGATATATAATATGGGTAACCTTTGATGTGCTGCTGTCCACCAGGTTTGCGGGTAGAACAAAGACGAACCATCACCCACCGCATTGATCACCAATCGTGTACCTGTACCCTGCGAACTCTTGTTTTCGAGCTTGATACCCAGGGAGGCGGGCATCGACCAGCCCAATGAACCACCTGCTACGCAATAATAGCTTACCGGCTTAGCCCCATCCGTACCAAAGGGAAGATAATACTGGAACGGAGCGCCATCAGAAACAGCCTCATGCACATATACAAAATCGTTGATAAGCCCTCGCTTCTCAATAGCGTCTTTCAACGCTTTCGCAATCACTACAGCCCATATATCAGTCTGCGTCATTGCCTGCAATAGGTATTCATCCCAGGCAACCGTACGTTGCTTTGCCAGGGCTTCCATTTGTTTGTTCCTTTCCTCCGCAGCCGCAGGCCGTTGTGGTCGTATATAATCGTTCAGCAGGGGCAGGGTAGCCTTGATATCACCGAAGATAGCAGATTCACCATAGAAGTTTTTGGCAATATCCCAGGTATTATTGGTGAGGTATACCTGCTTAACACCGGGAGGAATGAGCGGCCCATCCGTGTACTTGAATACTGCAAGCTGGGCCTGTGCACCAAAGCCTACAAGAAAGGCCACATCATGATCTTTAAATACACCCTGTATACCCGCCTGGCTGCCGGGCAGTTCGCCCTGCCAGTGTGGATCGTTATTAGGGAAATTAGCTACGCTGCTGAAGGTTTGCAGTACCACAGGTGCACCGATCAGCTCGGCAAGGTCCTGCAACTCAGTCCACGCATCGGCATAGCCAACAGCATCCCCGGCTACGATAAGCGGGTTCTTTGCTGAAGCAAGAAAATCTGCCGCCTGGCGGATAGAAACATCATCACCGGTAAAATGAGATGAGATCTGCGTAATACCTTTCAGCTTATCGTCATCCGCAATAGCTACCATTGTAAACTCCCAGGGTATAGAAATAAAAACAGGACCATTAGGTGGCGCCATCGCCTCCTTGAATGCCCTTTGCAATACCAGTGGTATCTCCTGCGGAGTACGTACCTCGTGTGCCCATTTTGTATATTGCCGGGCAAGATCTACCAGGTTGGAAGCCAGCAGGGGCTCCTGCGTCACCAGTTCATTCTGTTGCTGACAGCACAAGATCACCAGTGGCATCTGAGAACGGCAGGCATTAAAAAGATTGCCGATACTATGTGCAATACCGGGCGTAACGTGTACAATAAGCACACCGGGCTTACCCGTCATACGGGCAGACCCCATTGCCGCACCGATAGCAATATTCTCGTGCAGGCATTCGATATACCTTACCCCGTTTTCAGGGTAAGAAGTACCATCGATGAGTGGAATTTCATTGGTGCCGGGCACCCCAAAAATGTAGTGAATACCAAGATCTTTGAGCGCATCGAACAGGTAGTCCCTCGTCCAGCGCGTCGGCTTAACCGTCAGGCTTTTTGACATAAGATGTAGTTTGATTGTGGGTTAAAATAGTATAGTGTAAAAGGTGTTATTCAGCAACAGAAACATAACAGAAGAAAGGTTTTTAGGATGATAAGATAGTTTTGACTTACCCGTTGAGTCTACTAAGGTCATTCTTCAACAGGTTTGTGACGCTAAAGTAATTAACCTCACAGGTTAAAAAACAGGTATAAATACGCGTTTTATGTTATACAACAGATACGGTCATAAATCACGATACAAACCAGCCAGTACACTGTACCGCTCAAAATGACAGATGGTAGCCGTGTCCGGGCATTTTCCCATAAATTCGTGCTTATTACACAAACGAATTGGTAAACCGGTACATGAATACAATAAAAAAACTGTTCTCCCTGCTGCTCACCATTATTACTGTACAGGCAGTACAGGCACAAGCGCCTAAAACCTACAACTCCGCGGAAATACTCCAGCAACTGCGTAAACTCAACGTTCTTGGATCGGTACTTTATGTGGCCGCTCACCCCGACGATGAGAATACCCGGCTGCTCGCTTATCTCGCCAACGAAAAATTATACCGTACCGGTTACCTCAGCCTTACAAGGGGTGATGGCGGTCAAAACCTGATCGGTGATGAACAGGGTATAGACCTTGGCCTCATTCGTACACAGGAGCTGCTGGCAGCACGCCGCATCGACGGTGCCGAACAGTTCTTCAGCAGAGCCTACGATTTCGGGTACAGTAAAAGCCCCGAAGAAGCTATGCGCATCTGGGGTCATGATGCCATTTTAAGTGATGTGGTTTGGGTGATCCGCAAATTCAGACCCGACGTCATCATCTGCCGTTTTCCTACCACCGGTGAAGGAGGGCACGGCCACCACACCGCCTCAGCCATCCTCGCAGAAGAAGCATTCGATGCCGCAGCAGATTCAACCCGCTTCCCCGAACAGCTTAAAAATGGAGTAAGTACATGGAAAACGAAAAGGCTCCTTTGGAATACTTTTAACTTCGGCAGCAGCAATACCCAGCGCGAAGACCAGTTTAAACTCGACGTGGGTCAGTACAATACCTTATTGGGCAAAAGCTATGGAGAACTTGCCGCACAGAGCCGTAGTCAGCATAAAAGCCAGGGCTTTGGTGTACCCTCGCAAAGAGGCAGCGTAATCGAATACTTTAAAACAATAAAGGGAGAAGCCCCGGTAAACGACCTCACAGACGGTGTTAACACAACATGGGGCAGAGAAGGCGCAGCGTCTCTTACCAGCATGATCAGGCACAGCATCGATTCATTGATCGCACAGTTCAATACCCTTCAGCCGGAAAAATCGGTTGCCGGTCTTGCCTACCTCCGCAAACAGATGAATCACTTACAGGCGATTCTCGTACCCTCACCGGCAGCACAGGCAGCCAACGCAAAAAACAACCAGCGAGAAGGATATACAAAAGAAGGCAACCTGAAAGTTACAGACGAATTATACTGGCTGCAGCAAAAGATGCAGGAAACAGACCGCCTGCTTACAGCATGCATGGGCATCTATACCGAAGCTACGGTACCCGCCCAGCTCAATGTAAAGGGCGACAGCATGCGTATTAATCTTTCCATCATCAATCGCAGTAACCTGCCACTCGGCGCTGTAAGTGTACAGGCTATGGGAGCCAGTACCCGTTTTGACACAGTTGCCAATAACATTACAGGCAGCAAAAGCATTACGGTTTACCTGAGCGACATCACACACGAAACACAGCCTTACTGGCTGGATCAGGGTCTCGACAGTGGTCGTTTTATTATTCGCGACAGAAATAAGATCGGCGCAGCAGAAGAATTGCCTTATTATGCGTTGTTTAGTTTGAAGATCAACGATGTGCCCATCTATATCAAACAACCCATTCAGTATAAGTTTACCGATCCTGTTAAGGGTGAGTTATTCGAACCATTACAGATCGTTAACCCCGTATTTGTAAACACTACACCTTCCTTTGTACTGTTTAATACCAATGAAAATAGGCAGACAAAAAAAATACACATCGACCTGCAGTTCAATAAAGCCTTTACCGACAGCTCCAGCCTAAGCTATTACCTCGGTGATCAGCGGTTCCAGGTCTTTGACAGTGCAGTAAAGATAGGGAAAGGAGAGAAGAAGCGCTTTGATATAGAGCTCAGCCCACCACGCACTGAGCCGGGCTTACCCCTGTACCTGAGTGCTGCTTTTAAAAGTAAAACGCTCAAAGAACAGCAGGAAATGACACTGCGTAAGATCAGCTATGATCATATCCCGGACATCCATTACAACTTCCGCGATCCAGTAAAAGTAGTAGCAGTCGATCTGAAAACAGCAGGGAACAACGCAGGATATATAGCCGGTGCCGGCGATAAAGTACCTGAAGCCCTGGAACAGATGGGATACAAAGTTACCCAGCTTAAAGAGTCAGACATCACGCCTTCCAATCTTCGTCAATTCGATGTGATCATTACTGGCATAAGAGCCTATAATACCAACGAGTGGATGAACAATGTATACGATGTACTGATGCAGTATGTAAAAGAAGGTGGTACCATGCTGGTACAATACAATACCTCCAACCAGATCGGGCCGGTAAAAGCCAGGATATCGCCTTACCCTTTCAACATTTCACGCAACCGTATTACCGATGAAAAGGCTAAAGTCAATTTCTTGGTGCCCGATCATCCCGTACTCAATTATCCCAATATCATTACAGAAAGAGATTTCGATAGCTGGATACAGGAGCGCAGCATTTATCATGCAGACAAGATAGACAGCAACTACAAATCTATCTTGAGCATGGCTGATCCTGGCGAAGGGCCCGACAATGGGGCGCTTATCGTAACAGATTACGGTAAAGGCCGTTTTGTCTATACCGGCCTCGTCTTCTTTAGGGAGCTCCCCGCAGGTGTGCCAGGGGCTTACCGCCTGTTTGCCAACCTGATTGCGAATAAAAATCGCCGATATTTTAAATAAGAAAACATCCTTATCCTGGTATGACAAACGATAACAGATACTGGAAACGCTGGCATATTGCTGTTATCGCCTTTCTGGCGATACAGATTCTTGCGTTTTGGTGGATAACCCGATATTTTGCATGAGCAATCCCGACTGGCTGATATTGATCATTACATTGCTTGGCATCATCGTGTATGGCATTTATAAAAGCCGTACCACAAAGAACCTTGATGGCTACTTTCTGAGTAATCGTTCCATGCCTTGGTACCTCGTACTGTTAAGCATTATGGGTACACAGGCCAGCGCCATCACCTTCCTGAGCGCACCCGGACAAGCCTATACCGACGGAATGCGTTTTGTACAATACTATTTTGGCCTGCCCCTGGCCATGGTGGTCATCTGCATCTTCTTTGTACCCGTATTCCGAAAACTCAAAGTATATACCGCCTACGAATACCTCGAAACCCGGTTTGATAAACGCACCCGCACATTTATATCATTCCTTTTCCTCACCGGCCGCGGGCTCTCCACAGGATTAAGCATATACGCACCTTCCATCATCCTCAGCTCGCTGCTGGGCTGGAATATCTATTATACCAATCTGCTGATGGGTGGCCTGCTCATCATCTATACCATGAGCGGCGGCGCCAAAGCCGTAGCCTATACACAGCAGTTGCAGCTCATCATCATCATCATTGGTATGTGTATTGCAGGCTATCTCGTAGTAAGACTGCTCCCCGGTGATATGGGTTTTACCGATGCACTGAAGAATGCAGGTCAGTATGGTAAGATGAACATCATTACTGATGGGATGAAAAACGGGTCATTCGACTGGAAAGACAAATACAATATCTGGAGCGGACTTATCGGAGGCTTCTTTCTCGCGCTTTCATATTTTGGTACCGACCAGAGCCAGGTAGGACGTTATCTTACCGCAAAAGATGATAAGGAAAGTAAAAAAGGACTGCTCATCAACGGACTGGTAAAAGTGCCCATGCAGTTCCTGATCCTGATGCTGGGAGTTCTTGTCTTTACATTCTATCAATACCATAAAGCCCCCGTTTATTTCAATACCGCTTTCGCAACACAGGCAAAAGCAAAAGGCTACGCAACACAGCTCGACTCCATAGAAAACCGTTACGCCACAGCATTGCAGGCCAAAGATTATCACGCAGCACAAGCCGAGCGTAAAGCCTATACAACAGTGGTTAAAGCAGCAATGCCGGGCAGGGATGTAAAAGATACCGATTATATCTTCTTACGTTTTGTAGTTGATTATCTCCCAAAGGGGTTGATCGGCTTACTTATTGCTGTGATCATCCTTGCGGCATGGGGTAGTATTGCCGCAGCACTTAATGCATTGGCCAGTTGCACAATGGTCGACTTTCATCGGCGCATGGTAAAGAAAGAGATGAGTGATATTGAGGAGTATAAAACTTCTCAGTGGTACACATTTGGGTGGGGTATATTCTGCATTATCATTGCCATGTTTGCCTATAATATCGGCAACAGCCTTATTGAAGCAGTAAATATTGTGGGCTCATGGTTCTATGGGGTAATATTGGGAGTATTCCTGCTGGCCTTTTGGTTCAGGTCTGTACGTGGCTGGGTGGTTTTCCCCGCTGCAGTATTGGCACAAGCCATCGTGATCGCCATATCCCTGGCCGATGTGGTTTCCTTCCTCTGGCTGATACCCCTTGGCGTTATATTGGTGATCGGGTTCAGCTTCCTGCTGCAAATGTTTTTCCCACAATCATCCCGCAATACAGGATAGAGTGACAGGTATTCAATACGGTCACCTGTTCATCCTAATAATACCCGATTGAATCAC
Source organism: uncultured Ferruginibacter sp. (assembly GCA_964590975.1). GTDB lineage: Bacteria > Bacteroidota > Bacteroidia > Chitinophagales > Chitinophagaceae > Ferruginibacter. The sequence continues at coordinate 6,979 of CAZPXP010000017.1, read as the reverse complement.
ATTGCCCCGGGTTTAATGTAATCGTCCTGCGCTTTGACGTAGTAGTGTCTTTTATTACCGTTACCTTTTGTGAATCCGGTAAAGACCCGTTATCAGGCACATACGCTGGCTTACCCACCACCTCATATACCGGTTCAACCACTGGCGTCGGCTCAACTGATACATCACCTTTAATATCAATGACGGATGGCGGAACCATTACTCCCATAACAATATCATCAGGCTCATTGACAGTCTCAATAGAGCAACCACCAGGTTGAACAGCTATAGTATCACCCATAAGAGGTCGACTGTCTTTCGCAGTATCAATTGAAGGGTTTGGGCGGGCATCATTAATCTCGCCTGTGGTAGGTTTTCCGTTTATTTTTATATTATCATTACACGAAAGCAGGAACGTACCAAAAGCCATCAGGCAGGCAGCAAGAAACTTCTTCCACAAAGGAATAGTAGTATACAAAATATCAGGAGAAAGAGTAAGCGGGGCAGGAGAGAGCTGATGCGGAAGAAAACGACCACAGGTACTACCCTGTGCACGGCCTGCGAAATAGGCTTTAATATCTTCTTCACTCATTTGGGTAAAGTCAACCACCGTTTTGCAGCAAACGGCACAATGGCGGCCTTTGGCTTCAGGTGTCATAGCACCCCAGTCTTCATGGCAGGGTTCAGGAACAGATAATTTAATCATAACCGTCTTTTATAACAAGATGCACCGGCTATGAAAATTCCACACTATACAAACTAACCATTCTTTTTCTTCGGATCAGTTTTAGGCTTGGCAGGAGCAGGCTTAGTTTTCTCTTCTGGCTTTGTTACAGGCTCCGTCCCGGGCCTGCCATTAGTATCTTCTTCCAGCTCATATTCATCAGCAGCTTTAGTATTGGCATCACCTTTCAGTTGCGGCAGTTCACCTTCTTTTACTTCAGGAGTAACATAGTTAAATACTTTTTCAATGTGTATCCATTTCCCGTTTTCCCATTTAAACCCTTCATAATCACCATCGGGTATAAGCGTCCATTTCTTTTTAGGTTCCCCACTCTCAGATATCAGGTGCTCCATGATGATCATATCCATCTCAGGATCATAGTTAAGCCTCGGACCAGCTTGCTTTTTATACTCCATCACATAGCGGCTCTGTGCCGACCTGAAAACAGTATCCTTTTCAAAACTGATGATGCGGCTGCCAAATACAGGCTCGTCATTACTGAAAGTGAGTATTTCAATGATCTTTCTTGTACTGCGTATATTATTTTCGTCATATCCCAGCAGAGTGTATACATTCTGCAGACCACTCCTCTTTTGGATTACTTTGTAATATACAGCCCCGATCCAGCCCCTGTTATTACCAACAGTATCCACAAGTCGCTCTGTAACATCCGACTTGTCAATCAACGGAAACAGGCGCAGTGAGCCGTCATCCGTACGCATCTGTATTGCACCATGCTGCCGTGTCAGGTTCTCATTTACCACAAGCTGCCAGGTAATGATACGGAAGCTGCTGTCAGCAGGGTATTGTATAGAAATGGTATTAAGCGAGTCAAATTTATACTGGAAAGAATAGGGTGTCTTTAATACCTTTACAAGCAGCCGGGTAAAAAGACTGTCCGCATCAAAACGCGCTTTCAGTTTTTCCTCCATCAGTATTTTACGGCACTGTATCTTAAGACTGTCCTCCTGTCTGGCCATGCTCTTCCGGTCTGCCGGCGATAACCGTTGCGCAGACAAGCCGCTGCTGAAGCAACAGGCAATAATGAGAATTACGAAAAACTTCATACCGTGAATTTATAGAATACTTTAACAACCGTAACACAAAATTATTGCAGCATTAACAATTTTAACAACGATTTAAAGAGTAAGCATAAGTGAAAAACTGAATACCAGTCAGAGTTTGGCAGCAAAGGCAGGAAGATTGTCGTAAACAAAGTCGATACTATTGTCGTTCCAGTTCACCTCAGGCCGGGTTGTCGCCAGGAATACAGTAACCATGCCCAGACTACGCCCAAACTCCATATCACTAAGCGTATTACCCACCATGATGGCTTTAGCAAAGTCAATACCCGGCAGGTCCTTTTGTGCCTGTAGCCCCATCCCGGGGTTGGGCTTACGGTTGGGACTGTCATTCTCCAGGTCTGGACAGTAGTACACTTTATCGATCCTTCCACCAGCAGCAACCACTTCGCTCACCATATTCTGATGAATACGTTCCAGGTCTTCAATACGGGTAAGCCCTTTTCCAACGCCCTTCTGGTTCGTAACCACTACAATATACCCAAACCGTCCGGCAAAAAATGCCAGCGCAGAAGTTACCCCTTCATAAAAAGCAAACTCCTCCCAGGTATGAATATAGTCTTCATGCTTTTCATCATTGAGTACGCCATCGCGGTCAAGAAACAGTGTCCACGACGAATCAACAGCGTATGCAAAAGGCTTGTTATAAGATGCCAGCCTCAGGGCGCGCAGAAAAGCATCAATATCAATATGACCTACACCCGTTTGTGCAATCACATAATTATGGTCTTCACAAAAGCGCCCATAATCCTCCGGCAGCCCTATATCAACAAAATAACCCTTATGCACAGCCGCATAGAACGGGTATTGATCAGTATATCTTTCAAGGTAATCTTCTTCAAACGAAAAAGCATCCGGCAAACCAGCTTCAAGAAAAGCCACTTTATTCAACGCGTACAGACCACCGTTGATTAGCCCCATTGCATAATACTGCTTTTCAGTAAACGCCGTGATCCTGCCTTTATCATCGATCGCTACCGAACCATACCGGTCAAAGCGGTACATTTTTTTAAGGGCAAGCGTTACCGCTGCGCCAGACGACCGGTGCAATACAGACAACGCTTCCAGGTCAGCCGTAAAAAGAGTATCGCCGTTAACCACCAGCACCTCATCTTCCTGCACTTCCCGGCAGGCCAGTTGTATCGCACCACCTGTACCCAGCGGCGCGGGCTCCGTCACATATACCTTATCGATACCCGGAAACACCCCATCCACATAGGTGGTAACCATTTCCGCCTTATACCCTAAGGAGAATATAAAACGTGTTACCCCCTGCTGCCTGAGGTAATGAATAACAAAAGAGAGGAAAGGAGTCCCATCCACAGGAGCCATACACTTGGGCATCTCCGCAACAACCGAACGTAAGCGGGTACCCAATCCCCCGGCCAGTATGATGGCTTCTTTGATCATGTATGCAGGATGGCTATTATAGTTGATATCAACCGTTGGTGTTGAAATATTGTTCTTCTACCAGTTGGCAAATGATATGACCGAGCAGGATATGACTCTCCTGAATACGCGGTGTATCCGTAGAAGGTACGTTGAGCAGGTGATCAGAAAGATCTTTCATCTTTCCACCGCCGGCACCCGTAAACCCAATGGTAATAATACCTTTCTCCCGCGCCGTTTCAAAAGCCTTTACAATATTACCGCTGTTACCGGAAGTACTTAGCCCGATCAGCACATCACCCGCAACACCCATTCCTTTAACAAGGCGGCTGTACACCACTTCATAGCTGTAGTCGTTAGCTACTGCCGTCATGTAAGAAGTATTGCAATGCAGGGCTTCCGCCGGGAGCGCATCACGATCAGTATAAAAACGGCCGCTGAACTCTGCCGCCAGGTGCTGTGCATCTGCAGCACTGCCACCATTGCCGCAAAACAACAGCTTCTTTCCATTCCTGAAGGCATCCGTGATCAGTGTTACACAGTCGTTGACCGTTTTGATCAATCCTTCGTCCTTCAGCACCAGCTCCTTCACATCTATAGAAGCCTGTATAAGTTGTTTTATCTTATCCATATTTATACCCCGCCGGAGCGGTCATTTTAATAATCAATAATAAACTGCCTGTAGTTAAACAAATATCAGGCCCTGAATCATCGCCTGCCATTATGCATACTGGCAGTTGTCACGAACCCTCTGTCCACGAGTGCAGTCCCTTGCCGGTAAACTGGTAGGGCCTTATGATACCGCCAAAATTATTCAAAGTTTCGCTCACTACATAACGCGAATTACCCGGGCAATAAAAGATCATAAAACCACCACCGCCCGCGCCGCTGATCTTGCCCCCTGTAGCACCCGCTTTTTTGGCTGCTGCATACAGCGCTTCAATCCTGTCGTTGCTGATATTGACCGCCATTTGCCTTTTCTGCGTAAACCCATAATCCAGTATCGCCCCAATATCATCGGGCTCACCCTCCAGCAGCGCCACCCGCATCATCTGTGCCTGTTCCTTCAAATGGTGCATCGCCGCCACACTGCTTTCCTTATTATCCTGCACATTCTTTACCTGCTCCCTGATGATACCCGAGCTCTCCCTGCTGGTATCAGTATAATACAACAACAGGTTCTGCTGCAAAGTGTACAGGTATTCCGGGCGTATATCCAAGCCGGTTACCACCACTTCATCACCCGCATAGAATTCCATATAGTTAAACCCTCCAAAAGTGGCCGCATATTGATCCTGGCGGCCACCCAGCCATTGCAGGTCGCAACGCTCAATATCATAAGCATAATGCGCAATAGCATAAGGCGTCAGTTTCAGTCCCAGCATCTCTGCAAAAACCCCAACAACAGCTACGACAAGGGTAGAAGATGTGCCCAGCCCCGATCCCGCAGGGGCATCCACCGAGGTAGACAGCCGGAAACCTCCCGCCGGTAACCCATAATCCTTAAGGATACGGTTATACACCCCTTTCAGCAGATCAAGATGACCATCAATAGGCAGGGCCATCCCCGGCGCAAAATGCTGTACCTCGTTACGGTCAGCCGCTTCAAGAATGATAACATCGTCGGGCAGGGGAGTAATATCCGCGTAGGCAGAAAGAGAAATAGTAGTATTCAATATAGCGCCACCATACTGGTCGCAGTAAGGACTCACATCCGTACCACCACCAGCAAGACCAATGCGCAGGGGCGCTTTACTTCTGTAGATCAATATACAGTATGGGTTTATACCACCACCGCTCTTTGCAGAAACAATGGGGCCAGATAAATTTAAGTATTGGCAGCTCCTCCCTTTAAACCGGCCAGCTCAAACATATGCTGCACCAGCGGAGCCCAGTTGTATTTCTTCTTCTCCTCCAGGAGATAAGGCATAAAATGACCGGAGCCATGCACAAAATAGGCTTCGATCTGTGCAGCAATATCCACCGCATTCGGTTCTGCAACAAGTCCCACTTCACCATGCGGTACCAGGTCGGGCAGTCCCCCCACATTGGTAACGATCATCGGTACCTCAAAATGAAAGGCAAGGGGTGTAACCCCGCTCTGTGTTGCGTCACGGTAAGGCTGTATCACCACATCGGCAGCACAGAAATAATACTTCACCTTACTATCCGCGATAAATTCAGTACGCAGAATAAGCCAGTCAGCAATACCCGCCTCCTCTATCTGCTGGTCGTACACCTTACGGTCCTCATAAAACTCACCCGCTACCAGCAAGCGGTAATCGTTGGAGGAGAGCCCCCTTTCCTTCAGCAGGCGTATAGCCTCAAAAAGCATATCCAGCCCCTTGTACCGGCGTATAAAACCAAAGAAAAGCATCAGCTTTACATCCTGGTCAATACCCAGGTACCGGCGGGCTTCTTCTCTGCCGGTCTTCCCGCCGAAATTATCAAGAAGAGGGTGGGGGATGAGCCGGGTGGGCTGCTTGATATTAAAGCGCACCATATCCTGCATCACGTTCTCACTCATGGTAATAAAACCATCCACCGGCTTCACAAAATAGCGGGTAAACACCTTATCACCCGGGCGCTTCTCATGCGGGATAATATTATCTACGATACAGATTACCCTACTATGGCCATTCCGCTTGATCCTGCGGAGGATAGTACCAAGGCAGGGCCCCATCAGCGGCAACCAGTAACGCACAATAACAAGGTCCGGCCTTTCCCTTTTCAGGCGGTTACCAATACGCCACCAGTTAAACGGGTTGATAGAATTGATCGCAATATGAATGTCAAGATCAGCCGGGGCCGGCTCCGTTGAATATTGTGTGGTACCCGGGAAGATAAAAGAAGGATATTGCAGCGAAAAAGTATACAACTGTACCTCATGTCCGAGCGATATAAACTCGCGGGCCAGCCTTTCGTTATACGAGGCAAGACCACCGCGGAGCGGATGCGCAGGACCAATAAGCACAATTTTCATACTGTATCCAGTTACACGTTGAAACGGAAATGCATCACATCCCCATCCTGTACAAGGTATTCTTTACCCTCAATACGCAGCTTGCCATTTTCACGGCAGGCCGCCTCCGAAGTATATTTGATATAATCATCATAAGCAATAACCTCTGCCTTGATGAATCCCTTTTCAAAATCAGTATGAATCACACCCGCAGCCTGTGGCGCCTTCCATCCCTTCTGTATCGTCCAGGCCCTTACCTCCTGCACACCGGCAGTAAAATAAGTATTCAGGCCGAGTAATTTATAGGTGCTCGTAATGAGCCGGTTCAGTGCAGGCTCCGTCATCTGGTATTCCTCCATAAACATCTGCCGGTCTTCGGGGTTATCCATCTCAGCGATCTGCGCTTCAATAGAGTTGCTCATAACGATCATCTCAGCACCCTCCGCTTCAGCCATCTGCTTCAACTGCTCAGAATATTTATTACCCGTATGCATACTCGGCTCATCCACGTTGGCTACATACAATACCTTTTTAACCGTCAGCAGAAACTGGTCGGCAATAGCAGGCAGCTCTTCTTTCGTTAAACCAAGGCTGCGGATGCTCTTACCCTGTTCGAGATGCGTTTTGCAACGCATCAGTATATCATACTCTGTTTTCGCCTTGGCATCATTACCCGTCTTAGCCTGCTTCTCCACTTTGGCAATCTTCTTCTCCACACTGTCAAGGTCTTTCAGTTGCAGTTCCGTCTCAATGATCTCTTTATCACTTACAGGGTTGATAGCACCCTCCTCACGGAGAATATTCTCGTCCTCAAAACAACGGATCACATGGATAATAGCATCC
>CAZPXP010000016.1:0-120197 GCA_964590975.1 uncultured Ferruginibacter sp. | reverse complement strand
TTTGCGAGCCCTGGCGGGCCACCGTCTGCAGGGGGCGCCCCAGCCCGTCAACATAGGTAGTGGTTTGCCGGGCTACGGTTACAGCCGGGTTTGCTATGGTGGTGGTATCCAATCCCGGCTTTACGGCCTCCCAGGTGCGTACGTAATTGACTTTTGTACCGGTGGGATATGCGGCAGGTACCGCAACCTGTGCGTTACCCGCAGCACAAAACAGGCTGCCGGTTAACAGTAAAAGAACGGTGCGGGATGTACTGGTCATGGTGTTACTGGTGTACAGCGGTAAATAGATACCCGGTTAAGTGTGTAACAAAGCTGCTGTAAAAAAATGATACTCCGGGCAGGGAAAACCCTTTTTTTGTGGGCAGCGGGATTATTGTTTTGGGAATAGCGGCCATACCGGGTTGACCAGTTATTTTACCGCACTCAATCTTTAGGCTCCCATAATTGAATTTTATTTCCTTCAAGGTCTAAAATGTGAACAAACTTTCCGTAATCGTACGTTTCAATTTTATCTACGATGGTTACGTTTTCCTTTTTTAATTCTTCTACCAGCGCTTCTAAATTTTCCACCCTGTAGTTTATCATAAAGTCTTTTGTGGAGGGATCAAAGTATTTTGTATTCTCTGCAAAGGGGTTCCACTGGGTAAGCCCTTTTTTTGTACTGTCTTCCGCTTCCCGCCATTCAAAGCTGGTGCCGTATGGCGTTGTCTCAAACCCGAGGTGTGTTTTATACCATTCGTTAACCGCTTTGGGGTCTTTGCATTTGAAAAAAATGCCACCAATGCCTGTTACTTTTTTCATTTTTGTTGTTTTTTGTCTTGTTATTATTGTATTGAATGCGAAACCAAAGCAAAATGATGCCGCAGTTGCCAGGATGATTACAGTTGCTTTTTTCATTGCGAGGTTGTTATCGGTCTGTAGTTGTTGAGTGAACCGGGGGGTAAACAAAATTAATGTTTTTTCGCAGTGCGTATGCTATCTCCCCAACTCCCAACAACTTATTAATACCCATCAGTACGGATATGCAACCCGCAAAGGATGCCGTATGTTTGGTGAAAATTACAATATGCAAAGATTATTCATCCTGTTGTTACTGAGTGGTATTGTGGCTACGGCTTCGGCGCAGAATGAGGGCTCCTGGACGGTGAGTTTTCCTATAACGGATTATATTGTGAGCACCAACGACACCGTAAGCATTGTGCAGGTACAACTGCCCGATGGCCATACACCTATACCCGTAAAAACCATGGGCATACTGCGTGGTGCCAACCGCAACAACGAAAAAGATACGGCTAATGTAGGGTGGGGCAGGTGCCAGCTCATTAAGGGCGATTTTTATTATTTCGGACTCAAACTCTACCGGGGCCGCAGCCCTCACGCGGGCGACCTCGTATATGTAATACTGCCCAAACCTGCAACGGTTTACGGCGGCCGCATACCTGAACTGGCCTGCCATTCCATCAACCTGGTAAAGGTAACGGAAGAGGCTATGTACCAGCCCAGCCTGGCGCGCTCGGTATGGAGCAAGGAAGATGAAGCACGCGTAACTGCCGAAATGGTGGAGGATATACGGTATACGGCCAGAGAGATGCGGAAGCAGATGCCCGGGGTAGACCAGGTTATTACCACCGGCATTTTTAAGGATAAAAAACTGTTCGACGCCATGGAGGCTGCCACCGAAAACGACCTGCTGGCTTTTCTGGATTACGTGATTGCGCGGCCCCGGCTCTATGCGGGTAATACCTGGAAGATCAGCGAAACTTTTGCTACCTGGATGACCAGCGGAACCCCCACCGTGGTGAAGAACTGACCGCTCCGGCAACCTGTTTTTAAGTTGTACCTTTAGATCATGAAAATCATGGTCACCGGTGCCAATGGCCTTCTGGGCCGGCACCTTATTGAACTGTTATTAAAAGAAATCGGTTATACCGTTACAGCAGTGGGTAAGGGCCCCTGCCGTTTGCCCTTTGCTGCCAGCCCCCGCTGGAGCTACAGCGATATTGATCTTACCGATGGCGTAAAAGCTACGGCTTTTTATACAGCCGCCCGGCCCGATGTAATGGTGCACGCGGCGGCTAAAACACAGGTGGATGATTGCGAACTGCACCCCGTGGCCTGCTGGGATGCCAATGTAACCGCCACCCGCTTTCTTGTAAGCGCTGCGCAGGCTTTCCGGCCTTTTATCATTTTTCTTTCTACCGATTTTGTGTTCGACGGCCACTCAGGCCCTTATAAGGAAACCGATACGGTAAACCCCGTAAGCTATTATGGCAGCAGCAAAGTAGCGGGTGAAAAGGATATATTACAGAGCGGGCTGGATGCCGCAGTAGTGCGTACCTGCCTTGTGTATGGCAGCACGCCGGGCGGCACAAGAAGCAATATTATAAGCTGGGTGCGCGATAGCCTGGCGGCGGGGAAACCCATTAAGGTGGTAGACGACCAATGGCGTACCCCCACCTGGGCGGGCGACCTTGCCCGTGGCATACTCCTGCTGGTGCAGCAACGGCTAACGGGTATCTACCACCTGTCGGGCAAAGATCTGCTCACCCCTTACCGTATGGCCCTTGCCACGGCAGCAGCCTGCGGGCTGGACGACAGCCTTATAGAACCCGTAACGGCCGATACCTTCAGCCAGCCCGCACAGCGCCCCGCCAAAACGGGCTTCTTTATCAGCAAGGCCGTGCACGACCTGGGCTATCACCCCCTGTCTTTCAGCGAAGGCCTGGCAAAGATGCTGGGGCAGCGCTGAGAGGGCTGCTTATCTTTCACGTTTCTCTTTCTCTCATACACAACTTGTTGACAGAGCAGGTACTAACTTAGTGCCTGCCTGCCCTGCTTACCCCTCCCACATCCCCCAAACTCTTCCTTCCATTCGGAAAACCGACGTTAACATACTTAGTTGTGTCATTGTTGCACGTCAACGCACTGTTGAGATATCTCGTTGCCTTGTTGCAATATCTCGTTGCCGTGTAGAGATATTGCTTTACCATGTTGAGATATCTTTTTATCGTGATGCGCTATCTCTTTGCCACGCCGGCATATCTTGTTGCCTTGTCGGGATACGTCGTTGCGTTATCACGATATGTAGTTGCGGCGAAGAGGCACGTCTTCGCCGCAACTACATACTACTTTGCCATTTTGCCGTGTACGGGTGCGTCATTTGCGAACCACCACGCCTCACTGGTATAACACACCGGGGCAGGTAAACCTGTTGCCGGGAGGTAAATGCAATGGGGCGACAGGTATATATAGCACAACCTTGCAGTAAGGAGGGGTGAACTGTATTTTATTCAAAACGGACCAAAAAAGCCTTAAAAATCAGATGCAACAATATTGCAAATTTAGCATTTGCTAAAAAAAACGGCCTTTTTTGAAAATAGTTGTAAAAAACCTTTTTCAAATAAAACCACTATTTCATTTTTACGGCGTTGCTGATAAAACAGTAACGCTAATTTTTATGAAAAAGAAGTACAAGGTATTCCTCGGCTTAAGCAAGCTGACGGTACCGGAAAAACTTCAGAAAGCGAGAGGCTATGTAAAAGCCATCTCGGGCAACCCGGATTTTGTAAAACCCGTACCCGATCTTGCCGAAGTTACGTCTGCAATAGACGATCTGGAAGACGGGTACAACCAGGCATTTGCCCTGCGACAGAGCGCCAGCCATGCTACGGCGCTGTATAAGCAGCAGATGCAGGTGCTCGACAGGTTGCTGAGCGCGCTCGGCAACTATGTGGAAGGGGTAAGCTTTGGCGACGAAATCAAGATCCGCAGCGCTGGTATGGACGTTAAAGGCACCGGCACCGCAGTGGGCATTCCCGCTGCACCGGCATCTTTGTCCGCCAGCACCGGCCCGTTAAAAGGTTCGCTTATGCTGAAGTGGCGCCGCGTACGCGGCGCGCACGCCTACACCGTGCAGGTAACAGACAACATTGCCGACCCTGCCTCATGGCAGCAGGTAGCCGTTGTTACCAAAAGCAATTTTCTTGCAGAAGGGCTCAGCACGGGCAGGCAGTATTGGTTCCAGGTATCAGCCGCCGGCAGCGCCGGAGAGGGCCCCTGGAGCGATTCTGCCACCAGGGTAGCTCCTTAGCAGAAACTGGTGCATTAAAAAATAACCCCGTTTTATGCGGGGTTATTTTTTTGTTTATACTTGTTAAAAAACGATATCCCTTATCGTTATTTAACTGATTTTTTGTTGTAATAAGCCCAAATATGCACTTCTGTATTCTTTATGTAATTCTTTGCTGTAAAGGGTTTTGTAATAAATGTCATTACTGCGGGTGCTGCTGCGTGTGGTATGGTGGCTGTTGATTTACGTACTGCCTGTTTAGCTTTGACGGGTTAATTGTATTCAACATAATAATATCCTCAAACATTTATTTATGAGTAAAAATTTACCCGCATCGATTGTTATTTTTTTTCTTCTTGCCGGCAGCGTACTAAACAGTTTTAGCCAGCGTACGGTACCCCGCAGGATCATCCGCGGCAGCGACTCCACTACCTGCGCCCGGTATATCGCAGACGATCTTCATGGTGTATCTGCAGAAGAGTTTGCCAATGTAACTGCCCGGTACAGAACAACGCACCAGGCGCTTTTTAACGCATACGCAAAAGGGCTTCTTGATGATTCTCCTTTTCCAAACAGGGGCTATCATGTTGACAATGGTTTTGAAGATGCCCGTAGTTGCTGGTTTTCGCTCGATACGCTGAAAAAATTTATCTGCCTGATGGAGTACTATTCCGGTATGCTCGGTATCAGCTCTTCCAGCCTCGGCATCCGGTTCTTTTATGCCGTTTACTGGGCCGATTATGAACGCGAGCCCCGGTTTTCTAACCGGCATACGCTTTACCTTACTGCTACACAGAGCCATACCAGCCGGGGAGAGATCAACGAAGATTTTGACCCCAGGTTCAGCGCAAACTCGGGAATAGTACAGCCGCTTCATATCCTTATGCGGCGTTATAACCCGCAAACGGAACTTTTTATTATAAGCGGCGACGCGGGAACGATGAAAAAAAGGGGCAGGGATAATGTAATAACGATGAACCAGGGCGATCTGTGCCCACCGGCAAAAGGCTGTAACCGCACCCTTGCCGAAATAGACGATTCTCATCCCATTGTGCCTTTGAGTAACATCCGCCAGTAGCTATACCCCGCCTGCAGCGGCGGTTATTAGCTATAAAAAAAGCAACCCCGTTTTATGCGGGGTTATTTTTTTGCCGTTGCAGCCTGATTAACGTAAACACAGCAGCGCGAACAACGATTTTGCTTAACCGTCATTTAACGGTAAGTTTGTTGTGAAAGACGATTATTGGCGGAAACGATTTTTAATGAAATGCAATGCAGCAAAGCATTACAGCAGTAAAGCGCCATTGCCTTTGAAAATGCACTGCCCGCAACCGTTACTTCTTTCAGAAAGTGCTGATTAGTTTTGGATGATCAAATACATCGTCAACAATCAAACACTCACTATCATGAAAAAGATCTTATTGTCAACTAACCTGTTTTCTATTGCGATGGGCTGCTTTCTCGGGTATTCTTCTCCAAAAACTACTTCCGAAATGGCCATACAGCCCACCCCTGTGCCGGCTTACATATCCTGTTACAATTGTACTGTAGATGATATACACGGCGAAACCGTAGGCGAGTTTGCCAACGTAATAGCGCGCTACCGCACCACGCACCAGAAGCTTTTTAACGAATATGCCAAGGGCAATCTGAACAGTTCTCCCTACCCGAATACGGGCATTACGGTGGCTTCCGATTTTGAAGACGCGCGCAGTTGCTGGTTCCCGATAGATTCTATCAAAAAATTTATCTGCCTTATGGAGAGGTATTCCGCCACGCTCGGTTTTTCGCCGGCCAACCTGGGCATACGGTTTTATTACGGCGTGTACTGGTCGCAATACGAAAAAGAAACCAGCTTCTCCAACCGCCATACCCTTTACCTTACGGCAACGTTGAGGAAGAACGGTACGGCAGATAATGTTGATTTTGATCCGAAGATGAGTGCCGACAGTGGTGTTGTAGTGCCCCTGAGCGCGCTTATCAGGGATCAGTATAAGAATACAACCATTTTCAGTATTGATGCAGGAAGCTCGGCCGCTTACCTTACCAGCAGGGCGGTTACGATGAACCAGGGCGATCTGTGTCCGCCGAGAACCGGCTGCAATCCTACTATAAAAGCGATAGATATATGGAAGCCCGCTGTTCCGTTGAACAATACGTCTAACTAACACATTGTTATGGATCTTATTCATGTGCTGAAATGGTTGCTTAACGGGTTTGAACTCGCTGCCACTGTGGCAGGGTTCTGCTACCTGTCTAAATGGAAATCATCTTACTGGAAGTGGTTTCCGTGGCTGATGCTGTTTACCCTTGCAACAGAGCTGGTAGCCAAGTACATGGGGCGGCAGCCGGGTTTGGGGGCTTATAATTATATGGTGTACCGCTACCTCAATATTCCCGTAACGGTACTTTTTTATCTGTGGCTGTTCTACCGCTCGTTTGTACAGCGGCATATGCATATCCTTATTGTGGTAATAGCGGGTATATATGCTACCGCCTGGCTGGCAGAAGAGCTGGCCGGGGATCCCGGTTTGCGGCAATGGGGTGCCTACTCTTATGCCGCGGGGTTTGCAGGGCTGCTGGTGCTGGCTATTACCTGGCTCAGCATGCTGGTAAGGCGCAGGGAGGTATTGTACTTTAAGCAGAATATGCATTTTTGGGTATGTGCGGGGCTGCTGGTATATTATATTGTTACGCTTCCCTTCCGGCTCATGCTCATACCGCTGTACGAAAACTTTCCCGACGTGGCAGATGTTTACCTGCACGTTACTTATTTTTTTAACTATATTATGTACACCTCTTTTATCATAGGTTTCAAATGGGCAAAACCGGAATCATCATATCCCTTATAACGGTAACACTGGTGCTTGCAGCATTGATAGCGGGTATCTTCATCTTCATCTACCAGTTTCGGCGCAAGCGGATGGAGTACGACATGGAAAAGGAACGCATAGAGCAGAAGCACCAGCAGGAGCTGCTGACCACTCAGCTTGAAATGCAGCGGCAAACGATGCAGCACATTGGCAGGGAAATACACGATAACGTGGGGCAGAAGCTTACCCTGGCCTCGCTGTATGCACAGCAACTGGGGTTTACCAACCCCGGCAATCACCTGCACGAATCGCTCACGGGCATCGGCAACCTCATCAACGAATCGCTCACGGAGTTGCGCAACCTCTCTAAAAACCTTACCGACCAGTATTTTGTACAGGCGGATATACAGGAGCTCGTAGGCCGGGAATGCGAAAAAATAAATGCACTCAATACCTGCACTGCCACGGTTAGTTTTTCGGGGCCGCCGCCCGTATTTCACTTTCCCGTAAAAATGATCGTTATACGGGTATTACAGGAGTTTATGCAAAACAGCCTGAAGCACTCGGGCTGCACCACTATAGCCATTACACTGAATAATGACCCCGATGGCTTTACCATTGATGCCGCAGATAATGGCAGCGGTTTTGATATGGCTGCCCAGGGCAACAAGGGCATTGGTTTACAGAACATAAAAAAACGCACCGAAATGATCGGGGCGGAGCTTCTGATCAAAAGCGAAAAAAACAAAGGCACAGCACTGCACCTGTTTATTCCTTCAGAACGGCTGAGTAAGTAAAACCTGCTTATGACCATTTATACTATCGCCATCGTAGACGATCATCCACTGATTGCCCGGGCGCTTACAGACATTATCGAAAATTTTAAGCAATACCGTGTACTCTACGAAGTGGGCCACGGCAGGGCGCTTATAGATAAGATCGCAGAGCCGGGTAATATTCCCGACATTGTTTTGCTTGACGTATCGATGCCTGTAATGGACGGCTTTGAAACCGCACAGTGGCTGAAACGACATCACCCGCAGGTGCGGGTGCTCACACTGTCTATGCACAACGACGACCAAACGCTCATCCGCATGATCAAGGCAGGGGCAAGGGGCTGCCTGGTTAAGAACCTGCACCCGCTGGAACTGCAGCAGGCGCTCGACTCGCTGGTTACCCGCGGACATTACTACCCCGGTTGGGTAAGCTCGCGGGTGCTGGGTAATATTATGATGAACGAAGACAGCCGGAAGCACATTAAGCTCAGCGACCGCGAAGTGGAGTTTTTATCGCATGCCTCTACCGAACTCACTTACCGCGAAATAGCCGAAGAGATGTCGTGCAGTCCGCGTACAGTAGAAGGCTACCGCGATGCCCTCTTTGAAAAAACGGGGTTAAAAACAAGGGTGGCGCTGGTGGTGTTTGCAATAAAGAACGGGTTGATAAAGGTGTGAGGGGGATATGAGCAGCAAGGCAGGTGGGGACATTGCTCAAAACGATTGCTGCAAAATTTTAAATTGTAACTTTGCGTTGTGTTTTACCGGAGAAAAATAATATTAGCATTACTGCAGTTGTTTGACGGACAATTAGACAAAATCCGCTTACAAAAGTTGCTTTTCCTGTTTACAAAAAGACAGGCAAAGTCTGAATACGACTTTGTACCCTATCGCTTTGGTTGTTACTCTTATTCTGCCAATGCCGATATGACGGCAATGGTAAGCAGAGGTTTGCTGAGTGAAGATGAGAAATGGTTCGAAAAGATCGACAAAATCGACTACCTGAAACAACTTAAATCAACTGATCTTAAACTTTTGCAGGAAGTAAAAGCCAATTATGGCAGAATGAGTGCAACGGCTTTAATGAAACACACTTATCTGAATTACCCTTTTTACGCCATCAAAAGTGAAGTGGCTGTAAATATTCTGACAAAAGATGAGTTGGAAAAAATAAATAAGTCCAAACCCAATAGTGCTGAAACTGTGCTTTTTACCATTGGTTATGAAGGCATTTCGCTCGAAGAATATTTGGTTCGCCTGCTGAAAAACGATGTTAAGGTTTTGGTAGACGTTCGGAATAATCCTTTAAGTATGAAATATGGCTTCAGCAAAAGCCAGTTAAAAAAATATTGCGGAAGCTTAGGGATAGAATATGTTCATATTCCCGAAGTTGGTATACAATCCGAACAAAGGCAGGAGTTGAATACACAAAGCGACTACGATAAACTTTTTGCAGCATATCGTAAAAATAACCTCTCCAGAACAACAGGTTCGCAACTGCAAATTTTAAATTTGCTGAAAGAACATAAACGCATAGCCCTAACCTGTTTTGAAGCAAATATTTGTCAATGCCACCGTAAGCATTTGGCAGAAGCCATCGAAAAGCTTCCCGCATTTGAATATGAAGTAAAACATATTTAAAAATGGCGTTAACAAAAGTCCTCATCACTGTCAAAACGTACCCAACTTTATCTGCCAAATACGATGAATTGGTATGCACGGCAGGTTTTCGGGAGGATGGTACCTGGATAAGAATTTACCCTGTTCCTTTCCGTAGAAAGTCATACAACGAACAATACAGGAAATATGATTGGATTGAGGTTGACCTGGTAAAGAACAGTAGCGATTTTCGCCCGGAAAGCTACCGGCCAAGAACGATTGACACGGAAATAAGTATAGCCGGGCACATTGACACCCGGGCGAATTGGGAAGAACGCAAACAGATCTGCCTGCGAAAAATTTATTACAACCTTGCCGAACTAATTGCAGAAGCCAAAAACAAAAATATTTGCACCTCCCTGGCGGTTTTTAAGCCCTCAGAAGTTTTAGACTTTTATGCCGAGCCGGTAGAGCGGGAATGGAACAAAGACAAACTGGACAAACTGAATCAGCTTAATTTATTTGAAACAACGCAGGAAGGAAAATTTGATGTAGTTCAAAAACTACCATACAAATTCAAGTTTCGGATTTTGGATGATCAGGGCAAAGAAAGCAATATGATGATTGAAGATTGGGAAACGGGGCAATTGTATTGGAACTGCCTTGCCAGACATGAAGGAAACGAGCAGAAAGCCATTGCAGATGTACGTAAGAAATACTTTGACGATTTTGCTAAAACAAAAGATCTGCATTTCTTTTTGGGAACTACCCAGGTACATCATTACGTTTCGATAAATCCGTTTATGATTATCGGAACTTTTCACCCCGGGATTGAATTGCAGGGGCGGCTGTTCTAAGCATAATATGATAACGGGATATTTTAGTTATGGGCAGTACACGATACCGGAACCCTATTGTTATTTTGCGGAAGAAGGATAGATCGCAAACGGAATGGCTTTAAGTTTTAATCAGTATTCAACAAATATGAAGAGACCATACGAAGCTGTTAAAGAGTCTTTTTTTGAAAATCTTGATAAGCTCAAAGAAAACCAGCGTTATAATTTTTCTAACTCAGACAAGTACATAGTAAAGACGTTTCCCGTGTATGGATTGCTGGTGGTTGTGCCGGAAGTATTACAAGGGTAAATTGGTTTATGTTGCAACAGCTTAACCCTGCTCACACGAACTTCCGGCAACCTTATTTAACACAAGACGAATATGACAAATACATAAAAGAATTCAAAACTACCGAATAAATCAGCACAGTATACCGGCCAATAGAAGTGTAAAAACTATAGCTACCCTGCAAAAAAGTACCAGCCCCGGGCTATTGTGGTAAAGACCCGGTAAACTGGTACTCACTGCTTACTATTGATAACTAATACTACTGCTTAACGATCTTGCCTGCCGCCCTGCCATCTGCACGGATAATATAAACACCCGCAGGCTCCCTGCCCAGGTCGATCAATGTTGTGGTACCGCCAGGGTTATTTATGGTAGCCAACACTTTACCCGTTGGGCCGTACACCTGCAATTGTTTAACTGTACTGGGGTGTTGTATCACGGCCTTGCCACCGGTAGGGTTGGGGTACACCAGCAGGCTGCCGGGTACTGCTTTTTCCTCCTGTTTTTTATCGTCTGCCGCAGTAATGGGTACGCCACCCGGCCGCATGGGCACGCCCGCACCGCAGCCATCAAGCGCTTCTGCAACAAACGTAGCGCCGGCCTGTGTTTCAAAGCCGGGGTTCAACTCTACATAACCACTTACCGGGTCGGCATCCAGCTTTACAGTAAATGGAGCAGGAATAACGGTGATGCCACCGCTTGCTATCCAGTTCAGCGATTCTGTAAGTGTAGCGGCATAAGTGCCGGTAATAACGATGTTTGACCCACAAGACAGTTTAGAAGCCGCTTCGCGCTGCACGGGCTTGTTGTATGGCCCCTGCGCTCTCAATACCCCGGCGCTCATGAGCAGCGGGATGCACAGGTATATATCTAATCTTTTCATGGCTGTTGATTTGATTGAGGTGAAGGGAGCGTTTTTTTAAGTTGCTGTATATCCTTTTTCAATTCTGTATTTTCCTTTTTAAGCTCAATCATATAGAGCGTAAGCTCTTCTATCTTTTCCATCTGTTTGGCAAACATCTGGTTTACATCAATGCCACCATCCTTTACGATCTCTTCGGCAGAAGGTACGCCGGGCAGATGTTTGTTGGCCTTTACAAATTTTTCTACTTCCGCAAGAGGCCTCAGTTTGTAATTAGGTGCAAACACATAATCGGCCCATTGCGCAGAGCAGTACACGGCAACCTTTACCTTGGTGGTAAGGATACCCCCGTTTACATATAGCCGGTAGTTGCCCGGGAAGGGGTTTGCGCAAAAGTTGGGGTCGCCGTTGTCGTCAGTAACGCCCATGCCGATCTTGCCATTGTCTTTTATAAACAGGGTGTAATTACCGGCAGCACCACCGGGAAAAGGCGTCCAGAAGTTAAGGCCGCCCATGCTTGGGCGGCTCCCGGTAGCGGTCATATACTCCAGCGCCCAGCGCCCGTTGGGGTTGGTGGCAAGATTATCGGTAAACAGCAACTGCGGGCCGCCAAAACCCGGCACAGCGCCCGACAGCATAAGCGCACCGTTGTGTACCTGCAGCTTATGGGTAGGTGTAATGGTATTGATGCCGATATTACCTGTGTTACCATTGATAAACATCCGGTAGCCGCCATTGGTATAGTCGTAAAAGCCCAGGTGCCCGGCCCCCTCACCGTTACCGGCGCCGGTAGAAAACAGAGCCCAGCGGTGTCCCGTAGTGGAATTCAGGTTGAGCGATGCAATGGTATTGCCCGTTTGCTCCACCATAATGCCGTCGTTGGTTGAGGCTGTTTTCAGGTGCAGCCGCAGCAGGGGTACATTGTTACTGATACCCACGTTGCCATTGGCTGGGTTTGCATTGGCACCTATGGCACCACCTCCAAAATTGGTAATCTGCGCTGTTGCGGTACCTGCCATGGCCAGGCAGGCACTTACATACATTAAAGTAATGATCTTTTTCATAATTAATTGATTAATGGTGTTGCCTACTCTGTTATAAGGTTTTCGGCATTCCCTTTTATTGCCGTTAGCATGGCAGCGTGAAGAGCGGGCTGCAGCAACGTGTAAAAGTAAGTTGTGCCCGGCTGCTGCCGGGCAGGCTTTCAGCGGAAACAGTGCTGGCAAACAACGGTTTATTCTATCGCTTTTTAACGACCCCTTTCAGTTGTTCAGCGGCTGCCCCCTAACTACTAACAACTCCTTAACAAAAACCCCCGTATTTTCGCCGCGTTACAAAACCTCAATATGCGTCAACTGCTACTCATCTGTATCACTTTCCTTTCCGTAAGCGCTAAAGCACAAAAGATATATGGTACCGTATTCAACAATACCGGCGATCTGCTGCCTTATGCCTCGGTAACCATAAAAGGTACATCGGTGGGGGCAAGCGCTAATAACAAGGCCCGCTTCTATGTGTCGGTTACACCGGGCACTTATACCGTGGTGTGCCAGCACATTGGCTATACCCGGCAGGAAAAAACGGTAACGGTTACAGAGTCAGACCAGGAGATCACCTTTATACTGAAAGACCAGAAGCTGGAGATGAAAGAAGTGATCGTTAAAACGGGAGGGGAAGATCCTGCTTACGGGATCATCCGCCAGGCCATTAAAAAAAGACCCTATTATGCCAAACAGGTTAACGGGTTTGAATGCGATCTCTATACCAAAGACCTGATGAAGCTGCGCAGCCTGCCTAAAAAGATATTCGGACAAAAGATAGAGGACGAGGAGAAGAAAGACATGGGTGTAGACTCTACGGGTAAGGGCATCATTTACCTGTCGGAATCGGTATCGAAAGTGCACTCACAGCAGCCGGATAAATTTAAGATGGAAGTGCTCAGCAGCCGGGTAAGCGGCAGCGATGGGTTTGGTTTCAGCTTCCCAACTTTTATCAGCCTGTACAACAGTAATGTTACCATGTTTACGGCCAAGCTCAACCCCCGTGGTTTTGTGTCGCCCATTGCAGACGGCGCCATCGGCTTTTACAAGTTCAAATACCTGGGCAGTTTCTGGGAAGATGGTAAGGAGGTTAACAGCATCCGCGTAACGCCCCGCCGTAAATACGAACCCCTGTTTTCGGGTATCATCAATATTACGGAGGGCGACTGGCGTATACACAGTGTAGACCTGCTGGTAACTAAAACATCTCAACTGGAAATACTGGATACGCTCCGGCTTACGCAGATACACGTACCCGTGGGTGGCGATGTATGGCGGGTAAAGAACCAGTTGCTGCACTTCAGCTTTAATATATTGAAGATCGATGCCATAGGTAATTTTGTAAGCGTGTACACCAACTACAACATTAACCCCGTTTTTCCTAAAAAGTTCTTCGATAATATCATTATCAAATACGATACGGCGGTAAACAAAAAGAGTAAGGCTTATTGGGATACGATCCGCCCCGTACCGCTCGAACCGGAGGAAGTAAAAGACTATAAGGTAAAAGACAGCATCTATGCCTTTAACCGCGATTCGGTATGGAGCAAAAGAAATATCGACTCGCTGCGCAAAAACCAGGGGCCATTAAAACCCTGGAAGGTATTTGGCCTGTCGGGTATAAACCGTTTTGTGTACCGCAAGGGCGGAGGCTACCGCTGGGGCATACGCGGCCTGCCAAACGGTATTGAATACAATACTGCGGAAGGCCTGGTGATAAAAGGAGAGGGGTATATTGAAAAATACCTGCGTAAGTCTAAAAAGCAACTGAGCATAGAACCTACCATACGGTACGGATTTAGTAATACCCATCTTAACGGCTGGCTGGATGTGTACCTGCGCAGCAGGGATTTTGGCACCCAAAAAACCAGGCACGAAAGCTGGCAGTTCTCAGGTGGTAAACGCGTGTCGCAGTTTAACAGGGAAGAGCCCATTACCCGCCTTGCCAACACCATCAGCACACTTTTTGGGGGTAATAATTACATGAAGATCTACGAAAACTGGTTTGGCGAAATTGGCTATACCAAACGCTTTGAGAATGGCCTCACCATGCGCATCGGCGGGCTGTACGAAGACAGGCTCCCGCTCGATAATACGACGAACTTTACCTTCCGCAGGAGAGACTCGGTAAAGATGACGCCCAACTATCCTTACGAGATCACCAACAAACAGTTTGACCGCCACCAGGTATTGCAGTTAAGCATAGACTTCAGCTTCCGGCCGGGTATGCGCTATATACAGTTGCCTTATACCAAATTCCCCATAGGGTCGAAATACCCGCTTTTGAGCTTTAATTACACCAAAGGCATTAAGAACCTGCTGGGCAGTGATGCCGATTTTGACAAATGGCGTTTTACGATAAGCGATGATAAGAACCTGAAACTGCTGGGCCTGCTGAAGTACAAGTTTGTAGTGGGTGGCTTTATCAACGACCGCCGGGTACCGTTGCAGGATTACCAGCATTTTAACGGTAACCGTTTCTTTGGTGCAAGCGAGTACCTGAACAGTTTTCAACTGGCAAGCTACTATGCCTATAGTAATACCCGCCCTATTTTTGGGATCATGCACCTGGAGCACCATTTTAACGGGTTGCTCACCAACAAAATACCCCTGTTCAGGCGGCTGAACTGGACGCTGGTGGCAGGTACGAACGCTTTTTATGTAAACCAGAAAATCAACTATATAGAAGCTTTTGCCGGTATCGAAAATATCTTCAAAATATTCCGCCTCGATGTGGTGACAGGGCTTGAGAATGGCCGCCAGGGTATGACCCGGCTGCGCCTCGGCGCCGGTGGTCTTATCGGCGGCAGCTTCAAAGCCAAAGCGGATAAGTTTAACCGGTCGGTTACGATCAGCCTTTAGCAGGTAGCAGGATAAATGTTATATATGCCGGGTATTCTGTCCTGTTTTTTGATACCCATATTATGATACTTGTATCCTGCTACTCACATCCTGCTGCTTGCTACTATTCCTTATCTTTGCCCCCGAAATTTGGTTCACCCTGCAAGTGTCCAATTATTCAGTATTAAATGATTATCCCGGTAGGTATGCAAATATGTACCCGGGGTTCAAATTTCAAAAGCATGGCAGTATTACACAACCGCGTATCCCAGGCGGAACTTAAAGAGCGTATGCTCAGGGACGAAACACCACGCACCACCATCTCTTTTTACCGCTATTTTCCCATAGCCGATCCGCAATTGTTCAGGGATGAGCTGTATAAAGCGCTCAACGCCATAGGTGTATTTGGCCGTATCTATGTGGCCACCGAGGGCATCAATGCACAGGTAAGCGTGCCCACACCCAATATGGATGCCTTTCGCCGGTACCTCTACAGTATTCCCGCGCTGGATGGCCTGCGGCTGAACATTGCGGTAGACGATGATGGCAAGAGCTTTTGGGTGCTTAAGGTAAAAGTGCGGGAGAAGATCGTGGCGGATGGCATTACCGATCCCGCTTTCAGCATGGAGAATAAAGGTAAGTATGTAAATGCCGAGCAGATGAACAGCCTGCTCGAAGATCCTGAAACGGTGGTGATCGATATGCGTAATCATTACGAGTATGAGGTAGGGCATTTTGAGCAGGCGCTGGAGATCCCTTCGGATACTTTCCGCGAGCAACTGCCCATGGCTGTAGATATGATGAAGGACAAAAAGGATAAGAACATCATCATGTACTGTACCGGTGGCATCCGTTGCGAAAAAGCCAGCGCCTATATGCTGCATAATGGCTTCAGCAACGTGTTTCACCTCGAAGGCGGGGTAATTAATTATGCCCGGGAAATCAGGGAGAAGGGGCTTAACAGCAGGTTTATCGGTAAGAACTTTGTGTTCGACGAAAGGCTGGGGGAGCGCATTACGCCCGATATTATAGCAGTATGCCACCAGTGCGGCCAGCCAGCGGATACGCATACCAATTGTAAAAACAGCGGCTGCCACCTGCTGTTTATACAGTGTTCTTCCTGTGCAGAAAAGTATAATGGTTGCTGTTCAGAAGCCTGTGCAACGGTGCTTACACTGCCCGAAGAAGAGCAGGCCGCTTTGCGTAAGAATATTGATAAGGGCAGCAATATCTTTAATAAATCGCGGGTAAGGCTGCCGCCACGGGGAGAAGATCGCGGAAACAAATAAGTTAAAAGTATCATTTGTTTACAGCCGTAGCTCATGTGTAGCCAGGTTGGTTTTAATATTTATGGTGGATAAGTATAGCTTTTTATTGTATAAGCGGTAAACAGAACATAAAACGGATTGATAATTTTGTTAAAGTTTTCATAGGGTACGGATTAAAAGCGGACCGGGGTTTCCACCCCGGTCCTGTTTTTTGAACATGAAGCGCATCCATCCTGCTACACAAAATCCTGCTTCCTGCTTACTTATGGCATACTACTTGCACCTTCTCCCCAAATAATCTTATTATTGCTTTTTAAACACACTAACATTATATGAAACTACTTTTGATTTCCGGTGCGACGGCCATGTCCATCCTGCTATCCTGTTCAAACGGCTCTGATTCGGGTAACAAACCTGCCGGTGCTGATGCGCCTTCCGGCCGCAGACCTGAAGATACTGTTTCCCGTTCTGTAGCGCCTTCCAGCAACACTCCCGGCGAGCCCAGGATGGTTGATACTGCGTATATAACCGGTAAGGGCGAGTTCTATTGCGAAGGTAACGTTGCTGCCGATGGCTTAGGCTGCGTGGTAAAGATAGACGGGGTGGTATATAAAATGCAGCAGGAAAACAGCGTACTGTATGAGGATGCAGATATGTTTACAAAAGCCGGTAAGCCTGTGCCTGTAACCGTGGTATATAAAAAGACGGGTACCCATTTTAAAATGATGAATAAAGCTGACGGGCCGGAACTGATTACCATCCGTTCGGTTACGCCGGTAAAATAGCGCATGCAAAGGAGATAGTTACTGCGTAAGTAACTTCAGCTCTTCAGGTGTAACATTCAGCAGGTTTACTTTAGGCAGCCTTTTAGTAAGCTCGCGCCAGTTGGCATCTTTCCTGTATATATTTTGCAATAAAGCGGCAGCGTCTTTTACCTTCCTGTTATTGGCAAGGGTAATGGCCGTCCAGTACTTCATTTCGAGATTGGCGGGAAAGAGTTTCATGGCATTATTGTAGCACTGCATGGCCAGCGTCATATCGTTTTTCTCTACGGCCAGGTCGCCATTATTCATAAACTCATAAGCGCGGTACAATTTCAGCAGCCGTCCCAGTTCGGTAAGCGGTGCCGTATGGTCGTCTACACGCAGGTCAATCAATCGTTCATCCCAGGGCTTGCCCTCACTGCGGCCCGCTACCACCAGCAGGGCGGCAGACTGTTTACCACGTATATCGCCACCTGCTGCCTGGGCTGCCTGCAGGGCGAGTAATACCCGCTCTGCCAGCGGCTGGCCTGCCGAGGCTTCAAAAGCCCGGGCCATAGCCTGGCATACTGTATTACCCAGCATCATATTGCTTTGTACAGAATAATTCTTTCCTGTAATATGACCTGCGTAATCAATACAGAGCTTACCCGTATGTGCGGCCACGTTACCATTGGTATCGATCATGGCTACCTGCCTTACCTCGCGGCCTTCATCCGCAGCCAGCAGTTGCTGTAACGCTTCGCCAGCCGTTTTTCCCTGCTTCATCAGCTCCAGCCCCTTTATGCCATACGATTTGTTTACAAACGATTGTGTAGCTACCACGCCTGCGCCTGCCTCGCCCCAGCTTACCGCAGTGCCTACGCTGAACCAATGGCTTTGCACACCCACCGCCATTTCGCCCGTCTTTTCATCGCGTGCCACAATAGAGAAAGTATGTGCCAGCCCGGCATCTTTCTTAAAGAACTGGGCATAAGAAGAAGAGGATATTACCACAAGGGTGAGCAGAATGGCTATTGTACGCATGGAAGATGATTTGCTGCCAAAGTTGCGGCAGAATGGTGGAAAAAACAATAGCCATCCCGGGGGATGGCTATATATGTTTTGTGGTATTATTAATACTTACGCTTCGGGAGTAAGGTATTGCGCATACGCATATCCTTCTTCACCGTCGTCGGTACGCACCAGCCACCAGAGGTCGCTGCTTTTGCTTACCAGGGTAATTACTTCGCCATGTGCCGCTTTACCCACAATAGGCTGGTCGGTGCCGGGGCCTTTGCGGATGTTGAGGTTAGACGATTCAGTAGTTACTTTTACTTTACTGCCTGCTTCTGCTTTCGCATTTACATTCAGCATCAGATCGCCGCCAGCAAAACCGGGATCGAGCTTTTCGTAGATCGTCCAGAGCTGATCTTTCGCAGCAGCATTAGGCGCATCGCCGTCAATATACAGTACACCATCCTGCTCACGCACGGCCAGGTTCTGTACACCAGACGCAGTTGCCGCGTCTACCAGTTCTTTATACTTATCTTGTAATGCCATAGTTTTATTGTTTTAATTAGTGAGTGTATATTATTCTTCGATCAGACCGGCAATTTCGATCTTTTTGGCCTTCAGCTTGCTAACAGCCTGCATGATCTTTGCTTTAGCGCCTTTCTTTACTTTACCGGTAACGGTAATCACACCATCTTTAACAGTAGCGATAGCACCCTGGAAATCTTTCAGTGCATCTTTAACACCAGCAGTGATGGCTGAATCTTCGGCAGTGATAACGGGAGCAGGGGGAGGCGTTACAACAACAGGAGCGGCTACAGTAATGTTATTTACTACAGATTTAACGCCTTCCATACCTTTTACAGCACTTTCGCATGATGCTTTGCTGGCATCGTCTTTGCACTCGCCAGTGAGCGTTACCACGCCTTTATCAACACTTGCCCTTACACCGCTCATATCAGCAGATGTTTTTGCTTTCTCGTCGATTGCTTTCTGAATGTCGGCATCGCTCGGACCACCTTTACACGCACTGAATGATACTGCTGCAACAAGCATGGCAGCAGACAGAATTTTGAATAGTTTCATTGTTTTTTGATGTTTTAAAATGAATGAACAATTTAGTTTAAAAATATATCTTATTGAGCCAAATCCATGATTATATTTTTGTTATTACGGTTGTATGCAGCATAAAAAATTTTTTGCTTACAAACATCCGAGGCGTCCGCCGTCTACCGGCAGGTTAATGCCGTTGATGTATGCTGCAGCCGGGCTGCATAAGAAAGCCACTGCTGCGCCAAACTCTTCGGGCAGGCCTACCCGTCGTGCCGGTATCGTTGCTGCCACTTCAGCCTCCACTTCGTCTATGCTCTTGCCTTCGCTGCCCGCCCTGCCCTGCATCAGCGAGTCGTAACGCGCTGTTTTTGTAAACCCGGGCAGTACATTGTTTACCGTTATACCGTATGGGCCCAGTTCGGTGGCAAGCGTCTTCGCCCAACTGGCCACCGCACCCCGGATGGTATTGCTTACCCCGAGGCCGGGTATCGGTTGTTTCACTGAAGTAGAGATGATATTTACAATGCGTCCATAGCCAGCCGCCTGCATACCTGGTACTAAAGCCTGTACCAGGATGTGGTTACAGAGCAGGTGGCTCCCGAATGCGGCTGTAAAAGCCGCTGTATTGGCTGTAAGCGCCGGTCCGCCTGCCGGTCCGCCCGTATTGTTAACCAGTATTTCTGCCGTATGTCCTGCTTGTACAAAACCGGTGATTGCTGCTGCAACCGTATCACTGTCTGCAAAATCAGCTACCAGGTATTGATGCTGCTGTCCTTTCTGCTGATCGAGCCGTTCCAGCACAGTCCGCAACTTGTCTTCATTGCGTGCCATCAATACTACAGTTGCACCCAGTTCCGCAAGTTCCATAGCGCTGGCGTAACCCAAACCCTGTGTGCTGCCACAAACGATCGCTGTCTTGCCCGTTAAATCTAAATTCATGCCGAAAATTTGGCTAAAGCTAAGTATTTTTTATCCTCAGGCACAACAGCAAAAGGGTGCAGCCGGTAGCGAAATGTTACAAACTGTTATACCACACCCTGTTACAGGATATTATACGGCAAAAAAGGACTGTATTTGCCATACTCGGATACAGACAGTTTATTTTAAGCAGCAGCCCGGTGGCAGGCTAATTATTGATGCCTCATCGGTGGGGTGCCGTAGCGGATGGGAGCGCCGGTAAGTACTAAAATCAGTGTTCCGTAAAGACTGCTGAAACATAATAGTGAGGGTTTACACCCCCGGAAGCTGGCCGAAGGCAGGTAATCAATAGTTAATTCTTCACATTCTGCCTATTGATGTGGATAACTAAATTATTTGGGATTTTCACTCAACTCGCTTTCTTTGCAAACCGTAATTTTGGAGCCCGCACGATGGAAGTATGGGCAAACCGCCCGTGCTCCGCTCTGAAACCAGTTTTTGCGGCAAAGCACAACGCATTTTTAGTATGGCAGACAATAAGAATTTATTCGATTACACGGAAGAGAATATCCGGAGCCTCGACTGGCGCGAGCATATCCGCCTGCGGCCGGGTATGTATATTGGTAAGCTGGGCGATGGCAGCAGCCCCGACGATGGTATTTATGTACTGATGAAAGAGGTGGTGGATAACTGCATTGATGAGCATACCATGGGGCATGGTAAGCATATAGACATTACGATTAAAGATAAAACAGTAACCGTACGCGACTATGGCCGCGGTATACCCCTGGGTAAACTGGTGGATGTGGTAAGCAAGATGAATACGGGCGCTAAGTACGACAGTAAGGCTTTCCAGAAAAGTGTGGGACTGAACGGTGTGGGTACTAAAGCGGTAAACGCACTCAGCAGTTATTTTAAGGTAACGGCTTTCCGGGAGGGAAGGGAGCGGTCGGCAGAGTTTGAAAAGGGTGTGCTGGTAAAAGATTATAAAGAAACGGCGTCTAAGGAAGAGAATGGCACATACGTGATCTTTCAGCCCGACGATTCGGTGTTTCGTAACTTTCACTACGTTCACGAATACCTTGATAACCAGTTCTGGAACTATTGCTACCTCAATGCCGGTCTTGTTATTAACTTCAATAACAAACGCTATGTAAGCAAGAACGGCCTGCTGGACCTGCTGCAACGCAAAACCAATGCCGACGAGATACGCTATCCCATCATCCACCTCAAAGCGGAAGATATAGAGGTAGCCATCACGCACGAGAACCAATATGGGGAAGAATACTACAGTTTTGTAAACGGGCAGTACACTACACAGGGGGGTACGCATCTTGCCGCTTTCCGCGAAGCGTTTGTAAAAACGTTGCGCGAGTTCTATAAGAAAGACTACGATGCGGCAGACATCCGCGGCAGCATCTGCGCTGCCATCAGCGTAAGGGTACAGGAGCCGGTATTTGAAAGCCAGACCAAAACAAAGCTGGGTTCGCTGAACGTGTACGAGAACGGCCCTACGATGAAGAACTTTGTAAACGAGTTTCTCAGTAAGGAGTTGGATAACTTCCTGCACCGTAACCCGGCCACAGCAGAAGCGCTTAAAAAGCGTATTGAGCAGAACGAGCGCGAACGTAAAGAACTGGCGGGCATCAAAAAGCTGGCGAACGAGAGGGCCAAAAAGGCCAACCTGCACAACAAAAAGCTTCGCGATTGTAAGTTTCACCTCAACGATGAGCCCACAGGTAAGGATAAAGATGTTATTATAGAAAAGGCAAAAGAAAGCACCATCTTTATTACAGAAGGCGACAGCGCCAGTGGTTCAATCACCAAATCGCGCAATGTAGAAACTCAGGCAGTGTTCAGCCTGCGTGGTAAGCCGCTCAATGCGTATGGACTTACCAAAAAGATCGTGTACGAAAATGAAGAGTTTAACCTGCTGCAGCACGCCCTTAATATAGAAGAGGGGTATGAGGGGCTGCGGTATAATAACATCATTATTGCCACCGATGCAGATGTGGATGGTATGCACATCCGCCTGCTGCTGATGACCTTTTTCCTCCAGTTCTTCCCCGATCTTGTAAAGAACGGTCATGTGTACATTCTCGAAACGCCATTGTTCCGGGTACGTAATAAACAGGAAACAATCTATTGTTACGACGAAACAGAAAAACAGGTAGCGGTAGGTAAGCTGGGCAGCAAGCCGGAGATTACGCGGTTTAAAGGACTGGGCGAGATCAGCCCCGAAGAGTTTGCACGCTTTATCGGCAACGATATGCGCCTGCAACCGGTGATGCTTTTGCCCGAAACACATATCCAGGAGGTACTGGAATACTTTATGGGTAAGAACACGCCGCAGCGTCAGGACTTCATCATCGATAACCTGCGCGTGGAGGTAGACCTCGCCGAAGAAATAGGTTAAGTGCGGGCACCAACCACAACAACCCCTACAGGGCGACATTTTTGTATTAATAATGAATAAAAAAAGATGATACATATAGTTTTTAACGAAGCAGATATTGCGGTATTACAACAGGCTATTGCACTCGACGAAAGCATGGCGGGTGAAGTAGTGCAGATTAAGGATGATTTTGCGGTAGGTCCGCTGGCGCAGTTATACGTAGGCGAAGGAATAGAGGCGCGTAAGAACTGGTGGCGCGAGGTGCTGGCAGGTGGTGATTATGATGGCCTGGCCGATCGCGAAGACAAAGACGACTATAAAACGGCTGCCGAACTGGTGGGTACGATGCGTCGTAATGCGGAGGAAGTGATATGGATATGGGCAGCGCAGAACAAACATGATGTGAGCGGTTATTACTGGCTGCTGCATTATATGAAGGAGTTCCAGGGCCGGGTATTTATCCTGTACCTGAATAACCTGCCTTTTTTGAATGAAAAGGGGCAGTTGTTTTATCCCAACTGGCTGCATACCATACCGGCTAAAGAGTTTCTGAAGGCGAAGAAACTGGCCCGCCCGATAACGCTCAGCGAGTTTGAGGTAGATCCGGATGAATGGGTACGTCTCTGCAATGAGGGTAAAGGAGTACGCATACTGGAAGGGGGTAAGAAACTGGTGCAGTATGATTATGATTTTTACGACAGCGAGCTGAAAAAGTTTGTCATGCCCGAATGGCAAAAGGCAAGTAAGATCATTCACCAGGCCCTAACCAAAGCTACCCATACTACAGGCGATGCTTACCTGCTCTGGCGGCTGAAGGGTATGGTTGCACAGGGATGGTTTGACGTGCAGGGTGAGGTAAAGAATATGAAAGACTTTGAGGTAAAGGTAAAAGCAAAGGCGCCGGAAGAACTGGTGCAGGAATAATATAAAAAAGAACTGCTGAAACAGCATTTAATACACAGCGCAACAGCACATGGCTAAAAGTACATTTGATGTAAATGCATCGGAAAATGAGAATGGGGTACAGGGTCAGTACAAGAACTGGTTTCTTGACTATGCGTCTTACGTGATCCTTGAAAGGGCAGTACCGGCAGTGGAAGACGGGCTCAAGCCCGTACAGCGCCGTATCCTTCATGCAATGAAGGAGATGGATGACGGGCGCTTTAATAAAGTGGCCAATATCATCGGGCAGAGTATGCAGTATCACCCGCATGGCGATGCCAGTATTGGGGATGCCCTGGTGAATATGGGGCAGAAAGATCTATTGATAGAAACACAGGGTAACTGGGGCGATGTACGCACGGGTGATGATGCGGCTGCCCCCCGTTATATTGAGGCGCGCCTGAGCAAGTTTGCGCTTGAAGTGGCTTTTAATGCCAAGACGACTGACTGGGCATTGAGCTATGACGGCCGTAAGAACGAACCGGTAACGCTGCCGATGAAGTTTCCGCTGCTGCTGGCGCAGGGCGCCGAAGGTATTGCTGTGGGCCTTGCCACCAAGATATTACCACACAATTTCTGCGAGCTTATAGAAGCGTCGATTAAGTACCTGCGGGGCAGGAAATTTGAACTGCTGCCCGATTTTCTTACAGGTGGCAGTATGGATGCTTCTAATTATAATGAAGGCAAGCGGGGTGGCAAAGTAAGGGTAAGGGCGGTTATTGAAGAGCAGGATAAGAAATCGGTGGTGATCAGGAGTGTGCCTTACGGGGTAACGACCACCCAACTGATGGAAAGTATTGTAAAGGCAAACGACCAGGGTAAGATCAAGATAAAAAAGGTAACAGATCATACAGCTAAGGATGTAGAGATTATCGTTGACCTGGCGCCGGGCATATCGCCTGATATCACCATTGATGCACTTTATGCTTTTACGGATTGCGAGGTAAGCATATCGCCCAATGCCTGCGTGATCGTTGACCAGAAACCGCGTTTCCTGGGTGTGCACGAGTTGCTGCGCATATCGGCAGACAATACAAAAGATCTGTTGAAGCGGGAGCTGGAGATCAGGCTGGGTGAGTTGCAGGAGAAGTGGCATTATACATCGCTGGAGAAGATATTCTTTGAAGAGAAGATATATAAGGAGCTGGAGAAAAAGCATGAAACATGGGAGAGAGTACTCCTGGCGATCGACAAGGCTTTTGACCCGTTCAAGAAACAACTGCGCCGTGCTATTACGCGCGAAGACATTGTAAAGCTCACGGAAAAGCCGGTGCGCAGGATATATAAGCTGGATATTGACGAACTGATAGAACAGATCAGGGGCATAGAGGCTGACATTAAGCAGGTGGAATACGACCTTGCAAACCTGGTAGATTTTGCCGTAGCTTATTACGAAAACCTGCTGAAGAAGTTTGGCAAGGGCCGCGAGCGAAAAACGGAAATCAAACCCTTTGATACCATACAGGCAAAGGCAGTGGCGATTGCCAATATCAAGCTGTATGTTAACTATGCAGACGGCTTTGTGGGTACGGGTTTGAAGAAGGATGAGTTTGTTACAGAATGCTCCGACCTCGACGATATCATTGCATTTACCAAAGCGGGTAAGATGAAAGTGGTTAAAGTGGCGGATAAGAGCTTTATCGGTAAAGATATTATTCATGTGGCGGTATTCGATAAAGCGAACGACCGCATCACGTATAATATGATATACGCTGATGGTAAATCGGGCATCAGTTTTGCCAAGCGTTTTAATGTAACGGGTATTACGCGCGATAAGGAGTATGATCTTACCAAGGGTGAAGAAAAAAGCCGCGTGCATTACTTCTCTGTTAATCCCAATGGCGAGGCGGAAGTAGTGAAGATCGTGCTGAGCCCCAACAGTACGGCGCGCAATAAAGAGTTTGATTTTTATTTTGAGGAGCTCGACATCAAGGGCAGGGGCAGTATTGGTAACCAGGTAACCAAGTACCCGATCAAATCGGTGAAGTTTAAGGAAGCAGGCCGTTCTACCCTGAGCGCTAAAAAAATGTGGTTCGACGATAAGTTTGGTCGCCTTACTACAGAAACCAGGGGTATTTATCTGGGTAACTTCGAGGCAGAAGACCGTATTCTTGTGATCTATAACGATGGCAGCTACGAGATCACTGACCAGGAGCTTACGCAGCGCTTCGACGCGGAAAAGATATTACTGATCGAGAAATTCGACCCGGCTAAAATCATTACAGCGGTTTACCTCGATAAGGAGAAGCTACAGTATAATATCAAGCGCTTTAAGATAGAAACCACCACACTGCATAATAAGTTCCTCTTTATTAAAGAAGGCGAAGGCAACCGTCTTGAAATGGTTTGTACCGATGCTGAACCCATATTAGCCGTGCAGAGTGGTAAGGGCCAGCAGATCCGTAAGGCTAAGTTTAAGGTGGTAAGCATGGTGGAGGTAATGGGCTGGAAGGCGGTGGGCGCCAAGCTCACTGAATACAGTAAGAGCATAGAGATGGAGTGGGTGAGGCCTGTGGTAGAGGAAAACGCGCAGCCGCAGTTGTTTTAAAAGTAAAAAGAGTGGTTTTATGGCGGCAGGATAAAGCAGAGAGTAAAATTATACCATAAGCGATAGTGTTATTATTGTGGATTACAGAGCTTTTCGTCATGATAATCTCATAATAATCTTAAAGAAATCTTATATTCTGTCTTGTTTAACATTTTTTGAAAAATTACTGCCTTTTTTTGCAACAGTTTTGAAAATATACTGTTATACCACGAAATCCGGGAAAGGCAGCCGGATACGGATAAGGCTGGTACAGCAACCATTTTAGATGTAAATGCGTTGAACTTTACCAGTATTAAGTGTACAACTTTCTTTGAATGTATTAAACCCAACTGATCATGGCCAAAACAGCCTGGAACCCCCGTGTGTCTAACCCAATACAGCGCGTCATGAATGTACTGCGCCTCGAACGGAACGAAATATCTTCCGTGTATTTCTATGCCATCCTGAGCGGTATAATACAGCTTTCCCTTCCCCTGGGTATACAGTCGATCATCAGTTTTGTACTGGGCGGCACCATCAGCACTTCACTCGTTGTATTAACCATCCTTGTGGTGGCCGGCGTATTCTTTGGCGGTATGCTGCAGGTAAACCAGATGAGGCTGATAGAAAAGGTGCAGCAGAAAATATTTGTACGTTATTCTTTTGAATTTGCTGAACGCATCCCCCGTTTGCAGTTGCAGGCAGTAGACGGGTATTACCTGCCCGAACTTGTTAATCGTTTTTTTGATACCCTCACGCTGCAGAAAGGAATATCAAAGCTGATGCTCGATATTCCTGCTGCTACCATACAGATTTTTTTCGGGCTTGTATTGTTGTCTTTCTATCATCCCGTTTTTATTTTCTTCGGTATTACACTCATATTCCTGGTGTATATGGTATTACGTGCAACCGGATCGAAAGGTCTTGAAACCAGTATCCGCGAAAGCGATTATAAATATGGTGTAGCAGGCTGGCTCGAAGAACTGGCCCGTGTGGTAAAGTCTTTTAAGTTTTCGCGTAATACCCGGCTCAACATTACCCGAACAGACGAACTGGTAAGCGGTTACCTGCAATCGCGTACCAGCCATTTTAAAATTTTACTGTCGCAGTACTGGACTCTGGTAGTTTTTAAGGTAGTCATTACGGCAGCCATGCTTATTGTGGGTAGTTTTCTGCTGGTTAACCAGCAACTGAATATCGGGCAGTTTATTGCCGCTGAAATTGTAATACTGATGGTGATTGGTTCAGTAGAAAAACTGATCGTAAACCTGGATAAAGTGTATGATGTGCTTACCTCGGTGGAGAAACTGGGTAAGATTACTGATAAGCCCCTGGAAAAAGAAGGCCGTATTGAGCTCAGTACTTCAAATGGTGAGGGGTTGTCTGTAAAGCTCAGCGATGTTTCTTTCAGCTATGATGGTGATGTAGTTAACCATATCCTGCATGAAGTGAACCTGTCTATACAACCCGGGCAGAAAGTGTGTATCATGGGTACGCCGGGCTCCGGCAAATCGACCCTGCTGCGCCTGCTCAGTGGGGCATACAACCATTACGAAGGCAATATACTGGTAAACAAAGTGCCCATTGCCGACTACGACCTGGCTACCCTCCGTGCGCAGACAGGTATTTTGCTGAGCCAGCAGGATATATTTATGGGCACTCTTTTAGAAAATATTACGATGGGCTGTGCCGATTACGATCTGCAGGAACTGATTGTACTGGCGGAAAAGATAGGCTTAAGTGAATATATAGCTTCACAGCGGGATGGCTTTAATACTATGCTTGACCCGGCGGGTAAAAGACTGCCCAGCCGTATCACACAAAAAATTCTGCTGCTCCGTGCTCTCACAGGCCAGCCGCGCCTGCTGCTGCTGGAGGATCCTTTAGGTGTGCTCGACCCGGATAACCGACGCCAGGTAATGCAGTACCTGGTAAAAGAAACGGGTTCGCGTACTGTAATCAGTGCAAGTAACGATAAAGAATACGCTGCTCTCTGCGATCTGGTGGTGTACTTAGACAATGGTAAGGTAGTGGCTACCGGTAGTTGGGAAACGGTTAAAAATAAAATAGTATGAATTATATAGACAGTCGCATAGAAGACCTGGCGCAACAGGGTAACCATCAATCTTTTGGACTGGTGTACCGTATTACGCGAAGAAGCCGGGTGCGCTACTGGCTGCTGGGCATACTGCTGCTGCTGCTGACCCTTCTTTTTATGCCATGGACACAAAATATAAGAGCGCGGGGTACAGTAACTACCCTGCGGCAGGAACAGCGGCCGCAGGAACTGAATACAATTATACCGGGCAAAGTGGTAAAATGGCATGTAAAAGAAGGTGATATAGTGAAAGCGGGGGATACCATCATTCAACTGGCAGAGATAAAAGACGATTATCTTGACCCCGACCTGCTGCGCCGTACCAGGGAACAGTTGACGGCAAAGGAAATGAGTATTGAGAACTACCGCAGCAAAGCGGGTACAGCTGATATGCAGATCAGCGCGCTGGAGCAGGCCAGAATGCTTAAAATTTCGCAGATAGAAAACAAGATACGGCAGCAGCAGATGAAGGTACAGAGTGATAGTATGGAGATGCTGGCAGCCCGTAACGATCTGGCTATTGCTACGGAACAATACCGCAGACAGCGTAATATGTACGACAGTGGCCTGGTATCGCTCACCCAACTGGAGCAGCGTAACCAGGCTTACCAGAACAGTATGGCAAAAAAAACATCGGCAGAGATTAAATATATGAATGCCCGCCAGGAACTGGGTATACTGCAACTGGAAATGAACGGGGCTGTACAGGACTATAATGAAAAGATATCGAAGGCCAGCGGCGACAAATACCAGTCGCTCAGTAATATTGCCAGTGGCGAGGGCGAAGTAGCCAAATTGCAGAACCAATACATGAACTACGACCTGCGCAGTAAGCTTTATTATATACTGGCACCACAGAGCGGGCAGATTGTTAAGGCCATGAAAGCCGGTATTGGCGAAATTGTGAAGGATGGGGAAATGATTGTAGAGATTGTACCTGATAAGCCGGATTACGCCGTGGAGATCTTTGTACGCCCGGTTGACCTGCCCCTGCTCAGCCCGGGGCAAAAAGTAAGGTTTATGTTCGATGGTTTTCCTGCTATTGTATTCAGCGGGTGGCCGCAGGCCAGCTACGGTACTTTTGGTGGCGTGGTTACAGCAGTGGAAAATGTGGTTAATGAAAATGGTAAGTTCAGAGTACTGGTGGCGGAAGACAGGAACGACAGGCCCTGGCCGCCCCTGCTGCGGATTGGTACAGGCGCACAGGGCATGGCACTGCTAAAGGATGTGCCGGTATGGTACGAACTCTGGCGGAACATCAACGGTTTCCCGCCGGAATATTATTTGGTAAAAGACAAAGCCGCAGCAGGCAAAACACAAAAAGATACAAAGGCTAAATAAGTAAGGCATGATGATGGTATTACGCACAGGTATTTTTCTCTTATTCTTTTACAGCGCCCTGCCTGCAGGCGCACAGGATACGGTGAGCAGTAAACTGCTTACTCCTGAGACTTTTACTGCCATTGTGCGCAGCTACCACCCCCTGAGCCGCCAGGCAGCGCTGCTCACAGAAAGGGCCAGGGCAGAACAACTCAGTGCCCGGGGTGCTTTTGATCCGGCATTTTACATCAGCAGCGACAGGAAAACCTTTGATGGCAAAAATTATTATACTTACGTTAACCCCGAGCTTAAAATACCAACCTGGTATGGGGTAGAGGTTAAAGCCGGGCTGGAAAACAATAGTGGCGCCCTGCTCAATTCTGAAGTTACGCCAGGGGCAACCAGCTATCTGGGCATCGCTGTGCCACTGGCTAAAAACCTGCTTATGGATAAGCGCCGGGCAGCCCTGCAACAGGCTGGCCTTATGCGTGAGCAGTCGGCAGCAGAGCGGCGGCAGATCATAAACGATCTGTTGTATGAAGCTAATGTGGCTTATTGGAACTGGGCGCGCGAATACCAGGTATACCGTATTGTAAGTAATGCTGTGGTGGTGAGCGAAAAACGGATGGAACTGGTAAGAATCGGTTACCGGCAGGGCGACAGGCCAGCTATTGATACTACCGAAGCGCTGGCCCAACTGCAAAACTTTCGCTACCTGCAGTCGGATGCATTGCTACGGTTTATTAATGCCGGTACAGAGCTGTCTAATTATCTCTGGATGCCGGGTGACAAACCCTACCAACTGCCGCAGGATATACTGCCTGATACAGCCTGGGCCTCTCAAACCACCGCGGCAGTAAAACCATCGCTCCTGGAAGAATTGCTATATACCGCAAGAGTAGGGCACCCCAAGCTGGCTGTATATGGGTTCAAGCTGAAAGGGCTGGAGGTGGAAAAAAGGCTCAAGTTTCAGAGCCTGCTGCCGATGATTAATATCAAAGCCAACCTGCTTAACAAAGGCTATAATGTATTGAAAGGCGCAGGCGTTGAGTTGCTTGAAAACAATTATAAATTTGGTTTTGATATCGGTCTTCCACTACGCCTTAGCGAAGGAAGGGGAGAGTACCGCAAAACAAAACTTAAGATTACCGAAACCAATCTTCAGCAAAGCCTTGCCGCAGTAGAAATAGAAAATAAGATAAGAATATACTATAACGAATTTACTGCACTGTACAACCAGGTACAGATTTATGAGCAGGCGTATAAGAACTACGAAACCTTATTCCGCGGGGAAGATACCCGTTTCAGGATCGGCGAAAGCACACTATTTCTGCTCAATGCCAGGGAAAATAAGGTACTGGAAGCACAGCAGAAACTGCTTGAACTGAAGGCTAAATACTATAAAACCCGTGTAGCACTCAACTGGGCCGCCGGGCAGTTGCAATAAACCTGGTGGTTAACTTACTGCCAGTGGCTCCTCCGAATAATCTTTAATCTCGTTATAAAGCGTATCCCTTTCAATGGGTCTGCGCTTTACCTGTTTGATAAGTGCCACCAGTTCGGACGTAGACATTGCCGGGGTTTGCTCTTCGCTGCCCGCCATGCTGTATATTTTAGTACTATCGTCGATGGTACCGTCAATATCATTTACGCCATAAGCGAGGGTTAGCTGTGCCTGCTGCCTGCCCAGCATAGGCCAGTAGGCTTTGAGGTGGGGGAAATTATCCATATAGATGCGCGCAATGGCATACAGGCGCATATCTTCCACGATAGACGATTCGGGAATATTGCTCATATCGTTATCCTTATTCCTGAACTTGAGCGGGATAAAAGTATTAAAGCCTCCCGTTTTATCCTGCAGACTGCGGAGCCGCTCCATGTGGTCTATGCGGTGTTCGTATTTTTCTATGTGCCCGTACAGCATGGTGGCATTACTGTGCATACCGAGGCGATGGGCCGTTTCGTGTATCTTCAACCAGCCTTCGGCATCTACTTTGTCGGCACAGATCTGTTCCCTGATGTCGGG
This sequence comes from uncultured Ferruginibacter sp., assembly GCA_964590975.1. Classification (GTDB taxonomy): domain Bacteria; phylum Bacteroidota; class Bacteroidia; order Chitinophagales; family Chitinophagaceae; genus Ferruginibacter. The sequence goes on along the minus strand of CAZPXP010000016.1, from coordinate 88,771 downwards.
ATGAAAGATCTCTGCACCACCGCCCGGTAAGCTTTCAAGACCAGCGTCTTTCAGGCGCTGCATACCTTCTTCCACGCTCAGCTTTGCCTTGCGGAACATATAATCAAGCTCAACGGCTGTAAAGGCTTTTACGTGAAGGTCGGGGCGGTGTGCCTTGATTTTGCGGATGAGCTCAATAAAATAAGCCATATCCATTTTAGGATGTACACCCCCCACAATATGTACTTCGGTGATAGGTTTATCATCATAGCTTTTAACAATATCCACCATCTGGTCGATGCTCAGTTCCCAGCCTTCTTCTCTTTTGGCATACAGCCGCGAATAAGCACAGAATGCGCAGGAGAATACGCAGACATTGGTAGGTTCTATATGAAAATTGCGGTTGAAATAGGTTTTATCGCCATGTTTCTGTTCGCGGATGTAATTAGCGAGCATACCGGCAAAAGGGAGGCTTGCTTTTTCAAACAGGAGCAAGCCTTCTTCGGGGGTAATACGCTGCTGGTGGAGTACTTTTTCTGCAATGGTGGTAAGCCCGGTATCACCTGCCAGCAACTTTGCCCGCTCTATAAAACTGTCCATCTTAATTTTTTTGCAAAATTACGTTGTTGAGAGCAAGTAGCATGACATAAGTTGCTCCCTGTTCGCGCATCGGATCATTAACCAATGATCTACAGCATGCTTTTCTTCTTCATGTAATCAAAAACAATTCCTGCAACGGCCCCGGCCAGCTTATTTTCGGAAGTTTCTTTATCGATACTGATCAGCCCGGCCGCAATTTTTTCGCCCGCCTTTGTTTCAATCACAAACTCCATCTGTTTTTGCAGCATGGGGTTATTCATCTCGTCGTAAGAAGTTACTCCCCTGAGCGGCATAAGATAAAGAATGAAATTACGCAGGTCGTTGCCGGCCCTTGCCCTGGCAGCCTCGCGCGTATCTGCATCAGAAAAGAAATACATATGGTTATTGATGCCGAGGGGTGTAAGCTTTTCCTGCAGGCGGGAGCAGATGTTCTGATAAAGCGCTTTATCCGCATTACTGCTGAGGGTGATCATGGTAATGCTGTTGAGTTTTTGCAGCGTGCCCACCACTTTGTCATTACTCAACCAGGCAGCCTTTTCATTAACGCGTGTGGAAAAGCAGGAAGAAAGAAGGGTAGTAGCCAGCGCCAATACCGCAACACAAGATTTATAGTTCATAAAAAGGATTTACCACATTACCATTCTGTTACATCCTCTCGGGAACACCAATGCCAAGCAGCCCCATACCGCTCCTGATCACATTCGACAGCATAACAAGTATGTGCAGGCGCAATTGCTTTTTCTCTTCGCTCTCGGCATTAGCAACAGAATGTTCGGTGTAAAACGAGTTGAAGGTTTTAGCGAGGTGATATACATAGTTGGCGAGGCCCGCAGGGTTGTATTCCGCGGCAGCCTGCTCCAGCGTCAGAGGATATTGCTCCAGCAGCATGATCAGTTCTTTCTCCAGGGGCAGCAGGTTGTCGGTTACGGGTTTCCAGTTGTCGTCTGTATGCTCTTTACGCAGTATGCTCCTGATACGTGCATGCGTGTACTGGATATAGGCGCCCGTAAAGCCCGTAAACTCAATCGACTCTTCCGGGTTGAATACCATAGTTTTCTTAGGGTCTACCTTCAGCAGGTAGTACTTCATTGCACCCGGGCCAATCATATTAAACAAAGCCTTTTGCTCCTCCGGCGTCATTTTGTTAAACTCGCTGTCGGGCTTGCCGGCATTGTTTTTCACAGCCTCACGCTCTGCATTGGTTACCATTTCATCCAGCAGGTCGTCAGCATCAACCACTGTTCCCTCGCGGCTTTTCATTTTGCCTGTGGGCAATTCCACCATACCATAGCTGAGGTGATAGATATCGTTGGCATAAGGCATGCCGAGGCGCTTACAGATTAGTTGCAGCACTTTCATGTGATAGTTCTGTTCATTACCGATCACGTAAATGCTTTTATCGATCTGGTACTGGTCGTATTTCTGTTGTGCAAGACCGATATCCTGCGTAATGTACACGCTGGTACCATCTTTACGTTGTACCAGTTTCTCATCCAGTCCATCCGCCGTCAGGTCGATCCACACACTGTTATCATCCCGCTGTGTAAATACATGCTTGGCCAAACCAGTCTGCACCGTTTCTTTACCCAGCAGGTAAGTATTGCTTTCGTAATAAGTTTTGTCAAAGTCTGCACCTATGCGCTTGTACGTTTCATCAAATCCCTCATACACCCAGCCGTTCATGGTACGCCAGAGTTCCATAACCTCCGGGTCGCCCGCTTCCCAGTCCAGCAGCATCTGCTGCGTCGCTTTCATAATAGGAGCTTCTTTTTCCGCCGTTTCCTTACTCATGCCCTGTGCCACCAATCCGTTCACTTCCTGTGTATATACCTCGTTAAACTTTACATAATAATCGCCCACAAAATGATCGCCCTTGATGCCCGTGCTGTGGGGGGTGGCGCCATTGGCGTACCGCTGCCAGGCAATCATGCTCTTGCAGATATGAATACCCCTGTCGTTTACGATACAGCTTTTGATTACTTCGTAGCCGGTAGTTTTGAGGATCTCAGCCACACTCCACCCGAGAAAAATGTTGCGCAGGTGACCCAGGTGCAAAGGCTTATTGGTATTGGGAGAAGCATATTCTACCATTACCTTCTGGCCATTGGGCGCCGCTTTACCAAAGGAGGCGTTATTGTAATTGGTACTAACCAGGTTCATCCAGTAGCCGTCGCCGATGGTGAGGTTAAGGAACCCCTTAATAATATTATAACGTGTAAAGAGACCGGGATAGTGGGCGAGAAGGTGTTCGCCCAGTTGCTTGCCCAGCGCATCGGGCGACTGGCGCAGTTTTTTAACCAGTGCGAAAAGAACAATGGTATAATCTCCTTCAAAATCGCTCAGGGTCTTATTAACCTGGAAGTCCGAAGCTGTCAGTTCCCCGCCAAATAATGTGTTTAAACTTGCTGTAACGCTTTGCTGTATACTCTTTACGATCGACATGGCGCAAAAGTAGTAAATAAGGACGGCTTTTAAATACGGCCCCCAACCATTCAACCTGCCTGCGGCAGGCAGGCCTGGTCACCTGCGGCAGGCAGGCTCATCAACAAATCAGTCTCTACGAGGGTCGTCCTCTCAACGAATATCCTTACCTTTGCGGCCATTTTAGCAATTATGATCAGTGTAAATAATGTTACCCTTGCCTATGGCAAACGGGTACTGTTCGATGAAGTAAATATTTCTTTTGTAAAAGGCAATTGTTACGGTGTAATAGGTGCAAACGGGGCCGGTAAATCTACCTTTCTCAAAATACTGAGCGGTGAGATAGAACCCAATAAAGGTACAGTAGATATTACTCCCGGCGAGCGTATGGCCGTATTGAAGCAGAACCAGTTTGAATTTGACGAGGTAACCGTACTCAATACCGTGCTGATGGGGCATAAGAAAATGTGGGAAGTGATGCACGAGCGTGATGCCATCTATGCCAAAGAAGACTTTACGGAAGCGGATGGTATGCGTGCCGGCGACCTCGAAGCCGAGTTTGGAGAAATGGGAGGGTACACGGCTGAGAGTGATGCCGCTACCTTCCTTAGCGAACTGGGCGTAAAGGAACAATACCACCAAAGCCTGATGAAAGACATTCCCGGCAACCTGAAAGTAAGGGTGCTGCTGGCGCAGGCGCTGTTTGGTAATCCTGATATACTGCTGCTGGATGAACCGACCAACGGTCTTGATATCGAAACGATCGGCTGGCTTGAGAACTTCCTCGCTGATTATGAAAATATTGTACTGGTAGTGAGTCACGATCGTCACTTTCTTGACGCGGTATGTACGCATGTGGCCGACGTAGACCGCCAGAAGATCAAAGCATTTACGGGTAACTATACGTTCTGGTATGAGAGTTCTCAGCTTATGAGCCGCCAGATCAACGATAAGAATAAAAAGGTAGAAGAAAAACGTCAGGCACTGCTGGACTTTATCGCCCGCTTTAGTGCAAATGCAAGTAAGAGTAAACAGGCCACCAGCCGTAAGAAAGCGCTTGAAAAACTTACTATAGAAGAGATACAGCCGAGTAACCGTAAATATCCCGGTATCATCTTCCAGCCGCAGCGCGAAGTGGGTAACCAGATACTGAACGTGGAAGGGCTGACAAAGAGTGTGGATGGACGTGTGCTTTTTGACAAGGTTAATTTCAGCATCAATAAAGGGGAGAAGATTGCCCTGCTGAGCCGTGATCCGCTGGCGGTTACGAATTTCTTCGACATCATCAATGGTGATGTACAGGCTGATGCCGGCAAGTTTGAATGGGGTACCACCATTACCAGGGCCTACCTGCCTGTAGAGAACAGCGAATTCTTTAAAGAAGGGCTTACCCTGCTCGACTGGTTACGCCAGTTCGTGCCGCCGAATGTTACCGATGCTGATGAACCCTTCCTGAGAGGCTTCCTTGGTAAGATGTTGTTTACCGGCGATGATATTATGAAGAAGACAAATGTGCTGAGTGGGGGAGAAAAGGTACGCTGTATGCTTAGCCGCATGATGCTCCAAAACCCTAACCTCATCATGCTTGATCAGCCCACCAACCACCTTGATCTGGAAAGTATCCAGAGCTTCAACGAAGGTTGTAATACCTTCCCCGGTATTGTGCTGCTCACCTCACATGATCATACCTTCATGCAAACCGTGGCCAACCGTATCATCGAACTTACACCTAAGGGTATTATCGACCGCCTTACAACCTTCGATGAGTACCTTGAAGACGAAAGGGTAAAGGCCCTGCGTGCAGAGATGTATGCATAACGGGAGGGTAACAAATTATATGCTGAATACGGATACCGGGTTGATTTGGTTGCAAATGGCCCGTGTTACCTGCGTCCTTTATGTTTAGGTGGGAAGAATTTCTTTTTTGGCTTAGGCGTTGCTGTTACAGAGGCTTCCTGTGTTTTCACGGAAGAGGCTACACTACTGTTGATGAGTGCCATCTCCTGTGCATTAAGATAGCGCCATTTACCGGGAGGTAAATTACCCAGCTTAATATTCATAATGCGTACACGCCTGAGCCGGGTTACAGAATACCCAAGGTATTCGCACATCCGGCGTATCTGCCGGTTAAGCCCCTGTGTAAGAATAATGGTAAAAATATTGGTACCATCCTGCCGCACCATACATTTTTTTGTAACCGTACCGAGAACAGGTACACCATTCTTCATTCTCTGTACAAATTCTGGTGTGATAGGTTTGTTTACCGTTACTATATATTCTTTTTCATGATTATTTCCTGCTCTTAATATCTTGTTGACAATATTACCATCGTTGGTAAGAAAAATGAGCCCCTCACTGGGTTTATCCAGCCGCCCGATCGGAAAAATGCGTTGCGGGTGATTGATATAGGTAATGATATTTCCTTTCTCTTTCAGATCTGTTGTGCAGGTAATGCCCACGGGTTTATTAAAGGCGATATAAATCGTTTTGGGAGGGGCTTTCAGCGGCTTTCCATCAATGCATACCGTATCTCCATCAGCTACGCGGTTGCCCGTTTTTGCAGTGCGCCCGTTAATGGTCACCAATCCTTCATCTATCAGCTTATCAGCTTCTCGGCGGCTGCAAATACCTGTATCGCTGATGAATTTATTTAAGCTTATAGTCGTTTCGTTAAGCGGATCATTCATCAGATTAAAGGTAAGCGTTTGTTAAATTTTGGCACAATATTTTCAGGTGGTGCATAAACTTACAAGTATGAAAAAGAACAGTTTACTCCTGATGTTACTCCTGGCAGCAGCCACAATGGTTAATGCACAGCGTAAATCAGGCGGTGGTAGTGATTACACTACTGCTCTTGGTGTTAAATTTTATCCCGGAGCTGTTAGTCTTAAACACTTCGTGAATGGTAAAAATGCCATTGAAGGATTAGGATATTTCTGGGAACGCGGCGCACGTATTACCGGGCTGTATGAAATTCATAACGATATTAACGGGGCAGAAGGTCTGCGCTGGTATATCGGCCCCGGCGCCCACATTGGTTTTTATAACGAATGGAACTATAACGGTAAAAGGTATAGTGGCGGCAGCTATTTTGGTTTAGACGGTGTGCTGGGCCTCGACTACAAATTCCGCAATGCACCGCTTAACCTTTCGCTTGACTGGCAGCCTTCTATTGAGTTTGGTTATGGCCCGTCGTTTACCGGCGGCTGGGGTGGTCTTGGTATCCGCTACGTAATAAAATAATTCATATTTACCTTATGCGCCGCAAAGTTGTTAGCTTTGCGGCGTTTTTATTATATGCCCAAACAGCTTCTCACCGCAGCAATCGACTTTTTTTACCCCCCGTTCCGGCGTTTTATGCCCCTGCAAACATTCCGGTACGCGGCCTGTGGTGGAGGAAATACAGTATTTGGCCTTACTATTTATGCCGTTATGCACGAATACGTACTGAAAGGGCGTAACCTCGATCTGGGCTTTTTTGCCTTTAAACCTCATATTGCTTCCCTGCTGATTGCTTTCTGTATCAATTTTATTACCGGCTTTTTCCTGATGAAGTATGTCGTTTTTACAGACAGCAACCTGCGTGGCCGTATACAGCTTTTCCGCTATTTCCTATCGTTCTTTGTTAACCTTATCCTCAACTATTTCCTGCTCAAACTCTTTGTAGATGTGCTCCACTGGCATGCAATTACCTCTCAGGTACTCACTACCTGTATTGTTATTGTTGTCAGTTATCTCAGCCAAAAACACTTCACTTTCCGTAGCGAAGGGTAGTTTTGTCGGTTATTTTGCCGTTTACCATGCCCCGGACTGCCATTTTTTCACCCTCTCTGCCGCTGGCACAATCATTGAGTAAAGCAATGCAAATAAACTCATCAAAAAAATGGGAAAGATTATAGGAATAGACTTAGGAACAACCAACAGTTGTGTTTCAGTAATGGAAGGCAATGAACCAGTCGTAATAGCCAACGAAGAAGGACGCCGTACTACTCCATCAGTAGTGGGCTTTTTGAAAAATGGTGAACGTAAAGTGGGTGACCCGGCAAAACGCCAGGCCATCACCAACCCGCAGAATACAATTACCAGTGTAAAGCGTTTTATGGGTCGTCGTTTTGACGAAGTGACAGAAGAAACCACTCACTGGAGCTATAAAGTGGTGAAGGGGGATAATAATACCGTTCGTATTGATATAGATGGAAGGCTGTATACCCCGCAGGAAATCAGCGCCATGGTATTGCAGAAAATGAAAAAGACTGCGGAAGATTATCTTGGCCAGGAAGTGACCGAAGCGGTAATTACCGTACCGGCCTACTTTAACGATGCACAACGCCAGGCAACTAAAGAAGCCGGTGAAATTGCAGGCCTTACTGTAAAACGTATTGTAAACGAACCTACAGCGGCTGCACTGGCTTATGGCCTCGATAAAAAGGGCCAGGACCAGAAGATTGCTGTATTTGATCTTGGCGGTGGTACATTCGATATCAGCGTACTTGAACTTGGCGAAGGTGTATTTGAAGTAAAAAGTACCAATGGTGATACCCATCTTGGTGGCGACGACTTTGATAAAGTGATCATGGACTGGCTGGCAGATGAATTCAAAAACGACGAAGCTATCGACCTCCGTAAAGATCCTATGGCCCTGCAAAGGCTGAAGGAAGCGGCTGAAAAAGCTAAAATCGAGCTCAGTAGCGGTAACGAAACAGAGATCAACCTGCCATATATTACCGCAGTGGACGGTGTGCCCAAGCACCTCGTTAAAAAATTGAGCCGTGCTAAGTTTGAGCAGATCGCCGACAAACTGTTTGAACGTTGCCTGAAACCCTGCGAACAGGCGCTTAAAGATGCCGGTATGAATACCAGCGAGATCGACGAAGTGATCCTCGTAGGTGGTAGTACACGTATTCCTAAAGTACAGGAGATCGTAGAGAAGTTCTTTGGTAAAAAGCCCAACAAAGGCGTAAACCCTGACGAAGTGGTTGCCGTAGGTGCTGCTATACAGGGTGGTGTACTTACCGGCGAGGTAAAAGACGTACTGCTCCTCGACGTTACGCCATTAAGCCTTGGTATCGAAACCATGGGTGGTGTAATGACACGCCTGATCGATAGCAATACAACTATCCCCACTAAGAAATCTGAGATATTCAGTACTGCCAGCGATAACCAGCCTGGTGTTGAGATTCACGTATTGCAGGGAGAACGCCCAATGGCTGCACAAAACAAAAGCCTTGGCCGTTTCAACCTCACCGATATTCCCCCCGCACCCCGCGGTGTTCCGCAGATCGAAGTGATCTTCGATATTGATGCCAATGGTATCCTGCACGTAACTGCTAAAGACAAAGGCACGGGTAAGGAACAACGCATTACCATACAGGGCGGTAGCGGTCTCAGCAAGGAAGAAGTAGAAAAAATGAAAGCTGAAGCCAAAGCCAACGAAGAAACAGACAAAATCGAAAAAGAAAGGGTTGAGAAGATCAACCAGGCCGACAGCCTCATTTTTCAGACTGAAAAGCAGTTAAAAGAATACGGTGATAAGATCAGTGCAGATAAAAAAGCCCCGATCGAAGCCGCACTCGCCAAACTGAAAGAAGCGCATAAACTCCAGGATCTTAAACAAATCGATTCAGCGGTTGAAGAACTGAATGGTGCATGGACAGCAGCAAGCGAAGAAATGTATAAAGCCACGCAGGAAGCTGGTGCGCAGGGCCAGGGAGCACAACCCGACTTTGGTGAACAGCCCAAGCAGGATGCTTCCGCAAATAACAACGATAATGTTGAAGACGCGCAGTTTGAAGAAGTGAAATAAAAGTTCAGGCTTATTGATATAAAGCAAAACCCCGGCAAAGCCGGGGTTTTGCTTTATATCATATTTTTTCTCGAACTATTAAAAAAAATCAAGGAACCGATGCTGTTAACCACAGCAGTAAAAGAGCTTAATCAGGGTTTCCCTGATCCGCGGTAATGGATTCGGGGAAGCCTTTTTGCTTCGTCAAAAAAGAAAAGACTCTCTAAGACATTATTAGTTAAAGTAAAATGGCAGGATGCATACGCGTCCTGCCATTAGATTGTATATTATTGCATCTATACCTTTACTGTCTTCCATTTGCCTTTCTTAAACAAATACCATGTAGCCAGCGCAATAGCAGTTTCTGCTGCCGGTATGGCTATAAAAATACCTGTAATGCCCCAGCTTGTTTGTTTTGCCAGGAAATAGGCCAGCGGTATCTGGAACAGCCAGAAGCAGATAAAGTTGATGACTGTTGGGCTGCGGGTATCGCCTGCGCCATTCAACGCCTGCATCATTACCATACCGATGCCGTAAAAAATATATCCAAAACCAATAACTTGTAATGCCTTTGAACCTACGGCCTGTACGGCTGGATCCTGGGTAAAGATGCCGATGATTGGGCCACTGAAGAATACAAACAGGAGCATCACAAAAGCCATGAAAATGGCATTATACTTGGCCGTCAGCATTACGCTTTGTTCTGCACGCTGTACCTGCTGTGCACCAAGGTTCTGACCCACCAGCGTAGCAGCAGCATTACTCAAGCCCCAGGCGGGGAGAATAAAAAATACTACGTTGCGGATGGCTACCTGGTAACCCGCAGAAGCTGTAGTGCCACCCGTTTCGGCCACGAGCCGCGCCAGTACGATCCAGCTTGCAGAGGCAATCAGGAACTGCAGCGTTGCCGGCCAGGCAATATTGACCAGCGATTTGATGATGGTCATATCTGTTTTGAAATGGATTGCTTTGATGTGAAGCAGGCCCTTACCCCTGAACAGGTAATAGCTCTGGTACAATACGCCCGTACCCCTGCCGATCACTGTTGCGATAGCTGCACCCTTTAACCCGAAGTAGTGGATGAAAATAGGGCAGAGGATGATATTGATGAGGCTGGCAATCCACAGGCTGCGCATAGCCATTGCAGCATCACCCGCCCCCCGGAAGATGCCGTTCAGCAGGAAGAGCAGGATGATCACTACACTGCCGCCCAGCATGATACGGGTAAATACAGCACCATCGCGGATTACTTCGGGGGCTGCACCCATCATGCGGAGCACATCTTCTGCAAAAATGATTCCTGTTACGCTGAGTATTACTGTTACCACCAGTGAAACAAGCAGGGATTGCATACCCGCTTTAGTTGCTTCCTCATAGTTTTTTTCACCTACGCGGCGGGCCACCATAGCTGTAGCTGCCGTGCTCAGACCGATGGCGACGGAATACACAATCGTTATCACCGATTCCGTTAAACCAACAGTTGCGATGGCATTTTGCCCCAGTTTACCTACAAAGAACATATCTACCACAGCAAAGATGCTCTCCATGCTCAATTCAAGAATCATCGGTATGGCAAGCAGGAAAACTGCCCTGCGGATGCTGCCTTGTGTATAGTCCTGCTCGCTGCCTTTAAATGCCTGAGCCAGTAAAGAAAAGAATTTACGCACGGTAATACCCGTGCCGGTATGTTGTTGTGTTGTCATTAGACCTTATTGAAGAATAGAAAATATACAACCCGCTGGTTGCAGTTGGAGTCGGTTTTGGGTGCGTTCCGGTTAGAATTGGGAACGCTGACTAAAGAATCATATTCTTATGTATTGAAGACTGCAAAATTGGCTTTTTCTTTAATATAATCAAAAAAATATTTTTTTATCGCCTGTTGGCTGTCGCCTGAAGTGTATGAGAAGCAGTGGGGGGTAGGGCATTTACATTACCTTTGCCGAAAAAATTGCATGCTCAGATTTGTTGCACTGCTTACGCTGATCGCATTCCTGTCCATACCCGTAAAAGGACAAACCCTTGCCCAGATCAAAAAAGAACTGGAAGCTACACCTTACCCTGTTGCTTATGCGGTAAAGATCAAAAAGAAGTATAAGATTGATACGATAACCGTAGTAAGTACGGCCTCGTTCCTGGGTATTGCAGACAGCCTGGCGTATAAAGGCAAGATTGGAAAAGTGTATGGACCTTTTAAAGGTGCTAATGTACTGGTTAGGATACTGATGAAGGCGCCCAATACTTTTTATCATGTGAGCCATATCCTGCTCGATACCTCATTGTTCCGGCCACGATTTGCCGATTCGCTGGCCAATGTGCTAATGGATAAAATAAAAGCCGGAGGTGACTTTAAGTCGTTGGCCTCCAGTTATAGTTCAGACCATGCTTCTGCCGTAAACGGAGGCGATCTGGGCTGGTTTGTACGGGGTATAATGCTGCCCGAAATGGATAAGCAGATTGCTAAAAGGAAGAAAGGGGAGGTTTTTAAAGTATGGAGCCCTGCCGGGCTGCACGTGGTGAAAATCACCGATAATCCTAAACAGGATAACGGGTTTGCCCTGATGCTTCGGGTCTTCCTGTAATTACTGCCCGACCAACCTTTGCTATCGGCCTATTCCCTTGTTGCCAGGTAGTTATAATCCGCCAGCAGCTTTTCAAGAAAATCGGGAGAATCCAGGTTAGTAGTGATCTTAAGTACTTCTTTAACCTTCATCGCAACACGGTTACACATATCATAGTTGCCCTTTTTCTGGGCCTGCGTAACAACATTTTTTATAGTATTGATATCACGGTCGCTCAACCTCATTACATCGGGAAACATAACCCTGTAGTCCTGGTTGTTGATCTGCATGAATACTGTATCCGCTACGCTTAAGGATGTTTTTGTATTAACTACAACCGTACCCGCCGCCATATCTCCCAGTCGCTGGCTTTTACCATTAACAGCAATGGTAATCACTACTGCCACACCAAAAAAGCCGGTAACAAAAATGTATTGGATCACACTGTAGGTACTTAATGCGATATACCCGAAAAGGAACGGCCATTCCCAGAATCTTACTATCCAGCGGATAAGGTACTGCCCCAGTGTGGGCTCACCACCCTCAAGGCTGATCACCCGTATGCCCAATATTCTTTTACCAACCGTTTGCCCGTTCATCCAGAGCTCGGTAAGCAGCGAATACAGGAGCATTGGCAGAGATACAACCAGTATATCAATGCCAATATTGTCGTCATCCATATTGAACAGCGTGTACAGCAGGTATTTCATACTGTACAGGTAGATCACAAGCAGTACAAAATCGATGATATAAGCAAGTAAGCGTTTATGAAATTCCGCGATTTCAAATTCCAGGTCTATATTAAATGGGGTGGATATCTGAATGATTGGCATAGTACAGGCAAATTACTGATTGATGATTGATTTAACCCGTTGAAATGGATTTTTTTATTTCTTAAAAAATCGGGAATTTGTAGCCGGAATGTATCAAAATTAGTTATATACAAGCCGTTATACATATACGGCGGGTGAAACTACATAAATCCGTGAGGCAATGAGAGAGGCAATGTTCATTAAAAAGAATGCTGATAAGTGGCAGGAGTACCAGCACACCCACACCGATAACCCGGACGAAATGGCTGATCGCTTTGTAACACTGATCGATGATCTTTCTTATGCCAAAACCTTTTACCCCAAAAGTAAGGTTACCCGCTGGATAAACGGGATTGCGGCCGGTATTTACCAGAGCATTTACCAGAACAAAAAAGAAAAATACAGCCGCGTACTTCGCTTCTGGAGTCTTGAGCTGCCATTGTTGTTTAAAAAATATCACCGCATATTTCTTTTCACCTTTATTGTATTTCTTGTATTTGTGCTGGTAGGTATCCTGTCTTCCAGGCAGGACGAAGACTTTGTTCGTACTATCCTCGGCAGCGGTTATGTTGACATGACGGAAGAAAATATTGCAAAGGGCGATCCTTTTGGTGTATATAAGGATGATAATCCATTCGGTATGTTTATGCGCATTGCATTCAATAACATACGGGTAGCATTCCAGATGTTTGTCGGGGGATTTACACTGGGTATCTATACCACTATGGCAATGTGGCACAATGGTGTAATGCTCGGTAGCTTTGAACAAATGTTTTTTTCCAAAGGGCTCGGGTTTGAGTCTATCATGGTGATCTGGGTTCACGGTACCCTCGAAATATCTGCGATTGTCATCGCTGCAACCGCGGGTTATGTACTTGCCAACGGCATTCTTTTCCCCGGCACATTCTCACGTGTAACATCATTCAAGCGGGGTGCAAAAGACGCCGTTAAGATCATTGTAAGCCTTGTACCCATATTTATAGTAGCTGCGTTCTTCGAGAGCTATGTTACTCACCTAATGAGCGCTACGTACGACAGTCAAAATAATTCCGGCATGTCCGTATGGCTCAGTGGCCTTATTCTGTTGGTCTCACTTTCATTTATCATCTGGTACTTTGTGATCTACCCGATAAAACTGCATCGTAAAGGTTATAGTATCCGCCCCGATGGCATCATTCACCGCCTAAAACAGCAGCATGTATAAAATAGCTGGCTTGCTGGTAATAAGTCTTTGGCTGTATGCCACTGGTGTATCTGCACAAAAGAAATATCTCTACGAGGAAAAGGAGACCACTGTAGTAGCGCCGCCAGTGGAGGAGGTGATAATACAGGATGGCTACAATGACATCATGGATGATACACTTGTCACCGATGGGGGGCGGAAAGTTGAAAATAATACATCACCTGTTCTTTATCATTTCCCGTTGTCAGTACAGGAAGATACCGTTAACCGCTGGAAGAACATGAATGAGTTTGCTTATGCAAAATACCTTGACAGCCTGCTGCGGTCGAAAAAACTTTCTGTTGAAGAACAAAAACGCAGGCTGGAGCGTGAAGTGGAAAAAAAACGTAAAGCCTCCAAAGATAAAGATCAAACAACAACAGACACGGTAATAGAACCGGGTGAAGTTGATCGCTTCCTTGATTCCCGGGCAGCAAGGGTAGTTTTTTGGATATTAGGGATCAGTTTTATACTTTTTATCCTGTACAGTCTTTTCCTGAGAGATAGTATCTTCAAAAAGCCGGTAAAAAAAGTAAAAGATAATACCGGAGACAAAGACTCCGGTCTGCTTGATCTTGCCGTTCCTCTGTCGGAAATGGACCGTAAAATACTTGATGCTGTACAGCAGGGCAATTACCGGCTGGCCATACGGTATCATTTTATTAAAAACCTCCAGCAACTGGTAGAAAAGAAGTACGTGCAGTATTCCGTTGATAAAACAAACTTCCAGTATGTTAATGAAATTGCTGATGTTGGTTTACGCAATGGCTTTGCCTCCCTTACGCTGAGCTATGAGTATATATGGTATGGAGAATTTGATATAGACAGGAATGTGTACGGACGGATGGCAACAATGTTTAACGACTTTTATGGTAAAATATAAAGTGTAATTGAGGAAAGGTATATTATATAGTTTTTATTATGCTGTGCTTTTGGGTACAACTCTCCTGCTTACGGGCTGCCCAGGCGGTGCTCCCGCCGGCAAAAATAGCATTCCCAACCTGCGGGAAACATACCGGAAAGATGACAAGCTTCCGTTTGGTGGTTACGTAGCTTTCCAGATGCTGGAACAACTGTTTCCTGATAATATCAGGCGTACGAAAAAAGAACCGATCGAAAAGACCTGGGCTGAAGTAAGTGATACCAATGCATTATATATCAGTATCAGCAGGAACCTCTACACTTCAGATGAAGACGTTACCTCGATACGAGAATTTGTCTCGGCCGGTAATGACCTGTTTCTTTCTGCTGCCAGTTTTGATAACAACCTGCTTGAAGAGATAGATTGTAAAGTAGCCAACTCCGGCGAACTCCTGCAAATGATTACGGGTGATATGAAAGATACGCGGGTAAGGCTTAAACAACGTCCTGGTGTTGACACCTCATCATACAGCTATTTCTATAAACCCTTCACCAATTACTTCTATGGTTTTGATACTAATCATACCAGGGTAATTGGTTATAATAACCAGGGAGACCCCAATTGTATTGTTCATTTTGAAGGCAGGGGCAGACTTTTTCTCCACTGCGATCCAAGAGCTTTCTCCAATTATTTCCTGTTGCAGCGGGATAATTACAGGTATATGCAGTCATTGATGGGGTATGTACACAATAGCCCCCAGCACCTGTACTGGAATGATTATTATGTGAATGTACGGCAGAAGCAGAGTGGTGGTGGCAGCGGTAGAGGGGGAGGAAGCGGCAGCAGGCGCAACCGGTCTTCAAGCAACGAAGATGACAGTGGCTCTACACTCAGTGGGCTTAAAGGGCCGCTTTGGACCGCTTTCTGGTTGATACTTGGTCTGCTGCTCCTTTACATACTTTATGGTATGAAACGCAGGCAGCGGCAGATACCACAAAAGAAACCCAACGAAAATACGTCGGTAACGTTTACCGAAACGATTGGACTGCTTTATCTGCAGAAAAAGGACAACCGTAATATAGCAGATAAAATGATCACCTATTTTAACGAGTTTGTACGCAACCAGTATTTTCTCAACACCAACCATGTTACACCCGAGTTTATTACTACACTCAGCCGGAAGAGTGGTGTGCAGCAGGGCAGGGTAGAATCGTTATACAGGGCCATTGCTCATGCCCAGCAGAGTACTCATATAGACGATTACCAATTATTATCATTAAGCCAGTTGATTCAAAATTTTTATAAATACAGAAACTAATGGATGACAATCATTTTTTCAAGCAAAGGATTGACCTGAGTGATTTAAACAGATCCATCATTGATATCCGCTCGGAAGTAGGTAAAGTGATCATGGGGCAACAGCGCATGATCGATCTGCTTCTGATTGGCATACTTACAGATGGACATATCCTGATCGAAGGGGTACCCGGTGTGGCTAAAACCCTTACCGCAAAGCTGTTCGCAAAGATCATAGCCGTTGAGTTTTCGAGAATACAGTTTACTCCCGACCTGATGCCCAGCGATGTAGTAGGTACATCTGTCTTTAATCCTAAAGACGGCGACTTCCGGTTTAAGGCCGGTCCCATATTCAGTAACGTTATACTGATAGATGAGATCAACCGTGCCCCTGCTAAAACGCAGGCGGCACTGTTTGAAGTTATGGAAGAACGGCAGGTAACTGTCGATGGTTATACCCATATCATGCAGATGCCCTTTATCGTACTGGCTACACAAAACCCTGTTGAGCAGGAGGGTACTTACAGGCTCCCGGAGGCACAACTGGACAGGTTTCTCTTCAAGATCGATGTAGGATATCCTTCCCTGCACGAAGAAGTAAGCATTCTTAATAATCACCAGTCGATGACGCAAAGCCAGCTCCTGGAGGGAATACGGCCGGTGCTTAATGCCGTACAGATACAGGAGTACCGTCAGCTCATACAGGGTGTAATTATTGAACCCAAATTGACGGAATATATTGCCAAGGTTGTGCATGAAACGCGTAATAACCCAGCACTTTATCTTGGTGCTTCACCACGTGCGTCGCTGGCCATCCTGCGTGCAGCCAAGGCTAACGCCGCAGTCAAAGGCCGCGATTTTGTAACGCCGGAAGACATTGTGGAAATGGCTCCGCATGTACTGCGCCACCGCATTATCCTTACACCCGAAAAAGAAATGGAAGGTATTACAGCCGATGACCTGATTGATAACATCCTTAAAGCAGTGGAGGTTCCGCGCTAAGCCATTATGTTCTGGGATTATCTATATCGTAAACTTTTTTTTACCACGCGCTTTTTTGTGCTCATGGGTATATGCAGCGGTATGTTCATCCTGGCATTCTTCTATCCCGCCGTATTAGCAGTAGCCAAACTTTTGCTTGGCGTAGCGACGTCGCTGGTGGTGGTCGATTATATTTTCCTGTTCTTTCTGGGAAAGAAACCAACAGCACGGCGAATCATGGCCGACCGCCTGAGCAATGGCGACGATAACCGGATCGAACTGCAGATAACGAATGAAATGCCGTTTACTGTTGATATGGAGATCATTGATGAGTTGCCGCAACAGTTTCAAAAGAGAGACTGGTTGGTAAAGCAGCCATTCGGGGCAAAAGAGCAAAAAAATATTGTATATACACTACGGCCCGCAGAGCGTGGCGAATATCATTTCGGTAATATACTGCTCTATATAAAATCGCGGCTGGGCCTGCTGATGCGCCGTCATGATGTTGAGGCGGAAACAACAGTATCGGTATATCCCTCGTTTCTGCAATTACGTAAATACGAATTACTCAGCCAGACATCGGTACAGACGGAGCAGGGTAATAAGCGTATGCGGAAGATAGGGCATAGTATGGAATTTGAACAGATCAAGGAATATGTGCGTGGCGACGATATCCGTACGATCAACTGGAAGGCTACCGCACGGAAGGGGGGATTGATGGTCAATAGTTTTACAGACGAAAAGTCGCAGCAGGTATATTGTATAATCGATAAGGGCCGGTTGATGAAAATGCCCTTTAATAACCTCACTTTACTTGATTATGCTATTAACAGTACGCTGGTGCTCAGTAACGTTTGTCTGCAAAAGCAGGATCGTATCGGCCTGATTACTTTTTCTAATAAGCCCGGTACCATATTGGCGGCAGACCGAAAACCGGTACAGCGGGAAAATATACTGCAACTGCTTTATAACCAGGAAACAGCTTTTCTGGAGAGCGACTACGAGATGCTGTATATGCAGATACGCAACCGCATCAAGCAGCGAAGCCTGCTTATGCTCTTTACCAATTTTGAATCCCTTTCGGGATTGCACCGGCAACTCAATTACCTGAGGTCCATCGCCAGGCATCACCTGCTGATGGTGGTGTTTTTTGAGAATACAGAATTACACCAACTGTCGCGGCTGGATGCTAATAACACAGAAGAATTATACATTAAAACTATTGCTGAAAAGTTTGAGTTTGAGAAAAGACTCATTGTAAAAGAGCTGATGAAGCATGGTATACTGTCTATATTGACTGCCCCGGAAAATCTTACGGTAAACGCAGTGAATAAATACCTGGAACTGAAAGCGAGGCAGGCGATTTAATTTGATTGATGAAACGATATTGTTTACCCATTCTGTTGCTGTGATCGTTATTCCTTCAGCTACCATCTTGCTGGTTATTACCAGAGATTAATTATAAAAGAAATTGAAAAAAAGGCAAACATACCGCGGTAAAAATTTTGATAAGCTGGAAGGGCAGTCTGTTGCGCGTGGAGAGCGGATAGAGATCAAAGATGAAGTGCGGGCTATATATGAAGAAGGGAAAGTATTACTCATTAATAAACCATTGCACTGGACTTCTTTTGATGTGGTGCGTAAGATCAGGGGTACACTGCGGATCAAAAAAGTAGGGCATGCCGGAACACTCGATCCACTCGCATCCGGGTTACTTATCGTATGTACGGGAAAATATACCAAGAAGATCAACGAGTATATGGCACAGGAGAAGGAGTATACAGGTTCTTTTACACTTGGTGCGGTAACACCAACGTATGACCTGGAGAGCGAGCCCGAACGGGCAATACCTTTTGATCACCTCTCTGAAACGGAGATCAGGAACGCGACTGCCGGTTTTACCGGAACCATACAGCAATATCCACCCATCTATTCCGCTATTAAAAAAGATGGGGTGGCATTATATGAGCTGGCGAGGAGAGGGGAGGAGGTAGAGTTGAAAGCCAGGGAGATAAACATTTATCAGTTTGAGATAACAAATATTGACCTGCCAGTTGTACAGTTTCGTGTAGTATGCTCTACCGGTACTTATATCCGGAGCCTGGCCAACGATTTTGGAGCGGTGCTGGGTTGTGGAGCATACCTCAGCAGTTTGTGCCGCACCCGTATCGGTGAATTTACACTCCGGCAATCAACAACGATGGAAGAATTGAACCAATCCTTACAGGCTTAGAGTTTTACCAGTCCGTTTTTTACCGCATACATTGCAAGCGTAACCCGGTTCTTTACATTCAGGCGATGAAAGAGCGATTCCCGGTAACCTTCTATGGTTTTAACGCTTAACGACATCTTCTCTGCTATTTGTGCATACGTCAGCTCTGTACAGGCTAGCTTCATGAATTCCCTTTCATTTTCTGAAAGTTTCTTTGTAATCTCAGCATTTTCATTGAGTCCATCCTCAGAAAATTCATTTTTATCTTCAATAATATCTACCATAATACCTGATAATCCTTTTGCATAGTACTTTTCTCCCGAAGCAATCGTATCTAAGGCTTCATGTATGTCTTCAACTTCGATATCTTTAGTCAGATAACCATTTACCTTTAATTTAAGCATTCTTGCCAGTACTTCTTTTTTTTCAAACATAGATACCACAAGTATCTTAATATCCGGGTGAAACTTCCTGAGCCAGTCTACAGCTGCGTAGCCATCCATATCAGGCATTTCAATGTCCATGAGTATGATATCAGGCATCGTTTTTTTATTGAGCTTGTCCTGCAGATCTTTTCCATTTTCAGCTTCAAAGAGAATGACATACTTATTCTCCGTATCACCCATATTGATTAATTTAATCAGGCCTTTCCGGAAAAGATTGTGATCATCAACGAGGGCAATTTTAACAGGGGTAGTTTGTGCAGTCATGATTTGGTGTGCGTTTGTTGGTTTGGAATAGTAATGATAAATGTTGATCCATTTTCTTTTTCACTTTCAATACGTATCGTGCCCTGGATAAGCTTAGCCCGTTTATGGATATTAAGCAATCCCGTACTTCCTTTTTGGGCACTTTTATCCATTGCTTCTTCCAGGTTAAAGCCAATACCGTTATCTGAAATCTCTACAGTAAATGTGTCTGGCGTAAAGTTGAATAATACATTAATACTGGTGGCATCGGCATGGCTTACAATATTGTTCAATATTTCCTGGCAAAGACGAAACAGGATGATCTCGTTTTCAGGACTGAGCCGGTATTGTTGTCCTGTTTTTGTAAGGCTGATCTTATACTTTTTAACATTCCCTAAACGTGTAAGCTCATTATTCAATGCCTGCATAAAACCAATATGCATAATATGATCTGTATTCAAACTGGTATTTAATGCCCTGATCTCTGTGAGCAATTGTTTGGCAATGGCTTTTGTTTCATTTACCGTCTCCCGTGCTTTATCTGTAGTAAGTGTAGCCAGTTCCTGCAGATTAATATTAATCAGGGAAGCATGGTGACCAATATTGGCATGCAGCTCTTTGCCGATATGATCCAGCGTTTGTTCCTGTATCTCCAGTTTTGACTGCATTAGGGTCTGGCTGAAAGATTCGCGTAGTTCAAGTACCTCCTGTTTATGACGAAATCGCTTTTGCTGGTAGAGGAAAACATAACGGACAGCAAAAGTTCCTACGATAAGAAGAAATACGGTACTTATAGCAATAGTTTGGCTGATTATTTCTGTTGGGGTGTTGGGCATAGGAATGCTTTGATAAAACAAAGGTACATTAGGCAGATAAAGCTCATGTATATATAGTGAAAGGTAACAGCAAAGGATATTTTATTTTTGATCATATAATTCATTCCGAACAGGTATGGAATATTCAGAAGATGGTATATAAAAATGCCAAAAGATATCCAGGCCATAGGTTTTTTAAGAAATTGGATGATTTCTGCATTATACTCATCCCTGATTTCTTCATTTTTTAATTCTTCAAAATAAGCAAAACAAAAGAATAATACAGTGCAATCAGCAAAAACATGTGATATGGTATTTACCTCGAAAAGCCCTTGCCCAAAGAACTGGTTCGATAAAATAAAGGTACATAATAAAAGCCCTGTTACCAGAACAGACTTCTTAAATTTCGGATATGATATGCTGTAATAGAAGAGAATAGTATATAAAAAATATTGCGGAGCGAATGAAAGATTATATATCCATGCAGTATTTTGCGTGTACACCCAGCTAAAAGCGTTATGCAGGTAATACTTCCATGCTATGCTGAAACTTTCTACAAGCAGTACAAAAAATAAAAGAATGGAAAATAACCTGTAAGGTAATGGCCATCCCAGCCTGAAGGTTTTCAAGCTGAGGATGGCACTGATTAATAATGGTAAAATGTAAATGTGGTGGATCATTCTGGTCATGCATCTAAGTTACGGAATCATTTGGATAATCATCGCCTTCCGTAAGGCATATCGGTGGACAGTAGGCACCAAAGTTAAAGTTCCTGTCTTTTCCAAGGTCGTCAAAAACGCCTTCTTCAATTGCTTTGTCTGTTGTAGTATTCATCTTTCTGGCTTCATAGTTGGGTTCTCTTTCATAAAAAATGTTTTTTAATTTTCCTGGTTCCGACCCTTCACGTGTAAGCACCATCAATAAACACAGTTGGCCATTTGGTGCTTCATGACCGGTAGTGTCAGCATCGGGTGCTTCGTATTCTCCAAAATAGATACGCATACCATTTGCTTTGAGATCATTCATCTCTTCAAGCCAGGTTTCGATATGCGATTTGGAATACCAGATAGATTTGGTTTCCGGTTTGTGTATACCGCGCCCCATCATGCCTTCATTTAATATTGGGTACTTGTTTTGAATAAAAAGCTTTACTCTTTTGTTAATGGTGGCACTGTCTACGAAAATTTCCGGCAGTGGTCTTGCTGATTCATTGATTGACATAATGTGTGAGATTTTTGGTTAATGAATTATCCTGAATGTCAGGAATAGCGAAACTATAAAAGAGGGAAAGCGGAAAAAAACGGTTTCTCTTAAAATGGCATGTATAATTAATCTTCCGGATTTTTACGGAATGGAATGGGGTTTTTTCCTGTCAACGTGAAAGATAGTTTTGTTCCTGCTACAGGGTATATGACAGTATCCCTGGCAATAACCAAAACTACACATTACTATGTTTAAAAAAGCACTTGTTATCGGTATAAACGATTATCCGTTATCACCGTTAAAAGCATGTAAAAATGATGCCCGGCAAATTGGTGATCTATTAAGTTTAAATGAAGACGGTACCAATAATTTCGATGTTACAATTGAAACGGATATCAGAACCCGGTCAGAACTACGCGTCAAGATCTCAAAGTTATTTCAGGGAGAAGCAGACGTCGCATTATTATATTTCTCCGGGCACGGATTCGCTAATGAACTGGGAGGTCAGCTCGTTACACCGGATGCCCGGAAAAATGATGAAGGAATATTCATGGAGGAAATTATTAAGCTTGCCATTCATTCTCGTATAAAGAGTAAAATTATTATTCTGGACTGCTGTTATTCCGGCCATATGGGAGGTAATATTACAGCAGGTGAAAATATTGCTACGATCAGTGATGGAACGATCATTCTTACCGCCTGCAGCAAACGTGAGACAGCAAAAGAAATTGGTGAACATGGTTTGTTTACAAGTTTGCTCATAGATGCACTCAAAGGCGGAGCCGCCGATATACTTGGTCATATTACTCCCGGAAGTATCTATGGTTATATTGACAAAGCACTGGGTGCGTGGGACCAACGTCCGGTTTTTAAAGCCAGTGTTTCGCGTTTTGTTTCCCTGAGAAATACCCTGCCCCACATCGAACTTCCTGTATTAAGAAAGATCACCAGCTATTTTACCACCCACGAAATGATTTTTCCGCTCAATCGAACTTTTGAGTTTACTAATCCTGAAGCTATTCAGGAGCATATAGTAATTTTCAAACATCTTCAGCAGATGGAAAGCGTTGGTCTGGTGAAGCCAAGTGGCGAAGAACATTTATACTTTGCAGCACAAAATGGAAAAGGTTGCTTTCTTACTCCTGTTGGTCAGAGTTATTGGAAATTAGTAAAACAGGGAAGAGTTTGAGCAGCCAACCGGTATCACATACTACTACATAAACTGATATAAAATTGCAGTTTATCAATAATTTCTGTAAAACTATATGCCCTCAACCGTATTTATTTCTTATTGCTGGGATACAGTAAGTGAAAAAAACGAAGCCTGGGTAGAATACCTGGCTAAGAAGCTGCAGGCTGATAATATCAGGATTATATTAGATAAATGGGATGTGCTTCCCGGAGACCCGATTGCTCATTTTATGCAGAGAGCTATTGCAGACAGTGATAAGGTGCTGATTGTCTGTACGCCGGGGTATAAACAGAAATGCGATAATAACCGTGGTGCAGCCGGGTACGAAAGTAATATCATCGCTACACAGATCCTGCTCACGGCAGATCACCGAAAGTTTATCACTATTATAAAGGAAGGGTCGGAGCAAATGGCTGTTCCGATAGGATTGCAGGGCAAGCATCATATATGGTTAAACGACGCCCTCAGTTTTGAAAAGCAGTATAATGTTTTATTAAAAGCATTAAAACTGCAGGCTGGTGAAATAACTGACAACATTAATATTGAGCTTCCTTCTGCTAAGTTAAATAATAACGATTTTGATAACCTTTCATTCGCTGTATTGAAGGATATGGATAAAGCTGAAACAGGGGTTTATCTCAATTATTACAGGGAGCTGGTTACAAAGAACCCCTCGAATCATAAGGCCTGGTTTGGCCTGGGTATCTGCTGTTTACATTATCGTATATACAGTACGGCAGTCAATGACTTTTTAAAAGCCCTTCAGCTTGTGCCTTCCGAAGCAGAGTATTATTATTATTATGCCCTATCTCTCTGCAGGGGGAATAATCCTTCCTGTTTAACTGCTGAAACCATAAATAAGGTAATTGATCACATAAAAGCAGCAATCGTTTTAGACGATCAGCAAGCCAAGTACTATTGTTTCATATTACTGTGCATCAAGCCGGATGTCAGCGCTCCGGGATTTGCAATTGATGGGATGGACGCCGCTACAGTGTATAGTAAAAGCAAAGCATGTTACCGCGACAGGCATGAATTAAAGCGGCTGGTATCGTTTCTTTCTATTACTGATTCTGCACAATTGGGTTTAATATTTAATTAATCACAATATAATAAAAACGTTCATTATGAGCACAAAAATATCTGGCAACCAAAATCCGTTAAGCGATAGTCAGCCTACGACAAGTAAAGATGAATATCGGGGGTTTTTTAAACTTGAAAAGCGTATACTTTCATTTTTGGGTTGCTCAGTACCACTGGAAAATATTACACAAATAAGCAATTACCCGGTGAAGCCGGTTAGTACTATTCCTTTGCTAATGGTGATCTGTTCTATTTTATTAACGATCTTTTGTTTGATGTTTTTATTGACAATACCATCATATGGTAGTGATTCGATAAAAACAGCATATGGCCTTGGGGTATTGATTTTTGGATTTATTTCAGGCTATGGATTGTGGGAAATGTCAAGACCATATAAGTTTGGGATTACTGTAGAACTTGCTTCTGGCTTCAGGCATTATTTTATCCATAAAGACAAGAGATTTATCGATGATGCTTATAATGGGTTTGTGAAAGCCATTCAGAACAATAAAGACTTTCAGGTAATATTTAACAATACGTCAAGTAAAATCATTATTGGCGATGGAAGTACCGTAGGCAACATAACAGGGGTTACTGCTCAGAATAGCGATGAATCTGCTAGCGGCAGCGGCAACCTGTCCACTACTATCCGAACAGGAAACGGAGCAGTAACTGGTGATATTTCAGGAAGTTCCGTACACGGTCTGCATAATGGTAATTTATCAAGCGATATTGAAATAGGAGACGAAAATCATACCGGAAATATATCCGGAAGTTCTATGCGCAATAATTAAGTAAGTAATTCACCAAACAGTACATAATCTAATTTATGAACAAGAAACCAACCATGCGGCATTACCTGTTGTTATTAAGTTTATTTAGCTATAGTATATGCTTTTCGCAGAAGCCTGTAGAACTGGAAGAAGTACAGATAACAGAGATATACGCAGGCGATAATAAGTTTTCTGCGGAAAAAAATGGCGATGAGTTCGATTTTGTATTCGCCGGGGATGTCGAAGTAAAAACAAAGAAAGGAAAATCACTTTCGATCAGTGCGCTGCAGGTTGGTATGCAGGCGGATATTAAGTATATTCTCAGTGATACTTCCTTTTTAGTAAAACGCATTACACTGGCCGATAATGACCAAAGAATTGGCGGGATACGGTTTACCGGTTTTTTTGACTATTACAGTGATACTACAGCATTCATCGGTGGAAAAAGAGTTGTTCTTTCGCCCGGAGTGTATATTGAAGGTGATGATAACAAATCCTGTAATTGTAAAGGATATATTTTCAAGAGTTTCTCACAAAAGCCACTTTCATTCGGATTTAATATGTCTGTAAAGGGTGTCTTACGTGCAGACGGAACCCTGTTGGCTGAAAGCGTGGTTGCCTGTAAAACCATTATGACAGAGTCCATCACTAAAGCTATTGCTGCTGTGTCGGATAAATTTGAAGGGGGTAAACTCGTATATCGAAGAGCTTCGGGTACCTACGAAGGTTCAATATCGGCGGGCGGAATTGAATATAAGTTATATGCAAGTGAAGATTTACAGGAGTATGTTACCGGCGTAGCTAATAAGGTATTGCCTGCTCACCTGCACGACAGTGAAAAGGAAGAATCAGAAGCCTTTAAATATCGCTTTTTTGTGATAGATAGTGAGGTGCCTGATGCATTTTCATGGCCAAATGGCATGGTTTTTATCAACACAGGATTACTCAGGAGTATTAGTAACGAAGCCCAGCTCGCTTTTGTCCTGTCAAGAGAACTGGCGCATATAAACTATTACCATACAGCAAAAAGAACACAAAAAGCCGGAACAACAAACAAGGCAATAAATTTTTTTAAAAAAGCCATTACGCAGGTGCCGTCACTGATTGACCGGTATAAGAGTAAAGGAGATTCTGCTGAAAAAAAGAATGAAATTCAAAATTCATTGAGTAGGTATGCTGATGAGGCGGATAAGATACTGGGTGATGAAAAGAATAAGCAGATACTGAATTCGGTTTTGAGTGTAAAGGATAAAGTAAGACCTGTTGAGTTGATAGGCCAGTACACAAAAGGACAGGAAGCGGAAGCAGATGAAGTGGCGTTAAGCTATATGTATATTTCCGGGTACGATATAAAAGAAGCGGGAAAATTCTGGACCTCCTTGCTCGAAAAGATGAAGAAGCCTGGTTTTGCGGCCAGTATATCCAAAAGTTACAAAAAAATAATGCCTGATGGATTACTAAACTCGTTAGAAGGCGATATAAAATCTTCTATGCTGGAAAAAAGCTCTGACCTCCTTCTGAACAAAGTATTTGAATCGGTTTATAACTCACCCCGGCTAACTCAAATAAGGCTCAGTAAAGTTAGTGAAGTCATTCAAAATAATTACCCGGCAAATGATATGAAACCACTGAAAGTAAATACTAAAGATTTTGCATTGGTAATGAAGGC
Source organism: uncultured Ferruginibacter sp. (assembly GCA_964590975.1). Taxonomy (GTDB): domain Bacteria; phylum Bacteroidota; class Bacteroidia; order Chitinophagales; family Chitinophagaceae; genus Ferruginibacter. The sequence goes on along the minus strand of CAZPXP010000016.1, from coordinate 62,622 downwards.
AATGAAGCCGCTGCGTTAATGCCAAACGTGTAATATTATTATATGGTTAATGAACAGGGGTACGAAATATCGAGAATAAAAGACAATAGCTATATAAGCAGCATCATTACCGTATTGATACTGATTTTCGGTATCCTGCTCACAGGCATCATTGCCTTTAACTGGAACAGACCTGCACAGGTTCAGGCAACAGAAATACATGGTAATGCTTTTATTGTAAAAGACATACAAAACGTTATTGATTCTCTTTTAAAAAGGGGAAAACCAAAACCGGCTAAAATAAGAGATACGCCTGATCCTGTGATGTCGGTTGGTAAGGCAACGGGTAGCCCGGATAGTAAAGTAAACGTTTGGTTCCTTTCAGGATCCGTTTTTAAAAAAGATACAGATACGCCTTTGCCCGGCGTATCTGTATGGTGCGAAAACTGTATTGAACAAAAGGTTGTGTACACTGATGCTGCCGGTTATTACAAAGTTCCTGTCACAGTTCACTCCGCCCCTGGCCCCCTCTGCACCGTAAGGTTATTTTTTAAAAAAGAAGGTATGCCGGTAAGGCAGTTAGAGCCGGGTTGCGAACAGGAGATTATTCAAAACATTTATTTATAGTAATATGAAACCATTTTTTTTACTGCTTTACTGGCTTTTAGTATTGACTCTTTCAGGTAGCGCACAACCGGGCTCAAGGATGAAAAGCCAGAAAGACAACGCAGCCACTCCGGGCACAAGCGATCTGCTTATTCTTGTTTATGATAAATCTTCCAGCACAAGGCTTGAAGCGGCACAGGTTGCCGTAAGGCAGCTTGGCTTTCAAACCAAGCCCTCGGCGATGGATGGTAAAGTGCTTTTCAAAAATGTACCGGTAGGAGAGGTTAAGGTAACCATCGAAAAAAAGGGATATGACCGTATTGATACCTTGTTTACGGTTTCTGCACGAATAGAAGACAATACCTATACTGTTTTTTTGCCTCCGGAAAAAAAAGTGAATAACAGTTTGATGATTTCAGGTGAAGTTGAAGATGAACGGGGCAGGGATGTAAAAGGTGCTGCTATACAGGTAGAAGTGGGAGAGTACAGCGCTTCCACTGTTTCTGACGAATCGGGTTCCTATAAATTTATTATCAATTTAGACATTTTACAATACAATGTACCTGACATCAGGTTTGAGGTAAAGAAAAATGGTTGCGAGTATAAAGACCGGATTTCTTTTCCAAAATCTAACCATGTTTCAAAAGATGTACGCTTAGTATGCAGGGATGAGGTCATTGATATACCCGTTAATGCAAAAAAAAGTGATGTGGGGAGAAATAGCGATAATAATACAATGGGCGATCCTGATCAGAAGAAACCGGTTACACAACAAAATATAAATGGTGTTTCTATAAAACTGTTATCTGCAAGATATTCACCTTCATATATTCAATGCGATTTTCAATTAGAGAATATATCTGATGAATATGATGAAATAAATTTTGATGTTGCTAGATTTAATGGAGGGAAAGCTATTGGGGGAAATGGGATTGAATACATATATAGCTTAGCATCCATCGCCGGATCTCATCTTGATTATGATATAAGTACAATTTTGTATAAAAAGGTGCCTTTAAAGTTGTCTATTATTTTTGATGGGAAGAGTAAACCCAAGATTAGTATGATTGCTATATTTAACCTGCCATTGGTAATTAACGGACAATCCTATACTCTGAAGATGACCAATATAAAATGTGCTGAGTAGGCTTTTTAGGCGTTCTCCCTTAGTCTGGATCAATACTTATCCTCTTGTAGATGACAATATAAGTAAGATCAATTACTGTGCTTAAAACTCACACATACGATATCGCCCTCTCCTTCGCTGAGGAAGACCTTTCCATAGCTGTACAGATTGCTCAGGCATTAAAGGATAGGGGAGTCAAGTATTATCTATACACCGAGCATGCCGCAGAAAACCTTGGGAAAACTTTACTCCAGATCAGTTTAGATATCTATGGCAGCGAAACAAAGCATGTATTAATGCTGACCAGCCGCGTTTTTGTAGAAAAGTACTGGGCCGGTATCGAGTCCCAGATAGTACATATCGCTTCCTTCAGTAAACCGGATTTTATTTTCAGGGTACGGCTCGACGAAACACCCGTAGATGGCATAAGTAAGTACCTTTTTTCTTTGAAATGGCAAAACAACCCCGACAGCATAGCAGAGACCATCCGCACGAGGATAGCAATGACAAAGACGGTAGAATCAGGAGTACCGATCTCAAACGCAAGTGATACCGGTTTAAAAACTGGCTCAGCAAGTCCTGTTGTTATTCAGAAGGCTGCAAGTTCAAAGCGATCAGTAAAACTTATCATCACTGCCGTATCGGTCTTTATAGCGATTGGCGTAGCCGCGTTTATCTATTTTTCAAAAAAACCAGTTATACCTATACTGAATAAAGTTAATGTACCGGGAGGGTCATTTATTATGGGCATTGACAGCAGTTGGTCTATCGTGAAGCCACCTCATAAGGTAAAGTTATCATCCTTTTATATCAGTAAAACAGAAGTAACGGTTGAAGAATACAGAACTTTTTGTAATGCGACAGGCAACGCCATGCCCCCGCCTCCGCCTTACCGGTGCAGTGATAAATGCCCCATTGTGAATATTACCTGGTATGAGGCAAAAGCGTATTGCCTATGGATAGGAGGCAGGCTGCCTACGGAAGCAGAATGGGAATATGCAGCGGGTAAGAATGCGCACCCTGGCGACCGGTATAGTGGTGCAAATGCTATCGATAAAGTTGGGTATTATGCCGGTAATGCCAGGCAGGCGCATGAAGCAGGTTCCAAAATGGCTAATCCGCTTGGCCTTGTTGATATGACTGGAAATGTTGCAGAATGGTGTAGTGACTGGCTTGGTTATTACCCGGCCGGCGACCAGGATGATCCAAAGGGTGCTCTTAACGGCAAATGGAAAGTGGTAAGGGGTGGGCATTATGAAAGCCATGTGCCTTCACCCTCAGACACTTCTGTTAACCGGCTCTGTATCAGCTACCGTGATAAAGAGGAGCCGGGTGCCAGGAGACCCTATATCGGTTTTCGTGTAGTATGGGATGAAATAGTAGCAGTATATTAGCAGCAAGTAATGATAATTACCGATGCTGATACAGCATAAGAAAGCCCGCTGTAGAAACAGCGGGCCTGTATATGAGTCCACGCCAGGAATTATGCTATAATATATAGCTTGTTATCAGGAAATTCCTGAAACCGGCACCTTTAATTCTGCACTCATGCGTCCTACTTCGACATCACTGTCAATATAGATGGCACTGTAACGCCATACGGCACTTTGTCCAAGTAATGGGAGCGGAAAATCATCGGTAAATCTCGATTTGGTACTGGTGGTAAGATAATTGTTTCCTTTGCCGTCGTTCCTGTCTACATAAATATGTACTCCCTGCATGCCCGCTTTTTTCCATTTCAGCAAAGGCCGTCCTGCATTTATTTCATGCCTAAGTACGGGTTGCATCTCCAGTTTATTAATAACGGTTGCTTCAGCAATAATACCGAGATCTTTACCGATAGCTTCGTTATATGCTTCATTGGATTTAATGTTTCCCACAAGTCTTCCTGCCCGGCCAAAAATATTTGGCATTACAGGAAAAGGAGGCGTTGGTACAGCAGGTGGTGGTACGGGTTCCTGCAGGTGCTTGTTTTCGGGATCGCCATCGCGCACCAGGTTCTTGTACGCGGTAGCTTGTTTTTTGTAATCCCTAATGGCATTGAGCCCCCCGATAAAGTAATTGAAGTTTTTAGCATCTTCTGTAACTTGCTTTACCATGTCGGGGTCCAGCTTCAGCACATCTTTGTACAAAGGAAGTTTGGCTGCAAAATTGTTCAGCCACTTCATTTTGCCGGCATCATCGCGCGGCAGATAGTTACTGGGCATTTTTCTTAGTTTTTATTGTTAACAAATTTGATCAACAAAATAAGGAAACAGAAATTTTATAAACCCGGTGAAAATCCCGTGTTTTTTAAATATTTTTTTCGTATAAGATCCTTTAAAAAAATGTTAAAATGCCCATCTGCTTATTCGCAAGTCTATGGGAATAGGTATCAGGTTACCCGTAACCCCATTAAAATGCCCGCATATTCATACCGCATCGCTTTATTGCAGTAGTTGGTATAAGGGACATTAGAGCTAAGTCTCTGATTTTAATTACCCGTAGCGTGGGCAAAATTCCTGGAAGAACAATACCAGTTTTAATGCCCGCGGGCAAAATCACTTATATCCCGGGCGTAATAGCTGGGTGCCCGGGCATAATAATTTTTACCCCGAACTCAATCATTAAGCCTTCAGGCATAATTGGTGGAATAAGGAATCCTGGTAATGATTCCGGGGCATAATAATTTTGCCCATGGCCTTAATGACTGCGCTGGTGGGGGCAAAATAACTTAGTATGGAATTTAATAATAGGAGTATGAGGGAATACAATCTGGTTCGGAGTAGCTGCTATTTCGATTACTGCTAACCCCATCTTGATCATTTATTATATCAGTATGTCAATACTGTTTCTGTACACGGGATCGGTCACAAAATAGTGACCGGATTTTTCTGGACTGAAAGGGGGTTTTTTCCCGGGATCATGCTGTATAGCTTTGAAATGCGAATACCGATTTGATAAAATATTGAATTTTGGTTCCCTGAAATGACTACCCACTTCATTTTTTTGAACCAGATTAATTAACCAAAAGCAGCAGGATGCAAAAGGAATCGAAAAAGGATGCCCCTTCGGGTGCTGATATTGAACTAAATAATGAATTCTCGGCAAGACAAAAAAAAATTGCTGAACGTCACCAGCTTTTTTTACTGGAGTGTTCCAGGGAAGGCGCTACAGATGGAGCAATGGGCATTCCCATACCAGAAGAAACCGTAATTCCTCCATCGGAATTAGTTATTGTCGCCCATTATCAGGTAGAAATTGAAAGCCTGTTTTCTGAAGAAAATCCCATGTTAGATACAATTCGGAATAGCGAGTATCAGAGTCTTGAGATGGAAATAAAAAAAATGAAAAGTAATCCACAAATTATTACTAATGATATTCAGCAATTAAGTGAAGGAAATGAAAAGAGGAAAGCTTTTATTAAAAATGAATATGCAGACCGGGAAAAAAATGTGCATAGAGAATTTGATAATGACAGCGCAAAGCACAATTTTGAAAACGCCTCCCGGGTATATATTAAGCAAAGTCAGAACATGGGTGGTAGGGAAATGCCCAATAACGCGATAAAGCCATTATATGCAATGTTGTTCCTGGTAGTAATGGGAATATGTGAAATCCCGCTTAACATACAGGTATTCCAAATGTTTAGGGGTAAACCCATGGAAACACTGATTATGGCATGCACCCTTGTAATAGTATTGCCTGTTCTGGCACATGCCATCGGAAAATTTGTAAAGCAACGTAAAGAAAAGAAGCTAAACATATACCTCGCAATTGGCTTATTGCTCCTGTTTATCTTTTTCAACTACTATGTTACACAATTAAGGAACACTTTTATAATAAGCCGGGGGGGCGCGTCCGGTGGATCAGGAATTAGTTTTTATGTATTCTTCTTTTTAGGGCTGCTCCTTTTCCTTTTTGGCGCGGTAGTCTCATTTTTTGCTCATGACGAAAACAGCCAGTTTATGAAAGCGTATAAAGGATATTTAAAAGCAAAAAAAGTATTTGATCTGAAAAAAGGGGTTTTAAATACTTCTATCTCGGCTTTGCATAAGGAGAAAATAGATAGGCTGAATCACTTGGAAAATGAAAGCGACAGCAAAAATGAACTACTTAATAACCAGGAAAAACAATTAATCCGCGAAAAAAATGCTATAAGTGGGAAACATAATAGTCTTTTAGATAATCTCAAAGGACTGGAGCAATTCATTAACCAGTCCTGCAAACAGGCTGTTCAGACTTACAGGAGAGAGAACTTTAAAACAAGGGGAGGCCTAACACAGCCCATTTATTGGCAAAACCCGATCCAGGATCTGACATTAAGATTTCATAACATTAATGAATTGCCATATGATGCTTCAATCTAACAGCTTCAAAACAGGCATATCTTATTTTTTTTATGGATTGATTATGTCTATCCTGGCTATTTCCTGCAATGATGGTGAGTCAGAGGCAAAAACACACAGCTATTCGATAATATTCGATATTACCGATACTACCTTCCATTATGACGGTCGCGCAGAAGAGGTTGTTGAAGCGATATTGAAAAAATCCTCGGTAGATACTTCCAATACAAGCTTTACCGGCATCAATATTTATGTAACTTCCTGTTCTGATCTTACACGGAACCCTGGAATTTCTATCGATGCGTTGCCTCCTGGTGACCCTGGTATGCTTGGCGATAATCCTTTAGACCGTATTGATGGTATCAAAAAATTCAAGGTTAAAGCAATCAGTCAAATTAATAATTTTATTAAAAGCCAGAAATATAGAACTGATTCATCTCAGATATATTGCGAGTTTTGCAATCAGATAAACGATTTGAATGAAGAAAATGCAGAACAAAAAACTCTGATTATTTTTTCTGATATGCTTGAAAACAGTAATCTTATAAAAATTTACAGTAATACAAACAGGGTTTATCAATACTTACATAATAAAAATGATGATCTCATACAGCAGTTCGAAGATAAAACCGGATGTACACTTCCTGATCTTAAACATTTCAATGTCTGCGTGATCACTTATAGGGATTCAAAGACCGATTCACTCGTTGCACTTGCTGAAAGATTTTGGAAAAAAATGTTAAAAGAAAAGGGATGCGATACAATTCATTTCTCATCCGGCATTATTAAGTTATAGGTTATTAATGCTTGTATTCTTTTGCATAGTTCCAAACAGCTTTCTCTTAAGCGTCTGTTAACTTTTACCAGCAATCAATATTAAAGTATTATAGGCACTCTTACGTACTTCTACCTTCCAAAATTCCGTACTTTCCCTTATCATCCCCCGGGGGCGCGGGTTAACTCCGATTGTGGATCATGTGTTATAAAAATTTAATAGAATAACCACAAAGTGGTATTGCAAAATGCGAAAAGGATATATACATTTGTAACTCAATGATCTGATCAGCACATTACAACACGAACCCTGCAGTAGCTGGAATCCAAACCAGAAGCTGTATTACCGCTGGTAGCTACTACCAGTAACTGAACCAACAAACAACGATGCGGCCAACACCGCGTGGTTTTGCCGGCAATCTGGCAGAATCCACTTATTTGCAAGCAAGAGAATAGAGGCGTTTCCTGGTTTTACCATGCAGCGATGCATGAGGGTACTTTATGGCCTTGTATGGCCTGTAGTAAAAACAAATAACCGAACATGATCAGAACTGCACTGGAGTTTATCAAAAAAGAACTGGAAACCTATATGGTAGACAGGGAACAGGACCCTGTACACTACAGCGCCGGAAACGTAGTGGATCTCAAACCTGTAGCACTTCCCAACGGTAATATCAATATTACCAACACCTCCCACATTACTCTTATGATCACGGGTGTAGAAGAAGAACGCCGTGAAGGTAAGCGCCCGGTATACGCTCCAATGGAGGATAAGCAGTTTGCCAAACTAAATGCGCCGGTAGAGATTGACCTTTACCTCCTTTTCGCGGCACATAACAGCGATTATGAAACATCGCTCCGCGATCTTTCTTCTGTATTGTGCTTCTTCCAGGCCAACCCCATTTTCGACACGCAGCGGTTTCCGGCCCTGAATGACGGCGCCAAAGAACCGGTTACCAAACCCTGGCAACTTATTGAAAGACTCAGTTTCCGCCTGCACAACCTCAGCTTCGAGCAGCAGAACAACCTGTGGTCGATGCTGGGTACCAAATACATACCCAACGTGATGTATAAGGTAAATATGATGACTGTGTTCGAAACTAAAGCTAAAGAAAAAGCAGCCCCCATTAACGAATTGAATATCGCAGACTAAAAAGGAACAAACGCATGAACGTGAAATACACAGAACTGCTCAACGTCGGCGTAAAACAACCATTTTACGAGAATGGGATATGCCCAAAGTATACCACCACACCCACCCCCGACTTGTTTTTTATACCGGCAGCAGAAACACTGGCGTCGCTTAAACGGCTCGATTTTATCTTTAAGAATACCGATAATACCGGCGGGTTTACGATCCTGGCTGCGACCAACGGAAAGGTTGGGCCGAATTACCTGCTCCGCTTTTTACCCAAAAAGGGGGAGAAGCTGACTTTTTTTGTTGTAATGCGTAACCCGGATATGCTCAATTTTAATGAGCTGCCCACGGCAACCGACCCCGAAAACCTGTTTTATTTTACCAACCAGATCAGTGGCGATCCTGCTCTGAGAAATAACCTGCACCTCAGCAAAACGGCAGCAGGTGTGAGTGGCATGAACGACCTTTTTAAGGTTTCAAAATCGCTTTACCGCCACCATCATGGTGTAGCAGTAGCGCCTGGCTCTGCCAGGGTAAGGCACCTGCTCACCGGAGCCGAGGTTATGGCGGTATTGATTCAAAATACCCTTACAGGGTCCGATCTCGCATTTAACCTTTCTGCATTACCCCCCGGTAAATGCGAATTGTCTATCAGTGCAGTACCCATTGAAACATTCTACCATACAGGTGATGATGTTCCCGCATCCACTATTGGCGTAATAGAACTCAGTCTTTCTGATGCACTCGATGCTAATTACCGGGTTGTAGAAACCGATCATTCAATAAGACCCGATATACCACTTTATTATATACCGTTCATTAACCGGGTAACCACATGGCGGTACACGTTTAAACTGGCGCCTAATGGCCCGTTGTATACCGAGATCAGTAAGCTTAACCCGGCAGAAAAAACCGACTTTATGTCGCGCCTCAAACTCACTTCCAACGACGCTTCACTTACTTTTTCCAAAACATCGCCAGACGATAAGACCATCATCTTTGAATCTATTGCACCTTTTGCTTTGAAGGAAAAGTATATTGAACCGGTCAGTAAAGACCCGTTAAAGCTGGTGCTCACTAAATATGTCGGCCTGCCCATGAAGGAAGCAGCAGTAAAGGAAAATCTTCCTTACCCTTTTGCAGGAATGATCGACGCACGTAATCCATCATTGATTTATTCAGATATTTTTTTAACACTTTAAACTTTAAAAAATGGCAAATTACCGTTCACCAGGTGTGTATGTAGAAGAGATATCACTGCTACCGCCTTCCATAGCCGAGGTGGAATCGGCTATACCGGCCTTTGTAGGCTATACTGAAAAAGCAGTCTCAAGCACTGGAGAAACCCTCAGAAACGTTCCCACCCGCATCGAAAGTATGGGTGATTATATTCAATACTATGGCGGTCCTTTCAAGGAAGCCGGGGCAGCTTTTGATATCGACGTGGATGAACTGAAGTCGGGTGCAAGTACTACCGGTTTTAAAGTGTCTGTTAACATAACTGCAGCAACATTGAGCAATTACAGGCTGTATTATGCACTGAAAATGTTCTATGCTAATGGCGGAGGCAGTTGCTATATTACTTCAGTAGGCAGTTATAGCGACAGCATTACCAGGGCTGCCCTGGAAGCTGGTCTTGATGCAGTAGCCAACGAAGATGCCCCCACTTTACTGCTTGTGCCCGAAGCTGCATATTTCTCTACAGGTCAGCAGGCCGATTTTGACAGTGTTAACCAGAAAATGCTCATGCAGGCTGCATCGCTGAAAGATCGTTTTGCCATATTGGATACCAATCAAACCACGGTTCCAAAAGCGGCTGGCACCGTAATAACTGATGTTAATACCGCAATCACCAACGTTCCATCCGATAACAGCATCCGTCGTTATGGTGCGGTTTACTATCCGTATCTCGAAACTTCATATAACTATGAGTGCGATTTTGGTGCGCTGGTACTTGGCACACATACTGTTAATGGTGGCAATCCCGGAGCAGCTGTACCTCCCGTAGCCGACAGGAGTGCTTCTACACTCGCTTCGATCAAAGGATCAGCATCAGCCATGTACAATGCTATACAGGCAGAATTCCTGAAATACCATGTAGTATTACCTCCTTCTGCTGCTATCGCTGGTGTTATTGCACGCGTAGACAGTGAAAAAGGATACTGGAAAGCACCTGCCAATGTAGGTCTTATCAATGTGGTAAAACCCGTAATTTCTATTTCAAGGGCCGAACACGATCAACTGAACTTAAACAGCGATACCGGAAAATCTGTAAATGCAATCCTGAGTCTCCCCGGCTATGGTACAGTTGTAATGGGTGGTCGTACTCTTGATGGTAACGACAATGAATGGAGGTATGTAAACGTTCGTCGTTTCTTCAGCATCGTGGAAGAATCTGTAAAGAAATCGATCCACTGGGTAATTTTCGAACCCAATACTGCTTCTACATGGACCAAGGTACAGGCCATGATCGAAAACTACCTGTTTACCAAATGGCGCGATGGAGCTCTTGCCGGTGCTAAACCCGACCAGGCTTATTTCGTTAATGTAGGGCTTAATAAAACAATGACTGCTGTAGACATCCTCGAAGGCAAACTGATCGTTGAGATCGGTATGGCTGTAGCCCGTCCTGCAGAGTTTATCATTTTGCGTTTCGAACACAAATTACAAACGTCTTAATCCTTTCATTTATTCTCAGTAACACAAATCGTTAAAAACATAAATTAAATACAATGGCAAATTACCCAATACCTGTCTTTCATTTCACTGTATCATGGGGTGGAGACAATATCGGTTTTTCGGAAGTAGGTGGTCTATCGCAGGAAATCCAGCCCATCGAATACAGGGATGGCTTGATGAACGGCACCACACTTCCGTTAAAACGTCCGGGGTTGATCAAATCCGGTAATATTTCGCTGAAAAGGGGAATGATCCAGGATGCAGCTAAGAAAATGGAACTGTACAACTGGTTTATCAATGCAGGCAAACCCAATGTGGAGCGCCGCACACTGGTTATCTCACTGCTTAACGACGAAGGTGAACCCGTTTTCAAATGGAGTATCGCCGAAGCATGGCCGGTTAAATGTGAAGGGCCTGCACTGAAGGCTACCGGCAACGATATCGCCATCGAGTCGCTTGAACTGGCGCACGAAGGCATCAAAATTTTAAATTGATATAGCGCATGGCTACTTACTATCCGCCCACGGGTTTCCATTTTAAGGTGGAATTCATCGGTGTGAGCGGTATGGATAATGATACTGGGCAACGCTTCCAGGAAGTAGGCGGTTTATCGGTGGAAGTCGAAACCGAAATACTCCGGGAAGGTGGTGAAAACCGGTTCGAATACAAGCTGCCAAAAAGGGCTAAGTATCCGAACCTGGTGCTGAAGCGTGGATTGGTTACCAATAAAGCACTGGTGGATTGGCTGAGTAAGGGTATGGATAACTGGTTTACCGTAGTGATCTATGGCTTCCAGCCGGCCGATATTATTGTGTCTTTGCTGAACGAATCCGATGAAGCAGTAGCCATCTGGAAAGTGGTGCAGGCCTATCCGCTCAAATGGTCCATGTCCGATTTCCGGGCAACGGAAAATGCCATTGTGGTAGAGACCATAGAGCTCGCTTATCAATATTTTGAACGTCAAAAATAACCCTTCATGCCGGTACAGATAAATGAAGTTATTGTACGTGTTGCCGTAGAACCCGATAGCGGAAGCGGTGGGCAGACCACCCCCAACCCACCTGCCGGTACCAATACCAGTGAAGCGGAAATTGCTGAACTGGTGCTGGAAATTTTAAAAGCTAAAAAAGAAAGATAATGGATGCTCAAAGCGCGTTGAAGCTGCCGTTCAACTTTAAGCTCATTCCGATTGACAAGGATACCAGCCTTCCCAACGATATCCCTTTTCTGGCAATGTTTAACCCCGACAACCTTTCAATTAAGGAAGATTTGGAGTGGGTACCGAATGGCGCTGTAGGAAGGGCAGGGAAGGAGTATGCTTACAAAGGAACCAAGGCCCGTACTTTCACTGTAGAGCTTACAATTGATGGTACCGGTGTAAATACAAACGGGGTAAAGATCCCGGTTACCTTACAGGTACTTTTATTCAGGGCGGCAACTACCAACCTGAGCAGTTCGGATCACCATCCTCCACTATTGCTGGTGCAATACGGGCTTTTCATCACAAAGTGTATCCTGCTCAGTTCAACGGTTAACTATACCATGTTCGATCTTGCAGGACTGCCGATCAGAGCCAAGATTACTGCCAGCTTTACAGAATGGACCCCAAAAGCTTTGGGAGGCATACTCGGTATGTTGTCCTCACCGGACATGACGCATAAAGTGCCTGTAAAACAGTACGACATCCTGCCACTACTGACACACAAAACATATAAAAAGCAGGAATACTATCTCCAGGTGGCGAAGGTGAACAAACTGAAAAACTTCAGGAAACTGGAGGCTGGCAGCACGCTCACATTCCCGCCTATCGCGAAAAAATGAATGACCATTAACCCAAATTAGAAAATGAGTTTAGGCAGTTTACCACCCGGCACAGACGAATCGCGATTGGTGATCGCCCGCAAAGTGTTTGTCAACGACACCGAGCTGAGCGATGAGGTATCTCTCGTAAAATTGATTGTTAATAAAGCATTCAATAAGATATCGTATGCTAAACTGATCATTACCGATGGGTCAGCCCCTGAACGCGATTTTCCGTTGAGTAATGACGATATGTACAAGCCGGGCAACCCGGTTGAAGTGCAGTTGGGTAGTGGTACAGATGCAGAAACGGTGTTTAAGGGTATTATCATTAAACACGGTATTAAAGTACAGCAGAATGGTCCGTCATTGCTGATCATTGAAGCTAAGGATGAAGCAGTCAAGCTAACCGGTGCGCGTAAAAGCAAGTATTTCGTAAACAAAACGGATTACGAGATTATGACGGAGCTGGCAACCACACCGGAAAAGGATATAGAAGATACTACTTTTTCGCATCCGCAAATGGTGCAGTATGATGCTACCGACTGGGATTTTCTGCTGACAAGGGCTGAGGCTAACAGTATGCTGGTATTAACAGACGATAATAAGCTGATCGCTAAAAAGCCGGCAGTTTCAGCTTCCGTATTCACCGCAACTTATGGCGATAATATCTGGGAGTTTGAAGCCGATATGGATGCCAGGCGCCAGTTTTTGTCTGTTGGTGCAGCCGGTTGGGATTACACGCAACAGCAGCCTGCACAGGCTGAAACAGGCACTGCAGAAATTACAGAAAACGGCAACCTCTCTTCCGACGATCTTGGTGCTGTAATTGGCGCAAATGTGGTGCTCAACCACACCGGTCATCTTACCCAGGATCAATTGCAGGACTGGGCCAATGCTTACGCCATGCACAACAAGCTTTCCAAAGCTGTGGGCAGGGTAAGGGTAGACGGTACAGCCCTGGTAAAGCCAGGCATGATGATCACACTTGATGGAGTGGGCGACCGTTTCAACGGCGATGTATTTGTATCTGGCGTATTGCATCAATATGACGGTGACTGGATAACCGATATCCAGTTTGGCTGGAAGGAAGAATGGTTCTACAAGAAAGAAGACGTAATGGATAAACCCGCCGGTGGGCTTCTGCCTGGTATCACAGGATTGCAGATCGGTGTAGTACTTGCTGTTCACGACAGTACCGAAACGCTTAAGCAGTACAGGGTAAAAGTGCATGTGCCCACCATTACTTCGGGTAATGAAGGTATCTGGGCCCGTGTGGCCACACCTGATGCTGGCCCCGACAGGGGTATTTACTTCAGACCCCATGTAAATGATGAGGTCGTGCTCGGCTTTCTGAACGACGATCCGCGTGAGGCGATCATTCTTGGATACCTGCACAGTAAGGATACCAATAAATCACCTTTTACAGATACGTCAGACAGTGTTCGGGAATTTGGTATCTGGACCAAGGAGAAACTAAAGATCATTCTTGATGATACCAACAAAAAACTCACACTGAGCGCTCCCGTGGGCGAACAGGCAAAAACAATTATTCTGAACGACAGCGGGGCCATCGAGATCAAAGATGAGAACATGAACAGCATCAAGATGGATTCGAGTGGCATCACCATACAGGCTGGTGCCGGAAAAAATGTTGTCATTAAAGGTACAATGGTACAAATAAACTAAAAGACTATGCCGTCAGCAGCAAGAGCAGGAGACAATCATATCTGTCCGCAGGTCAATCCCGGTAGCAATAGTCCGCATACCGGTGGTCCTATTATGCCGCCTGGTACACCCTCTGTAATGATTGGTGGAATGGCAGCAGCAACAGTAGGTGATATGTGTACCTGTGCAGGTCCTACAGATTCCATAACAAAAGGCTCATCCAGCGTTATGATTGGTGGAAAAGCCGCAGCAAGACAGGGAGACAGCACCGCCCATGGAGGCAGTATAGCCGCCGGTTGTCCCACAGTACAGATCGGCGGATAAATTTGATCACTTAACAACAGTATAACCATGCAGGAAAAAATCGATCGTTCTTTTTTAGGCAGGGGATGGAGTTTTCCTCCCACCTTCCGCAGGCAATTAAACGGTGTGGAGATGCTTGAAGGAGAAGAAGATGTTCGCAGCAGTATTCATATCATCCTTTCTACCATTACGGGCGAAAGGGTTATGCTGCCCAATTTCGGTTGCAACCTGCAACCGTATATTTTTGAACAGATGACGGTACCCAATATAGCATTGATACAGAATATTGTATACGAAGCATTGGTATACCACGAGCCCCGCATTATCGTGGGCGATCTAACCTCAACCCCCAACCAGGAATCGGGTATTCTTGAGATCAATATTCCCTATACCATTATCTCTACCAATACGCGGTACAACTATGTGTATCCATTCTATATGAATGAAGCCACAAATATCGAACACGGATAGTAACAGCTTCCGGCGATCATAACCATTTATAACAAGACTTGAAATGAGTAACTGCAACTGCCATACAAAAGATAACCGCGACGGATCAGGACAACTTGGTCGTTACCTGAAAGCCCTCGATCCCGCTTATGCCCCGATCGACGACAGGTCGATCGAAGAACTGCTGGTCTTTGCCAAACGCTACGCAGCCCAGATCCGGTTTCATGATGTTCCCGATGGAAAAGATATACCATCAGAAAAAGGAGTAAAGCTGAACTGGAAGGAATTCTTCAGGCGTGATATGGCCGTCGTTGCAGCTTCAATAGGAGTAATTGATATTACCTCTATGAGAGAGGAATATGAAGAGCTGCGCGAACGTCTCGACGATGACCCTTCAGTAGAAAAATATGCAGCCCTGTATACCATTATACTCGGTCTGGTGAGCCGTATGGATAAATGGGTTACAGTTGCCTTACCCGGTTACCCATTGCGTATCGACCTCGATATTGCTATTGATGCTTTTCTCCGTACAGAATTTAAAAGAATTATGGCTTTTGAAGAAGGCTTCAAAAGCGCAGGCTTTAAGGCTACGCTCAAACTTGACTACAATGAAATTGAGAATGATGACATCTGGGGAATGGACCAGGCTGTAGACCCCGATGCAAGCATTTATACAGGGCCTACACCCGAAGCCAAACTGCGTAATGCAGCATTGTATGCAGATGAGATATTCAATACCTTCTATACGTATATCCAGTCGTTAATTGACCAGTCAGATAAGTACTTTACCTACGCCATGGAGCAGTATCCTGCCCACCAGCCACACATGGCGCTCTTTATCGCTTTCGTGAAAATATTTCAGTTGGCAAAAGAGCAGATGAATGGCCTGACCGGTCGTATGCTCGACTTTTATTATAAAGATGTTCTTCAGCTTACTCCTAAAGAACCCATACCAGATAAAGCTCATATCATTTTTGAACTGGCTAAAGATGTGATTAATCACAACCTGCCCGTAGGTACTGCCCTCAAAGGAGGAAAAGATGCATCAGGAAAAGAGCTGATCTATAAAACAGGTACTGATATTGTTCTTAACCAGGCAAAAGTAAAAGAGATAAAGACCATCTTTATCGATAAACAGCCTCCCGCGGCCACGCAACCCAATAAGACTATTCAAAGCATTTTCGCCAGCCCTGTTGCCAATTCTGCCGATGGGCATGGCGAGCCTTTTACCGACCCTGTTGCCAAATGGCCCACATTTGGACGCAGCATTAAGCAGTTGAGCAAAAATGCCAATATCTGCGATGCAGTAGACTGGGCAAAAAATACCCTGCCCCTTAAAAATGAAACACAGATCGGTTTTGCACTGGCCACGCCGCAACTGGTATTACAAAGCGGTAACCGTATCGTGGCGCTCAAGCTGGATGCGCTTAATGAAATATTCGGACACCGTAAACTCGACAGGGCAAACCAGGATACCATAACTAAGGATGTAGCAATATGGTTCAGTGGGGAAAAAGAGTGGCTGAAAGTGGAATCGGAGTTACTGGGTAATGATGATGGCACAATGAGTGATATTATGCTCAGGATTGTTGATGCTCACTCAAACGGAGGCAGCCTCGGCGAAATTATGCCGCCAGATCCCTGTTACTTCTTATATAAAGAGCTCGCTACTATTTATATCTGCCTGCCGCAGTCAGCACCGCCAATCATAGGCTACAATGCCAAAGTACATACTGGAAATTCTTTCGATACAACATTCCCTGTTATGCAGGTGCTGCTCGGGCCTGGCATAAAGATCAGTGCGCCTGCTTTTAAGCGGCTAAAGTTCAGTGATATGCACCTTACGGTAAGGGTGGGCTCCATGAACAGGCCCGGTTCTGTTACAACCGACCCGACTACCGGCCAACCAGCCGACCCAAGCGACCAGTACACGCCTTTCTTCGACGGGCTTAAGATACTTACTTTACAGAATGATGATGGTGCAGTACCGCCCAATAAGGCATTTGATCCTTTTACAATGATACCCAAGCCCGGTAATTCTCTTTATATAGGAAGCCCGGAAATATTCAACAAGCCCGTCAACGAGCTTTCGTTGAACGTACGTCATGGTCTTGAAGGGGCAGACGATTTTCTGGATAAACAAAGATTACTTGGCTATGATGTAAACTTACTCGAAAACCGGTACTGGACAGATCAGCACCTTATATACACACCTACCGGCTATACCGAAAAGCAGATGTCAGGGAATATCATGAGTTACCCATTGCCAAGAACTACTATTACTTACCCTGCTAATTTTGAAAATGGTCAGACGGAAAAAGGGTTTTTAGAATTAAAACTGACAGCCCGGGGACGTAAAGCTACCCTGGGTGTTGCCATGTTCGACAGTCAGGCATCAGGCGCCAAAGCTACTATTACACAAAGTCTGATGGAGCTTGCTCCTTATTTCCAGCTTAAGGAGATATCAGTTAGTTACTTTTCGGATCTGCGGCATCTGAAACCTGGCATCGACCAGTTCTTTCATGTCTACCCTTTTGGTACTGTCGAAACCTATACTACGCCCGGGGTGGAAAACCTGAAGCAAAGTTTTGCAGGGCATAAGGATGCTGCGGCTAATCCTAAAGCTTCAGGTAATGCGTCTATAAAAAGGAAAAAGAAAGCATACGCCAGCTTCTCAGCACTTGACGCCGAAAAAGAAGGTTTACTGGTTGATGCACACGAATTACTCCTCCCGCAGTTTACATTTGAAGGGCTTTATGATAAATACCAGAAAGGAGCTTCCCGTTCAACCACTCCGCAAAGTGAAGGAGAAATCGGAGCCCGCGACCTGGAGCGCGTAGCCAAATCGGGCGCACTTGCAAAAATGGTACTTTCAGCCAGCGGCCTCATCGAACAGGTAAGTGGAGGCAATAACCAGTACTCCGGCATCATACAGGAAGAAGGTATGCTCTTTATCGGGTTAGAAAAGGCAGCACCTTTACAGTCTATCTCTATGCTCTTTCAGTTTGCAGAAGGCAGTGCCGAAGATGAAGACAATGACCCTCCCAAAATTCATTGGTCATACCTTACCAATAATGAATGGCGCCCCTTAAAAGGAGAAGACCTTGTTAGCGATGGTACCTATGGCTTCCAGACTACCGGTATCATTAAGGTCAATATTCCCGCCGATGCAACAGATAACAACACAATAATCACTTCCGGCCTGCACTGGCTTTGTGCGAGTGTAACAGAAAACAGTAACCGTATTCCCCAACTGATCAGTATAATAACACAGGCGGTGGAAGCTGTATTCAACGATCAGGGCAACGACCAGGCGCATTACGACAATCCACTCCCCGCAGGAAAGATCAGCAAGTTACAGGTAGCCGCTACACAGGTGAGCAAGGTACAGCAGCCGTTTGCCTCTTACGATGGGAAGCACCGCGAAGTAAGCAGGGAATTTTATACCCGTGTTAGTGAACGCCTGCGTCATAAAAACAGGGCGATTAACTCCTGGGATTATGAGCACCTTATTCTCGACAGGTATCCGTCTGTATATAAAGTAAAAGCCGTTTCACATACAGATCCTAATTGTATGTGCCGCAGTAAAACTACAAAAGAGACTATTTCAGAAGGAGGAACAGAAAAAGTGTACGACCTGGTTTTCACTGCCACGGGTGGGCCCACCCCCCAAACGATTGCCTTAATCAAAGAGGCAGAAGAAATGCTCGCCAAGGATACGTCAGCGCCTGTTTCAGTGACGGGGTATGGTAAAACCGCTGCTGAAGTAGGTTTGGCACAAAGACACATAGACGCAGTTAAAAAAGAGCTGATGAGCTCAGGTGTAAATGCGGCAAGGATTCAAACTAATATATCCACCGGTGGCACCACCGGTAATGTAAGGCTCAGCATTGGCACAGTCGGCAATATGGTTGTTAAACTTAAAAAAGAATGCTGCGGCCCGCAGGTGTCACCAGGTCATGTACTGATTATTCCTATCGCCAACCTTAAAAACCGGAATGCAGTTAATGTGCTGCAGCCTAAAACCAGCAGGCGGTTAATGATGGATATAGAAAGCTGGTTGAAAAAGCTCGTATCGCCTTTTGTAAAAATACACGTAAGAAATCCCGATTACGAACAGGTAATCACTGCTTTCAGGGTTAAATTCCACGAAGGGGCAGACAAAGGTTTTTATCTCAGGAAACTGAATGAAGAACTTGTACGTTATCTTACCCCCTGGGCGTTCGATGCTGATGCCGATGTAAAGTTTGGGGGGAAGATATATGCCTCCAATGTCATCAACTTTATTGAAGAAAGGCCTTATGTAGATTTTATTACCGACTTCCTGATGGGAGTGTGCCGTAAGGAATGCTGTCCTCCATCGGATGATGAAAAGGATACCAACTTCAAGGTAGATAATAATAAGAATGCGGCGATGCAGATTGCTGAGCTCTGCGGCTGCGATAGCGTAGAAGCATTCCTTAGCCAGGATGTAAAGCATAATGGCGAAGTAGTAGTAACAGCATCTTCACCAAAGGCGCTGCTTGTATCTGTTTCACAGCACATTATTGTTCCTTATGAAGAACCGGAACCCCTTACCCGGTGCGAACAGCGCCGCCTCGATAAAAAGGTTGCCGTAGTGCCGGTGCCTGCGCCTTCTCCCATGCCTTTGCCACCAGCCACCCCCGTAGCAGAAAATCCGCAACCCTCTGCGCCCTCACCTGCTGCGCCCGCGCCTGCTGCCCAGCCGGGCAATACAAAACCAGTGGTTACAGGAGAAGTAAAGCCCGTAACTGGCGGAGTGAAACCTGCCGATACCAAGCCTGTTGTTGCAGGTGAAGTAAAACCAGCTACTGGTAGTACCAAACCAGTTGTGACCGGCGAAATAAACCCATCTGCCGGAACCACCAAGCCCTTAGTAACCGGTGAGGTAAAACCTGTTGTAACGGGAGAAGTTAAACCTGTGCTCACGGGTGGTGTAAAACCCGTTCTTACAGGAGGGGTAAAACCATTGGTTACCCAACCTCTTAAGAAGGAGGGAATCGAAGAAAAGGCAACCATTGTTACAAAGCCGGCAGCAGGAGAAAAGGAAAAGGCAGTTGTAGAAGCAAAAAAACAACCGGTAAAGGCTGCGAAAAAAGCCTCAAAGAAAAATAAATAATAATACACTTGTTTTCAGAGCGATAAAAAAGAAATTATGGCAGATAATATATCACTGATCAAAGCTAATCCACTATTGCCCGCAGAAGATTATACGGCGATGCGTAAACAGGGATTCAAAGAGATAGAAAAGCTTGGCCACGAAAACTGGACGGATTATAATAACTCCGATCCTGGTATTACCATACTGGAGGCAGTACTCTATGCCATTACCGATCTTTCTTATCGCACAGGCTTTGAGATCAAAGACCTGCTCGCCCCGGAAAAGATAGGCGATGACACCTGGAAGCAGATATTTTATACTGCCCGCCAGATATTACACAACAGCCCGCTAACCATTACCGACTATCGTAAGCTTATTATTGATGTGCGGGGCGTACGTAATGCCTGGATTGAACCATCTAAGGAATATGAAGTGCCGCTTTGGGCCGATTATAACTATTACGAAAAGCGTAAGGATACCGATTGCTCCTGCGAGGATGGAGAAATGGAAACCTGTTTTGGGAAGCTTTCATTAGACCCGGCTTCCCCGAAAGACCTTGACGCTTTCAAAAAAGAAAGAACAGAGAAGATTAAAGCTGCACAGGATAAAGTAGGTAAGGCTATATCCGATACAGAAAAAAAGATTGAAGTCATCAATAAGGAACTGTCAGAGCTTGGCGACAGCGATCCGCTGGCTGTACTCGGCCTGGAAAAGAAGAGGATCGAACTGGAAAAGTACAAAAAGCGTAAAATTAAGCAGCAGGACGAACTCGTTAAAGAACTCGGAATGGTGGATGCCATGAAGTTTATCGCTTCCAAGATAGTAGAGCTCGAAGGATTGTATAATGTGATGGTTGAATACGAGGAAAATGTTCCCGAAGAAGAAAGGGACGATGTACGCCAGCAGGTAGTACAGCGGCTTTCTGCACACCGTAATCTTTGCGAAGACTTCCTTTCGGTTAATACCGTAGAAGAAGTAGAGCTTAATCTTGCGGCATCCATTGCACTGGAAGAATATGCAGACCCGGATGTGGTACTGGCAAATGTATTTTTTATTATCTACAAATATTTCACCCCATCAATACCATTCCATACCATCCAGCAGATGCAGGAGAAAGGATATACCATTGATGAGATATTTGAAGGCCCGGCACTGCACCATGGTTTTATTGAAGACAGCGCTATTGAAGCAACAGATCTCTACCGCGATATCCGTCTTTCTGACATCATCAATGAAATGACAGATATCAAGGGTGTTAAAGCAATAACTTACCTGCACCTGCCATTCTCGGAAAATGGTAATTCCACTGAGAGCAGGCAGTACTTTGCCAAATGGCTTAAGCGCTTAAAAGAAGAAAGGAAGATTGCAAGGATCAACCCTTCAACCTCACAGGTTATCTTTTGTAAAGAGCATGATATTATTACTTATAACGTTGAGGGAAGTAAAGCCAACCGCAGACCCGAACGTATGCTCAAGTTCTTTACCGACCTTAAAACGGCGGAGCGCCGGTACAAACTCGAAGGAATTCCCCTCGACCTCCCCGTGCCTGTTGGTGAAAATATGGATCTGGCAGACTATTACCCTGTTACCTATTCATTACCCATGTGTTATGGCGTAAGCGATCGGGCAGGATTACCCGCAGACGCTAATGAAATAAGGAAAGCACAGGCGCTCCAGCTCCGCGGATATCTTTTATTCTTTGAACAATTGCTTTCTGATCACCTTGTTCAACTGAGTCATCTGCGCGATCTGTTTACAATGGATGAATCTCCAAAGCATACCATTTATTCAAACTATGTGCAGGAACTGTTTAAGGATCATAAAGAAGGTAAAGAGATCATCGATTTGCTGATTGATCATGGAAAGGACGACAGCGCCAATCCTGCTACCATACTCAGGGATTTTACCGCCCTGCTGGAAAAACTTACTGAAAGTGAAAACCAGTTTAACTACCGCAGGAACAGGTTTCTTACTCACTTCCTGGCACGCTTCAGTGAAGATATGAGTGAGTACGATGCGATAACCAGGTGGCTGGTTCCGAAGAAAGTAGATGAAAGGCTGATACAGGATAAGATCAATATTCTTAAAGATGGAGAATATTATAAGATCAGCAGCAACAGGGGTAAAGGATACGATTACAGCAAGTCCGAATTCTGGGATGTTCGTAATGTGTCGGGAACAGAAAGAAGGGTAGGCCGTCTGCTTGGGTTTCACGATGTAAACAGGCGCACACTCGCTCCTTCATTTATTATATCCGAGCCCATTATGGAGCTGGATAATAAAAAACAGTCTGTACAGAAGCGCAATAAAAAAGGCGACCCGCTCAGCCGCATCCGTTTTATGGATCCGAAGAATGGGGAGCAGGTACTGCTTACCAGTGTAGATGTTATTGAAGGTTGCTGTACAGAAGCGTTAATGGGCGATATCATTGCCAATGCAGACCAGCGCAGGCACTTCAAATTTTTTGATGAGATCAATCCAAGAGCCAGGAAAACAGCCGGACAGATCGGGCATTTCTGGTTCGAGTTATGGGATGGCGCAGACCCCAAAACCGCGGTGCATCTTGCTACGAGTGAACGCTACGAAAAGAAAGAAGACAGGGATAAAGCCTGGAGAGCACTGCAGAATGCTGTAGCGGCAATCAATAATAATGAAGGCATGCACCTTGTAGAACACCTGCTCCTGCGTCCGAAGTTTGATGAAGTACTTGATGAGGCCAATACTGAAATAAAGGCAGACCTGTTGAATATATGCCTGAATACGTGCGATCTTGGTGTTGGTATCGATACCGCTACAGAGATCCCTCAGTATAAAAAGCGTTTGAGGCGTATTCCTGCCGATAAATGCTACGACCGTATGCCATGGATACTGGAGTATTTCAAGTTCAACGAAAAGAAAAAAGATTATACCGACTCGATCTTATTTGCCGAAACCTTTCCTGATGAAAAAGATCCTGTGCCACTGAAGTTCAGGTATTATAAAGATGCAGCGCAAAGAGCAAAGGATCTTCAGGAGTTTGGCTCAGAAAGAAAATACTACAGGCTGCTGTCTGTAGACCCTGAAGAAGGTGGCAGGCTTAAGTGGGCCTTCGCGATATACAATAACGAAGGCGAATTACTTGCGCAAAGCCCGTATGTTTTCTTCAAGCGTACAGCTAAGGAAATTGCCGATAATAAGGCCATCGACAATGATATAGAAGTGGAAATTGCCGGGTTGATGCTCTGGTTTGGTTATGAAATGGACTGGTATTGCGAAGCAGATCCCTGCGACAACAGCGAAGATCCTTATTCCTTCCGCGCTACCATCGTATTACCCTGCTGGCCTAAACGCCTGAGGGATGCGACCTTCCAGAACCTGGTGGCAAAAACGATCAATGCACAATCTCCTACACACGTACACATAAACATAATATGGCTGGGCATTACCGAAATGCAGCGGTTTGAAAAAGCCTATTACGATTGGTTGGATGAAATGTCTAAAACAGAAATGCCTGTTTATGACAAGGTGAATCCACTGGTGCAGGTACTGAATACATTAAGGCCCTGCGGTGTTTGTGAAGATGATTGTAAGCCTGCAAAAGAGGATACCGGTGGCGTTATTAACGTTGAGAGTGCTGTTAAATAGTAAGATAGTAACAAGACAACCGGTTATTATATTGGCATAAATAAAAGTGAACGATATAGCATGACACACCTGGTCAACCGGCTGCAGATGGAGATGAGTTGTTATGATGAAGGGTTGGCCTTCAACATAAGGCAGCACTTTGCCATAGTGCACCAGCGCCAGATAGCCGAAGTGATCGACAGGGTATGTTCTGAATATACAGACGAAGATGAAATGATCCGCATCGATCGCCTGGAAATTGATCTGGGCAGCCTTAGTCCCCAGGATTTTGACCGCGATTTTGAATTACTCTTCCGGAAGCAGTTTGAACAGCAGTTTACGGAACAATTGTCGAGGCTGACAAGAACACAACGGCTTGAATCCACACAAAAGAGTGAGCAGGATATCGTACAATTCTTCCTGCTGAACGGTTATCTGCCCTGGTGGGCAGGACACGAAACTACCGATTTAGATACCATAGTATTGCACATGCTGCTGGAACAGAAAGACGTTTTTCAACGTTTTCTCTCCCGTCATACCACCCTGGCATTGCTTTGGCAGCGTATTGCCTGCCAATTCAGTCCGAAAGCAATCGAGTTGGTTATTTCGCTGTTCAACCCCCTTACTGACCAGCGCAGGCAATGGCAGGGATGGCTTGCAGCCATACAGTCAGAACTTATAAAAAGAAACCCGGCCCATGCGGCCCTTCCTGTATTGGAAGATTTTGCCGCTGTTTTAGATGAGTGGATCATTATACTTGCGCCAAAATGGTTAGGAGCAGGAGAGAAGAAGCCATTCTTCTTTGAATCGCTGTTGAGTTTTACCGGAGTAAAACTGACTGGCCCGGACGAAGAAAAAAAGCAGGTGCAGGCACAGCTAAAACAAATAGCGACCGATTTGTCCTTACCTGTACTGATTACAGTAGCAGATGCATCCGCAGATAAGGATAATACACCAACGATCAGCATAACTGGCGATACAAAAAATACCAGCAGTATTGACGTCCCCCCGGATTACCCGGAGCAGGTACCCGGGCAGGCTCCGGCCGCAGATAAAGACGACAGGTTGCGGGTGAACAATGCAGGGCTTATCTTATTAACACCATTCTTCAAGCAGCTTTTTACCGGCCTGGATATGCTTGATAAGAATGAATGGATAGATAAAACCGCACAGGTAAGGGCTGTACAGCTTTTATATTATCTCGCTACAGGCAATACAGTGTGTAAAGAATACGAAGCAGTGCTTGAGAAAATATTATGCGGGTTACCGGTATACGAACCCATACCAGCCAAATTGGATATCAGTGAGAAAGAGGAAGAAGAAATCAATGGGCTGCTCACTTCCGTTATCGGGCATTGGAAAATATTAAAGAACACATCCATCGCCGGGTTAAGAGAATCCTTTCTGGTACGTAATGGTATACTATACAGGTCGGAAACAGGCTGGCTGCTGCGCGTGGAAAGAACAACCATTGATGTGCTGCTCGACAGTTTACCCTGGGGGTTTACAACAGCGCGCATGCCATGGGCTAAATACCTGATCACCACTGAATGGTAAAGCAAGAAAAATGATAACGGAACAACATACAACGAATACAGAAAAAACAGAAACAAGATCGAGACAGGATCAGAATGCCGATTGCCTTTCAAAAGAGATCAATTGGTTTGCAGCAGTAGTAAATTACCGTCTCGAACATTATTTTTCTTCAAATACAGTAACCAGTGAATCTAACGGCCAGGCCACAGCTATTGATGGTGAAGCCAACGGTCATGCTGATAATATAGCTGTCGACCCCATTACCACACCCCCCGACCTTGCATCAGATGCTTCCGTCTATGCAGAATTTGTACGCTATTACCAGTTAAGCGCCGGAGAACGTGTACTGCTTGTATTATCACTGGTGCCACACCTGCAGCCGCAATTACTTGATGTATTCTTTGCTACCAATAAGTCGCTCGGACGGGGCTATTCCGAGTTTGGCGGTATCAGGGGTGTTCGTCATGGTGGTTTTATTCCTACAATAGAAACGGCTTTATTTATACTTGCCGGTACCGATCTGCGGCAAAGATTCCGCATGTATTACCTTTTCGAACCGGACCATATTTTTTCCGCACACGGCATACTACAGATCGATAATGGCAACAATAGCAACGAACCTTTTTACAGCAGCGTTATCAGTATTACCGATGAGTATGTAGACTTCTTCACTACAGGTAATCTTCGAAAACCACAGTTCAGCATGGACTTCCCTGCAAAGCGTCTTGCCACCAACATGAATTGGGAAGACCTGGTAACAGACGAAACTACCATGCGGCAACTGGATGAAATAAAGATATGGCTTGAGCATGGCAGCACACTTTACCACCAGTGGGAAATGAGCAAGAAAATAAAGCCTGGGTACAAAGCATTATTTCACGGCCCCCCGGGTACAGGTAAAAGCCTTACCGCTGCATTATTTGGCAAGCTGTATAATATAGATGTTTACCGCGTGGATCTTTCCATGGTAATATCTAAGTATATCGGGGAAACAGAAAAGAACCTCGAAAAAGTATTTAAGAAGGCAGAAAATAAAAACTGGATATTATTCTTTGACGAAGCCGACGCGTTGTTTGGTAAACGCACCGGCATCAACGATGCGCACGATAAATATGCCAACCAGGAGATCGCATATCTCCTGCAACGGCTTGAAGAATACCCGGGGCTGGTAATCCTTGCTTCCAATATGCGTAATAACGTAGACGAGGCGTTTACCCGGCGCCTGCAGTCTATCATACATTTCCAGAAACCGCAGGCACGCGAACGTTTCCGCCTCTGGAGCAATGGCTTCAGCCCGATGTGTACCAGGCCTTCGCGTGAAGCGCTCGAACGTATAGCACAGCAGTACGAACTTTCGGGTGGCTCTATTATGAATGTAATACAGTACGCTTCATTACAGGCGTTGAATCGCCATGAAACCACTATTACGGTAGACGATATTGTACGTGGTATTCGTAGTGAATATAGTAAAGAAGGTAAAACCATGTAGCTATGGCTGTGGTTTTCCGTTAAAACAGGTGCGATGAGAAGAACAAAGCAGAAAAAGGGATGCGATACTGAAATTTCGTCAGCTTCAGCGACCCCGCAGCAGGTCCGCCAGGGTAAGCTCTCTGCCGGTACAGTAAATGATGCGATGGAGGGTGAAGCCGATGCCATAGCCGAACAGGTTATGCGCATACCCGTTTCTGCATACGTACAAAGAAAAGAGGAAGCTGATGCATCTGTGGTTAATGATGGTGTTGAAAGACCGGGTACCGGCGGGGGAGAAAAGATGGATGGCACTACGCAATCTTTTATGGAAACCCGTTTTGGAACAGACTTCTCAGGAGTAAGGATCCATACCGGAAACGAAGCTGTTCAGATGAACCGCAAACTGGGTGCGCAGGCTTTTACCATTGGTAATGATATTTATTTCAACAGCGGTAAGTATGCCCCCGGCACCGATAGCGGTAATACCCTGCTGGCACACGAACTGGTGCATACATTGCAGCAACAGGCAATGGGGCCTGCAATACAATTAAAAAGAGAACTGGATAAAGTAACCGAAAAGGATGAGTACGATAAATGCCTCGCCAGGATAGGTGCCGTGATCACCACACTGGAGGGCAATATGAGTAAGCCGGGAATTTCTGCAGAAAGCCAGGAAGCCGTAAAACAGCTCAGATATCTTTATAATGAGAATAAAATAAAATGTTGCTATCTCGATGGCAGGGATGGAGGTGTTACCAATTTTACTAATGGGGAAATATGTATGGATGCCAAAAGATTAAAAGACAATCCGGACACGTTTGCCAATATTGGAGAAACCTCCCTGCTTCATGAAGGCATACACAGTGGCCATACAAAAAAATATCCTAAGGCAACCGGCAGGTATGGTAAGTTGCTCGAAGAACAGGAAGCCGGAAAAAAAATCATGGCTACGGAGGCAGAGGCTAACAACTTAAAGCGGCTGAAAGCCTGGACAGAATACTGGGCTTACCGGCGTATGAAAGAATACAATAACGCAAAACAGTCAATAACGCAGACCGACGACGAAATACACTCCGAAATAATAAAAGACGAACGTGTAAGAAAACCCCTTAACGAGGTATATATATTCGATCAGACATTTGATCCACGAACATGGAAGCCAGCCGGTTAAGCCGAAAAAGGACCGAGTGAAAAAGTTTGTACGATATAACCAGGTAATAACGGATAATGCACAGCAAACAACTGCTGCAGCTACCCCTGTGCAATGTAAGCTGACCGTAGGTGCTGTAAATGACCCGTTGGAGCAGGAAGCTGATGCAATGGCCGACCGGGTACTTCGTATGCCTTCTGCAGAAATGCCTGTTAAAAACCAGGCTGCTGCCGCTGCGGGCATACAACGTAAATGCGCCGCCTGTGAGGAGGAAGAACAGGTACAGCGAAAGCCCCTTAGCTCCTTTATCCGGAGAAAAAGCGAAAGCGCAGGAACGGTGGCAGGAGAAGCCGTATCAAGCCGGATAAACAATACCCGTGGTGGTGGTGACAGTATGGATGGTGGTACCCGCTCTTTTATGGAGAGCCGCTTTGGAACCGATTTCTCAGGTGTTCGCATACATACTGGCGATTACGCTGTACAAATGAGCCGTGAACTCAATGCCAAAGCATTTACCGTAGGCAGCGATATCTATTTTAATAGTAATCAGTATGATCCGCAGACCGATAACGGCAGGCATTTACTGGCGCATGAGCTTACGCATACCGTGCAACAAACCGGACCAGGTACCATACAGCGCGCACCATTGCAATTTAATGCCGATGTAATAGCACACCAGCTCAACGAAGCCATGGATAGATGGGGCACGGATGAGGATGCGATCTATTCTGCCCTGGCTGGCAGAACACAGGCAGAAGTAGACGCCATTGCGGCCGCCTATCTTCAATTGACAGGCAGAACGTTGCAGGCAGATCTTGAGAGTGAGCTTACCGAAGGGGAATTAAAATACCTCGCTACTGTTTCAACACCCTTTACGCAGACGAATGCCGCCTCCCAGGCAGAAGTTATTGCACGACAGATATTCCAGGCAGTAGACGGACCAGGTACAAATGAAGAAGCGATCTACGCAGCACTGGCAGGAAGAACATCTTCAATGATCGCCGATATTGCCGGGGCGTATAAGACAGTATCAGATGGAAATGATATGATGGCCGATTTGCGGGGTGATCTTAACGATAGTGAGTTTGCCCGCCTGCAGGCATTGCTGGGCGTAAGTCCCGGCTGTACAGATGCAGAAACACAAACCATACAGACAGCAATATATACAGCCAATGCCTGGGTAAGCAGTGCACTGGCAAAGCTTACTTCTTCTCCTCCTTCAGCACAGGTATTAACTGCGTTGAAGAACAACTTCGGATCTGCGCATGGAGTAGCAGCCAATATCCCCACTTTTATCAGCAGGATACGGGAAGCCAATTATGAAATGTCCACAGTATCTATTACCTGTGCCGGTACAGAAGATGCTACCTGTGCAGCAACAGCACCATGCGGGTACACACCGTATGCCGGGGCACACAGTTATGTGATCTGCCGCAATGCTACTTTACAGTCAGGCTCAGATCCCATTTACCAGGCAGGCTGTGTATTGCACGAAGCTTTCCACTCTGCGTTTTCCGATTTCAGTGTTGATAGTTACTCCGGGTGGCAGGGGCACGCCGGCGGCACAGCAGGATATCCCGGAAGCGATGCTATGATTAATGCCGACTCTTATGCATCATTAGTACTTGATCTGTCCTGACACAATAATGGAAACAGCAGCACACATATCATCCCCGGCCCCCGCAGTAAACCAGGCTTTGCCGGCGGCGGAACCCCTCCAAACGGAAAAGCTCCGGGATATTGATCCGCAGCAATACCTTTCTATCCAATACAGGCTCACCGTTGGCGCTGTTGACGATCCGCTCGAAAGGGAGGCCGATGCGATGGCTGAGCAGGTAATGCGTATGCCCGATACCAGTTTCACCCGTATGAGCACTACCGCGCACATACAGCGTAAATGCAGTGCCTGCGAAGAAAAACAACTGTATCGTAAGGCAGAATCTTTTGGAGTGCAATATAATTATACCGGCCACTCTGCGCAACAAACCACTATTCAACGTAAATGTGCTGCCTGTGAAGAAGAAGAGCAGGTACAGCGTAAACCACTCGCTTCATTTATACAACGTATGAGTACCGGCACCGGCACAGCAGTGAGCGATACAACAGCCAGCCAGATCAGCAGTACAAGAGGTAAAGGCAGCGGCATGGATACGTCCACACTATCCTTTATGGAAAATCGCTTTGGTACCGATTTCTCTAATGTAAATATCCATACCGGCGACTATGCAGTACAGATGAGCCGTAACCTCAACGCACAGGCTTTTACTGTTGGCAGCGACATTTACTTCAACAGTGGTAAATACAATCCTTTATCAGACAGCGGCAAGCACCTCCTTGCCCATGAACTTACACACACTATACAGCAGGGTGGTGGGCATCCCACATCCATCCAGCGTACCGTGCATGGCGGTTCTTCTCCCGTGCCAACCAATTGTCATAACTGGACAATACCCCTGCCGCCATGGATTGCCGGAACATACGCACACACACAGATCGGCGCTTTCTTTGCATCAATGGGTGCAACCCCGCGGCTGATACCCCGCGGTATAAAAGTTTTACCCTGTACCAATATACCCGGGTCAAGACCTTACCTGACACCGCCGGGTTATGCAGACCTATGGGTACGTAAGCCGGGAGCCGTTGAAATAGCAGAAATCAAATCCACAGCAACCGGCGATACCTGTGCAAGAAATGAAGCGCAGCACTACAGGAGCAGACATGATGAGTGGTTTGCGAGATCAGGTACATTTCCGCTGGCGCTCGACGATTCCCTCTACAGTGGGGTAGTAGGTCCTCCTGTTCCCGGAGGTATACTGGATCTTTCATCTATTACAGGTACCGGTCTCCCCTTAGGTCCTTTTATAGCCGACCCCGGAAAGATGCTGCATGTAGAGGCTGATGCACTGGGATCGGTGGTGTACTGGTGTACCGGTATGGGAATAATAAACCCGGCCTGGCTGCTGCTGCTGCGGGCCCTGCTCGACAGGATGCGGCAGTTAATGGAAGATATGCGGAGAGCTTGGGACAGGATGCAGCCTGTACTCGAACAGATCGCTGCCGTTGCTTTTGAAATACTAAAATGGGTATTGATCATATTGCTTGCAATCGCGCTTATCGCACTTGCTATTGTTATTGTGGTTTGTGCAATCGCCGAAGTGCCAACGGCTGGTCTCGCAACACTTTGTGAAGTACCTGCTATCGCCGCGGCTGCGGCAGTGGTGGCGGCTATCATAGAGGTTTTTGGAGCCTCAGCACCGGCCTTTGGCCCTGCAGTCATGCTGTTTTTCTCCAGCAGGTCAGCCATGGCTTCAACCACAGCCGAAAGCG
Organism: uncultured Ferruginibacter sp.; assembly: GCA_964590975.1. Lineage (GTDB taxonomy): Bacteria > Bacteroidota > Bacteroidia > Chitinophagales > Chitinophagaceae > Ferruginibacter. The sequence continues at coordinate 31,563 of CAZPXP010000016.1, read as the reverse complement.
GGGAAGATTATGAGCGCGGAACGGGTAGGGGGGCAGCAGCAGCAGGGGCCGGAGCCTCTTCAGCAACGATGGTCAACCCAGGCGATCAGTTGTATGCCGCAACAAGCCAGATATTCTCATCTATGAGTGTTTCCGGGTTACAGGATATAGCGAGCGCCCTGCCCCAGGTTCCCGACAGGGCGCCTGCTTTGCTTGGCAGAGCTGCAACCGCGCTTGATAATATGGGCGATACAACTACTGCTGCTTTTCTGCGGGCAGGAACAGGCCGGATACAGGCAGCAAGACCGGCATAAATTCAATATGAGGATAATGTAAATGACAAAAGCACAACTTGATCAATTTGAAAAGCAATACCTCCAGCCCTTTTTACAGGAGTATTGTGGTTTAGTAAAAACAGGTAAGCATACCTTTTGCAATAATGGCCGGGAAATAAGTGTGGTGTTACAAACCGCAGCAGCTCATTTTAACCCTGGCGATGTGTATCGTTTTACGGTAGCCATTCATCTCCTGGGCAGAAAAGATGCGACAGGCCTGAAAGGAACGATGATTGATATGCTGAAAAAAGGCCATCATCTGATTGCTACGATGGATGTTGGCGAGATTGTTCACAGGGCGCCACAGATCTTTGAACTGGCAGCAGATAATGCAGCGGTTGTAATGGGGCAGTTGAAAAATATACTTATACAACCCGAAGCAAAAAGATGGTGGGCAGTACAGGCAACAGAAGATATTGAAAACCTGCCCGCAGGCGGGTATTCACAGAAAATATATTATGGCACTGCTGTTTATCTCGCCCTGCAAAATAATACAGATGCCAGCAGGAAATATTTTTTGAAGCTGGCAGATACCAGTGAAGCAGTAAGGCAGGCTGCAAAATCGTTAGGAGTACCATTATAAAGAAAGACGTGACAGTTTATAAATGCACAATACAAACAGTACCATAGCATCCACGCATACCGAAAGCAGGTCGGAGCCCGCTGCTGTTCCGATGAACCAGCAGCAGGAGAATACCGGTAGCGAAATGCTGTCGCACCCCCTGCTTATCCAGTATAAGCTCACTGTTGGTGCACCCGATGATCCGCTCGAAAAAGAAGCCGACGCCATGGCCGACCAGGTAATGCGTATGCCTGATACTACTGCGTTTACAGCTACTGTAAGCAGTGCAGGTATTCAACGTAAGTGCAGCGCTTGCGAAGAAGAGGAAAAACTGCAACGCAAAGAACTGTCCGTTTTAAATGAATATGAAAGCACGGATACTGCAGCAATAAGTCATACTGTTATCCGGCGGAAATGTGCTGCGTGCGAGGAAGAGGAAAGTGTACGGCGCAAGCCATCATTCGCATCCGTTACCTCACTTATACAAACCAGCAGAAAAGTTGGAGGTAACGCTGTGGCCAGCGAAGCCACAACGGCCAGAATCAACGCTACGCGCGGTACAGGGAGCCGTCTGGACAACCAGACCAGGTCTTTTATGGAAAGCCGCTTTAATGCCGACTTTTCCGGTGTCAGTATTCATACCGGCGATTATGCAGTACAGATGAGCCGCGACCTTAATGCCCAGGCATTTACCGTAGGCAGCGATATCTATTTCAACAGCAGCAGGTATAACCCTTCGTCAGACAGTGGAAAACACCTGCTGGCGCATGAACTTACGCATACCATACAGCAGGGTGGGGCTGCGGTAAAACGCAGAAGTGAGGAAGATGAGCAACTGAATGTATTAAGCCTCACTACCAGGGCGGGGAACACTATTCAACGGCAGGAAATGCCCGAACTTACACGCGAAGAAGAGATTGCGCTCTCCGGTTCATCCGAAGGTGAGTTTGAAGTAACCAATTCACCATTTGCAATAAGCATATTCAATTTTGCGATAAACAGCGCTACGTTAAAGCAACGTCATATCGAGATACTTACCGAAGTTGCAAGGCTGCTTCGTATGATGCCATCGGGGCAGTTCCGCGTGGTAATAGACGGAAATACCGATGATACCGGCGCACCCTCGGTTAACGACCCGCTTTCCCTTCGCAGGGCCAATGCCGTACGCAGGTTTTTACGGGCGCATGGCGCAGGAGGCAGCCTCGTTACACATGGCGAAGGCGAGGATCTGCCTGTTGTAAGTAACGAAAGCCTAACCGGGCGTAACCGCAACCGAAGGGTAGACATAACACTTGTACCTATCGGCAGTGTAGTACTGCCGGTGCCGGTGCCAGAGCCCGTGGAAGATGATGATGATATACCGCCCATCCGCGACCAGGATGATGATATACCCGATCCAGTACAGGATCGCGATCCCGATCCGCGCCGCACACCAGAGCCGCGCCGTGATCCGCCGCCGGGCCAGGACGACACGGGTATATGCCAGATGTTCCCGCTCCTGTGTGCAGCAGGCATACTTGTTCCTATTATACTTTGTATAATAACCGGTATTTGTATCCCCAAGCCACCAATCGTTCCGCCGCCGGTATTACCGCCTCCACCAGGTGGAGGAAATCCACCGCAGCAACCGCCTGCACCACATGCCTGCATAGGGTCCGTAAGCCTGCCCGGCGGAAATATACCCATCCCCTCTTTCCCCGGTCTGCGTTATCTGAGCGCAGGGTTTGATATGCGGATTACATTTATCAGCGACCCCGTTACCGGCTGTGATTGTAATTGTGGTGAGTACAGGCAATATGTGCGTGGCTTCTTTGAACGCGACAGGCAGGGTAATGGTACCTGGAATCGCCAGCGTAAAGCGTTGCATCCCGGTATTTATCTTGATGAGTTTATGTTCCAGGAAGATGGAACGGGAGCGGCAGATAGCGGCTATGGGCACAGAAGCCATCCCAATTTGCCGGAGGATCATTTTATAGGTTGTGAATACAGTGGTAATGATAACCCCGGAATGATGATCATTCCGCCCAATGAAGGAGCAAGAATGCGCCTTGAATTTCTTGGTGTTCCGGTAGATGTATGCGCAGTTCCGGGTATAGGCTTACCCTTTGCACAGTATTTAAGCTATTGGAAAGTAGAAGGAGAGTTTTTACCCGTAGCGCCGGGAACAGGAACCGGTGGGGGGCATACGCCTCCAACTGGTGGTACACCCGGCACACCCTCTACCCCCGGCACACCCGGTGGTGGCGGAACAGGTGCTCCAACCGGCGGCTCCGGACCGGTACAGACTACGCCCAGGCCCACTGCGGCACGCCCCACAAGTCCCCACCCGGCACGGTACGCAGGCGGTATACCACAGGGAGCGCGTATCGGTGAAGGGCATACGCTTCGCCTGTCTTTCACAAGTAACGGGCATTCTTATGTGGTTAACGTTCCTGTACACGTAACAGATGTAGGGGTAGATACTATTACGGTAACAACAGACAATACAGATTTTCTCAATGTAGCCCCACCCGGCGATCCGGAAGTGATCCTGGCTCCGGGCAGGGTAATACCCATACCAAGGCAGATACTGTAAATGGCAACCCTTAAACCCAGCAGTAATAAATAAATGTCTCATAAAACAGTACGCAAGTAATGATCTGAAATTAGAAAAATAAAACAGGCTACCTGATGACAGACTTTGGTAAAATATCACCTTCTTCACTTTCCCCGACTCCGGCTGCGGCCTCACCCGATGCGGGCCTGATGAACCCGGAAAGCAGGGTGGACAACGATGTGCTTACCGAAGCTGAATTTCCTTTTTTTCTTCAATGTAAACTTACTGTTGGCGCACCCGATGATCCGCTCGAAAGAGAGGCAGATGCTGTGGCCGACAGGGTGATGCGTATGCCTGATACAACTTTTACAAGTACCATCAGCTCCATGCACGTACAGCGAAAATGCAGCGCCTGTGAAGAGGAAGAAAATATACAGCGGAAAGCAATGGAGCTGCTCAATACTTATGAAAGTACCGGTACAGCAGCAATAGGACACACAACATATATCCAGCGTAAATGTGCTGCCTGTGAAGAAAAGGAGCATATACAGCGTAAGCCCTCGTTCAGCGCTGTTAACTCGCGTATCCAGGCGAAGGGAGACCCCGGTAGTGCTATAGCCGGAGAAGACCTGACTGCCCGGATCAATGCCAGCCGGGGTAAGGGCAACCGCATGGATAACCAGACGAGATCTTTCATGGAAAGCCGGTTCGATGCCGACTTTTCAGGAGTAAATATTCATACCGGCGATTATGCAGTGCAGATGAGCCGCAACCTGAATGCGCAGGCATTTACGGTAGGCAGTGATATCTATTTTAACAGCAGCAGGTACAATCCCTCATCGGATAGCGGCAAACACCTGCTGGCACATGAGCTTACGCATACTGTGCAGCAGGGTGGGGCGGCTGTAAAGCGGAGAAGCGAAGACGAAGAAGAGCTGAATGCGTTCGGTATCACCAGAACCACCGATATCATCCAGCGCCAGGTTACACGTGCAGAAGAAATTGCATTGTCGAATACTTCCGAAGGAGAATTTGAAGTAACGGTAAATCCTTTTACGATCAGCCTGTTCAACTTTGCAATCAACAGCCATAGCCTGAAGCAAAGACATAATGAAGTGCTGCGGGATATAGCCCGGCTTATTGCAATGATGCCACCGGGTCAGTTCCGTATAGACATTGATGGAAATACAGACGATACAGGTACAGCATCCGTTAACGACCCGCTTTCGGTACGCAGGGCCAATGCTGTACGCCGTTTCTTACGCACGCACGGTGCAGGCCGTAACCTTACAGCACATGGCGAAGGAGAAGACCAGCCCCTGGTAAGCAACGAAAGCCTTACCGGCCGTAACCGCAATAGAAGGGTAGACATTACGTTTGTACCTGTTGGTAATATTGTTCTTCCTGTAATACCTGTTCCTGAGCCGGTGGAAGATAACCCGCCACCTGTAAATGACAGGGATCACATACCCGACCCGGGTCAGGAACCACCCCGGCCAAGACGCGATCCGCCTACCCCGGTACATGATCCTCCTGTACCCACAAATGATCCCATACACGATCCGCCGCCGGGTGGTCACGATAACAGGAATATATGTCAGCAGTTTCCTTTAATCTGTGCAGGTATAGTCGGAGGAGGTACAATCATTGCACTCATCATCTGTATAATATCCGGCGTTTGCCGGCCACCGGTAATACCTGTTTTGCCGCCTGTTGTACCGCCTGTGCCACCAACACCGCCGGGTGGAAACCAGCCGCAGCAACCGCAACCACCGCGGCATGCCTGCGTAGCCTCTGTAAGCCTGCCAGGCGGATTGATACCCCTTCCGGCATTACATACAAGAATACGGTATTTGCGGGTGCCTTTTTCGATGGACGTTTCATTCCTGAATGACCCCGCTACCGGCTGCGACTGCGATTGCGGAGAGTACAGGCAATACGTGCGCGGTTATTTTGAACATGATAATGCCGGTACCGGTGTGTGGAGACGCCAGACACCGGGTAAGGGTCTGAGCCCCGGGGTAAGACTCGATCCCGCTGTTTTTCATGAAGATGGTACCGGGGCGGCGAACAGTGCTTATGGACACAGGAGCCATTCAGCCGCACCTCACGACAGTTTCTCCGGTTGTGATTATCATGGAACAGATTCGCCGGGTGTTGGTCATTTACCTATTCCGCCCGATGAAGGAGCAAGAATGCACCTCGAATTTCTTGGTGTACCTGTGGATACCTGCAGGATACCGGGTATTGACACCCCACTTGTGCAGCACTTACACCATTGGGTAGTTGATGCGGAATTTGCTGCAACAACTACCGGAAGCGGGGGAACCGGAAGCCACCCTACGGGCAGTACACCAGGCACACCCTCCACACCGGGTACACCAGGCAGTACCCCAGGTCCATCAGGTAGTGGCTCCGGGCCAAGGCAGGTTACACCACGCCCTACAGCCGCACGCCCTGCAGCGCCTTACCCGGCAAGCTATGCCGGTGGTATTCCGCAGGGTGCGCATACAGGAAGCAGTTATACCCTCCGCCTGTCTTTTACAAGTAACGGTAATACATATATGGTAAATGTTCCGGTACATGTAACAGATGTTACGGTTGATACGATTACCGTTACAACAGATAATGCAGACTTTCTTGATGTGGCCCCGCAGGGTGCACCGCCGGTAATCCTTTCCCCGCACAGGGTAATACCCATACCAAGAAGTATATTATAATTACGCATGACAGAACAGGCACGCATATCATCACCTGCACATTCACCCCTCCCGGTGGCGGAAACCCCTGCTGCTGCCACGGGAAGTGAGCTGTTATATGATGTTATACAACAGCCTGCTATCATGCAATGTAAACGCTCTGTTGGCACCGTCGATGATCCTCTTGAAGCAGAGGCCGGCGCAATGGCCGACCAGGTAATGCGTATGCCTGTGAATATGCCGCAGCAGGGTGTTCACGAAACAACCATACAGCGCAGGTGCGCAGACTGTGAGGAGGAGGCGGTACAACGCAAACCCCTTACTTCATTTATACAAAAGAAAGGTAATGACGATACGGCTACGGCAAGTGCAAATGTCACCAGCCGTATCAACAGTACAAAGGGTGGTGGTTCCGGCATGGATGCTGCAACAAAGTCGTTTATGGAAAGCCGTTTCGCCACTGATTTCTCGGGTGTAAAGATCCATACCGGCGATTATGCCGTACAGCTCAGCCGCGATCTGGGCGCACAAGCCTTTACCGTAGGCAGTGATATCTACTTCAACGATGGTAAATACGATCCTGTATCCGATAGTGGTAAGCATTTACTCGCCCATGAGCTGACGCATACTGTACAGCAGGGTGCAACACCGCAGGTGTCGCCTGAAGCCATACAGCGGAAAGTGCTTCAGACAAAAAAAATGGACCAGCTACGAACACTGCTGGACGATGATAACGGAAGCGCCGCTATAGCATTGATGGCAACCCTCGATGAGGAGGAAAAAAATGCAGTATTAAACAGGCGTGATTATAAAGAACTGGCTATTGATGCATTCGGTAATGAATCCATGTATCAGGCGATGAAAGCCATGCGCATAAATCTCTATAAAAGTCTTGAATGGATGTTTGATGAAGGCACTGAATGGGAATATGTACGGGATATCATTAAACTCATTAAAGAGGGAAGAGACCTTGTTATAGCCGATAGCTGGATGCAGAAGCAGTTTACTGGTGTATGTGGTAATAAAGACATGGCAGAAGCGGTAGACTTGCTCGAAGGTACTTTAATACAGAAGCTCACATGGATGGAAGACGAAGGATCCAACTGGGCACTGGTCAGGGAAAAGATCAGGAAAACAGTTTCTGCCGAAGAGAAAACAGCGTTATACGGAAGCTCTAAAATGCTCAGTTTCTTTACCAGTATTTGCGATAATGAAGAAATGGCAGAAGCCGTTGATCTGATTGGCGGCACATTATTACAGAAGCTGGCATGGATGGAGGATGAAGGAACAGATTGGGGACTGGTAAGGAATGTGATCAAAAAAACAAAGTCCCGTAAAGAAAAAGACGATCTGTATGCCAATGCGCATATGAGAAGTTATTTCACCGGGATCTGCAACGATGAACAGATGACCGAGGCGGTAACGCTCCTGGGGGGTGCCCTTAATGATAAGTTACGGTGGCTGGTTGCAGAAGACGTTTCGGCTAAATATTATTTTGAAGTGATAAGTAATACGCCTGCGGCAGAACTGACCGGTGTGACAAAGGATAACAGGGATCTGATAAAAAGCAGCCTCAGTAAGGAGAACTACGATCGTGTAATCCAGATGCTCGACAATGGCTTGTTAAAATGGGGAACCGATGAGCAAGACTATAAAGAAAAGTTATACGAGAAAAAGCCGGATGGCTCGCGGTATAAAAAAACCTACGACGGGCATGGCTATTATGATATAGAATATTCCCGCACCGCGGTTAAGATTATTGTACGTACTAAGCTTAAAGGAGAACCGGTACCTATTGCAACGCAAAACATCTGGAAGGCGGGTATCCAGAACAGGTGGAAAGACAAGTTTCACCTTGAAGGACCCCGGAGGCTGGATATTATTTTTGTGCCCATTTTCACAAACGATAATCCACACCATACCCTCAATGTAAAAAATGAGCCTGGAATGCGCGAAGATGCGGGCAACTGGGAACTGAATACGAACGGGGATACGGCTGCTCATGAGTTTGGTCACTGGATAGGTAACCCCGACGAATACTGGCGCTCTGCCGAAGACTTCCAGGCAATAGTAGGACGAGCGCCAACCGCAGCGGAGAAGGATGGGCCTGAAAGTTATACCTCTTCAGACCCGATCATGAGCAGTGGCGCCGGTGATGCACAAATCCGTCATTTCGGAAATATCCTGAAATGGCTGAATAAAAACAGGCTTCGGGGCGAAGCCCCGTATCGGCTCGTGGCCGGGCCATGATGCCGGGAGAGAACAGTAAGCCGGTATAATAGTAACCTGCAATAAATAAAAGTAATACAGGAAAGAAGTGAACCAGGTAATACATACAGCAGCAGATATGGTTTTTCTCGAATGGGAAATGACCGGGGGAGGTATGCTGCCTGTTTATACTATTATCCGTTTACTACAGAGCGGAAAAATAGAAGCCCTCGTCACTAACTCGTGGATGCACCACCAGGTAACAAATGAAGTGGGTACTTATGCTATGCAGTTGGGAAATGAAGAGATAGCAGAATTGTTAGCGCAACTTGAAATAAACGATGCATTTCAGCATCCTGCTACCTACGGAAAATTGTATGCAGATTCAGGCGAACATCAATTGAAGATCAGCCGTGATGACCGCGACGTGGCGATCCGTTGGAACCCTAATGAAGGCGATCAGTTACCCGAACCCTTGAATGCTGTTCGTAAAGAATTGATCCAACTGTTCAATCGTGTACAGACCTTTCCACGGCAAACGGTCGGTTGTACAATAACAGTTGGTAAAGAAACGGTTAACAATAGTGTTGGTTACCGGTTAAGGGTTGAGTTTAAAAACACCGGGATTGATGGAATAAAAATAATGCAGCGTAACAGGTATACGGAGTCAGGTCCTTATTTGAGCTATTGCATACTACCGGGCGATATCCTGCCTCACAACAGCAGCACGTATACCGGTATTACCAGGAATGGTAAAAGGATTGAGTTAACCGCTGTGCTGGCATTTGATAAAGATGAAGGTGTTTTTCGCCTTGATGCAGGGGCGTCGGTCTTTTTTGATATTACAGATGAAATATTTGTAATTCCGGAACAGTCGTACCAGGTAGTGGCATTGGCCAGTTTTACTGCGGGGCTGGAATGGGCAGGTCAGTTGCTGGAGGTGGATTGCACCTGTATCATACCCGCGCAGAAGATTGGATAATAGCGAATAATATGTTATATTGATAAGTATTAAAAAGATGTATTGAAGCGAAAATTGTTACATGCCAGGACGGCCGAACCAGTTATTGCAGGTATCGAAAGTGCGCAACTGCTGAAGGGACAGTTATCCATCTTAAAGCAGGATTAAAGAACAGGAAAAGAATACAGATACATGAGAAGAAGAGCAACATCATCAAGAACGCAAAAAATGCCACCTCCGCAGGTGGAAACAGCAGCTCCCGCACAGGTACAGGCAGTGGAGAGCGATAATGTAATCCCTGCCAGTATTTCCGTACAGTGTAAGCTCTCTATTGGAGATGCAGACGATCCGCTGGAACAGGAGGCAGATGCCATGGCCAGCCGGGTGATGCGGATGTCGGCGCCTCCGCCGCAACAGGGCGGGGATGGGCAGGGCTTGTCTATCCAGCGCAAATGTGCTGCCTGCGAAGAAGAGGAAGAGCAGGTACAACGAAAGCCATTGGCCTCGTTTATACAGAAAAAAGGCAATAGTGGCGGCGCCCGGGCCAGTGAGGCCGTTACGGGTCGTATCAACAGTACAAGAGGGGGCGGTGCAGGTATGGATAAACAGACAAAGTCATTCATGGAAGATCGCTTTGGAACTGATTTTTCCGGTGTACGAATACATACCGGCGACTATGCAGTACAAATGAGCAACGAGCTCAATGCACAGGCATTTACGGTAGGCAATGATATCTATTTCAACAGTGGCAAATACGATACCTCGTCCGACAGCGGCAGGCATTTGCTGGCGCATGAGCTTACGCATACGGTGCAGCAGGGTGGCTCTGGCGAAAACGGCACCATTTCGCCGATGATACAAAAGGTAGACATGCCCTGTGCAACACTTTTAAACCTGCCCGATACCAATATTATTTCAGGAACAGCCGCACATGGGGTTATTGTGGCCGATTTTAATTCGAGGGTGGCTGGTGCACTTTCTATATCCATACCCGGCGCATCTGCGGCTCCGCAACGAACGGAAGGCGGTAAGGGCTCTCCCGACCAGATCGATCCGCAGATTATTGGCGGGCTGGCGGGTACGGGCTTTCCCGACCTTGCGAGGAAGGCAGGAACAATACTTGAAATTGCAGAGATCAAGCCTGCCACCTATATGTGGATGGCGGAAGGCGCCGCGCAGGTAGGCCGGTACATTACACAGGGCAACGCTACAGATGCCCAGCAGGCAGGCTGGCGTGCGCGCAACGGCATTACCGCCGTAGCACCGCTGCTGCCTACCTCGTACACACCACCTTCAACATTAATGGTAGGCACAACTGCCATACAGGTAGCATGGTGTGGCCCCGGGGTGATTGTATATAAAGCCCTTAAACCCAATGAAAAGCACTACGAACTGCCTGAGTGGAAGCCCTCGCCTGAGTGGGATAAAGTATTATACCTTGCTATGGCCGCAGCGCTGGCCGCAGCAATGAAAAAAGCAGGTATGAAGCTCAACCCTGCACTGCGTTATGCTTCTATCGTAGCCATGATCTACCTGCTGGGAACCGGCAAGGCCGAAGCCAGCGTAGGATTAAGTGGCGACGATCCGCTTGAAGCTATGTTTAAAGCAATGGAGCAGGATGGGATAAAGGTGCCACCGGAAGTACAGGAAATGATCAAGAATGATCCTGAACTGAAAAAAATGGTTGAGGAATCGGCTAAGAAGGGAGGAAAACTTTCGGATGTACAGAAAGAAATGGCAAGAAAGTATGGAGAATTTATTAACCAGCACATTAATGAATTCAGTAAAGAAGAGCTGGAAGCCATGTTGTCTACCACGGAGAATATGAGTGATAAAATGCCGTCGGATATGAAAGTGGAAGACATCAAAAAAGCCCTGAGAGATAAAGCAAGCCAGAAAGGAGGTACAGATACACCAAAAGACCCCGCTGCACCGGGTTCGGGTGCTTCAGGAAGTGGTAATCTCCCCGGCGATACCAGGACAGATGAGCCTGCACCGGCAGAAAACCTTGATACAAAATTCCCCAGGCTCTCAGAAGAAACAAAGAAGAAAATAAAAGAAGCATCAGCACCTGTTAAGAAAATCTGGGAGGCCTATTTACAAAAGATCAGGAATAAAGGAGATGCTAAGGAAGGCTTTGAGATAAATGATGAACTGGTGAACAAATTCTTTGCTATTGTTCCGATAGACATTACAGATAAACAGGCTGATGATATTGTAGGCGCATTACAAAAGAGCCCCGATGCCACGCTCGACCAGGTGCTTGACAGCCTCAGGAAAGGCGTAGAGGAAGTAAAGAAAGGAACCGCGGGTACCGCTGCAGGCGATGGAGGAACCACTGCCGAAAAGCCGGCCGACGGAGCAGGTGAAAACAGGGATGAACTCATCAAAAAGCTTGCAGAACGTGCAAAAGGTACATCTTTTGATGTAGTGAAGGCCAACGTGAACAGGATAATCTTTGATCATGATGCCTACAAACAGGATCAATTCAATGCGTCGCTTATTGGTAAAACTGCTGGTGGAGTAGGCTATGTGGGCGACGTAATGCTAAAAGTGGTTTCGCGAAATGATAAAACTTTTGTAGCCAGGGTAATAAGCGCTACTCCTTTTGTAACAGCCAAGGGAGAGGTAGTAGCCGGAACATCCCTGTCTGGTGATAAAACATTTGTTATTGGAGGTATAAAGTAATAAAGAAGCGATGATGAATAATAGTATGAATGTTATGTCGGCCGCAGCTCCGGTACTATCAGCAGAAAGTACACCCGCAGCTTTCACCGGAAGATTTTCAGATAAAAATATTATGCTGCAGGCCAAACTTTCTGTGGGGGCAGCGAACGATCCGCTGGAAGCAGAGGCCGATGCTGTTGCGGAAAAGATAATGTGTATGCCGGCAGGTAATGGCCGGGGCGGGCATACCATACCCCGGATACAAAAAAAATGTGCAGCCTGCGAAGAAGAAGAAGAGCAGGTACAACGGAAGGATAACGGGGGCGGCAGCGCCGCTGTGCCCGACTCCGTTTACCGCACAATATCCTCCGCCGGGTCACAGATGGATCCGCATACGCAACAATTCATGGAAAGCCGTTTTGACCGCGATTTCAGCAATGTACAGATCCATACCGATGCACAGGCGCAGCAGTCCGCACGCTCCATCAATGCACTGGCTTATACAGTAGGTAACCATGTAGTGTTTGGTAACGGCCAGTATGCTCCATCCACTACCGAAGGAAAGAAACTGCTGGCGCATGAACTTACTCATGTGGTACAGCAGGATATGGCTAAACAGTCAGATGCACAGGTACAGACCAAAGCCGACTCAGAGTACACAAAGGGGGAGGCGCTCGCCTATCTCAGGCATGCCATTACCACGGGTGCAACTGCTATAGCAGACGGCACAGCAACAGATCCAAAGATCAATATTCTGCTTCAGCGTGTGGGCTCCCTTTATGCGAAGCTGAGAGCGTCAGCAAAAAATGATGCAAGCGATGTGGATATTGATTTTGATCCTGATCCTAAAAAAAATGAGATCAAGGCAGGTGATTCAGATAAATCTATAGATACCTTATATGGTTCTTTCAAACCAACCGACCCTGCCCTCGTGTCATCTGCCAGTGGTGATGCTCCCGCGGCTCCGGCCGGTGATGTAGCCGGAGAAGCCCCCGGAACAAATCCTGATGCCTCACTGATGGCAAAGGCCGGCCCTGGTGGGTTGACGATCAGCCCCGCTTATGGTCAGCCTGTACAGCGCTTTGCTATTGTGATCGTTGGAATAATCATACTGGGAGGATTATTGGTATCGGGTTGCAATACAAGTACTCCCGCCGATCCAAATGTTTGCAGCCCGGCAGATCGGGCCACGATCAGCGCACGGCGTGCCGAAGCAGGAACCTGGATCAGCACAGCACTGACCAAACTCAACGCAGTAAGTGGCGGTACAGCACCGGTGGCAGACCGCGATATGGTACTTAACGCGCTTGAAGCCAATTTTCATACCCGGAGTGTGCCGCAAATATCTGCCATCGCTGCGCGCCTCACCAGGATACAGGGAAAAGTAAGTTCAGCTCCGGCAGAATGCAGGCATAGTAATACCAGTACCGATATGTATTCGTACACTAACGGTCCAATGTATTTCTGCGAACCCTGGTTCACTAAACGCGACCAGATCAGGAACGTAACCACTATTATACATGAAGGCGGACATATAGATGGGCTTTCGGGTACACCTCAGGCCGATCCCACCAGGACGGAAGACATATACGAATTTCATCCCGGTTATGCTACCATGTCAACAGCCACAGCGCTTTTGAATACAGAGCCGTATGCTGTGCTTGCCCGGCAGATTCATCATAATGGCGCGCATCCCCCGGGCTCACATCGATAAACCATTATAAAGCAGGTACTATAACAAAAGATATAACCATATCATCTCCCGTTAATACCACTGCACCTGCGGCACAGCCATTGGCTCTGCCACAGGCAGAGCAGCAGCAACAGTTGCTGGCCGAACCACCTGTGTACCTGTCCATACAATGCAGGTTGACAGTAGGTGCACCCGATGATCCGCTGGAAAGGGAAGCCGATGCGATGGCCGATACGATTATGCGTATGCCCGTAGGCGATGGAATGTCTTTCAGCCGGTCTTCATCCCTGCAACGCAAATGCGCTGCCTGCGAAGAAGAAGAGGAAATACAGCGTAAGTCCCTTGTGTCTTTTATACAGCGAAAGAGCAGCGACGGCAACACGGTGGTAAGCGATAGTGTGGCCGGCAGGATCAACAGTTCAAAGGGTGGGGGCAGTGTTCTTGATGACCAGACGCTGGGTTTTATGGAGAACCGTTTTGGGGCCGACTTTTCAAATGTGCGGGTGCATACGGGCAGCTATGCAGCAGAGCTCAGCAACGACCTCAACGCCCAGGCCTTTACGCTGGGCAACGACATTTATTTCAACAGTGGTAAATACGATCCATCTTCCGGGAGTGGTAAGCATTTGCTGGCCCACGAGCTGACCCACACTATCCAGCAGCAGGGAAGTATCGGCAGAAAGATACAGCGTACTTCTGCTGCGGCGCGTGTGCACAGGCATCTGTCTGCCATGGTAGGCGGAGTGCTGACACCAGACTTTACCACAGCGCTGGCAGTATTGGGCGGGCTCAACCTTACCGACATGCTCGAAACAACAAACGATCTCAGTACTACAGATATACGTTCCCTGATGTCTAACCTGGTTGCTGCCACACCCAACCGCGACAGGGTGAGCATCACACTGCGCGTTGCACAGTTAAACAGGGAACCCCTCAATGTAAGCCTGGCGCAATCCGGCCGCCTTGTTACCGATATTGCAGCGCTTCCTGATGCGGAAGCCCTGCAGGTAAACAGGTACCTCAACAGGCACCAATCGAGGACTACGCTCAACCCCGACCTCATTGGGCGAACTTCGGGTGTAACTACCCGTGAGCATGCTAATGTAGATGCTATTCTTAATCCGGGTTCTACAGTATCCTCTACCGGTGTGGTTACAGCACCCTCACCTTCTGCGGGCTGTGCAGATGGTACGTATGCTACGCAAATGCGTGCCGCCGTAGTGCCGCTTATCCAGTCAAGGGCTGCGGCTTTTAATACGTTGCGTACTGCCCCTGCTGCACTTCCCATTGCTTCCATGTCGCCCATTGCCAATGTGGCCCAGCAGGAAGTAGAAGCTTATTTTGCACCATACCTCAACGCCACCACCCGGGGAGGTTCAGGCTTCAGGCTTGGCTCATCTACAGCGGCCTCCCTGATACGCGATCAGTCTACTACGGCCCAATGGCGAACACAGGACGGGCGGCGCGCATGGGTACAATACTGGATGAATACCGACGGCGAATCGGTTAATAATACGCACCATTGCGATGCGGGTGTATTCGAAACAGTGAAAAACAGTATTGCCGACGATGCTACCCTGCGCACAGATATAGACGATGCGGTAAACAGTTGGCCTGCAGAAGCTACAAACGGCATACACCTGCAACCCTTTGTTTCTCCTGGTCAATTACGCAGCAGCCGGTGGGATGTGTTTACTACTATCATTCACGAATATATCCATGTGCTCAGGCATCCAAATTTTGAAGCAGCAGAAGACCAGTTGAATCCATCCGCTTTACAGATACTGAAAGAAGGGGTAGACGACTTGCTGCGCCGCGATCTCTGGGATGCTTCCGGCGGCAACCTCTCCGGCCGCGTGGCGCGAGGTTCTTATGCCCCGCAGCGCGTTATTATAGAAGGAGGTTCTTTCCCTTACAGTGCATCGCACGTAGTTTATCACCCCGACTACCCGCAGATTGCGCAAGCCAGGCAGATCGCGAGGGAAGTAGGTATGCACAATGTAAAAGCTGCTTATTTCCTTGGGCATGTTGAACTGCTCGGGCTTGGGCAGGGATCACTTACCGAGCCGGGACACAGCCTTGCCAATATAGGTATGTGGCGCACCACAGATTACCGCAGCAGCGACTGGGTAACTGTTTTACCCGGCGAAACCCTGCGCCAATTACAGGCCCGCCTCAATGCCAGTACAGTGCTTACAACGGCCGGTAACAGCATAGTACCGGGTGCAGCCTTACCGGCAACCGTAAAAGTACCCGGTGTAAGAACTGTGGTAGTGCTGAGCGGAGAATCACTAACACATATTGCCAATATCAATGGCGTAACCATATTTGAACTGATGCGGGCGAATAACCTGTCCAGTATAGCTAATCCGGCTGTTGGAACAAGACTTTTAATTCCACGGCATTAAAGATTGTGATCACTGAATTACTGAAAGCCATTTGTAATAGCAACACAACCAGCCATATCGTCTCCCGTTAGTATTACCGCACCTGCGGCACAGCCGTTGGCTATGCCTGCGGCAGAGCGGCAGGAACAATTGCTGGCTGAACCACCTGTGTACCTGCCCTTACAATGCAGGTTGACGGTAGGTGCACCCGATGATCCGCTCGAAAAGGAAGCTGATGCAATGGCGGATACCATTATGCGTATGGTTGATCAACCCGGCATCACCTTCAGGCAATCTATGCAGTTGCAACGCAAATGCGCTGCCTGTGAAGAAGAGGAAGAAGTGCAGCGCAAACCGCTTATGCCATTCATACAGCGAAAAAGTAGTGAAAGCAATACGGCTGTAAGCGATACCGTGGCAGACAGGATCAGCAGCACAAGAGGGGCGGGTAATGGCATGGATGATCATACACAGTCTTTCATGGAAAACAGTTTTGGCGCCGACTTCTCCGGTATACGCATTCATACCGGCGATTATGCGGTACAGCTCAGCCGCGAGCTTAACGCACAGGCGTTTACGCTGGGCAACGACATTTATTTCAACAGTGGTAAATACGATCCTTCATCCGGCGGTGGCAGGCACCTGCTTGCACATGAGTTGACGCATACCCTGCAGCAATCCGGCCTGGTAGAACGTAAGGTGCAGCGCCTGCTCGATTGCAGTTCCACTCGTGCTGTGGAAGAGGGCATAAGAAATTGCAGAGCCGGCCTGGACGTATCTACCGCAGCATCTATCGGCCGGTCATTGGTTTGCCTTGGTATTACAGAAGAGATGCTGGGCGACCTCAATACAATTACTACAGGCGCTACTGCATTGAGTGAGGCAGAGCGCACTGCCGCTTTTGAACTGCTGATGACGCTTACCCGGGGTGGGGGTCTGTATGGACCCTGTAACCGCATCATACGATCATGGAACGTAAATAAAGACGACCTTGGGCCAACCGGTGTGGCTGAACGCGGGAGGTATCCTACCATACTGCATTATATGCGCGCCCTTACCTGGCTTGGCAGTGGCGGCACCACTACTACCGACAGCGGCGCTTATCCCGCCGCTGCAAGAAGCTTCCCCATGATTACACTGGCCGGCGCCACCTCCGGCACTATGCGCGTACACCCGCGCAACGTTTACTTCGTGGCATCCGCACAGGTACGAATGGATATTTTGTCCGGGCTCGATGAAACGGCACCCATACCAGGATCCGATACCGGGCGCATGCGTATTCATTATATCGCCCCCGGTGGTGTATCGCGGCAGATCAGGAACCTGCGCCTGGAGCTCAGGCCTATGCGCCGCACACCTACGAGGAGAAGACCTACACCGGCCGACCACCTTGACGCTTATAACAATATTGTTGGCCAGTTGTTCCGTTTGCGCGCTATTATACAGCAACAGGAAGAGGAAGAATCGGAAACTACAACCGGCGACGAAGCCTCGCATTCCGAAAGTGCGATGCGCGCCTGGTTTACCGCTAATGAAGCGGCCTTTGATGCCCTGCGGCCATTAACCACCCTTGCAGAAGTACCTGCCCAGGCTACGGCTTTATATGGTATGCTCGGCTCGGTGCCCCGTCCTTCTGATCTCAACCATGGCTTTGGTGCCGTAGACCCTCACGGTACAGATCATGCGCTTGGGTTTGCCATCGACCTTTTTAACGGTACTTCCTCCGTTCAGAACTTTGGGCTGGAGAGTGCATACCTGCCATTTGTAAACTTTGTGGTGGATAATTTTACACATACTTATGAATCTGGTGGCGAAACCCACGAGATAGACTTCAGGGGCGGTACGAGGATTGCCAGTACACAGCAACTGCCACCCGAGCTGGCCCGCGATCTTTCTATATTGTTACAGGAGAAAGGACAGGAAGCCTACAACCAGATCGTCAGCCAGCGCGAAACGATAAGGGCGGCAACAAGAGACAGACCGGCAGAGCGTCGCGACCTGGTAACCATAGCATCGGTAAGAAGGTTACTGCGCCGTTATATGCCGCAGCTCCGCGCGCTGATCAACAGGCAGCACCGCGAGCTCAGGGCAGACGAAGGTTTTGTGGATATGGTTGAAGCGGCCCTCGACAGGATACGCTACCATATCAGGATGGCAGACAGCTTCTCTCCGCAGCAACTGAGCGATCTGCTGGCAGAAGACGTGACAGACCTTGATAACATTGTCGGCGAAGCGCTGACCATCATGCCCGTGCTCAGCGATGCTGGTGTTCGGGCACAGATCGAAGCCAATAATACCGAGCTTGCGGGGCTTGGCAGGGGCGACGGCCGGAGACGCAGGCAATTGCAACGCGAGAACAGTCGGCTGACCCGCGAAGCCGGTCGCCTGAATAGTATTTTTGATGAGCTCGACAGGCTTGATACAGTTGCAGAAGGAACACCACCTACAGACATTGAGGCTGCAGGGGCCCTTGTGGATACAGCTATTGCAGATGATGGTATGCAGACGCGTTTTGAGGCACGCCGGCTGGCGGCCCTGCTGGAGGTTGTAGATAACAGGGCTTTTGTAAACTGGCTGACACGCGTAAGGGCAAGGGGTATTTATACCCAGCCACCACTTATGGTAACGGCCATCAATGAAGTAAGAAGCTTTGCCAACCAGGAAGATATGGTTCCCGGGCAGGAACACCGGCATACCCATTTTCAGGGAGGTCACCACTGGCAGATCGCACCCCGCGAAATTATTACCGACGATGGCGCATACCTGACAGCATTGCGGAGAGACATGGATCACAGGAGTGTATCCGACCTGCAACGTATCGTGCGTACGATCAATGAATGGGATGCTGCAAGGGGTATGCTTACCACCGATACCGTATTCCTCAATGCATTGGGCAGGTCAATGACAAGAACAGAAGGTGAAAGTGAAACAGCAGCGGGACGGCGACTGGTCAGCGAAGCGCTGGCACAATAAGAACAGATTATATTTGTAACGTGTTACTAAAAAAGATACTGCTATAACAACACAAACTACCACATCGTCCCCGGCCACCGTGGTTGCCCCCGCAGCCACGCCACAGGCAATGCCCGTACCTGAGCAACAGGAACAATTGCAGTCAGCAGAGCAGCCCGCCTACCTGTCTCTGCAGTTCAGGCTTACCGTAGGCGCACCCGATGATCCCCTTGAGCACGAGGCAGATGCCATGGCCGATATGATCATGCGTATGCCGGAACAACCGGGTATGTCTTTCGGCCATTCTGTACAGCTTCAGCGTAAATGCGCTGCCTGTGAGGAAGAGGAGGAGGAAATACAGCGCAGGCCGCTTTCCTCTTTTATACAAAAAAAGGGCAGCGAAAGCAGCACACCTGTGAGCGATGGGGTAGCAGACAGGATCAGCAGTACAAGAGGCTCGGGCAGCAGTATGGATACGCCAACGCAATCCTTTATGGAGAACCGTTTCAGCGCCGACTTCTCGGGCGTGCGCATACATACGGGCGATTATGCAGTATCACTCAGCCGTGATCTTGGGGCACAGGCTTTTACACTGGGTAACGATATCTATTTCAACAGTGGTAAATACAGCCCGTCTACCGATAGCGGTAAACATTTACTGGCACACGAACTGACTCATACCATACAACAGCAGGCGTCGGTGGTCGGTACCAAACGCATACAGCGTGTACCCGATACAAAAGATGAAGGTCAGACCAATGCCGGTATCGTTTACACCGATGCCATCAAACAAAACCTGGCCGCCTGGGAAACAAGAGACCGGTTTTACAACATTTTTGTTGATACGCCTTACGGAAAGGGAGTAGGAATATTTCCCGGTTCTACTCCTAATGCGTATGCTAATCACGTATATGCCATACAGGAAGCGCTTAAAGGATTATGGAAGGATAAATATCTGGGCAGTGTAAACGGCATTGTCGACGACCGCCTCCTTACTGACCTGGAAACGATTGCTAAAAATTATGAAGACAAGAAGAAGACCCCGCAATCTGCGTACGGTATTGATACCACAATACTGGAACGTTTCCTGCGTATCAAGCGCAATGAAACGCATAATGCTGTTGGCCTTGGTTCAGGGTTAGGTAATTATGCCGCCTTCAAGCTGATTAATACCAATTATCTTTTTGGTGTAGCCCTTAACGACAGGGGTGATCATGTTACCTACCTGCAAACGAAGTTATTTGATATGAACTACCTGAAACGCGATGATGTTACAGGCAGTTACGATCAGAAAACTTACGATGCCATCCGTACATTCCAGTCTGATACCGGCCTTAAGGTAGATGGCATTGTTGGCCCGTCCACTTTACAGATGCTTGATAATTTCCTGCTGGGGCGTACCACAGCTTTCATACTCCCCGGCGAACGTTTCAGCGCCTGGGGAAAACTGTCTGAAGTGATTACCATTTATACCGACGGTGATGGCGATCAGAAAAAAGAGCTCAGGCTGGAGTTTACCAAAAAGAGCAAAAGCGTGGTGATGTATGTTACCCATGTGGATACGGGTGAAAAACGCGGACCGCTGGCTTTCGACTTCCCCGGCCTTGATCTCTCTGGTTCGATGTGGATATCAGAATACATCAGGAGCAACGGGCTGAGGCCCACCGTGATCAAGCTCACACCCGATAAAAAAGAAGAGCCTGCCGAAGGCTCGGTACCACCGGAATACCTGATTACCATAAAGCCCCCCGAAACGGATAAGCCCGGCCTTTACCAGTTTAACGACCAGACAGCACAGTTCAATGCCGATAAGTTTGACCCTATGTATGGGTTTGCGGCGGGCGAACAGGTAAATGTTACAAACCCCACATATATAGTTACTGTCGGGCCTTACGGCGATGATGTAAAACTCTTCTTCAAATCGGTAAAAGCTTCCGCGTCTATTGCCCCCGATGCTGCTACCGGCAGGATATATGACGCCGACCTTTACCTGATAGGCCAGGCGCCTAACGGTATTATTTATGGCGGTAAACCTATGCGGGTGAAGCTCAAGGGCCAGGACCTGAAAATTGTTACTGTGCGGCATAACGCTACTGTTATGAGTTTCGACCTCGACGGGGATGGAGTGGAAGATATAGTGCTCAATTACCTGATCACAGAAGCTCAGGATACACAGCGGCCCGATTTTAACCGGTTTATCGACCTTTATTTTACCGGAGCTGCATTGGCGGGTGAAGAACGTTACAGGTTTGAAAAAATAGCCGGGCAGTATGTTTTCCGCGAAGCAAAATCGGAAGACCTGTTTAAGCAGCTTGTAGCCGGTATCGGTAACGAAAAACTCGATCAGCAGCAGTTGCCCGAAACCCGTCAGCAGGATATTGGTATTCTTAATAACCTGCTGGGTCAGCTCTACATCAAAGCACTTGAGGCAGATTTGATCAAGGGCGATACCTATCTCGCCTGGAAAAAGCTCGACATATCACTGCAATACCTGAACATGTTTGTAAAGGGAAAGGCAACCTTAACCGACGACGATAAGGATAAGATTTCGAAAACGGCAACCTTCGCAGATGAATATCTTGTGCTCATCAAGCGTGATACGGCAGGTAAAGAAAAAACGGGCAGCTACGGAATAGCGGTGGCTCCCGGCGCAGCTTCTTCAACCAATTATAAAGAAAATCCTTATACCGGCGAATCTACTTCTACAACCACTGCGGGTATTACTTCCAATACCACCAATGTTACTATGGACATTGGCGCTGAGATCCGGTTGCACCAGTGGGATAAAATGAACAAATCCTACGACACGCTCTCTAATGGCTTTAACCTGTGGGCATCAGACAGGATGAAAGATACTGATGCCACCGCTTCTTCGCAGATTAGAGGCGCTTTCCTGTTTGCAAAAGAACTGCAGCAGATTGTGAACAATCCAAGCGCCATCAAGATCACAAGGGTAAAGGCTGTTTATTACAATTACGAAAAATACATGCAGTCGAAAGATGAGGCGCTGCCCGCTATCGAGCTGCCGATTTATTATTATTTCAACACCTACTCCCGCAAGTGGTGGATCGTGGATTTTATTAACCCCTCTTCGCCGTACTGGGATCATGTAGAGCTATCATCAGGCCAGGAGCCTGGCGATACTCCGCCTGCTGAACTGTTTAAAAAACTGAATGATAAAGATCACCTGCCCAAAGGCATGTTGCTGTATTCAACACCCGACGGCAATATGAAAGGGCAGGTTGAACTTACAGAGCCATGGGAGTGGAAAGATA
Organism: uncultured Ferruginibacter sp.; assembly: GCA_964590975.1. Lineage (GTDB taxonomy): Bacteria > Bacteroidota > Bacteroidia > Chitinophagales > Chitinophagaceae > Ferruginibacter. The sequence continues at coordinate 9,309 of CAZPXP010000016.1, read as the reverse complement.
TTCTTGCCTGGTTTGCTGCCGCCGTAGGCATTGCCGCACTGGTGGGTTCTATTATCTTCTCAGGAGGCGCCACCACGCCCGTAGCCATACAGCTCATGTTTGCTGTTTCTGCCATCGCGGGTGGTGTGGCGGCGGGCATAGACCTGTACGAACATTATAAGAATGAAGACCTGACGCCGATGACAGCGATGCTTGATCTCGGTAATATCGCTGCCAGTATCGTTGGGTTGTCGGCCCTGTCGAGTGGCCGTATCATTTATCTTGCCAGCCAGGCCTCCATCAAAGGTACACCATGGGTAGGCGCGTGGGCAAAGCTTGCCCTTGCTGCGGATAAGGTTTATGTACCGCTTGCCGGTTTGAATATTGGTATTAATGGATTCAATATAGCCATACTCACTGCCGATACGCTGAAAAAGCTCGATGATATTGATAAATCAGCCGGTGATGATGCGTCGAGAAGCAGGGCAAAAATATTGCTGCTGGCCCAGTTAGCATTTGCAGGTGGTATGACGATCCTTTCCCTTAAAGGAGATATTGCCTCCCTGAGCAAGGGTACCAATATTGTCATCTACCCCGGCAAGAATGGTATTCCTGTTGCCGCCGCCGCAGAAGGGATTGCAACTCTTCCCGTAGAGCATCTGAACCTGCGTGGTGAAGATGAATTTGAAGCCGTGCTGGCCATACGGCAGAAAATGTTTGGTAAAGCCGCGGCTACAGAAGTTGCCAAGCTCAAAGACAACCCGGCTTTCATGAGCGAATATGCCAAGCTTAATAAAGACGTTTACGATATACTCAATAACCCGACCCTCGGCGTGGAAGCCAAGAAGCAATTGCTTGGTGAAAAGATAGATGCTTTTGATAAACTTGTTGGCGGGCAGAAACTGCTTGATAAATCCGTTTTTGATACAGCCAGGGTAAGAGAGATGACCGCTGCGCTGGAGGAGGGTAATTTCGGTATGCGCATGACTTTCCGGAATGGTAAGGTGAGCATGCAGGGTGTAGAGCTGGGGCAGTTTCCCGAGCTTGTTGAACGCGTGAAACTGACCAACCAGAGTATGAAAGCGGGAGGCAGTGATAAGGAACTGGTAATTATCCTCATGCCATCCGTTACCGGCGACGGTTTGCAGGAAATACTCATCATGTCCCGTCAGCGCTGGACCATCCCCTCCGGTGCCAAACCTGGTGTATCGCTTAATGCCATTGGTAAGGCCAATACCGCACACCAGCAGTATATTATTGACGTAGGTGGTGGTACCAATTCATTTGCCGTTGATATGATACCCGCTGCCGACCGTGCAGGCGCTACCGTACTCAATACAGAGTATGCACCCACCTTTATGGAGCCTTCTATGACAAGGGATTCGCTTACATGGAAAAATGCGGCGGCTAAAACAGACGCCGATACTGTGGCAGTGATCGGCGACCCGCTTACCAATATGCACGAAATGGTAGGCGATAAAACCGTACGGCAGGTATATATCAACAATGTAAATGCCAAGTATAATGCAGACCAGTATAAAGCGCTTGCAGAGCAACTGGTACAAAGCATGGATAGCGGCGGACGCCTGACGCTGCAATGGACAGACGAACTTGAATTTGACGTGAAGCTCAATAAAAGCTTCCCGCGTGGTCATATTGAAGGCGAACCCCTTCAGAAAGCGCTGGACGAAGCCGCCAAGAAGTTTGGCCGCACGGTTACCACCGAAAAAGACCTGGCACCGATCGATTACAATTATGGCATCACTCCTTCCAAAGAAGTAAAAATTACACCCGATCGCCCGCTTACAGAAGCCGAACGAAAGGGTGTTACGGATCCTGTGCCTAAATTTCACTGGGACTTTATTTTTAATTAATTCAATAAGATGTCAGCAGCACTCATACAATCATATATCGACAACGCTCTTAAAACCATTGCAGACGTTCCCTCTTTTGAAAATGCCTGCAGGATGATCCCCCCCTTTGCCCTGGTGCTTCAGCAATCCTTCCGTGCGCAGGGGCTGGAACCTGAACTGCAAAACCATGCCGGTAAGCCCTTTGTAGAAATACACGTTAATATAATCGACGAAAAATGGCGGCAGGAGTTCTGGTGGGGGCAATCTTACCTCGAAATAAAAGTATCTGCACTCGTACCTGTATTTACCTGTAAAAAAGTAATGATACAGTTAGACTATAGTGTGAGCGATGCAGACGTAAATAGCTGGCAGCACCTTGCCGGCGAAGGCGAGGCCGCAGTACTTACTATACTGGAGCCGGTTGCCGCGGCTGAGCGGTATATGAAGCTGGGCAGCGAAATATCGCAGGAAGTTGATACCGGCTCGCTGCCACTTAGTATGCATTACCGGCAATGGAAACCTACTGTGTATGCGATATTCTTCGACAGGATAACGGACAACTGAAAAACAACATACCCCTCTCCGGCAAACTGCGTCAATAAATAAATTTGTTAGACTAAACTAACTTTGTACTTTTGCCTGTAAAATATACAGGTAAGACGATGCGAAGATCATATATAGTAGTTGCAGGTATAATGGCAATTGTAGCGCTGGTGCAGGCCTGTTCGAAGTTTGAACCTGCTGCAAAAGCAGAGGAAGACCTGCTCGACGGGCAGATTGAAGGCTTAAGCTATGCACAAAACCAGCAATTCCTGGCGGGCGATGCTGCTTTTAACGATGAAGTATTCACTGCCCGGGCTGGGCTGGGCCCTGTTTTCGTGGCCACCAGTTGCGGCAGTTGCCACGCCGGAGACGGTAAGGGGCACCCCTTTACCACGCTTACACGCTTTGGGCAAACAGACAGTACCGGAAACAAATTTCTCCACCTGGGTGGCCCGCAATTACAGGAAAGAGCATTACCAGGCTATGCGCCCGAACAGATTCCCGCAGGAGCTGCTTTTTCAAAGTTCACCCCACCAGCCAACACCGGTCTTGGTTTTTTGGAACTGGTACCCGATGCAGACATCCTGGCCATGGCCGATCCACTTGACCTTAACGGCGACGGCATTTCAGGTGTACCCAACTGGATAGCACTGCCCGCATACATCACGCCCCACCCAAATGCCATAGCACAGAACGGGCGGTATATTCACCGCTTTGGTAAAAAAGCCGCTGCATACAGCCTTTTACACCAAACGGTCAACGCCTATAACCAGGATATTGGTATTACTTCCTCCTTCGAGCCTTATGATGTTTACTCCGGGCTTGAAATTGACCCCGAAGTATCAAACCAAACCATCAATAATGTAGTATTCTACCTGCAAACTTTAAAAGCCCCGGTACAGCGTAATCCCAATGATCCGCAGGTGATAAAGGGAAAAGATCTTTTTATACAGATGGGTTGCGAAAACTGCCACAGGCAAACACTCTCCACCGGCTTTTCTCCCATTGCTGCGCTGTCTAATACTACGTTTCACCCGTATACCGATCTGCTGCTGCATGATATGGGCCCCGGGCTGGACGATGGCTATACAGAAGGCAATGCTAAAACCGCCGAATGGCGTACGCCACCGTTATGGGGGCTTGGTCTTTCCCCAAATTCGCAGGGCGGCCAATACTTCCTGATGCACGATGGCAGGGCAAAAAGCATAGAAGCCGCCATTTTGCTGCACGGGGGTGAGGGGGCAGCGAGCAGGAATAAGTTCGGCCAGGCTGCCGACGCTGAAAAAAATGCCGTACTCACGTTTTTAAAATCATTGTAAAACATGAACAGGAAGGATTTTATCAAAACCTGCGGCTTTGCATGCATCGGAGGTGCGGGAATGACAGCGCTCCTGCAAAGCTGTGGCTCAACAAAACTGCTGAGTGGTAAGATTGTTAACGATGATATCGTAGTACTGGCCAGCGACTTTAAAATAAAGAATGGAAAAGAAGATGGTTTCAGAAAATATATAGTGGTTCAGAACGACCTGCTTCAATATCCCATCTGCGTTTACCGCTTTAACGAAACGACATACACCGCCCTGTGGATGCGCTGTACGCACCAGGGTGCTGAATTGCAGGTTTTTGGCGATAAGCTGCAATGCCCTGCGCATGGAAGCGAATTTGATAATACCGGTCTTGTACAAAATGGCCCTGCCGATAATAAGCTGCGAACCTTCCCCGTAAAGATCGAAAACGGGCAACTGAAAATTTCATTGAAAGCAATATGAGAAAATGTATTACCCTTATAAGCGGCGTACTGTTTTGTTGTCTTGCAGGGCAGGCGCAGATAGATCCCGTATTATTAAAGCGCATTCCTAAAGACACAGCCAACCAAACCATGAATATGGATGCCGTGTATAACCGTCCCTTTGTGAGCGTGGGGAAGCTGCCTGTTGCAGTGGGCGGGTATATGGAAGCCAACTGGCAGCACCTTGGCACCGATGGTATCTCGGAAGGGCATCAGTTCCAGTTCAGGCGTGTAACCCTGTTCCTTTCTTCAACCATTGGCAAGCGCCTTAAGTTTTTGAGCGAGATAGAGTTTGAAGACGGAGGTAAGGAAATAGCCGTAGAGTTTGCCGCGCTTGACGTAGAACTGCATCCGCTGCTGAACCTGCGGGGTGGTATGATCCTGAACCCTATTGGTTCCTTTAACCAGAATCATGATGGTCCGAAATGGGAGTTTACAGACCGGCCCATCTCCGCCACGCAAATGCTGCCCGCTACCTGGAGCAACGCAGGGTTTGGCATCTATGGCAAACGGTACAGCAACAACTGGATGTTTGGATATGAAGCTTACCTGTCGGGCAGCTTCGACAACTCTATCATCGACAATACTGAAAATAAAACCTTCCTCCCCGCAGCAAAGAATAACCCCGAACGCTTTGAAGAGATAAACAGTGGTTTGCCATTGTTTACCGGTAAAGTAGCCGTAAGAAATAATAAGATAGGGGAGCTGGGGCTGTCTTATATGGGTGGGGTGTACAATAAATTCCAGGATGATGGTTTACAGCTTGATGATAAAAGAAGGGTAGACATTTTTGCCCTTGATTTCAATACCACTTTACCGCGGCTCAATACTTTTATCACTGCCGAATGGGCCTGGATAAAAGTAAACGTACCTGCTACCTTCACACAGCAGTATGGCAACCGCCAGCAGGGAGGCTTTATGGATATTGTTCAGCCGGTGGTAAAAAGAAGAATGCTCGGGTGGGAGAGGGCAATGCTTAACCTGGCCTGCCGCGTGGAATATGCAGACTGGAATGTGGGTAAATTTAAAAGTACCGGCGGCAATATTGGAGAGCACCTGTGGAGTATTGTGCCTGCCATCAGTTTCCGGCCAACCGCACAAACCGTATTGCGGTTAAACTATCGCCACATGCAGAAAACGGATATACTGGGTAATCCCCCGGCTAAAACAGCAGGCTTTAGTTTTGGTGTATCTACTTATTTCTGATGGAGCAGCAGGGTTTGGGCAGCAAGTATCATGCGTTTGGGTAGCAGGGGTTTCGTGAACAGGCGTACGCCAACCTTCTATTTCCTGCTGCCTGATACACAGCTTTTGCTATTATCATTCATAACCTGCCTGCCGCAAGCGGGTTCATAACTTATATCTCCCTGCAAAATATCCTTCGGGCCAAACCTCATGCTGCATGGGTACCCCGCTGTCGAATAGCCCGTACACCGTACTGCCGCTGCCGCTCATACCCGCATATACGGCACCATTACTGTACATCCGGTTTTTCAGGTCTGCAATCTCCGGGTAGCTATTGAATACGGGCGTTTCAAAATCATTTACCAACAACTCTTTCCATACACTTACCGGGCGTTGTATGATGTCCTTTAAAGAAAGTGCAGGCAGTGCAGGGGTGATCTGCGAAAAGGCCCATCCTGTATTGATATGTATCCCGGGATTAACCACTACAAGCGTAAAACCGGAAAGATTAACCGCAACCGGCTCCATAATTTCTCCGCGGCTGGTGGCAAAACAGGGTTGGTTGAGTATAAAGAATGGACAATCGCTGCCCAGTTGAAGAGCATAGGTAACCAGTTGCTCTGGTTGGAGCTTCAGGTTGAAAATAGTATTAAGCGCACGCAGGGTAAAAGCAGCATCAGCCGAGCCGCCGCCAAGACCAGCTCCTACGGGGATAGCTTTATGTAGATGAATGCGTACGGGGGGCAGACCGGGAAAATCCTTTTTAAGCAGGTGCCAGGCTTTTACACATAGGTTATCGGCAGGTGCGGCACCCGTCAGCCTGCCCGTTGCGGTAAAGACCACTTCCGTATCTTCTTTACCCGGTAACAGCTCCAGTGCATCATGCAGGGCAACAGGAAAAAATATCGTTTCCAGGTCGTGGAAGCCATCCTGCCGTTTGCGCAGGATATGAAGCCCAAGGTTGATTTTACAGTTGGGAAAAACGACCATGGCGCCGGAAATGCTGGTTGATTGGTGATGAATAAAGAAACCGGAGCTTATTTCTCCCGGCTTTTGATCTCATCGCGGATAGCGATGGCCCGGATATAGTCTTCCTGCTCAAGTACTTCTGTAAGCAGGTTATTCAGCTCTGGTAACGACAGGTTTTTAAGGTCTTCGTGGCTGCTGCCTGTACTGGTGGTGGTTGGAGTTGTTTTCTTCTTCTTACCATCATCCTCCATCAGTATGCCTGCCTGGTCGAGAATATTATCGTATGTATAGATCGGGCAGCCAAAACGTACCGCCAGGGCCAGGGCATCCGAAGTGCGGCTGTCAATTTCAACCGTATCGTGTTCACTGGTGCATACCAGCTTACTGTAGAAGATACCCTCCTGCAGATCGTTGATTACGATCTCGTGGAGCTCAACATTGAACGCCATCATGAAATTCTTCATCAGGTCATGCGTCAGCGGACGGCTTGGCTGCATTCTTTCCAATGCTACAGCAATAGCCTGGGCCTCAAATCCGCCAATTACGATCGGCAGGCGTCGTAAACCATTCACTTCTCCCAATACAACAGCATACGAATGTGTTTGAGTAATACTGTGCGAAAGAGCCACTATTTCCAGTTCAATTTTCTTCATGATTACCTCGTTTCCCCAAAGGGTCTGTCAATATGTTATCGGCGACAAATATATCAATTAATGTTTATCCCAACCTCAAGGGAAGAGTTTAATTTTAAGTGCTGATGGGTTTCCGCAGAGGGCTGTAAATGACAGGGTAAAGAGCTGATCTTTACCGGCTTTTGCATACCCGAACTGCCTGTGTGCCTATGGCTTACGCATGCTGGCCTTAGCCTTTACAACATTCGGTTTCTTTTTGGGAACCGTTTTCTTGGCTGGCTTCTTTTTGGCTTTCACGGGTATCGCCGTATCCATCGCGGAGGTTACTGCTACTGAATCGACCATCGTCGAATCTATTGCCGGGTTGATGCCTACAATGGCGGCCTCTTTACTGAAACCTTCGGGAATGCGGAACTCACTATCGGGAATGGCGTCGGTATTTACCGATGTTGCCATAGCCGTAATATTATCATTGGGATCGTCGTCGCCTTCCTTTTTAAGGTAAGCGCTTATTTTCAGCGCCACCGTCATGCCCAGCACAATATGATTGTTCTTGATCATGAGCAGTTCGCGGCTATTGGCATATTGTTCGGGTACGGGATAGTAAAGACTGTCACCGGTTTCTATCAATATACTGCTAAAAGAAACAAAGCCTCCCATCAGTTCATTTAACCCGCTGCTCTCCGTTTCAGGAACAGGGGTGGTGCTATAACCGGCAATCGTTCTGGGTAAAGCCGGTTCAGCCTTCTTTCTTACCCTTAGGGTTGTTTCCGTATATACCTTCTCCGTGTAGTTGATATTGTACGATTTACCCGAGTCGAGGTCAATCAGCAGTTTTTTCTCGTCGCCCGGGTCGCCCGGTTCTTTAAAATGTACTTTGATCTTCCGGGCACCAAACTGGATAACGGCCTCCGCATCCTTTTTTTCCTCCTTACTGGCATGCAGGGTATAAACGATCGTTCCCCTGAATTCCTTCTGCGCCTTTGCAGCAATGCCAGCCAGTATTACATAGAGTACAAATAACAGTTTTCGCATCATCATAAATTTGGCGCTAAGGTATTTATTTCTTTGGTGCAGCCTCAATAAAAAAGCCACAAATGTATATCTGTGGCTTTCGCTGGCAGCGACCGGACTCCCCACGGCCGCCAATATTATATTTAAGCCGACTTCAGCTTTCTTACTGCTTCAATGATCTTCGGCATTACTTCAAAAGCATCGCCTACAATACCATAATCTGCCGCCTTAAAGAAAGGTGCTTCAGGGTCTTTATTGATCACCACAATCACCTTACTGCGGTTAACGCCTGCCAGGTGCTGGATAGCGCCGCTGATACCGATGGCAAAGTACAGGTTGGGCGCAATGGCAAGCCCCGTTTGTCCTACGTGCTCATGGTGCGGGCGCCAGTGTGCATCAGCAACTGCACGGCTGCAGGCTGTAGATGCACCGATCAGTTTGGCAAGATCAGTTACCAGCCCCCAGTTTTCAGGTCCTTTTAACCCACGGCCACCACTTACCACCAGTTCCGCTTCCGTAAGCGGAACCTCGCCTTCCACTTTGCTTACCCCGGTTACCTGCACTTTAGAGGCCGGTACTGTTACCGCCAGTTCTGCCACTGCCGCAGTTCCTGTGCCTTCAATAATACTGAAGGCATTAGGGCTGAGCGCGATGATCTTAACGGCTGTCTGAACAGACATATTAGCTACAGCCTTACCACTGAATACGTTTTTCTTTACCACAAAACCATTGGCCGTATCGGGCAGGGCAATAGCGCCGCTTACAAGCCCGGCTTTCAGCCTTGCGCTCAGGCGCGAAGCAATAGCTTTACCCGTAAGGTTATTACTGAACACGATAACACTGGCGCTGATGGCAGTAGCCGCTTCAGCAAGCACCTGTGTAAATACCTGTGCATCAAGATGGTTCAGTTGATCGTTGGCAACCGTATGTACTTTGGTAATACCATATTTACCCAAAGCAGAAAGATCGCCTGTAGTAGTACCCAGCACAACAGCTTCTGCCGTGGTACCGGTTTGTTCAGCCACCTTAGCGCCATAACTGGCGGCTTCAAGAGAGGCTTTTTTGATCTGGCCATCGGCCTGGTCTAAAAATATTAAAACGCTCATGTTATTCTTTTTAATCACAGTGCGGGCACTGTGCGATGATCAAGGTTGAAAATAATACCGCTGCATTAAAATACTTTGGCTTCTTCATGCAGCAAACGAACCAGTTCTTCCGGGTTATCGGCCGGAACCAGTTTTACGCCAGCTTTGGCAGGAGGTAATTCAAAAGATACCACCTGTGTAAGGGCATCAACAGCCGCAGGTTCTATCACTTTAAGTGGTTTGGTACGGGCGCCCATAAT